>NZ_RKIA01000007.1:0-196954 GCF_003751685.1 Curtobacterium sp. PhB78
CCAATCACTCAACCCCCGACCGAACCACTCCACCGCAGCCACCCGCTGCGCACTCGTCAACGACGACGCGGTACCACCCACACGAACCATCCCCGATCTCGAACCGACTAATCAGTCCAAGAACCGGGGACCAGTCCAATCGCTGCGGGCCTCCAGACGGTGGCGGAAAAACCTTCCAGCGGTAAGTTGGGTGCATGACGCACCCCGCCGACGACGACGCGGCCCCGCCGCGACGCGGCGGGTACCGCAAGGGAGCCGAGCGCCGGACCCAGATCCTCGACGAGATGATCCGCATGGTCGCGGAACAGGGCGTCGACGCGTCGTCGCTGCGGTCCGTGGCCGAGGCCCTCGGGATCACCCACGCGGCGCTCCGCCACTACTTCCCCAGCCGTGACGAACTGCTGCTCGCCGTCTACCGCGAGCACGAGGTGCGCGAGCAGGGGGCGCCCGACCGGTTGAAGTCGGCGATCGGGGACATGCGCGACAGTGCCTCGCGCAACCGTGCGGTGCCGGGCCTGGTGCAGCTCTACACGACGCTCGCGGCCGACGCCGTGCAGGAGGGGCACCCGGCGACACGTGACTTCATGCGGGAGCGGTTCACCCGGCTCCGGGCCGACCTGGCCGCGTTGATCGCGGCGGACCAGGCGGCGGGACGGATCCGCAGCGACCTGGACCCGGTCGACCTCGCTTCGCTGAGCATCGCGGCGTCCGACGGGCTGCAGGTGCAGTGGTTGCTCGACCCCGAGGCGGTCGACGGCGAGAAGGTGCTGCGGTTGCTCGAGCAGATCGTGCCGGCGCCGCCGGAGTGAGCGCGGCGCGTGCGCGCGTGGTGCGTGCGTCCGTGCGTGGCGCGTGCGTTTCGTGAGCAGAAATGGTCGGGTCCCCGTTCGGGACCCGACCATTTCTGCTCACCAAGTGCGGCGCGGTGCGCGACGCACGACGTGACTACGCGTTCGCGGCCTCGGCGAGGACCGCGGCGGCGGGGTCGAAGTCCTCGGGGAGCGGCTGGATCGGGTCGATCGACGAGGTGATCTCGACGGACTGACCCGACTCGGCGGCATCGCGGATGCCGAGCATGACGTCCAGCGCGTGCGACGCGACGGCACCGGAGGCGCGCTCCGGGCGGCCCTCGGCGATCGCGCGGGCCAGCTCGACGACGCCCGTGCCGCGGCCCCAGGTGGAGCCCTTGTGCGTCAGCGTGGTCGGCTCGTCCTTGCCGAGCGTCCACAGCGTGCTGTCACCGTCGAAGACGTTCGGGTCCGGCAGCACGATGGTGCCCTCGGAGCCGTTGATCTCGACGAAGCCGTTGCGGGGCAGTGCGTGCTGGAACGACAGGGTCGTCTGCGCCGACTGGCCACCCTCGAACGAGATGAGCGCTGCGTGGTGCGTGGGCACCTCGACGGCGAACTCGGTGCCGGCGCGGGGGCCGGAACCGATCACACGCGTCTCGCGGGACTTCGACGACACGGCCTGCACGCGCGAGGCGGCGCCGAAGGCGTGCAGGAGCGTCGTGACGTAGTACGGGCCGATGTCGAACAGCGGACCGGCGCCCTGGGCGTACAGGAACTCGGGGTCCGGGTGCCACTGGTCCGGTCCGGGCACGTGGAACATCGTCGTCGCGGTGAGCGGCGTGCCGATGTCGCCGCGGGCGATGGCGCGGATGGCGGTCTGGATGCCGGCACCGAGGACGGTGTCGGGGGCGCAGGCGTAGCGGACACCGGCGGCCGCAGCGGCTGCGAGCAGCTCCTGCGCGTCCGAGGCGTTCGTCGCGACCGGCTTCTCGCTCCAGGTGTGCTTGCCGGCAGCGATGATCTGCTGCCCGACCTTGGCGTGCTCGGCGGGGATCGTGATGTTCACCACGATCTGGATGTCGTCGCGGGCGAGGAGCTCCTCGACCGTGCCGGACGCGGGGACGCCGTACTTCTCGGCCTGCGACGCGGCGCGCTCGAGGATGAGGTCGGCGACCATCAGGACCTCGACGTCGGCGAACTGGGTCAGGTTCGTCAGGTACTGGTCCGAGATGTTCCCCGCACCGATGATGCCGACTCCGATGCGGCTCACTTGTCGTTGTCCTTCAGCCATGCGAGGGACTCGGTGATGCCCTGGAAGACGTCGCCCGAGTAGGCGTCGAACTCGACGACGCGGATGGCCTGCGGCGCCGCGGCGAGGATGCCCGCCACGTTCACGTCGCCCTGGCCCGCGGGGGTCTGGTTCTCGAACGCACGCTGCAGCGCCTCGGGCACGACGAGCGCGCTCTCCGACGAGGGCAGCGCGGTGAGGATGTCACCGTCGACCTTGCCGTCCTTGACGTGGATGGCGACGACGCGGTCGCCGAGCGCCCGAAGGACGGCGGGGGCGTCGGCGCCGCCGACGGTGGCCCAGAAGGTGTCGAGCTCGAGCACCGTCTCCGGGCTGATCTGCTCGACGAAGTGGTCGTAGACCGTGCGGCCGTCGACCTTGTTCGTGAACTCCCACTGGTGGTTGTGGTAGCCGAACTTCAGGCCGCGCGAGGCTGCCTCGGCGGTCAGGACGTTGACGCGCTCCGCGATCTTCGCGACGTCGTCGGCGGTCTGCCAGCGGTCGGTCGGGATGAACGGGTCGATGACCGTCTGGATGCCGAGGCGCTCGGCGGCGTCCCAGATCGGCGCGGTGTCGTCGGCGTCGATCACGGCGACGTGGCCGGACGGTGCCTTGAGGCCGGTCGCGGCGAAGGCACGCTCGAGGTCCGTGGCACGCTCGACGAACGCGTAGGGCTCGACGTTCTCGTACCCGATCTCGGCGACGCGGGCGATGGCCTTGTCGAGGTCTTCGGCGATGGCGTCTCGCAGCGAGTACAGCTGCACAGAAGTGGTGGGCATTGCAGAGGCTCCTTCGGTCCTGTCTGGGTGTCGCGACTCCCAGGTGTCGAAGCACCGGGTGTCGCAGTCCGTCGAGGAGCGATGCTCCACGGCGAGATCGATGACGACGCTACCCCAAAAACCACCCGGTGTGTAGTTTTTGCGTCCCCCCGTGTCGCACGTCATTACATGAACGACACCTGTCGATGTATGCTCAGCCAGTCAAAACCGTGCACGAGACGGTTTTGGCCACCAGCATCGACTCGAGGAGGCGTCATGAGCACACCCGAACCCGGCAGCCCGGCACTGTTGCACCCGGAAGAGGGCATCACCCAGCCGATCAGCACCGTGAAGGTGGGCATCGGCTACCAGATCGCCCTGTTCCTCGGGCAGTTCGGCCTCTTCGTCGCACTCATGGCACCGGTCTACGTCAGCATGCAGCTCAAGGCGCAGGCCCTGGTCGGCGACGACGCGGCGAACGTCATCGGCTCGGTGCTGCCGATCGGCGCGTTCGGTGCGCTCATCATGAACCCCCTCGCCGGCGCGCTGTCCGACCGCACCCGCACCCGTTGGGGTCGTCGTCGGCCCTGGCTGCTGAGCGGTGTCGTCGTCTTCGCGATCGCCCTCGCCTGGATCGCCTACTCGCCCGACGTCCTGAACCTGACGCTGGCGTGGCTCCTCGCCCAGCTCGCCGCCAACGCGACGCTGGCCACCCTGCTCGCGAGCTTCGCCGACAACGTCCCCCAGCTGCAGCGCGGCCGTTCGTCGAGCATCATCGCCCTCGCGCAGAACATCGCCGTGCTCGCCGGCACCTACCTGTCGGTGTTCTTCGTCGCGAACCTGCCGGTGCTGTTCATCGCACCCGGCATCCTGGCGATCATCCTCGTCGCGGTGTACGCCGTGGTCGCCCGTGACGACCTGCCGACGTACAAGCTGAAGAAGTTCACGTTCCTGAACCTCATCGCCTCGTTCTGGACGAACCCGATCAAGAACCCGGACTTCGCGTTCGCCTGGTGGTCGCGCTTCCTGATCATCTTCGCCACCTTCATGTTCACGACCTACCGCCTGCTCTACATGGAGAAGCACCTCGGCATCGAGGACGCGAAGGAGGCCACCGCGGCCGTCGCCTTCGGTGTGCTGCTCTACACGATCGCGCTCCTGGTCAGCGCGGCGCTGTCCGGCTGGGCGTCCGACAAGATCGGCCGTCGCAAGGTCTTCGTCGGCGGTTCGACGGCGATGTTCGCCGTCGGCCTGGTCGTGCTCGCGCACGCCGACACCGTGAACGGCTTCTACGTGGCCGAGGTCATCATGGGCTTCGCGTACGGGATCTACTCGGCCATCGACACGGCGCTCGTCGTCGACGTGCTGCCGAACGCCGACCGCCCCGGCAAGGACCTCGGGGTCATCAACATCGCCAACGCGCTGCCGCAGTCGCTCGCTCCGGCCGTCGCACTGTTCTTCCTGAAGATCGGGTCGGGCGACGCCGCCGACAACTACACGCTCATGTGCTGGGCCGCCGGTGCGATCGCGATCATCGGTGCCCTTGTGGTGATCCCCATCAAGCGGGTTCGATAGCCGGATGCACACCTCCGGGGTCGACGTGGACCGCAGCCAGCTCGCCGGGTGGCGGAACGCGATCATCGTCGCGTTCGCCATCGGCGGGATCAGCCTGGCCGGCTGGGGTCCCCGGCTCCCGGAGCTCCGCGTCGAGCTCGGTGTCGACATCGGCACCATCGGTCTCATGCTCGGCGGTGTCACGATCGGCTCGATCGGCGGGCTGCTCAGTGCCGCCTCGCTGCTCCGGCGCCTGGGCGGCCGACGTGCCCTGACGGCGGTCGCCGTCCTGGTCCCCGCCGCACTGGCACTCATCGGCGTCGCCGCTGCGCTGCACTCCGTGCCGCTCGCGAGCGTCGGGTTCGTCGTCGCGGGTGCCGGGATCGGCGCGCTCGACGTCATGGCGAACGTCGAGGGCACGGCGATCGAGGCGCTCGCCGGTCGCACGCTGCTCCCGTTGATGCACGCCGCCTGGTCGGGAGGCGCGGCCCTCGGCGCCGGGATCGCCGCCCTCTGCGCATGGCTGGGCATCACCCCCTCGGCCCAGTTGATCGGTGAGGCCGTCGTCATCCTGGTGGTCGGCGTGATCGCCATGCGGGCGATCCCGGACGGCACTCGCGCCGAGGAACACGACACGACGCTCACCCCGCGGCAGCGCCTGCGGCAGTGGGCGCGCGGCTGGGCGGACGTCCGACTGCTGCTGATCGGCGTCGTGATGCTCGGCGTCGAACTCGGCGAGGGGTCGGCGAACAACTGGCTCGCCCTGGCGGCCACCGACGGACACGGCCAGACGGCGACGGTCGGCGCACTCTTCTTCACCGTGTTCGCGGTCTCCGAGGCCGCGACGCGCGTCTTCGCCGGCCCCGTCGTCGATCGGCTCGGACGGGTCCGGACGGTCCGCTGGACGACCGCGCTCGGCATCCTCGGCGCCGTCCTGTTCATCGTCGGCACGACCTGGTGGCTCACGCTCATCGGCGTGGTCCTCTGGGCGGTCGGCGTCTCGATGGGGTTCCCGCTCGGCATGTCGGCAGCGGCGCAGAGCGGCCCGAACCCGGCTGCCCGGGTCAGCGTCGTCGCGTCGATCGGGTACTTCGCGAACTTCGCCGGCCCGCCCGTCATCGGCGCGATCGCCGAGCAGGTCGGCGCGCTCAGCGCGCTCTGGTTGATCGCCGTGCTCTTCGTGGCCGCCTTCGCCGCATCCGGGTCGCTGCGTCCGGTCGCCGAACCGACCCACGAGCGGGTCAGCGACCCTCGGTAGCGTGGAGCCCATGCTCGACGCGACGCCTGCCCCGTTCGACACCCCGGCCGGCCGGATCGTCGGGACGGTGGACGGCGACGTCGTCCGCGTGCTCGGGATCCCCTACGCGCGGGCCGACCGGTTCGCGCCGCCGGAGCCGATGCCGCCCTTCGCGAGCGAACTGCACGCGTCGACGCCGTCCCCCGTGGCGCCGCAGCCGCACGCGCAGTTCGTCGACCAGCTGCTCGGCGAGGTCGAGGACATCACCGTCGACGAGCACTGCCAGCGCCTGTCGATCACGCTGCCCGCCGACGTGACGCCCGACGAGCGCCTGCCCGTGATGGTCTGGATCCACGGCGGCTCGTACGTCATCGGCGGCGGCGACCTGCCGATCTACGAAGCCCGCGACCTCGTGACCGAGCAGCGCGTGATCGTGGTGTCGGTGACCTTCCGGCTCGGGGTCCTCGGGTTCCTGGGCGACGGGGCGTCGATCCCGGCGAACCTCGGACTGCTCGACCTGCTCGAGTCGCTCCGCTGGGTGCAGGCGAACATCGCCGCGTTCGGTGGCGACCCCGACCTCGTCACGGTGTTCGGGCAGTCCGCCGGCGGCGACGCAGCAGCCCACCTGATGATCAGCGACGGCGCGGCCGGGCTGTTCCGCCGGGCGATCATCCAGAGCGCACCGCTCGGGCTGTCGCGCGGTCGTTCCCGGATGAACCGCGCGATGATCCGGGCCGTCGGTGCCGTGCACGCCGACACCCCGCTCGACGACCTGCTCGAACGGCAGGCCCTCGGCACCCGGGCTGCCGCGCCGTACGGACTCGCGGGCGGGATGCCGTTCGGCACCCAGTACGGGTTCGCCCCGTTGCCCGCCGAACGCGACCTCGACGACGCCTGGAGCCGAGTCGCTCCCGACGTCGACGTCCTGATCGGTTCCGCGACGGACGAGACCGGCATGTACGTGCCGTTGGTCCGCGGTCTGTCCCGGGTCGCTCGGTCACGGATCCTGCGCCCGGCGCTCCGCTGGTGGGTGGTCCGTCCGCTCTCCGACGTCATCTACGGCCGCGACGTCCGACGCTTCACCGCGCGGCATCGTCGAGCCGGCGGGCGGGCGACGTCCTACCGGCTCCTCCGTGGCGTGACGACCGCGCCGACCGGCGCCGTCCACATGAGCGACCTGCCGCTGTTGCTCGGCGGCCGCGAGGCCTGGGCCGGCACCCGCTTCGTCCCCGAGCGCGACTGGCCCGAGGTCGAGCGGCGCGGCCGGGCCTTCCGTGCGATCTGGGCCGAGTTCGCCCGGACCGGCGCCGTCACCGCCCCGGACGACGAGACGCTGACCTTCGACCGGCCCTGACCTTCGACCGGCTCTGACGTTCGACCGGCACTGGCCGTCTTCGCGCCCCCTGAACTGGCGGTCGCGTGGTCGCCCCCGGGACCGGACAATCGTCTGCATGCCCACGCCCGACGCCGATCTCCGTGCACGCATCGTGTCCGGTGCGATCGAGGCGTACCGCGCGACGGACTTCCACCGGGTCGGACCGGACGAGGTCGCCGAGCACGCCGAGGTGCCGGTCGCCGAGGTCAGCCGAGCGTTCCCGATGTGGGAACTCCTCGTCGTCGCGGTCATCGACCGGTGGAACAACGGCAGCCGGCTCGCGCTGTGGCCCGTCGCCGAACGGGACGGTGCCGTCGCGTACCTGCGTGCCCGGCTCGAGGCCGGCATCACGGACCCGGCGCTCGTCCGGCTCCGGATCGCCGTGCTCAGCGCCGCGTCGAACCCCGGCCACCCCGCAGCCGGGTGGTTCCGTACCCAGTACACCCGGGCGTTCGAGGACCTCACCCTCGCCCTGGTCCGTGACGTCGTCGCTGCACGCGAGCCACGCGGCGCCTCGCCCCGGCACGCCGCCGAGCAGCTCATGGCACTGTTCGAGGGGCTGCAGCTGCAGGCGATGGTCCGCGACGACGCCGAGCCGCTGAGCGGCTTCGACCGCGCCGTCGCCCGGATGCGGGTCGGCTGGGCAGCAGCGCGCGTCGACGCCTGAGGACTCCGAGCGGGAGCACGGACGGGAGGCACGGCGCGGCTTGCGTGCGTCGGCTCGCCCACCTGGCATGGTCGGCCCATGGAGTACACCGACTACGACACCCGGCTCGCCGCGTACGGCGTGATCACGGACGGTGACCGGGTGCTCCTGGCGAAGCTGCGCTTCCCCGAAGCCGGCACGTGGACGTTGCCGGGCGGTGGCGTCGAGTTCGACGAGACCGTCGAGCAGGCCGTCGTGCGCGAGGTCCGCGAGGAGACCGGGTACGAGTCCGAGGTCGGCGCCCTGCTCGGCGTCCGGCACCACGTCGTCCCCGCGGAGCGCCGGATCCACGCCAACGGTCGCCCGATGAAGGCCGTGCAGGTCGTGTTCCGCGCGACGGTCGTCGGCGGCACACTGCGCGACGAGATCGACGGGTCGACCGACGAGTCGCGCTGGCTGCCCATCGCCGAGCTCCCGCACCACCGGCACGGGCTGCTCGTACCCGTAGCACTGGCGTGGGCGGGCGCGCTCACCCGCTGACCCCTCATCCGGCTGCCAGCGTCGCGAACTGTGCCGGGATCTCAGCGGGTGCCGGCGGCTGGACGGACCACCCGAGTGCGCGGAGTGCCTGGGCGGTCTCGGCGGGGAACTGACGAGCTGTCGCCGCCGCTTCACCTCGGCGCCAATGCTTCCGGAATTCGTGCACCGCTGACCGCCAGGTCGGGAGCGAATCGACGCCGCACTCGACGATGACGAACTCGACCACGTCGGCGAGACTCGGTCGGAAGTGCGGGCCGCCGAGCGGGAAGTGCAACGAGGACAGCCGAGCGGCGTCGCGACGCCCTGATCCGTTGTCGCCCGCCCTGGCCAGCAATGCACTGAACGAGCCGCGCTCGGCGTGCAGGTGCCAGTGCGACTGCGGGGTGGCGGTCAACGCTTCTTGGAACTCGAAACGGACCAGCGGTTGCCGGTCGTCTGCGAGGAACAGGGTGAACCGGCTCTCGTTCACCTCGAGCGCGTCGAGGTGGTCGAACCAGCGAAACCGTATCGACAGCGTGACGTCGGCGGTGTGGACGCCTCCGACCGTCAGACTGACTCGCGGGGTGCTTCCTGCCTCTGGAGCAGGCTGGATGACGATCGTCCCGCTCGGCACGTCGAGGTCGTAGTCGACTCGCGCCCCGTGTCCGGGCAGGCAAGCGTCCAGGAGAGCCTGCGCGAGTTCCATCTGCTGTTGCGCCGCTGACTCCGCACCGCCGGTCATCGCTCGCCCAGCAGGAAGGAGATGCTGTCGAGCCAGTCCTGCGCCAGAAACTCGTCGATGAAGAGATCGCGCCACTGCTCGGTCGGCTCGAACTCTCGTTCATCGAGGTCCCACTGCGCCCGGACCCGCGCGCGTTCGATGAGGAGTTCCTCGCGGGTCCAATGTCGTCCCACCACAGCGGTCATGGCCGTCCTCTCGTCGTTGTGGGAAGACGGTAGGGCGGTCAGTGGAGCCGGCGCGAGCTTTCTGAACACAACATGTTCACTCGGCGACGACGCTCAGGACGTTGCCCGACGGGTCGGTGAACCAGGCGATGAGCGGGCCGCCCTTGCGGTTCACGCCCTTCTCGTCCGTCATCCCCTCGTACTGCAGGAACGTGATGCCCTTCGCGGTGAGCTCGTCCACCGCGGCGTCGACGTCCGGCACGGGGAAGTTCAGCACCGTGAAGGCCGCGGGCTCGTGCGCAGGGCCCTTCGGGTAGACGAGGACACCGTGGCCGTCGCCGAGCTGCAGGAAGAGCATGCCGTGGTCCTCGGTGACCTCGACCCCCAGGACGTCCTGGTAGAACTCCTTCGCCTCCGGGACGTCCCGTACCGAGAACCCGCTGAACGCCTTCGTCGCATCGACCATGCCGCCAGTGAACCACCCCGGTCCGGTGTCGGCGCGCTCTGCCAGGATGGGGCCGTGAGCCACCCGGACAGCAGCGTCGACGACGCCGTCGAGCGTGCGGTCGAGCTGGCCTCGGCGGGGCCCCGGGCAGTGCTCGGCATCGCGGGTGCTCCCGGTGCCGGCAAGTCGACCCTGGCCCGCCGCGTGGTCGCCGCCGTCGACGAGCGACTCGGGGCCGGCACGGCGGTGCAGGTGCCGATGGACGGCTTCCACCTGTCGAACGCGGCGCTCGACGCCCTCGGCCGGCACGACCGCAAGGGGGCCGTCGACACGTTCGACGCCGACGGCTACGTCGCCCTGGTCCGACGACTCGTCGCTGCCGACACCACCGTGTGGGCGCCGGACTTCGACCGCCGCATCGACGAGCCCGTCGCCGGCAGCATCGCCGTCCCGCCGACCGCCCGGCTCGTGGTCTCCGAGGGGAACTACCTGCTCGACGATGCCGAACCGTGGGCAGCGCTCGGCGACCTGTTCACCGAGACCTGGTTCTGCACCGTCGACGACGGCGTTCGCGTCAACCGCCTGGTCGGTCGGCACATGCGTCACGGACGCGACCACGACGCCGCGCGCGCCTGGGCGGTGGAGGTCGACGGCGTGAACGCGGCGAGGGTCGCGCCCACGGTGATCCGTGCCTCCAGGACGGTGCGGACGTGACCATCAGAACGACGCGACACCGATCGAAGGAGCGACCATGACCATCGCCATCACCGGAGCGACCGGCAACATCGGGGGCGCCGTCGCACGCGCGATCGCCGCGGACGGCGTGCCGTTCCGGATGATCGTGCGCGACGCAGCGCGCGCGCCGGAGCTGCCCGGCGCCGAGGTCACGGTCGCGACGTTCGCCGACGCCGATGCCAGCCGGGCGGCGCTCGAGGGGGTCGACGTGCTCCTGATGGTGTCGGCGGCCGAGGCCGAGGACCGGCTCGACCAGCACCGCACCTTCGTCGCAGCAGCTGCCGGGGCCGGTGTGCGGCACGTCGTCTACACGTCGTTCCTCGGCGCGGCCGAGGACGCGACCTTCACCCTCGGGCGCGACCACTGGGCGACCGAGCAGGCGATCCGCGCGACCGACACGGCGTACACGTTCCTGCGGGACAGCTTCTACCTGGACTTCGTCGAGGACCTGGTCGGCGAGGACGGCGTGATCCGCGGGCCGGCAGGCGACGGCGCCATGGCGGCGGTCGCCCGTGCGGACGTCGCACGGGTCGCGACCACCGTGCTGCAGGACCCGGGTGCGCACGTGGACCGCACGTACGAGCTGACCGGGCCGGCGGCGTTCACGCTCGCCGAAGCCGCCGCGGTGGTGACCGAGGCGCGTGGCCGCACGGTGACGTACCACCCGGAGACGTTGGACGAGGCGTACGCGTCTCGTGCGCAGTGGAACCCCGAGCCGTGGCAGGCGGACGCGTGGGTGAGCACCTACACTGCGATCGCCGAGGGGGCTCTCGCGCACGTGTCCGGCGACGTCGAGCGGATCACGGGGCGGCGCCCGATGTCGCTGCGCGAGGTGCTCGCTGCGCGGTAGCTGGCGCGGGCGGGACTTCGTGAGCAGAAATGGTCGGGTCAGGTGCGGCGACCTGACCATTTCTGCTCACGAAGCGCCCCGCAGCGCAGCGGGCGAACAAGCGGCGCTCCTCAGGACACGCGGCGCGCGGCGAGCGTGCCGACGACCCCGAGCGTCAGCACCGACACGAGCACGACGAGCAGCGGTGCCGTCCAGTCCCCGGTCGCACCGTGCAGCGCGCCCGCCACGAGCGGCCCGGCCGAGCCGATCAGGTACCCGCCGCCCTGCACGAACGCGGACATCCGACGGGCATCGGCGTCGCTCGACACGATCCGCACGATCACGATGAAGATCACGGTGATGCCGCCGCCCTGGGCCGCGCCGCCGAGCACCGACCACAGCAACCAGAGCTGCGGGGCGAACAGCAGCCCGAGGGGCATCGCCAGCCACAGGAACGCGACGAGCGCGATGATCGCCCGCGGCCGCCACTTCGCCGCGAGCAGCGGGACCCCGAGCGCACCGACCACGGCCAGGATCTGGAACACCGACGAGCTCGCCCCGGACGACGCCTTCGAGAACCCGATCTCGTCGTGCAGCAGGGTCGGGATCCAGGCGGTCAGGGCGTAGTACGAGAACGCCTGGCCACCGAACGCGAGCGTGAGCCCCCACGTGATGAGTCGTCGTGCAGGACGGACCGGCTCGGCGGCGGTGGCAGCAGCGGCCGCCGCGGCCCGGTCGGCGCGGATCGTCCGGATCGCCCCGGTGTCGAGCACCTGGTCGATCGGACCGGTGATCGGCAGGGGCTCGTCGTCGTCGGAGCGCACCGGGCGGCGCCACGCGGCCCGGGCACCCACCGCGTACGTCCAGGCGAACCCGGCGATGACCGCGAAGACCGCCCACACGGCGATCGCGACGGGCCAACCCCACAGCGCCGCCAGGGGAGCGGTCGCGAGTGAGGTGATCATCGACCCGACGTTGAGCGCCGACGTGTAGACGCCGGTGACCAGGCCGACACGCTCCGGCGAGGTGTCCCGCCGGATGACGACGGGGATCACCACGTTGCCGATCGTGATGCCGATGCCGATCACCGCGGTGCCGATGAGCAGTGCGGCGGACGACGGCATCGAGCGCACCACGGTGCCGGCGAGCACGATGACGAGCGACAGGGACACCGCACGCTCGGGGTCGGCCTTCGCGATGACCCAGCTGGCGAACGGCGTCGCCAGGGCGAAGCAGAGCACGGGGATCGTCGTCAGCAGCCCGGCGATCGTGGACGTCAGGCCGAGGTCGAGCCGGACGTCGCCGATGACCGGGGCCGTCGCGACGATCGGCCCGCGGAAGTTCAGTGCGATGAGGACGATGGCGGCGGGCAGTACCCACGCGGCGGCACGCAGCCCCTGCCGCGTCGCGCCGGTCCGGCCGTGCCCGCTCGTCGCGTCAGTCCCGCCGGTCGCGTCGGTCCCGCCGGTCGCGTCGGTCCCGTCCGTCACGGCAGCAGGATCGGGAGCAGGTCCAGCGGGGTGGCGGCCGTGGCGATGGTGCCCTCGGCCTCGGCGGGGGAGCCGTACCCCCACTCGGCGAAGACCACCGGGACACCGTGCACCGTGGCGCCCTCGACGTCGTGCACCCGGTCGCCGATGAGCACCGGACGGCTGATGTCGAACCCTCGGGCGTCGAGGCGGCGCAGCGCTTCCTCGACGACGTCGGCCTTGCTCGACCGGACCTCGTCGTCGCTGGCGCCCGTGATGATGTCGATGTCCCCGGTGAGCCCGTAGTGCTCGAGGATGTACGTCGCCGGCGTCTCGGGCTTGCTCGTCGCGGTCGAGATCGGCAGCCCCGCGTCGTGCAGCGTCCGGAGCACGACGTCGATGCCGGGGAACATCGTCGAGTCGAGGGCGCCGTGCGAGAAGTAGTGCTCGCGGTACACGGCGAGGGTGTGCTCCGCCTGCGCCTCGTCCATGCCCATCGCGACCCGGAACGTGTCCATGATCGGCGGGCCGACGAACGACATCAGGGTGTCGTGGTCGGGCACCGGGACGCCCACGGTGCGGAAGGTGTGCGTCAGGCTCTCGAGGATGCCCGGCGCGGAGTCGCTGATGGTGCCGTCGAGGTCGAACAGGATGGCGGAGAACGGGCTGGTCATGTCCTGCCCACCCTACCGGCGGTGGTCGACGGGACCATCCTGGTGCCGCGCGCGACGGGGCGGACGTGCGCCGGGCCTCCCGGTCGGGCGGGCGGACGGGCCGTCGGGCGGAACCTGGTTCCGGACACAGCACCACGCGATTCCGCGGTTCCGTGTCCGGAACCTGGTTCCGGCGGGAGACCCACCAACGCGACCGCGCTCAGAACAGGCGGGTGTGCCCGCCCTCGATGCCGCGCATCGCGTCGTAGTCGAGCACGAGGACGCGGATGCCGCGGTCCTCGGCGAGGGTGCGCGCCTGCGGTGCCACCGTCTGCGCCGCCAGCACGCCCTGCACCGGCCGCAGGTGCGGATCGCGGTTCATGAGTTCGAGGTAGCGCGTGAGCTGCTCGACCGCGTCGATGTTGGCGTTCCGCTTCATCTCGACCGCGACGCTCGCCCCGGCGTCGTCGCGGGCCAGGATGTCGACCGGCCCGATGGCGGTCATGTACTCGCGGCGGACCAGCGTGTGGCCGTCTCCGAGCAGTTCGATCTGCTCCGCGAGGAGCTGCTGCAGGTGCGCCTCGACCCCGTCCTTCACCAGGCCCGGGTCGACGCCGAGGTCGTGGGTCTGGTCCGCGATGACCTCGTGGATGGACACGATCAGGCGGTCCTGGGTCTTCTTCTGCGTCACCGTCCAGACCTCGGTGATGCCACCGACGGTCTGCTCCTCGTCGGGCTCGCTCATCTCGATCGAGCACGGCGGGCTCATCCAGTTCAGCGGCTTGTAGCTGCCACCGTCGGAGTGCACGAGCAGCGAGCCGTCCGCCTTGAGCATGAGCAGACGGGTCGCGAGCGGCAGGTGGGCTGAGAGCCGGCCCGCGTAGTCGACGGAGCAGCGGGCGATGACGAGACGCACCCGGGAAGCCTAACGGGCGTCGCGTCCCGACCCGGACGGCGCGCTCGTCGCGTCAGCAGTGCTGGTTGCGTCGGCAGCGGTCGTCGTGTTGGCAGCGCTCGTCGCGTTGTCGGCGTTGTCGACGTTGTCGGCACTGTCGGCCGGGAGGCGCGGCTCGCCCCCGTCGTGTCCGTCGCCGCCCCCACGGGTCGGCCTGGCGGCGGCGCCGGTCTCACGGGCGGCACCCGACGCGAGTCCCGCCGCGATGATGAACACGAAGACGACCAGGAGCGCACCGAGCAGTCCGACGTGCTCGCCGAGGAACCCGATGAGCGGAGGACCGGCCAGGAACGCCACGTACCCGATGGTCGCGACGGCGCTGACCTTGGCGGCGGCCGTGCGGGGGTCGTCGGCAGCGGCCGACATGCCCATCGGGAAGCCGAGGCTGGCACCGAGGCCCCAGAGCACGACGCCCACGATCGCGAGCGGCACGTTGTCGATGAAGATGAGCATGCCGAGGCCGACCACCGCGACGGCGGCGCTGATGCGCAGGATCGGGACGCGCCCGAACTTGTCGATGAGGGGGCTGCCGGCGACGCGACCGACGGTCATCGCCGCGAGGAACACGGTGAGCACGCCGGCACCGGCGGCGTTGTCGAGCCCGTGGCCGTCGATCATCGCGAGCGGCAGCCAGTCGTTCGCGGATCCCTCGGCCAGGGCCATGCCGAGCACGATCACGCCGATCAGGATCGTGGACGGCTGTGCCCAGACCTGCATGCGGGTGAGCGGCGTCGCGACCGGGCTGGTGTCGGTGGAGACCTGCTCGGCGAAGCGGTGCTCGTCCTGGAACTTCGTGACGGCGACGAGCATCGCGGCGCTCGTGATGACGACCAGCACGATGAAGTGCACGGAGACGGGGATCTCGAGCCGCTCGGCCAGGGCACCGAGCCCGGCGCCCGCCAGCGTGCCGAGGCTGAACGCGGCGTGGAACAGGGGCATGATCGTGCGCCCACCGGCCTTCTCGGCTGCGGCGCCCGAGACGTTCATCGACACGTCGCACAGGCCGTTGCCGAACCCGAAGGCGATCAGGGCGATCCAGATGGCGGCGAAGCCCCAGCCGAGCGTGACCGCGATGCCAGCGAAGACCATGCCGAGCGCCAGGCAGGCGGCGGCGATCTGGATCCCGCGCCGCGCGCCGAGCTTGGCGACGATGTGGCCGGCGAAGGTCAGGCCGCCGATCGAACCGACGGCCATGCCCAGGACGAGCAGACCCATCTCGAACGTGCTCGCGCCGAGGGAGTCGCGGACGCTCGGGATCCGGCCGAGCCACGTCGCGATGTCGAGCCCGGACAGGGTGAACACCACGAACACCGCGATGATCCAGGCCCTGGTGGTCGGAACGGTGCGGGTGGACGGCGTCGTCATGGTGGTCCCATCGTGCTTCGTTGCTGGTGGTCGTGGTGCGGGTCGCGCTGCGCGTTTTGTTCGAGGTCGGCCGCTATCGAATCGATTCGACCGCTTGTTCCCGCTACGCTAACCGGCGATGGACGAACCGGCAACAGCACTCGGCGCGTCGCCTTCCCACGGCGGCGGCACCCGTCCGTCGCGCCCGACGCTGGCCGCGGTTGCCCGCGCCGCCGGTGTCGCGCCGTCGACGGCCTCGCTCGCGTTCAGCGGCAGCGGCCCGGTGTCCGAGGACGCCAAGGCCCGAGTCCTCGCCGCCGCTGCCGAGCTCGGCTACGGCGGCCCCGACCCCCGTGCGCGTTCGCTCCGCCGAGGCCGTTCCGGCGTCATCGGCGTCGTGATGGACGAACGCTTGAGCGATGCCTTCCGGGACCCCGTCAACGTCCTGACGCTCGACGGCATCGCCGAGGTCGCCGGGGCTGCGGGCGCTTCGCTCTTGCTGGTCCGGAGTCCGCTCGATGACGAACAGGGGGCCGGCCCACTCGTCGATGCCCCGATGGACGCCGTCGTGCTCGTCGGGTGCAACGTCCGGATCGACCCGGCCGTGGCGGTGCTGCGGCGCCGGCAGATCCCCGTCGTCGCGATCGAGGCGGACGAGATCGAGGGTGCCGTGCCCGTCCAGCTCGACAACCGGGATGCCTCGCGCCGTGCTGCTGCGTACCTGCAGGACCTCGGGCACACTGCGGTCACGGTGGTGACGCTGCCGCTCGACGCTGCTCGTCGGCGGGGGGCGATCGACGACGACCGGTTCGCCTCGGGCATCGCGTTCACGACGCTGGAGCGACTGCGGGGCGTGCGCGAGGTCTACCCCTCCGCCGTGGCGGTCGAGACGGCGGGGAGCTCGGTGGAAGAAGGACGCCTGGCAGGCGTGGAGCTGTTCGCTGCCGATGGCCCTCGCCCCACCGCCGTCATCGCCCAGAGCGACCTGATCGCCGTCGGGGTGATCTCGGCTGCCCTCGACGCCGGGCTGCGGGTGCCCGAGGACGTCAGCGTCGTCGGGTTCGACGGCATCACGGTGGACGACAGCCTGTTGCACCGCACGCCGATCCGGCACCTGACCACGCTCGTGCAGCCGTTCGTGCAGAAGGGCCAGGCTGCCGCTCGTGCTGCGCTGGCGATGCTCGAGGGGGCGGAGCCGCAGCCGGCGTCGTTCATCTCGGAGTTGCGGGTGGGGGACACGACGGGGCCGCCGCCGGCTGTGCGCTGATCCCACCCCCGGATTCCGCCACACCCCTACGAGTCGGTCAGCGCAACTTCGCGACGATCACCGCGACAGGGCGGGAAGTACGACGTCATCGACGACCTCGACGATGTCGTCGCGGGACAGCGGGCCAGTGGTGAGGTGACGGGCGAGCACGAGTGCGGCGCCAGCGCTGACGCGTGATGGGCTGACAGCGCTCGAGGGGATCTCGCCACGGGCCGCGGCGCGTCCGAATGCTTCGGTCACGAGGCGTTGGCGCGGCTCGATGAGCAGTGCGACGATGCGCTGCCACATCTCGGGTCGTCGCTCTCGCTCCAGGAGAAGTGGTGCGAGGACCCGTCCGACGGGGGTGGTGAGCCCGTCCGCGAGATCGGACAGGAACGCGATGAGTTCGTCGCGGAGGTCACCGACCGGCTGGAGTCGGGTCCCCCCGGGGTGATCGCTCCGCTCCGCGGTGTCTTCGGTCCAGGCGAGGGCAGCGAGGACGAGCTGCTCCGGATCGGTCCAGCGCCGGTAGAGCGAGGCCTTGCCCGCACCGGCTGCCGCGGCGACGTTCTCGAAGGTGAGGCCCGCCATGCCGTGGTCAGCCAGCTGTTCGAGTGTGGCGGCGAAGATCGCGTGCTCGAGGTCAGCACCGCGCCGCCGGACGGGAGCGTTCACGAGATGAGTGTCCCACCGACCCACACAGCGCCCGGCTGAGCGAGGACGGCTGGGTCGACGAGGGGATCGCCGGTCGTGAGCAGGAGGTCCGCACGCAGCCCCACTTCCACACGCCCGCGGTCGTGCAGGCCGAATGCCGCCGCTGCCCCGTCCGTGGCAGCGGTCAGTACCGCGCCGTTCGTCATCCCGGTGTCCCGCAAGAGGAGCATCTCCTCGTGGAGGGCCTCGCCGTGGCGAACCGGCGCGAACGGGGTCTCGTTCGCGTCCGTGCCGGCGACGACTGGCACACCGGCGGTGTGCATCCGGCGCACACTCTCGACGGCGTTCTCGAATGCGGCGTCGGCACGGTCCCCGAGCCGCGCGCGGGCCATCGCGCGCATCATGACGAGGGTCGGTGACGCGATGGTGCCCTGGTCGACCATCCGACGGACGGTCTCGCCCGGCAGCGGCCGGTCGAGCGGTGCGTGCGTGAGGATGTCGACCCCGGTGTCGAGCCCGCGGACGAACGACGCGGCGGTCACGACGTGGGCCACGGTCCGGAGCCCCCGGCGGCGTGCACCGTCGACCAGGGCCGTGATCGTTGCGACGTCGAGCGCGGGGACGTCGGTGGCGTCGGGGTCCTCGATGATGATCTTCACCAGGTCCGACCCGTTCGCGGCCCGCCAGTCCAGGTACCGCTCGGCATCGGCTGCGCTGCTCACGCCGCTCGCGTCCGGGAAGCCCATCCGAGCGATCTGGGTGCTGCCCGGTGCCGAGGCGGCCGAGCCCGCGCTGAGGAGCCCCGGGGCCCCCGGTGCTCGTCGCTGCTCGTCGACGAGGGAGTCCGGGTGTGTCCCGAGGTCGACCATCGTCGTGACGCCGGCTCGGACTGCGGACGACAGCGCCGCCGGGGAGCCCAGGTGGACGTGCGTGTCGATCAGGCCCGGAACGAGGAACTGCCCCGTTCCATCGACGACCGGACCGCCGGCTGGAGCGACGGTCCCCGCGGGACGGACCGTGCTGATGTGCTCGTCGAACTCGACGTCGACAGCCTCGGTTGTGGTCACCCCGCCGGAGCTGGTGCGGACGTTGCGAATGGTCGTGGTCATGCGGTCTACGATACAGAATCGTTCACTACACGCAACGAGGAGCCATCGATGTCCGAACTGATCGACGTCCACGCACACTTCGTCACCGCGGACTACGTCGCAGCGGCCCGAGCAGCCGGGTACGAACAGCCGGACGGCATGCCCGCCTGGCCGAGCTGGTCGCTCGCCGGCCAGCTCGGTGACATGGACCGCCGCGGGATCGCCCGAGCGGTCCTGTCCATCTCGTCGCCCGGAGTGCACTTCGGGGACGACGACCGAGCCGCGGAGCTCGCGCGGACACTCAACGACGAAGCCGCCGCGATCGCGGCCGCGCACCCGGACCGGTTCTCGTACTTCGCGTCCCTCCCGGTGCCGGATGTCGACAGTGCGGTCCTGGAGGCCCGGCGCACGTTGCAGGGGCCGGGTGCGGTCGGCGTCGTCCTCGAGTCCAACGCGCACGGCCAGTACCTGGGAGATCCCGCGTTGGAGCCGCTCTGGGCCGAGCTCGACGCCCGCGGTGCGGCCGTCTTCGTGCACCCGACCTCGCCCGTCGGGTGGGAGCACACCGCCCTCGGGCGTCCTCGCCCGATGCTGGAGTTCATGTTCGACAGCACCAGGAGCATCGTCGACCTGGTGTTCGCCGGCGTCCTGGACCGGTACCCGGACCTGCGCGTCATCGTGCCGCACTCGGGTGCGACCCTGCCGGTCCTCTCCGACCGGATCGCCCTGTTCCAGCAGTTGTTCGGCGCCGCCGCCGGCACGATGCCTTGGAAGGATGCGATGCGGCGGCTCTGGTTCGACACGGCAGGCACGCCGTTCCCACTCGACGTGCCAGTCCTCGCCGAGGTCGCCGGGACGGATCGGCTGCTCTACGGCAGCGACTCGTGCTGGACGCCGACGCAGGGCGTGGACGCGCAGATCGCCGCGCTCGACGATGCCGAGCCACCGCGCGACGCGACGAGTTGGCGGGAACTCACGACCCGGAACGCTCGGCATCTGCTCGACTGACTCCGGCGAGGACGCTCTGGATCGCCGGTCCGGCGATCGCGACGACGGTGTCGTGGTCGGCTGCGAGCACGGCAGGGACCCCGAAGACCTGCCGGCTCGTGATGATCCCGACGAGCATGGCCGCGGCGAGCCCGGCCCGGAGCGCACGGTCCTCGTGATCGGCGCCGGAGGCTCCGTGCACGAGGCGGGCCTGGATGAAGTCCCGCAGCTGCGCCGTCGCGTCCTCGTTGACCATCGCACCTCGGAGCATCGCCATCAGCGGTTCCGACTCCTCCGGGGCGCCTTCCCAGGCCTGTAGGAACGCCCGGACGACACGCTCGCCGAGATGCTCGTCCGGACCCTCGAAGGCCGTGTCGAAGCGCCGGAGCGCGGACGGAGACACGGCCATCACCGCTGCGAACAGGTCGGCCTTCGACCCGAAGAACTGCATCACCTGCGAAGGGTCGACGCCGGCGTCCGCCGCCACGGCCCGGATCGTCGTGCCGGCGAAACCGTCGCTGGCGAACCGCGCACTCGCCGCCGCGAGGACCGTCGTGCGGGTGCTGGCCGCCCCGGGACGGCGACCCACGCGGGAGGTCGTCGCTGCTTCCGTCGTTCCGTCCATGCCCGCAATCTACTCCGCCGACGGGTTTCTCAACACGCGTTGAGTTCTTGCCGGATCGGACGTACGCTCGCCTCGACGACGAGCCCACGGAGGACTCCCGCACGAAGGAGAACACGATGACCGACCAGAGGATGACCGTCCCCTCCACCCCGCTGCCCGCTCCGCGCACGGGTGTGCTCACCCCCTTCGAGCCCGGCACCCGAACCCTCGAGGCCGGGTTCCGGATCGCGCCGCAGTTCAAGCCGCTGCCCGTCGACACGGTGTTCGACAAGGACGTCGCGATGCAGCTGCGCGACGGCACGACCATCCACGTCGACGTGTTCCGCCCGGTCGGTACCGAGCCGGTGCCGGTGATCGTGGCATGGAGCCCGTACGGCAAGGCGCAGGGCACGTCGCTCAGCGTGATGGGGGTGTTCGGGCTCGTCGGGCTGCCGAACAGCACGGTGTCCGGACTCGAGAAGTTCGAGGCACCGGACCCGGCGTACTGGGTCGAGCACGGCTACGCGATCTGCAACGTCGACATCCGCGGCGTGGTCGACTCCGAGGGCGACAGCGTGCTCTGGGACCGGCAGGAGGGCCGCGACGCGTACGACGTCATCGAGTGGCTGGCCGAGCAAGAGTGGTGCGACGGCAAGGTCGGCATGAGCGGCACGAGCTACCTCGCCGTGTCGCAGTGGTTCACCGCCGCCGAGCAGCCCCCGCACCTCGTCGCGATCAACCCGTGGGAGGGCGTCAGCGACGTCTACCGCGACCTCGTGAAGCGCGGCGGCATGCCCGACACCGGGTTCGCGCAGCAGCTGCAGGACGGCAGCTTCTTCGGGAAGGGCCAGAAGGAGGACATCCTCGCCGAGGTCGACGCCCACCCGCTGATGACCGACCTGTGGGAGCAGAAGATCCCTGACTTCTCGCAGATCGAGGTGCCGGCGTACGTCGTCGCGAGCTACTCGAACACCCTGCACACCGCCGGGACCTTCCGCGCCTGGCGTCGGATCGCCAGCGACGAGAAGTGGCTCCGGATCCACAACACCCAGGAGTGGCCGGACTACTACGACCCGGCGAACGTCGAGGACCTCCGCCGGTTCTTCGACCACTTCCTCAAGGGCGCCGACAACGGGTGGGAGACCACTCCGACCGTCCGGTACTCGGTCCTCGACCTGCAGGGCGGAGACGAGGTCGCCGTGCCGGCTGAGTCGTTCCCGCCGCAGGACGCCGCTTCGACGAAGTACTTCCTCGACGCCCGGACGCGAACGCTGACCACGGCCGCGCCCGAGGCACCTGCAGAAGCGTCCTACGCCGTCGACGCGAACCCGGACGCCGTCTCGTTCCTGACCCGCTTCGACGAGGAGACCGTCCTGGTCGGGTACCCGAAGGCGCACCTGTTCGTCGAGGCCCGGGGCGCCGACGACATGGACCTGTTCGTCCTCGTCCAGAAGCTCGACCGCTGGGGAACGCCGCTGCAGGCGTTCACCGTGCCGAACCAGTCGGCGATGGCGCACGACCTCACCGACCACGGCGCGACGATCCTGCGTTACAAGGGCTCCGACGGACGCCTCCGCGTGTCCGCCCGGCACCTCGACGAGGCGCTGTCGACCGACGACGTCCCCGCGCACTCGTTCGACCGCGTCGAGAAGCTCGCTGCCGGGCAGGTCGCCGAGATCGAGATCGACCTGTTCCCGGTCGGCCTGCGCTTCCACGCGGGCGAGCAGCTGCGGTTCATCGTGAGCTCCCGCAACCTGCTCGGCACGCTCATGCCGGCGATCCGCGAGTACGTCGGCGCGAACACCGGGCGGCACGTCGTGCACACCGGCGGCGACCAGGCCTCGTACCTCCAGCTCCCCGTCCGGGCCGCACGGTGACCGGCGCGACCGTCCGCCTGGCCGGCGAGGACACCGACTCGACCATCGACGGGTTCGAGCTGTTCTCCGCCCGCCGGGCGCTCGCGCTCCTGAAACGGAAGCTCGGCCGGGTCCAGCTGCTCGAGCTGCTCGAGGACGAGATCGCTGCGGGTGACGCGTTCCTCCGCGCCCACCTCGGACGCTCCGGCGGCGAGCAGGCAACCGGCACGACCACGCTCCGTGCACGGGGCATCAGTGCCGCGCAGTTCGGTGCGTGGCTCGGCGCCGCGTTCGCCCGCGAGGACGTCATGCTCGCCGGACACCCGGAGCACTACGGGATCCACGCCGAGCCGGGGCGCAACGTGAACATCGTCGAGACCCTCGACGAGTACGTCTGCTCGTTCTTCATGCGCCCCTGGGACGACAGTGCCGTCGTCGAGCAGGAGCTGCCCGCCGCAGAAGCGACTGCCGGTCGCCGGTCGCACATGCTGTTGGCGGACGGGACGGTGATCGGCTCGATCGCGAACTCCTTCGACGAGGAGCAGGACGGCTTCACCGCACGTCTGTCCGTCACCTTGCCGGCGACCTGCGCCCCGGCGGTGATCGAGCAGCACCTCGAGCACTTCGCCGTCGAGTTCCGCACCTGGATCCGCCGAGCCGCCAACGAGCGGTGACCGTAGCAGCGCAGTCCGGTAGCCCATCGGTCATCGAGACGGTGGCTCAGGGCAGCGTTCGTTCCCACGTCGACGTCGGCCGCTCCGCGCGCGACCGTGAGCTGCGAGTCCTACTGCCAGGTGGCGGTGTCGGGGTCGATGCCGCGGGCGCGTGCGCCGGCGTCGATGATGCGACGCAACCATGAGGCGAGCCCGGCTCGGATGCCGTCGTAGTGTGCGGCGTACCCCGGATCGGCTTCGTAAATGCGGCCGAGGACGACCTGCATCTGCCGGGTGATCGGGAAGTAGGCGGAGAACACCTCGCGGTGCTGTTCAACGAGAGCGTCCGCGGCCGGGCTGCCGGGTTCGACACCAGCATCCATGGCGTCGGCAAGGGCCTGATCAAGCGCCGCAGACGCATCGGCGACGGCCTGCCAGTCGTCCACGGTGCGTGACGCCGAGCGTTCGGCGTAGTGCCGCCACTCCGGCGTATCGCCGTAGAGTTGCCGCGCCTCAGCCGGCCACTGCGGATTCCATCCAGGCCCGAACGTCGCGGTCTGCTCCTCATTGGTCATGAGCAGCCCGTGCTCGTGGGCGTCGGCCATCCGGGCCAGGTCATCGCCCAGCGCGCTGAGATGCTCGATCCGCGCCGCAAGCTGGGACTGCTGGGCGCGCAGCGCAATGACAACGGCCGCACTCGGATCGTCGAGAACGTTCCGAATGGCTTCCAGGTCGAGCCCCAGCTCGCGGTAGACGACGATGCGCCGCAGCCGCTCGAGGTCGTCTTCGGCATAGAGCCGGTACCCGGCAGCTGACCGTGACGACGGCCTCGCAAGGGCGATCTCGTCCCAGTGATGCAACGTCCGGACCGTCACGCCCAGGAGCGCCGCGGCCTGACCAACAGTCAGGTCCACGGCGTCGCTGTCATCAGGCATGCGCTCCATTCTTCTCGCCGTCGGCGTCAGGTGCGGTGATGCCGATCGCTTCGAGGTTCTTGGCGGTCTGGCTGGTCGGCTCGAAGGGTTTCGCGGCAGTGAAGACGACTCGCACCTTCTCCGGCGTGATCACCTCGACATCGCGGGTGCCCCAGGGCGTGTCCCGCGGCTCGCTCACCACGCCCGCGTCGTGGGCTCGGCACGCGGTGACGAGGGTGTCGATCTGGTTCAGGACGCACGCGAAGCTGAAGCTCACCGCCGGCGCCTGATCCGGAGCGGACGCGGTTGGGACCAGCAGGACGTCCTGAAAGGCCCACCGGCGCAGGTGCACGAGCTGGCCCGGCACGCTGAACAGGTCGAAGAAGCCCAGGCCGCGGGTCCAGAAGTCGACGGAAGCGGCCAGGTCGGTTGTCGGGATCGTCACGAACGACGGCATCCCGTAGATCCCGTGGAACGGCTCAGGCGCGACCACGTCAGGGCCGGGGGCGGGGACCGGGCTCATCTCAAAGGCGTTGTAGTAGCTGCTCATGGGTCCACGTTCTGCCCTCACGCGGCGTGAGGGTCAAATCGGGGAACTCTGGGACCAACCTGTTGGCCCGGTTCACCGAGTTGCGGCCCGCGTCCGGAGAACGATCCTCAACCGGGCGCCGTAGAGACATGGTGGTGCGTAGTCCGCGTAGGACAGAACAAGAGCGGAACGCCCCCCAGGATCGCTCCGCTCTTGCCCATGTCAGTGGCTGGTGGGGTGCTCCTGCTCCTGCTCCTGCTCCTGCTCCTGCCTCAACCACTCAGTGATGTCGATGGGTTGCGTCGGCGGCAACGCGATCGCCTCAGGCCGGATTTGGCGTTCCACGAGCGTCCCCATTCGCGAAGGCTTTCGGGTGCAAAGTGAGTGCGGCTGTTGCGAGTGCAATCCAGGTCGCGGCCATCACGAGGTTGATGAGGATCGAGGACGCACCGACTGCGTGGAAGCGCATCGAGTTCGTCACAGTTGCAGCAACCCACGGCATCACCGACACGACGAGCGCCGCGGCGTTCGCGCGATGGCCTCTCCAACGGCTTACAACGGCCGTCGCCAGGAGGGCGCTGACAAGGATCCAAACGACACCGGTTGTGAGCAGGCCACCGCTCCAGAGGTACCGGTTGAAGAAGTCGTACCAGCTCGGCAACCCCGCGGCGAGCGGGATTGAGGTCATGTCGCGACCGTGCATGAGCAGCAGACCTGCCGAAAGCGCCAAGCCCCAACCGCCAGCGGTGAGAACGGTCGTCCAGTGCCGACGCGGGGTTCCGACCGCGGCGATGAGACCGAGCCCGACAAGAAGCACGAAGGTGACTCGATCCGGGCTCGGGTAGACCACGACGTATTCCGGCGAGGATGCAGCCTGGACGGCAAGCAACACGAGGGCGACTACCGACGACGCCAACGCTGACAAGCGTGCCGGGAGGTGCCTGCCGAACAGCACGAAGACACCGGCCAGGACCCACAGTGCTGTGACGATGACGCCGGGGCTGTTGAAGGGCCCCATCGGGTTCAGCGCGTAGTTGTGCGCCTTCGGGTTCCAGGGCATCCAGTCCTGCACGATGAAGTACACCAACGACCATGCCAGCCCCGTCCCCAGCGCAAAGCTCGCGGCCTGATCCCGTGCAGTCGCGGGAAGGACCGCGGCGACGCGAGTGCCGATCCCGTTGACAGCGAGGTCAACGACTTCCGACCGTCGCGGTCGGTTCCGCCCTTCGCTTTCCGCAACGTCCAGCAGGGTCCCGATGAGAGCGTCCTCGTTTTGACGACGCCAACGTCTTGGGTACCAGCGGAGGAGCCGTCGGTAGCTCGGCTCGAGGGTTCCCTGTTCGACGTGCATCGTGCTCATCAGATCCCCCCGAACTGCATCTGCCCGGCGATGCCGCGCGGACGCCACTCAGCGATCCGCGACCGCGCCGCAGCAGCGTTGGCTTCGAGCCTGCTTGCTGTGGCCTGCAGCGCGTCAATCCCGTCACCGGTGATCTCGAAGTACCGGCGATTCCGGCCGTCCACGACCTCGTCGCCGGCAACGGCCACGAGGCCCTGCTCCACCAGACGATCTAGCGCCGCGTAGAGCGTTCCCGCCTTCAGCTGCACACGGCCGTCCGAGAGCTCGGCCGCGTCCGCGATCAGCGCGTACCCGTGCTTACGGCCCCCCGCAAGCGAAGTGAGCACCAACATTGTGGGCTCACGCATCTCAACTTCACTCATGGCACCACTATATACAGATGGCTTGAGTATTCAAGTGCTCGAGTGGTCGTATCGGCGCGGCGACTGATTCGGGCTCCAGAAGCCAGGCGGACGCTCTCCCGCTTCAGACCCAACGCCCAGTAGGGCGTGGGCTACCGAACGCTGGGTCGGTCGCTCTTGATCGTTCCGGTAGGGGATCGGCTAGCGGACACCGCCCGAGCCAGCCCCCGCCCGCGTACCGTGGGCGCCGTGACGGACGATCGCTGGATAGACAACGTGCCTGATGCTCCGGCCGGTATCCTGGGCGCTTGGTTCAACGCTCTCCTGGGCGGTGCACTTGTCCTTGGTGTGCCAACTATCGCATTCACCACTGGTGAAGCCCCGGCGAGTGTTCTGTTCGCCATCGCAGCCCTGGTGCTCTTCGGTTTTCTGGAAGTCGTCTTCGTCTACAAGCTCTATCAGCGAATCGCCGGTCGACGCGCGCTTCGCGCAGAGCGCGACGACGGTTGAGGATCAGGTCGCGGGCGTTCACCAGTCCGTAGGCCGATCGGTCACGGGACGCGATCCGGACCCAGAGCGAAGACAGGAGGACGACACAGAGCGAAGCTGCTTACAACATTGGGCTGACGAAGTGCTTGGTGTCCTCGACGGCTACAGGCGGATAGAAAGATCGTGCTTGTCACAAGTCACGAGGCGGCCGTCTTCAGCTGCATGCGGAGTGGACCACATCGAACAAGAACCATCGGTCGTGAGGTCGTGATTGCGGCAATCGAATGCGGTAACGATCGAATCTCAACCGACGGGATCGGGATCGGGATCGGGATCGGGATCGGGATCGATATTAGCCATCCCAAGTGCCAGACCGGCGCTCGAATCCGCACCATGCGTAGACGGCGATGCCAGCCGCTACCACTGCGATGCCGGCTCCGGCTGGCACGCTCACGGCTATCGGTGACGCCCCCGGTCCTCCGGTGGGAACGACCATCACCGAGCCGAAGGCCGCAGCGACCATCCACGCGTACGTCCCGAGGATGCTTGCGCTGAGAAGGCCGACTCCGACGACCAAAGCTACCGCCGGCCATACGAGTTCCATCTCGCCGTAACCGAACGCGCCGCTGGCTGATGCGCACGCGACGCCGACAATAACGTCCGCGGTCAGCGTCGTCCCAAGCCGCACCGCTCGTGACCTGCTGCTGCGCGGCCCAGTAAGCCAATTCAAGCGCTCGGGAAGGGCACAGGACATCAGGGTGCCGACAACGAGCGGAACGAAGTAGAGCACGTCGACCGGTTCGCTGATTCCCGGGACGCCCACTGCGCCCGGCACAGACACCAGGACCCCGCCCAGAATCGCAGCGGACACGGTGAAAAGGAGCAACCGGCGGTCCGTGATGTGCGTGATGGTGGCGCGCAGACCCGGGCTCACGGCGAGCAGCTGTCGAGAGATTCGAACGCGTTCCTTGCCCAGGCACCGGACCGTCCCGATCCACCCCTCGCAATCCAAGTAGTGAGCTCGTAGCTGAGTTGCTCGAGCCGGACACGGTTTGCACTCTCAGCGGATGCGTAGCAATCTCCGGGTTGAGCCAGCGCGCTCGCTATCTCTTCAGGCGAGAAATCAGCCTGGTTCAGCCGACTGGTATCAAGCATGAGCGTCCGACCGCTTGTCGGAGCATGAGCGCCGAGCCGCTCTTCTTTTAGAACCATTCCGTCGACATTCACGCCCACTCTCACGAGCGGACGTGCTGAATCTCTCACCTTGTGAGAAAGCTCTGTCAGGCGGGTAGTGTGGCCCGGCAAGACGCATACTTGCGGCATTTCACCAGCGCACTCGTACTTCGCTGTGCGGTCGGATGCGCCTCCGCGGTCGGGGAAAACGGGCAGGAGAACCGAAGGGATGATGACTGCCAAAACCAATGCGGCGGCGAAAGTCCAAGGCTGACCTGCGGAGGATCTGACGCCCATGATGATGAGCGCCCCGCAAATACCTAGGCCCACTATCAGGGCCGTGCTCGCAACGTATTGCATCAACACCACGTTGCTGTAATCGATTCCCACCATCGAGCCGGTGATACCGCCGACGACGACCGGTATCTGCAGGGCGCCAGTTGCAGCCATGTACGCGAGAACATACGCGAGCACGAGAGCGAGTGCAGCGCCCACGATCGAGGGCACGAACACCGCGATCAGTAGCCCCAAGGTTGCTGCGTAGGCGATCGGGAGCAAGGCGTACACGAAGGGCTGCCATGCAAGCCGGTCGGTCGTGCCTTCGACCAGAGTCCAAGTGAGAGCGACTGCGCAGACGACGGCGTGCGCGCTGACGCCGAAGAGAACCGACTTTGTCCAGATCGCCCCGAGGTGACGGATCCGGCCCGCCCAGCCGGTAGCACCGAGCACGACGAGAGATCCGCCGCCGAGCAAGTGGCGGCTGGAGAAGACGACGAGGGCGGCCAGGAGAGACGAGCTGAGATACAGCCCGCCGTTTGCCCACTCGACCGCCCAAGTGAGTTCGCCGACCCATCGCCGGTCCGTGAAAAGGAGGAATCCGTCCGCCGCCAGGAAGAGCAGCCACGGGATCGAAGTTGCTGCGCCGAATCTCGCTTTCACCAAGTGCTTCATGCCGCTGCACTCCTAGGGAGCGTGACAATGGCGGTCTCAAGTGTGGCCGTTCCGGTAGCACGTATGAGGTCCTGCGGGGCGCCGTCAAACAGCAGCCGTCCCGTCCCGAGGACCAGTAGGCGCCCGCATAGCTGCTCGAGGTCTTCGGCAATGTGGCTGGAGAGAAGAATCGGCTTGCGCTCGGCGATCTGTCCGATGAGTGCGCGCATGACAATGCGCTGTTCGGGATCCACGCCCGTCGTTGGCTCGTCGAGGATGACCAGCCCCGGGTCGGTGGCGAGCACTGCGGCCAGACCTGCTCTTCGAACCATCCCGCCGGAGGCCTCCCCTAGAAGCGTTCGCGCACTATCAGCCAAATCGACCGAGGCGAGTGCCTCCGTCGCGGCGTTTTCGGAATTCTTGCCGGCGCCGTTCAGCCATGCCGAGTACGCCACGAAGTCTTTGAGCCGGAGATTCCTCGGATAGTCGAACGCCTGGGGAAGCATCCGCGCCCGCTGCGACAGGCGGACCGGGCGGCCTTCCTGGTCGAGCAGCACGGTCCCAACGTCTGGACGAAGCAAGCCGGCGCAGGTCCGAAGCAGGGTCGTTTTTCCCGCGCCATTCGCGCCAGCCAGCCCAAGGACTCCGCCCTCGTGCTGAAAACTGACGTCGTCGAGTATGTTGCGACGCCTGCGACGCACGACGACGCCAGAAACCGTCAATAAGTAGGACATTCTTCTCCCAAAAAGGAAGAGGGGCCACCCAGGCGGCGGCCCCTCTTGAACAACAAGATCAGTAGCTGAAGGTGTTGATCGCGTAGTTGGAGCAAGGCACCGGAGTGCCCCAGGGCTTCGTGTCACACACCCGCGGGTTGACGCGGCCCCGGTCGGCGGCGAAGTGGAGCGGCACCGAACTGTAACTCACGGTTTCTTTCGAGGTGCTCTGCGTGGTGGGGCCGTCCTTGCGTCCGGCCGAATTCCACTCCAGTTTGTTGGACGAAGGACTCGTCTCATAGAAGTAGTAGGTCGTCTCGGTCCGAACGTTGTGCGTCGGGGTTCCGGTCGTGCGCGCAGTGTTGCGCAGTTCCTGAGACGTGGATGAAGCGGTGCCCCGTCCGATTCCGGTGATGTTGTGATTGACGATCACGCTCAGTGATCCCCAGTTAGTAGACGCGGCGTTCGCTGCGGTGGGCAGCGCTACCGCACCCAATACGGCGATCGCCGTAGCAACGGTTGCGATGTTCCGTCGGAATGACATGAGATTCCCCCCGTAGTTGTCGTTTCGTCGCTATCCAAGCAGTGATTTCGGAGCGCCGCAACACGGCAGACAGATCGTTACACTCAGCCCGGTGCACGGGTTCGTTCGCCTCTAGGGTGCGGCCTGCGGTTGATGCGCAGATGCCCGTTGCCGCCGTGGATGCACGCCCATCGTGGGTTGGCCAGTGAGGGCTCGATCGCGAACCGACCCGGCCGACCGATCGGGATGACCATCCTCCTTGGGACCAGCCGTCAACACGTGCACCGAACCCCTCGAGTTGGCTCTTCGTACGAGCTTCGCCGCGCTGGGGCTAGACACGTCGGCGGCGAATAGGGATCAGCCATCGGCCACTGGTCGACTGGCGTCACAGGATGAGCCGACAGCGGTTGTTGTCGTAGCGCACCGTCTGCGGCGCCTGAACGGCAAGTGCCCCGGGACGCTCGGTTCGTCCTTACGGCACCCGCAACTCGCGCAACGGATCTCGTGATGCTGCGAAGAGTCCGGGGAGCGTGGCGGCAAGTGCCGCGGTCGACGTTGCGAGGATTGCGGTTGCGACGAAGAACGCTGGCGATGGCAGAGGTGCGCCGATCACGGTGAGCGCGATGACGCTACCAGCTGACCCCAGTGCAGCGCCGGCCCCGGCTAGGAGGGCAACTTGCAGGACCACGAGTCCAAGGACGTACCCGCGTGTGGCGCCGAGGGCGCGTCGTCGGCCGAAGTCGCGTCGTCTGAGGAGCACCAGGGCGAACATGACGACTGCGATGAGCAATGCGGTGATGGCGAAGATCGCGGCGACGACGGATTGCGCGGACGCAGAGAGCTGGGCGTCGATAAGTTGCCTGAGGTTCGCAAGATCTTCGCTGCTAGCAACTTCAAGGTGGGAAGTGTCGTCTGCTCCGAGGAGCGCGGGTGTGATTGTGGTCAGCGCTTCGACGAGTGCTGGATCGCGTGCGACGATGACGACGGTTGTGAGCGGTATCGGCGCAGTCGAGTCCGCATCGATGGGCTCGAGGACGGTCGGTTCGAGGAAGCGCAGAAAGTCTGGGGTGCGGAATGTGCCGGCGATAGAGAAATCTGCGGTCGTCTCTGGGTCGTAGACGGCGCCGTCGGGTGTTGCCAGCTGAAGCCGGTGCAGCGCTGCGTTGGAGGCGAGGACGGAGCGTCCCGGGATCGGAGCGTAGTCGGGTGGCTGCCCGAGAACATCCCAGCTGCTTGCCACGGCGGTTCGAAGAGCGACTGGGTCCCCGCCGCGGAGCGCCGTGTTGGAAACGTCTACGGCCGGACCGAATCCGCCAGCCCACTGAACCCCGCTCACCCTGGTAAGACGCGCAATCGCGGAAGAATTCACCCCTGCTGCGGTGTTCGCCCGGATGACGATCGTGCGTGTACCAGCTGCGTCGAGCCGATCGACGATCTGCTGCTGTGAACCGGCGAGGCGTCCGGAGGTGAGAGCGACCGCGAGGCACATTGCGGCCACGAGGAAGATGGTGAGCAGTGAGATAACGGGTTGTGCGCGTGCGGAGACGACTGCTTCGCGGAGGAACAAGGGGGTCCGAGTCACAATGAGATCACCCGTCCGCACCGTTCTGCTACCCGTTGGTCGTGGGTGACGATGAGGACCACGGCGCCCGATTCGGTAACGGCGTGTTCGTTGAGCGCATCGATTACCGTCGCGCTTGAGTCCGCGTCGAGATTGCCGGTCGGTTCGTCCGCGAAGACCACGCTCGGGCTCGTGAGAAGCGCGCGACACAACGCGATGCGTTGCGCCTGACCACCGGAAATCTGACCGGGCTTGTGGTCGGCGCGTGAGAGGACGCCGAATCGGTTCAGCAGGTCGTGCGCCCGTCGCCGAAGATCCTCAGGGCCCGGGGCGCGGTATAGCGACGGTTCCAGGACGTTGTCGAGAACCGTGCGGGTCGGATCCAAGGCCGCGTCCTGGAAGACGAAGCCGAAGTGCTCTGCTCGCAGGCGCGCTCGTTCACGGTCGCGCAGTTTGCTGGTGGCTTGTTCGGCGAGGAAAACTTCGCCGGCTGACGGTGTGAGCATCAGGCTTAAGAGGTAGAGGAGGGTTGACTTGCCTCGGCCGCTGGGGCCGACCAACGCCACGGATTCGCCCCGCTCGAAACTGTGCGACCAACCGTCGATCACGGAGCCCTCGTGGTTGTAGCCGAATTGCAGATCCGCTGCGCGCAGCAAAGGCTGGGCTCCGGTCATCGGTCGCCGTTGAGTAGGACACGGGTTCCGCTGGTGGCGCCGCGGACTGCAGAGACGCCGTCGGCGGTGGCGAGGACCTTCACGAACACCTTCCGTCCCGATGTCAGGGTGAGCCAGGTTTTCACGCCGGAGGAACTCACCGCAGAGGTCGGCACGGTGAGGCCTGTAACGGTGGGAGTTGTGATGACTCTCGCGGGGAGCGACGCTGCGGTTGATGTGTCGACCTGGTTGCACGTCGTGTTGCAGATGGTTTCTCCGGGGTGTGGCGCGAGCGCAACCTTGACGGTGCCGCTGTCGGACGGCTCCTGTCCGCCGACGGTTGCCTTCCAAGTGGTCTTCCCGTCCGGCGCGGTGATGTCCACTTCTGTCCCGAGCGCGAGGAAGCGTGTTTGCGCTTCGTCGACTGAGAGCGAGAACACTGGGGCGGTGCCGAGTACCTCGACGGCTGGATCGCCACCCGTGAGGGTCGATCCCACGCTGATGTCGGACGCAATCTTGCCGCGGGCGGGAAGAGAGCGGACGTAGACGATGTCGCCCTGGCCAACCGCCCCCGTGGACGCTTCTCCATTGGATTCCTGCCATCCGCGTACCGCTGCCGCGGTCGCCGCGTTGAAGCTGCCGTCTGGGGTGCCGGCGAAACGGCCGAGGTCCTTCAGAAGCTGCTGGAGCTGACGAACGTCAGCACCTTTCGATCCAACCGCGAGGTCACGGAACGACGGAACGCTGCCCGCAGCCACCACCACCGGGTGGAGGTCGACCGTCAACACCACGTCGCCGGGCTGCATGGTGGCTCCGTTGTGCAGGATGATCTCAGTCACTATGCCCGCTGCTCTGGAGACGCCAGTCCCGCGTGTAGTCCACGACGCTGACGCGCTAAGAGACACGCTCGAGCCGACGCTTCCCGTCTGAACCACCGCCGTGGCCCGGGCTACGGTCGAAACTGCCGGAGTTGCCGGGCGGAGGACGGTCGTCGCAGCCCAACCGACGGAGAGGGCCATGACAGCCGCAGTCAGGACGACCAAAGCGACACGCTCGGGGCGACGCCTTACCCGTGCCCCGTCAGCCATAGATCGAGTCGGGGATCTCAGGGCAGTCTGTGACGAGGTCGTAGTAGTCCTGTTGGGGAAGATCGACCGACTGATACGGCGACCACGCGCCGTCGCTGTCGATGAACTTCTGTTCACTCGGCGCGTTCCCCACCGACACGTCGTGCTTCTCCATGCACGTCGTGAGCTCTCCGGTGTAGTACCGATACAGCCACTTCAGCTGGGACTCGTTGAAATCCGTCTTGTACTTCGCGTCCATCGGGTACTCGACCCCGCACGAATACTCCGCGAGCGCATAGGGTTCAGCCTGCTCCTTCGGTACCTGGCCGGAGGTGAGACTCCCATCCGGCATCGCCTTCGCCTGCGGGAACCCGGCTGCACTCATGCACTTCGCCTGAGCGGATGCCCACTCGGCGTGCGACACGACCCGGATGCGCTCCACGGCTGGGCGCTGCACACCGGGGTAGCGGGAAGCTACGAGTTGCCACGCTTGGTCCGCGCTCGTGTCGAGAATGCTGTTCGCCTGGGCGCTGCTCAGCGTATCTGGAGTAGGTACGGCGCCACTCGGCGACGAACACGCGGAGACCCCTGCAGCGAGGGACGCGCACATGACGGCGGCGACAAGAGGACGGTGATTTCGCTGTCGCATGGCTCCCCCAAGGTCGCGATCGGTTGTCCCACTATAAACAGACGGCGAGGGATTCGGGCGGGTCTCGGCACGGGCACATGACGAGGATGTCTACAAGGCTGTCGTGTGGTCGGCCTTGCTTGAGGGCCAGGAATCTGCATAGAGTGCAAATGTGCTCCTACTAAGGGAGTGCGATCCGAGGGGGATCCATGAAGAAGAAGCTCATCGCTACAGCCATCGGCGTCGGCGTCGTCGCTGCATCCGTGCTTGTGCCGCAGGCGGCGCAAGCAGCCGAGTACTCGTGCGCAGGGAACTACCGCGTGAAAACCACATCAGTTGCAACCGGCGCAGGGATCATCGAGCACTGGTATGACGGCACAAACCCGCTCGGGTCCTACGAATGGCATCAGCACTGGGACACCGGGAAAGGTACCCACGTGAGCTACTCCGGCATGCAGAAAGGGAGCATTCTAATGCGAGCGACCAACAGCCTCGTCATCAAGAGCAAGGCGAGTACCTGCTACAACTAGCACCACCAATCCATGTCAAGGGGTCGGCTACTTCGAGTAGTTGGCCCCTTCTCAATATGGCAAATTGAAGCACATTTCTGTGTTTGTCAGCGACTGCCGAAAGACCATTGGCAGGTCGATAGCCAGTCGCATCGTCGGCGGAGACGCTCACCCAAACTCGATCCAATCATGCGCGGTCGTCCAACCAGGCGCACAGCTGGTCAAGGTTTTGGGCCGCTCCGCATCTGGTGCACATGAACCGCCGTATACCTTGCGGGCGGCAGCAGAGCCCTCGTGCGGACTCGAGGGACTGCTGCAGGTTCGCTTGACTGGGATCTCGCGAGTGCGGACGATCCCGCCGAGGACGTCGCTGCGCTTGCGACATGGCACGGCTGGCGTGCCCTCGAGCACGCCTCCACGAACCCGGTCTTAGATCGGGCGCGCGTATTCGCCATGACTTACCGGTGCAAGTCGTTTGCTTCGCAGTACTCCTCCCCCTGGCCCGCGGAGGAACACGAACGGGCGATGCGTAACGCCGAGCCGCTTGCCCCGGTGACGTGTCCGTTAGCCGATGGACTACCGGACACGCCTATCAGTCGCTCGTATTCACTTCGTTCACTCACGCTCGGTTCGGGCGGACCCGTGTCGGGCGAAGCCGATCGCACCAACGATTGCCGCCAGCAGTCCCATCGCAGCGATGACCAGCCCGCCGGCTACGAGCCCGACGTAACCGACGCCGGCGCCGAGGACGGCCATGACGAGTCCCGCAACCAGAGCCCCGACGCCGATCGCAAGGCCGAGCACGCGAGGCTGAATACGGGACAACATGCTTGCATTCAACTCTCCACTAGCGGCGTCCGGTGACTCATCGATCACTGGACAGCAACTGTTCCGACGGGTCTGAGCGCGTCCAGACTGCTGTCCAGTGATCGATCGGCTACCGGGCGTGCGCCGCCCTGTGGTGATCTGACTCGTCGTCTCGAGCGTCTACTCTTGGTCGTCGGAGAAGAAGACCTGCGCATCCCGCGGCCAGGCAACCGCAGATGGCTGCCGCCGGCAGGACAAGTTGCCAACCGCCCACCGTCAACAGCAGACCGCCAACAACGGCAGTGACGAATGCCAGCACTCCCACAACAGTCGATGCACGGCGGACCGGATGCGCCACGAGTTCGTCTTCCGCACGGTTCCTCGCGATCACTCCGACACGTGCGACGGTAGCGGCCACCACGACTCCCAACGGGATCGCGACCTGTGAGGCGACAGCCACCGATTCCCAGCTCACGTAGCTGTACCTGATCTTCCCGAGGCTGAACATCCCGACCGCGAAGATCGCGCCAGCAAGGACGACTACAGCAGGAAACGCAGCTCGGCGCGGACAACTCATCGCCGACTCGTCTCGAGATGCCACCATGCCGACAGGGTAGATCGCGCCGCGCGAAGATGCTGCCAGCGTTCGATGAACGTGCCTACCGATAGCCCATGGTCCAATAGGACGAGTCGCGCCGCGCCGGATCTTGCCGTGTGAGAGTCACCAAGACTGAGCTGGGTGTCGATCTACTGCGACCGATCGCCGCGACAGACCTCCGGTCGATAGCACGTGAGCTAGTCTGCGCCGCTCTCCGGGAACTCGGCCGGATCGATGCCCTCGAGCAGGGCATCGTACGCACGCAGGTCAACCGCCATCGCGGTTCCAACGGACTGCAGCCTGCGGAACAAACGCAACGCGAAGAAGATCAGTTGGGTACCCGGTGAAGACACTTCTAGACCCGGCCTGAGGATTTCCAAATTCGCGCTGTCGAGAACGTGATCGAAAGCGCTGTGCTCTAGGGCGAGTCCCAGATCGAGATGAGCGTCGCCGTGGTGGCTGGCAAGTTGCGCTTTCGCCGCGGGCGAGTCAAACCCGTTCGTCCATCCGCTCCGGAGCCCGACGATGCCGCCAAGAATGGGTCGAGATTCAGGCGGAGGCCCATCATGCGTACCCAAAATGTCCACGATCGGTCCGGACCGGCGGACGAGGCGACGGACGCTCGCGACCTTCTCGGCCGCGTACCTTAGTGTCCCCGCTGCGACCTCAGGCTTCACCTCGAGGACTGCGTACACGCTCTCGACGGGCACGATGCGGCTGGTTCCGGCCTCGAACCAGAGTGGCGAGTACTGGCGGTCGTAAATTGCAAGATCGATCTGCTCGCTCTGATCGCCGTTCGAGTCCATAGCGAAGATGGGGCCGATCTCGTACCGCCCGGGAAGGAACGAGCGGAGCATACGGCCCCAGTTCGCCTCCGACGCATCTCCGAGGGTAGTGGGGTGCTTGGTGAAGTCCAGCGGCAACTCGAGCTGAGCAGCCAGGAGGCGCTGTCGCTTGACGAACGCTTCTCTGATATCGACGCGATGTTGCTTGGCCATGCACCCCTCGTTTCGGTCGGTCCCGCGCTCACCCTATGCGCGGATGTCGGGGGTCGACGCTAGCGTGAGGATCACCCAACACTCGGAAACTGTGGAGCGCCATGACCATCTTCGACTCGTTCGCGACCTTCCAGTCCGTCGTGAACGCGGACCCCGATCAGGTGGCCGAGGCCCGTCGCCGGAGGCGATTGTTCGAGCGTGCGTTCAAGTCCGAACCCGACGTCGTCGAGGTCGTACCCTCCGGGTCGCTGGCACGAGGAACTCACAAAGATCCGATCCACGATGTCGACCTCATCGTTGTTTACGACGCGGATCAGCACGAGGAGTGGGGCGCGCCCGGCGCATCCGCCCACGATGCCCTCGATCATGCGCGCGCCGCCGTCAACCGCCTTCTCGGGGTCGGGGCAGGAACGGTCGACCGGCTGGTTCGCCTCGCCCGCCCTCGAAACCACGCGGTCAAGTGCTTCTTGGACGATCCCGAAGACGAGGACGCGTTCACCGTCGATGTCATGCCAGCGCTCAGAACCGATCGGGGCTTCATCATCCCCGAGGCCCTTAGCGAAGGATGGGTTGACGCGGATCCTGAGCACCTCATCGCGGAGGCTGCCCGCAAGCACTCAGAGTGGTCGCAGTACGCAGGCACAGTTCGAATGCTGAAGTTTTGGGGCACGGAGCAAGCGCCGCTGAAGGTCAAGTCGCTTGTGATGGAAGTGCTCGCACTCGAACATCTGTCCACTGACCTCAATCGGCCTGCCGCGATTCGGAACTTCTTCACTGCGGCCGCGTTCCGGATCGACTCCGGGCTTGTCGTTGAAGACCCGGCACACCTGTGCGGCCCGATCCAGAGCGATCTCGACATGGACGAGCTCGGCTCTCGACTCCGGACCGCGTCGAACATCGCCATCGACGCCGGCGCAGCGCAAGTCGCGAACGATGACGCTCGTGCGAGCCGGCTGTGGCGAGAGATCTTCGGTGCTGAGTTCCCGGAGATTCTTGCGGCCGCTGGCGCAGCCGTCGTGCCTGATGGGCCACGGACCGTGAAAGACAGTCCGCAAGGGTGACGGACGAAGAAGCCCTAACCCGGTGGTTCGACTGGGACCCGAGCCGACTCCTCCGAGATGTCGACGAACTTGCCGTCATCGCGCCGGACCTGGTTCGTTGCACCCCGGAGAGTGAATTCCTCGCGAACGGTGGCTGGGTCGGCACGCTGCCTCTGTGGCCGTTTGATCGGCCCGCGCCCTCGAACCTCGACGCACTCCTTCCGCACCCGATGAGCGTCGTCATCACGTACCCCTCCGCGTACCCAATGCTTCCGCCTCGCGTTTACCCAACGGAGCCACAACCGGCGATCCTGGAGGTCTCGGACACTGTCTGGCATGTGTCGCCGGGAGGGTCGCTCTGCCTCTTCCAGTCCGACGGAATGTGGGATCCCTTGGCCAGCATCGGAGACATCGTCCTCAAAAGCGCCGGCTGGCGCATCGAATACGAGCTGATGCATCGAGGCGCGATTGATCGGATGACCGAACGGGGAATCGTCACCGACACGCATCTTGACGACCTCGTCATCGAGCAGGCGAAGCAGGCGGCCGAGGAATGACGAACTCTCCATTCGTGATGCTGCCGCGCGATGCTCTCCGCCTGATGAATGCCTCGTCGCGTCGTCTCGGCAACCTCCGATTGAAGCTCTCCGAGACGGACGGTCGCTTCGTCGTGGACGCCGTTGAGACGAGCGAGAACACATTCGTCGACGTGCGGCCCGATCGGCTGTTCGCCTCGCTTACGTGGGGTGACCTGACTCGGTGGGGGCAATGGGCACGATCTGACAGCCCGGATCTCGCGGCAACCTACCTACTGCTCACACGGCGACCAAACGGAGCCCTTCCCTTCGACGCCCTCCACCAAATGGTCCCCGGGACCGACGACCCCGGCGACATCGCAGGACTGCTCATCGTGAGCCACGAAGACATTCCTCTGGAACTGAAGACAGCGGGCATGCCGGATTTCTCGGGATGGCTGGTCGAAAGACATGGTGTCGTCCCGTTCCCTGTTCATGCCGAGCCAGACGACTTCGGCGCCTCCCAACTCACTGGTGACTGGCCGCTCCGTCAACTGGCGAAAGAGTCGATAACCATTGTCGGCACGGGCTCGATCGGCAGCGCGGCGGCTGACGCGCTCTCACGAATCGGCGTGGGGGAAATTCACCTCGTGGATCCCGATCGGCTTCTGTGGCACAACGTGATCCGCCATCGCCTTGGACCTGAATCCGTAGGTCGGTACAAAGTCGACGCATTGGCTGCATCCATAGCCGAGCGAGACGCGGACACGAATACGGCCACTCGGACAACGCTCATCCCACACCGACTTGACGTCGTCGAGCGCGCCGAGCTCCTTCGTCCGATCATCCAGGCTTCGACAGTCGTGCTCTGTTGCGCAGATGGAATCGCACCGCGACGCGTGGTGAATCATCTGGCCCGTCTGGCTCGGACGCCTGCGATCTTCGCGTGTGTACTCAATGACGGGAGTATCGGCGAGATCTTTCGATCGCGCCCGGGCCGAAGCCGAGGATGTCTGCTCTGTCACCGCGCCTACCTGGAAGCCAACGGGTGGATCGACCCGGAAGCCGATCAGGAAGTCGGGTACGGCACTGGAATTTCGCACAAGCCAATGACGGCGATCCCGAGCGACCTGCAGTTGATAGGGCAATTCGCGGCACAGGCGACTATCGCAACGCTCCTCGAGTCGCGGCAAGGAATGCCGGGTTCGCGCCTTCCAAGCGATCACGCCGTCATCGGGCTCCGGCCGGTGGCGGCGCTTGCGGGCCCGTTTGGCGTCTCGGCGCCAGGGGAGCTCCGCTGGTCGGAAGTGCCACCGCCTCGAGCCGCGTGCGCGACATGTTCTCTGACCTAGCCGCGTCGGGTCCCGGGCTTGTCAGGCTGAGTGCGGCAGCACGCCGTGCCATTGAAACCGAGGTGGTCCGGACCGACGCCAATCTTGAAACGGGTGGAGTACTTCTCGGACATGACCTTGGGGCCGAGATTTTGGTGAGCGTCGCGGGTGGGCCCGGACCTGGGGCAGTGCACCAGGCGCGCAGGTTCGAGCGAGACACGCTCTATGCCTCCCAACTGGCGGACGAGGCGTGGGACCGAGATCGTTCTCAATGGATCGGTGAGTGGCACACCCACCCCACCAGCTCCTTGATACCGAGCCGAGTGGATCTGTCGACCTACCGAGCTCACCTGCGCGAGGGCAACGTCGGCCCCAGCGCGTTCTTGTCGCTCCTCGTCCGGTCGCGAGGGCAGAACTGCACGATGGTCGGCTGGGCTGTGACGCAATCATCGTTGGAACGGATCACGATCCTGTCGTAGTCCGGAGTCGTCGTGCCTGCCAGAGGTGTCGCTCTGCGTCAGTTCGGATCGCATGCTGCCCTGCGTCCCCGCAGAGGCGTAGCCGGGCGCTCTCGGGACTGACGTACTGACGTGGGTTAGCCCCCTATAAAATGGTTCGTTTCCGAAACGGCTTCCCAGTCACGGATCCTCTTCCGATGCTTCCTCCGGAACCAATCCGGCGGCGACTCGTCAGGATCAGGTCGACTTGCCCTGGCCGGCGGTGCGCTCAGCGCAACCATCACTCGGTATCAGTGGCCTCATCGGGGATTTCGAAACCGTGGTCTCGTACGAAAACAGCGACGTCGTCCCCCTCCGTCAGCATGACGGTGGTGCTGTCCGTTACATCTACGCCGCCGATGATTTTTTCTCGCCGGCCGAGTATGGGCGCAAGCATGGATTGAACGGGAATTCTGGCGATAGCCAACTTTTCCTGGACCGAAACGACGTCCAAGGTGAGGACGGTTCGCGTGATTGACCCAAGTGATTCGGACGACTCTGGGTCGAAAATGTCTATTTGCCGCATGACCTTAACCTTATTGTTTTCCTCAACGCCAACGTTCTCTCCAACATTGATGGCTATCTCTGACTTAGATAGCACTTTTGCAACCTTTGCCGTGATCTTCCGCATTTCACTGCTCCTTCTCAAAGATATATTCGGATGTAGGCGCAAGAATCGCATATCCCGCGGGCCACGCCGCACCTGGTTCTGCGAGGTCACGGAGGTGGCCCTCCGTGAAGGGCCCTTGCTGCTCGTACCGCTCGGGAGCGAAGATGCTCCCAGTCCCAGATTCGTTCGTTCCTAGACACTTCAACCACATCGCTCTTCCACCGGTCGGTGTATGAACGACTGCGAATAGTGAGTCCTTCGCCGGCAACTGTCCGTCGAGTAAATCTACTCCCACTAAGATTCCGCTCGCGCTGGCGAACACTGAAGGGGTGCCGAAGGTCGCCGGCTCCTGAGTAGCGAGAAGCTCTCCAAGAACACGGCGGCGGCCCTCCTTCAAAGATGCGGTGTCCCAATCCTTCAATCGTTCCTCGGCAGTAGCGGCCCTGGTCTGCCAATCCGCAGTGACGTCGACCATCGCCTCAAGTTCCGAAATGCGAGTGACGGCGGTGTCGTATTCGCTTTCAAGCTCTGATACGCGCGTCCGGGCGGTGTCCCTTTCGCTTTCAATGTTCGTTACTCGCGTGACGGCGTCATCTCTCGCCCTTATGAGAATGTCGTAATCGCGAACATGCTGTGCCGCGCGTCGGATGGCACACACGCATCGTCGTATGCCTTGAATCATTGACGGGAGGGCCAACAGAAACGCGACCCCCAGGGCTAAAATGCTCAGCCAAATGATCCAATAAGCATGTTTATCGTTTGCATCCCAGATGAAAGTGATGATCCCGCCGACGGCACCAACACCAGCAAACACGGCGAAGCTCACGCTACGGGCAGAGGTCACGGTGAGAACCTACCGCGGGCCGCCACTGCTGTGAGCAGCTTCGCTCAGTGTCGGGGTTTTCGCAGCGTTCGGTGTCGGTGGTGCCATCCCACCGAACGATCGGCAAGCGGCCACAGGTCAGGAGGCGGCAACTGTGAGTGCCAGAACGAGGACAGTCGCGCCGATCACGACTCCGATCGCGCCAGCACCGATCAAGCCCATGCGCGCGAGTCGCGGCCGGAACGGTACTCCGAACCTGCCCCAGGATGCCTCATAGATGGCGCGCGCAAGTCCGCGTGAGGTTGTAATCACACCAATGCCGGCGACGATCACAAAGCACCCCATGGTGACCATCGCGACTTGCTGTCCAGACATTGGGGCTCCGTTTCCGCTCCCAAGTACGCTACCCAAACCTGGGACGCTCGTGCTTTGAGCAGTCCCGTAAGCCGGTCGACTACCGCGACTTCGTGCGCAGCGGTCCAGCTCCCCCTCGAGCCCCGTGCTTCCTGATGGGGGCGTTCTCGGATAGGTGGTCCGAAACGATTCCGAATGACGGGACGTCAAACGAGGCGTTCCACCGACGCCCACCACGTGCGGAGGAATCAGCGCCGCCGCACCCCGAGCCCCACCACCGCCACGAGGTTGACAGCACTCCCCACCAAGAACCCCGTCGTCCCACCCGCGACGCCGGCCACCGGCCCGAGCACCGCCATGAGCCCAGCACCGACGACGAACCCGGCGACCGAGGCCAACGCCACCTGCCGTGACCGCCCCGATGCGAGCAGCAGCGCCGCAGGCACGAGCCCGACGGTGAACACCCACACCCCGACCATCAAGTAGCGCAGGTCAGCCACGGCAGCAGCCCCCTCGGCGGGGTAGACGATCGGCAGGAACCACCCGGCGAGCAGCGCCACCAGACCGAACACGACGGCAGAAGCAGCGGCGAACCCGACGACGAGCATCAGCGCGCCGCGAGACCGCAAGGACCCACCATCCGTCCGGTGCGCAAACGCCGGCACGAGCACCTGCCCCAGCGCCTGCCCGAGCATCGATGCCGGCGTCGCCAGGGTGAACGCCGCGGCGTAGACCCCGGCCTCGTGCGCCGACGAGGTCACCTGCGCCGAGATCATCGTCAATTGCAGCAACCCGTTCGAGGTCACCACCGCCAGCACGTTCCACGCCGCGAACCCGAGCACCCCTGCGGCGGGTTCGCGAGCGGCAGGGCCGAACTCGTTCCACCGCGGCCAGCACCCGATCGCGAACACCGTGTACCCGATGGCCAGCGGCAGCAGCACGAAGGGCTCGAGCCGAGTGATGCACGCCACCACGAGCAGTCCGAGCGCGAGCACGCTCGTCACCGAGTCCCAGAGCGCTACCCGCGGCGCCCGGCCGTAGCCGAGCTGCGCTCCGCGGGCGTAGCAGTACAGCCCGTAGCCGACGACGACCCCGACACCACCGAGCACCATGCCGGGCCCGTTGCCCCAGGCGACCGCGACCGGCACGGTGACCGCGGCGAGCACCACGGTCGACACCAGCATCGACAGCCCGAGCACCCGGTTCACCGCGGCGTCCGACCGCCGACCCCGCAACGCGATCGCCAGGTACCGAGAGGCGGTGTTGCCCGCGGCGTTCGGCCAGAGCAGCGCGACGAACACCGACAGGGACAACAGCGCCGTGGTCTGCCCGAGGGTCTCGGTGCCGAACACCCGCCCGACGACGACGGTCACGAGCAGTTTCGCGACGCCCTGCACCCCGATCCCGACCGTGGCGAGCACGGCCGACGACGCCACAGAAGACGACGGAGCCACAGGGGCAGCAGGCCCGCTGGAAGAACCAGACCCGCTCACCGCGCCAACGCCTGTTCCACCCATCCACGCCGATGCGCGCGCACCCCGAGCGTCACCGCCCGGACCCCGATGTACCCGAGGGCGAACGCCGCCCACAACCCGGCGAGCGTCCCGCCGGCCCACCACAGCAGCGGCAGGTACACGACCAGGTTCACGCCTCCCGCGATCGCCAGGTACCGCGCATCCCCGGCGCCGATCAGCACCCCGTCGAGCACGAAGACGTACCCGGCGACGGGCATCCCGACGGCGATGAGCACCAGCACGAGCGGCAGCGCGTCCCGCACGGCGGACGAGTCGGAGAACACCGGCCCGAGCACACCACTGACCGCCAGGGTCACCACGCCGAGCAGCGCCCCACCGACGATCCCGAGCAGCACGAGCCGCCGCGTCACCAGCCGTACCCGGGCCGGGTCCCGCGCCCCGAGGCCGTGCCCGACGAGCGCCTGCCCAGCGATCGCCAGGGCATCGAGCGCGAACGCCAGGGTCGAGAACACGGTCAGCCCGACCTGCGTCGTCGCGAGTCCTGCCGTCCCGAGTCCGGCGGCCGCGCCGACGGTCGCGAGCATCGCGATCCGCAACGACGCGGTCCGCAGGAACAGCCAGGCCCCGGACCGCAGTGCCCGGACGACGCCCGAAGCGCCGGGGCGAAGCGGCGCTCCCGACGACCGCGCGGCCCGCACCGCGATCCGGACGTAGACGATCGCCATCGCCCACTGCACGATGACGGTGCCGGCGGCGGACCCCTCGACGCCCCAACCCGCCCCGTAGATCAGAAGGGCGTTGAGCAGTCCGTTCGCGACGAACCCGACGGTCGCGACGACGAGCGGGGTCTTCGTGTCCTGCAGCCCGCGCAGCAGCCCGGTCGAAGCGGTGACGACCAGGATCCCGGGCAGCCCGATGAGCGACACCGTCAGGTACGCGGTCGCCGCCGCCGAGACGTCGGGCGACGCACCGAACAGGTCGACGAGCGGCCCGGCGAGCGGCCACCCGACGAGCGCGAGGACCACTCCCAGCACGAGCGCGAGCCACATCCCGTCGATGCCGGCGTGGACTGCGCCGCGACGGTCACCACCGCCGAGCGCGCGCGCCACGGCCGGAGTCGTCGAGTACGCCAGGAACACCAGCAGCCCGGTCACCGTCGACAGCACGGCACTCGCGAGTCCGACGGCCGCCAGGGGTGTCGCACCGAGGTGGCCGACGAGTGCGGTGTCGGTGAGCAGGAAGAGCGGCTCGACCACGAGCGCGCCGAGCGCGGGTACCGCCAGCCGCACGATGTCGCGATCGACCGCACGCCGTTCGCTGGTCAATGCGGGTCGCGTCGGTCGGGGCACCGGCCCATTCTGGCGGCGATGCGCACCCGTCGTGTCGGCAAGCGAGGTGAGTGTGGCCGCAGGGCGGGCAGGGGGCCTACCGTCGCGAGGAGTCCTGGTGTCGGACGCTGTTCGCGAATAGAATAAAATAAATACGATTCGGAGGCCCCGATGGTCGAGACAGCACCGTCCCCGTTCACACCGGGCTACGGCAGGAAGCCTGTCATCTTCGGCGGGCACAGGGAAGAGCTCACGGATCTCCGTGCCGTGTTCGACACGCTCGACTTCGGCGAGAACCATTCCGTCCTCGTCTCTGGACTGCGTGGTGCTGGCAAGACCTCGTTCATGACGACCCTCGAAGATCATGCCCGTGACGCTGGTTGGCTGGTCATCAGCGATGACGCCAGTGCGGGGCTCATGGGACGGGTGATGGACTCAACCATCCCTACCCTCATCAACGACATGACCCCGGCGAGTCGAGCGCGACTGACCTCGTTCGGGGTCTGGGAGTTCAGCGCGGACATCGAGTACGTGAACCGGCACCGCAGTGTGAAGCCGCAGCTGCGCTCCGACCTCACCGCCCTTTCTTCTGCGCTCGGAACGAGCGGGGGCATCCTCATCACCATCGACGAGGTGTCCTCCGGCAAGGTCCGTCTCCGTGAACTGAGCCGTTTCGCTCTGCAGATCTCGCACGCACTCCGTGACGGTGCGCAGATCATGGTCGTGTTCGCCGGGGTGAAGGTGAGCCTCGACGCACTTCTCGCAGAAGAGCACACCACCTTCTTGCGACGCTCACGCGAGGTGGAGTTCGAGCGCCTGACCGCACCGGAGACGCGGCGGGTGTTCGCCGAGACAGCGCGCGTCGGTGGTCGGCGCGTAGAAGATGAAGCGCTCACCAAGCTCGTCTCCCTCTCCCAGGGCTACCCCTACCTTGTGCAGCTCGCTGGCGACTACGCGTGGCGGAACAACTCCACAGCACCCACCATCACCCTCGCGGACGCCAGCGTCGCCCACGACAAAGCCATCAGGGCGGTCGAGAGTCGAGTCATCAGCCGTGTCTACGGCGACCTCTCCGATGTCGATCAGAAGTTCCTTGACGCAATGGCCCAGGACGACGACCGCACGAAAGTCGCCGACATCGTCAAGCGCATGGGCGTGTCCGATGCGTACGTGCAGGTCTACAAGAAGCGCCTCATCGACAGTGGGTACGTCCACGCAGCCGGGCACGGGTACGTGCAGTTCTCCCTGCCTTACCTCGGCGCCTACATCCGCCGCCAGCTTGCTGCCGAAGCACGCGACGGCGGTGGTAGCGGCGGGTGGGACGCCTATCCGGCGCCTGACTTGCCCTCGTGAGCAGACAGGGCGGGGCCAGCGGCGTCGTTCCGTTCCGCGCGTGACGCGGGATCTCCGACCCGCGCCGTGACGGACGGGAGGCCCGTGGCCGTGTCCGCCACGGGCCTCCAGTCCGGTGGTCCCACGTCGTCAGGCCGGGCGCGCGTTCCGGACGACCACTCGCGTCAGTCGACGCGCGGTTCGGCGGGGACGCCGCCGGTGGCGGCGTGCGCTTCCTCTGAGGCGGCGGGCGTCGCTTCGTCGGTGCCGCGCGCCCGTCCGATCAGGTCCATCAGGTGGTAGACGACGATCGCGGCGATGGTGCCGAGGATGATGCCGCCGAAGCTCGCCTGGCCGAACGCGAACGTGAAGTCCGCGATGCCGATGATGAGCGCGATGCCAGCGGTCAGCTGGTTCTTCGGCTTCGAGAAGTCGACCCGGTTCTCGACCCAGATCCGGATGCCGATGACACCGATCAGGCCGTACAGGGCGGTGGTCGCGCCGCCGAGCACGCCGGCGGGGACGGAGGAGATGACCGCACCGATCTTCGGGGAGAGGCCGAGCAGGACGGCGGCGATCGCGGCGACCCAGTACGCCGCGGTGGAGAAGACACGGGTGGCGGCCATGACGCCGATGTTCTCGCCGTAGGTGGTGGTGGCGGAGCCGCCGCCGGCACCGGCGAGCACGGTGGAGATGCCGTCGGCGAAGAGCGCCCGGCCGGTGAGGGGCGTGAGGTCGCGGCCGGTGAGCTGTCCGACACCCTTCACGTGGCCGACGTTCTCGGCGACGAGCGCCAGCACGACCGGCACGAACGCCAGGTAGATCGCGAGCTGCGACGGGTCGAACGCGGGAGCGGTGAACGTCGGCAAGCCGATCCACTTCGCGTCGCCGACCTTCGAGTAGTCGACCTGACCGCCGATGAGCGCCGCCACGTAGCCGATGAGCACGCCGATGACGATGGACAGGCGACCGATCAGCCCCTTGAACAGGACGGTGACCAGGATGATCGCGGCGAGGGTGATGACCGCGACGACCGGGGCCGCGGTGAAGTTGTTCTTCGCCGCAGGTGCCAGGTTGAACCCGATCAGGGCGACGATCGCGCCGGACACCACCGGCGGCATCAGGCGGTCGATCCACCCGGCGCCGGCCAGGTGCACGACGAGCCCGACGATCGCGAGCAGGGCGCCGACGACGATGATGCCCGACAGGGCGAGGGGGATGCCGCCGATCTTGGTGGCAGCACCGATCGGTGCGATGAAGGCGAACGACGAACCGAGGTAGCTCGGCAGCCGGTTGCCGGTGATGAGCAGGAACAGGATCGTGCCGATGCCGCTGAAGAGCAGGGTCGTCGACGGCGGGAAGCCCGTCAGCAGCGGCACCAGGAAGGTGGCGCCGAACATCGCGACGACGTGCTGCACGCCGAGACCGATCGTCCGGCCCCAGGTCAGTCGCTCGTCCGGTGCCACGATCGTCGTCGCGGAGACGGTCTTGCCGTCGCCGTGCAGCTTCCACGGAAGTCCCATGCGATGACCGTACCGGCAGCCGTGGGCCCGTGACGTCCCGCGGTTCCCACCTGTGGACAACGTGTATATGGTGTGTGGAGTACCACCGGAGGAGCACCATGCCGCAGTCGTCCCCGTCCATCTCCCCAGCACGTCGCGCCCTGGCGACCGTCGCCGTCGCGGCGGTCGCGCTGTCGCCCGTCGTGGCTGCCACCTCGGCCAGCGCCGCGAACGGGTCCAGTGCCGCTGCGACGCGGCAGACACCGCGGGCCGACTTCACCGCCGGCGTGCGGTCGATCGACCACGGACTGGGTGTCGTCACACTCGTCGGGACCGGGCCGGCCGGGGGCAGCGTGGGCATCACGGGCGATGGCGTCGAGACCACGTGGACCGAGGCCGGCCCTGACGGGTCCTGGAACACCCCGGTCCGGGTGCGATCGGGCGAGCGCGTGCTGCACGTCACCTCGCAGGTGACCGGACGACAGGTCGACGTCCCGGTGGACGTCCTCGTGCTCACCCCGCCGGAGATGCTCGCCACCGTCGACGGCCTCGCCCGCACGATCACCCTCGACGGCTCCGGGCACCCCAGGGCGCACATCGTGATCAAGGACGACGGGGAGACCGTCGGTGAGACCGATGCGGATGCGGACGGTGCCTGGTCCGCCACCCTGCGGGACCTGGCCTTCGGCGACCACCACATCGAAGCGTGGCAGTACTTCGACGGCACGCACAACGGCGGTGTCGACGACGTGTACACGGTCTCGGGTGCGTCGGTCGTGTCCACCGTGACCGCTTCGCGTGAGACGGAACGGGTGTCGATCGCCGGACGGGCACCGGTCGGGACGACGCTGCGGTTCGCGGACGCCGACGGGCCGGTCCTCGACCCCGACGGCCGCCCGGTGACGGCGACGACCGCGGCGGACACCTCGTGGTCCGTCGAGCTGCCCATCCCGGCCACGGCCCGCTTCTACTCCGTCACCGTGACGACCTTCGACGGCGCGACCGAGCTCGGCGCGACCGAGGCGCGGGTCACGATCCCGCTCGCACTCACCGGCACGGTCGACGTCCTCGCCGACGGGTCCGTCCGGCTCGCGGGCACCGGCGAGATCGGTGGGGTCGTCGCGCTCGAGGCCGAGGACGGCACCGCGATCGAGAGCGCCGACGGACACCCGATCGCGACGTCGATCGGACGCGGCTGGGAACTCACGGTCCCGCGCACGCTGCTGCCGGGCGACGTGGTCGTCGCGCGACAGCGGGTGGACGGCGTCGAACAGGGCGCGCTCCGCCTGGTGCTGCCGAAGCTCCCGGTCCACCCGACGCCGCGGCCGGAGCCCGGCCAGGGCCCCGGTCACGGCACGGGCTCCAGGCCCGAGGTGTCCACCGGTACCCACCCGACGGCGCAGCACGCGGCAGCGGGCCGGATCACCGTCGTCTCGGCGAAGCAACTGGCGTACACGGGAACCGACCCCAGCGTGCCCGTCCGGATCGCCGCTGTCCTCCTGGCGTCCGGCCTCGGGGGGCTCGTCGTCGCCCGCCGGTTGCGCGGTCGCGCAGCCCACCGCGACTGACTCCGCTCGAACATGGCGTCGGTGGCTATCGTGGACGGCATGACCGACGTCGCACGTGCCTCCGGCATCCACACTGACGAACTCGACCCCGCGGTGCGCCCCCAGGACGACCTGTACCGCCACGTGAACGGCACCTGGATCGCCGAGACGCCGATCCCCGACGACAAGGCCCGCTACGGCTCGTTCACGGTGCTGGCCGAGGCCGCCGAACTCGCCGTCCGCGCGATCATCGAGCGCTCGCAGCAGGCCGCACCCGGCACCGAGGAGCGCAAGGTCGGTGACCTCTTCTCCTCCTTCACCGACGAAGCACGGCTCGAGGAGCTCGCCACCGCGCCGATCGAGCCGCTCCTCGCCGAGATCACGGCCATCGAGTCCGTGCCGGAGCTCATCGCCACCGTCGGACGCTTCGAGCGCCTGGGGCTGCCGAGCTTCCTGCAGCTCTTCGTCGACAACGACCCGGGCGACCCCGAGTCCTACGTCGTGTTCCTCGAGCAGTCCGGCCTCGGTCTGCCCGACGAGTCGTACTACCGCGAAGAGCGCTTCGCCGACATCCGGACGAAGTACCGCGAGTTCGTCGCGGCGATGTTCCCGCTCGCCGGGTTCGAGGACGGCGGCGACCGCACCGAGCACGTCATCGCGCTCGAGACGGCCCTGGCGTCGAAGCACTGGGACAACGTCACCACCCGCGACAGCCAGAAGACCTACAACAAGCTGCCCTGGGCCGAGGTCGCGGCGCTCGCCGAGGGCATCGACCTGCAGACGTGGTGGCAGGCCATCGACGCACCGGCCGGCGCGTTCGAGACGGTCGTGGTCCGCGAGCCGTCGTTCATCACGGGCCTTGCCGAGCTCCTGCGCGACCAGCCGCTCGAGGTCTGGAAGGACTGGCTGCGCTGGCAGGTCATCCGTGGCTCGGCCGCGTACCTGACGAGCGCGTTCTCGGCCACGAACTTCTCGTTCTACGGCACCGCCCTCACCGGGGCGCCGAAGCAGCGCGAGCGCTGGAAGCGCGGCGTCTCCCTGGTCGAGGGCGCGATGGGCGAGGCCGTCGGCCGGATCTACGTGCAGGAGCACTTCGACGAGACCTCGAAGGCCACGATGGACGACCTCGTCGCCAACCTGGTCGAGGCGTACCGGCAGAGCATCACGGCGCTCGACTGGATGACCGACGAGACCCGTGCGCGTGCCCTCGACAAGCTCGACAAGTTCACGCCGAAGATCGGGTACCCGGTCAAGTGGCGCGACTACTCGGCGCTGCCGGTCGTGCCCGACGACCTCGTCGCGAACGTCCGCGCCGTCGCGTCGTTCCAGGTCGACCGCGAGCTCGGCAAGATCGGCAAGCCGATCGACCGCGACGAGTGGTTCATGACCCCGCAGACGATCAACGCGTACTACAACCCCGGTTTCAACGAGATCGTGTTCCCCGCGGCGATCCTGCAGTTCCCGTTCTTCGACGCCGACCGCGACGCCGCCGCCAACTACGGGGCGATCGGTGCCGTCATCGGCCACGAGATCGGGCACGGCTTCGACGACCAGGGCTCGCAGTACGACGGCGACGGCAAGCTCGAGAACTGGTGGACCGAGGCCGACCGCACGGCGTTCGAGGAGCGCACGAAGGCCCTCATCGCCCAGTACGACGCGCTCGTCCCGACCGAGGTGCCGGACGGCCACGTCAACGGTGCCCTGACGATCGGCGAGAACATCGGCGACCTCGGTGGCCTGTCGATCGCGTGGAAGGCGTACCTGCTGTCGCTCGACGGCCAGGAGCCCGCGGTCGTCGACGGCCTGACCGGTGCCGAGCGGTTCTTCCTGAGCTGGGCGCAGGCGTGGCAGATGGCGATCCGTCCGGAGGAAGCCGCGCGCCTGCTGTCGATCGACCCGCACTCGCCGAACGAGTTCCGGTGCAACCAGGTCGTCCGCAACATCGACGGCTACTACGACACGTTCGGCGTGACCGAGAAGGACGCGATGTACCTCGACCCCGCCGAGCGCGTCGCGATCTGGTGATGGTGGAGCCGGACGCGGCTCGGTCGTCACGCCGTCGGCGGCCGGAGGACCGCTCGGATGGTGGCGGTCGGGCCCGCGGTCGGCACAGCGGTCGGCCGGACGACCGCTTCGGCGCCACGACCGAGGCCCTCGGTGCCCTCGCCCTCGACGGCGCCGGCGTCAGCGCCTCGGTGATCGACACCTCGACCGGCAAGGCCCTGCTCGCGATCGACGACACCGTCGTGCAGCCCGTCGCGAGCCTCGGCAGGGTGCTGCTGCTGATCGAGGTCGCGGCACAGCTCGAGGACGGACGCCTGCACGGCGACCGCCTCCAGCGCATGGCACGGGACACCGCGACCGGCGCCGGGCTGTGGCAGTTCCTGCAGGAACCGACGATGCAGGTGCCCGACCTGGCGACCCTGGTCGGCGCCACCGGTGACACCTGGGCGATGAACGCACTGCTGTCGACGGTCGGCATCGACGCCGTCCGCGAGCGTGCGGAGTCGCTCGGCATCGAGCGGACCGCGCTGATCGACCGGGTGCGCGACCGTCGTGGTCCGGACGACGCCCCGGATGCCTCGGTGGCCCCGACGGGTGAGCTCGCGTGGGTGATGCGCGGACTGGCGCTCGGCGAGGTCGTGGACGAAGCGGTCTCGAACCGGGTGCTCGGCTGGCTGTCGCTGGCGAGCGATCTGAACCTGGTCGCCGGCTCGTTCGGCCTCGACCCCCTGGCGCACCGTGCGCTCGACCACGGGCTGCAGGTCGTCGCGGTCACGGGTTCGAGCACGGGCGTCCGCGCCGAGGCCGGGATCCTCCGCGGCCCGGGGTCGTCGGTCAGCTACGCCGTGACGGTGACGTTCGACGACGCCACGTTGCAGCGGCGCCTCGCGGTCATCGAGGCACTGCGGACCATGGGCACCGAACTGCTCGAGGCAGTGCACGCCCCGGCGCGCCGCTGACCGGGTCGCTCAGTTCCCCTCGGATGTTGCGTCGGGTGGCGGCACGCAGGCCGACTCGGCGGTGAGGCTCAACCCGTCGACGGTGCCGCGGATGCTGGCGGTGGCCGGGTCTGCGCCGGAGGAAGACGACCAGGAGTCGCGGCCCATCGCGCGGTCACTGACCCCGAGGCCCTCGGACGTCCAGAGCGCGGTCACGGCGTCGAACGGCTCCTGGGCGTCGTCGACCACGTCGAACACGGGCACCACGCTGAGCGCCGTCGCCCGGGTGCCGGTCGGGTCGGACGACCCGGACGTCGCGCACTGTTCGGTGCCCGTCGTCACGGTCGCCGGGACCCCGGCGGCGGCTGCTGACCGCTCGAGGAACGCGCGGAGCACGATGGCGCGGTCGTCGACGTCTGCAGGGACCCACGGGGTCGGCGTGGGACTCGTCGGTGCGTCGCCGTCCGGACCGGCATCCCGCGGCTTGGGTGCGTCGAGGGGGAGCCCGAGCCACCCACTGACCGCGCCGCTGCCCAGGTCGAAGGCGGTCCGCGGTGCGCGGTGTGCATCGGCTGCCTCGTCCGTCGTCGCGGCGAGGGTCTCGGCGACGTCGCCGAGCGGACGCACGCCGATCGACAGGGACGGCCGATCGGCCACTGCCGGGAGGCCGGAAGCGTCGTCGGGGGCCCGCGCCGCGTCTGCGTACGTCGTCCCGGGCGAGTAGTGGAGGCGCTCCACGTGGTGGTCGTCGGCGAGTGTGTCGATCATGCGCATCAGGGCCCGGCCGGGGTGCGTGGCCGTGACGTCGACGGACACGTCGCCGCGGCTCAAGGTCGTCGTCCTCGTCGTACTCGTGTTCGTCGGCTCTGGACCGGTGATCGTCCGCACACGTTTCGCTGCATCGCTGAAGCTGACGTCCCGCACGAGCCCGATCCTCGAACCGGTCGGGGTCATCCACAGCTGTCGCACGAAGGTCCGCGTGCGCAGCCGACCGGCCAGGCCGACGACCCTGCGGTCCATCGGATCGAGGCTGACCGGAGCGGTCTTCCGCGCAGACGGCACGTCGAGTGTCACCTGCAGCGTCGTGCCGGTGACACCGCGCTCGGCCGTCCGCCGGACCCGCTCGGCGACGGCGAGGTCGGCGGTGTCCGCGGTGACCCGGAGCGACGTGAGCCAGTTGTCCGGGTCGTCCTTGGCGTCGAACTGGCGGATCTCGCCCTCGGTCGAGCCCACGCCGGGCAGCCGATCGACGTCCGCGATCAGGTCCGCGAGCGCCGACTCCGACCCGTGCGGCGGCGGTGGCATCGTGCACGCTGCGAGTGCCAGCAGGGCCCCGAGTGTGGTCGCGATCGCTGCCGCGGACCGTGTTCGTCTTCGAGCCCCCATGCCGTGAGTCTAGGAACGGGCCGTCGCAGTGCGGTATCGGTCGCGAGACCCATCGGTGCTCAGCGGAGGACCACGAACGACCGCAGCGGCTGCGGGGCGACGTCGTGGACCTCGACGAAGCCACGTGACTCGTAGAACGCGCGCTGACCTGGCTCCGCATCGGTGAGCAGGACCGTCTGGCGGACACCCGCGTACCGCTCGAGGACAGCGTCGAGCAACGCGCCGCCGACGCCGGACCGGTGCGCTTCCGGCACCACGAGCAGGTCCTGGACGTAGACGATCGTCACGCCGTCGGACACCGTGCGGACGAGCCCGAGCATGCGGTCGTCGTCGTCGCGTGCGGTCAGCACGGTGTGGGAGCCGGCGCTCGCCCTGGCGAGGGCGGCGGGGTCCTGCGTGTACACGGTCCACCCGACGGCGTCGTAGAGGGTGAGGAGTTCGTCGGTCCCCGGGCGTTCGTCCCTGATGGCGAAGGTCATCGGTCCATCGTGCACGAGGCCCGAGGCGGCCAGGCCGAGGCCGACACCGCCGCCGGGCCTCCGGTGAACTGCCGGAGGTGCCCTTCGTGGGCATCACGGCGATCCGGCTGCCTGACGAGCCAGCCGTCACCCACCCGCTACGACGTCGCCTGCCCCTCCGGCACGAGCGCCTGCACGGACAGCAGCGACGCATCGGCGGACGAGCACGCCTGGTAGTCGGCGTCCTTCACGAACAGCGACTGCTTGGATCCGGGCGGGTACACGCGGAAGCCGTCCGGGGTCTTCGGCGAGCAGTCGGCCTTCGAGTAGTTCCCGGCCTGGACGATCTTGAGCGGCGCCACGGCGGTCTGCCCGGCGGCCAGGGTCACGGTCGGGTGCGGTGAGCTCTTCTCCTGCGTCGCCGCAGCACCGATCTGGGTGCCGTTGCCGCCGCCGACGAACGAGACGCCCGGCCAGCCCTGCAGGGTGCAGGTGGTCGACCCGGTGTTCTGCAGGGCGAGGTGCACGATGACGCTGCCGGCCGCACCGCCGCTGCCCGGCTCGATGCTGGCGGCGAGCGAGGACGCGGCACAGCGACCGCCGGCCGCTGACCCGGACCCCGACGACCCGGACCCCGACGAGCCGGATCCGGAAGACCCGGAACCGGTGCCGGCCGACGCCGACGAGCCGGACGACGGGGTCGCGGACGACGACGACGCCGACGAGGACGACGACGCGGACGGCGACGGCGCGGGTGCGGTCACCGTCTCGGTGGCGGAGGGCTCCCCGCCGGAGGCACAACCCGCCAACGCCCCGACTGCGACGAGCCCGGTGACGGCGAGCAGGAACTTCGATCGACTGCTGCGTTGCATGGTGCACAGGCAACCACCACCGGGAGATCGCGGTTCGGTCGGCATCCAGGGACCGCGAGCACACTCCGGAGCAAGGAACCCGAGCAGCGGAGGTCGGACATGACGGGCAAGCACGAACAGGCACGTGGCGACGAGGGCCGCGCGGACGGGGTCGAGACCCGCGCAGGTGCCTTCACGGACAGCGACATCCCCGGCGAGGAGCGCGTCACGACGACGGAACCCGTCGGCGAGTTCGTCGCGAGCGACATCCCGGGCGAGGCCCGCCCGGAGTCGAGCGGACCCGACGGCGAGTACGTCGAGTCGGACATCCCCGGTGAGGCCGAACCGACGCAGGACGGCGAGACCGGCCACTACGTCGACAAGGACCAGGCCTGACGACTAGTCGATGCGCTCCGCCGCCACCAGGCGGCGGAGCGTCTCCACGCCCGCTGGCGGGCAGCGACCGGCGTCCGCCGAGGTGACCCACTCGACCTCGTCGACCTCGGCCGAGGCGACGGGCGTGGCGGAGTCCAACGGGCCTCCTGGTCGGACCAGGAACAGGGTCATCGCGACCATCGTGCCTGGTGCCTGCCCGTGGGCCGGCTCGAGGACGACACCGAACGGGTCGACGTCGTCGGCGGTCACCCGCAGACCGGTCTCCTCGTGGGCTTCGCGGATGGCGGCGTCGAGGTCGGTCTCGTGCGACTCGGCCTTGCCGCCGGGCAGGTAGAGCACGTCGCGCGCTCGCGCACGCACCATCAGGACGCGTCGGTCCCGCACCAGCAGGAGCGCGCTGACCCGCAGCGTGGGTGGCTGGGTCGTGTCGGCCGGGAGGCTCAGCTCGCGTCCGCCTCGTCGGCGCGCTTCGAGACGGTCGGGTCCAGTGCGGTGCGGTCGGCGAGCGGGACGACGGGCGCCGGCAGCTCTGCCTCGGGCTCGGGCCGCACGCCGAACAGGGCGTCGATGGCCCCGACGAACTCCTCGCCACGGCCGGCGCGGCCGAGCTCGCGGGCGCGGACCGACGGGCGGTGCAGCAGGACGCCGACCAGGTGCCGGAGGGCGCGCTCGGTGTGCTCGGCGGACTCGCCGTCGGCGTCACCGCGGCGCTTCGCACGGTCGATCTCGTCGTCGAGGATGTCGAACACGTGCTTGCGGAAGGCGACGAGGGCCGGGGTGGTGGACTGCTCGAGCGCCTGCGCCCGGAAGCGGGACACGGCGTCGTCGACCATCGCGCGGGCCTCGGACTCGGCGTTCAGCTCGGAGATCGGGGCGTGCAGGCTGATGGTCTCGAGGTCGAGCAGCTCGACGCCGTCCACGCCGGCAGCGGCCGGGTCGACGTTGCGGGGGAGTCCGAGGTCGATGACGATGCGGCGGATGCCGTCGTCGAGGTCGGCCGGTGCGACGACCGGGAGCTCGCTCGACGTGCAGGTGATCACGACGTCGCTGGTGCCGATCGCGTGGCGCAGGTCACGGGCGGCGACGAGGTCGTGCTTCGCGGCGAACCAGGCGGCACGGCCCGAGGGCGAGAACACCTGGATGTGCACGGCGCCGCGGTCGCGCAGGGCCGCGATGGTGGTGGCCGCGTAGCTGCCGGTGCCGATCAGCAGCACGCGGGTGTGGGCCCAGTCGGTGACGCGCGACGACGCGAGCTGCAGGCCGAGGCGCACGAGCGAACGACCGGCGGCACCGATCCGGGTGCGGGTCTTGACGCCGCGCGAGGTGTGGGCGGCTTCCTGGAACAGCCGCTCGAGGTCCGAGGTGGTGGTGCCGTTGCTCCGGGCGTCCTCGAGCGAGCGGCGGACCTGGCCGGAGATCTCGGTCTCGCCGACGACGACGGACTCGAGTCCGCTCGACACGGCGAACAGGTGCTGCACGACGTCCTTGCCGCCGAGCACGTTGACCGAATCACGCAGTTCGGTGGCGTCCAGGTCGCTCGCAGCCGCCACGGCCTGCACGGTGGCGGCGACGGCTGAGTCGCGGTCGTCGCCGGCGATGTCGAGGTAGGCCTCGAAACGGTTGCAGGTAGCGAGGACGACGGCGCCGTCCAGGACGTCGGAATCCGTCACGAGGTGGCCTGCTGCGGCCGGGGCAGCGATGCTCAGTCGCTCCAAGAGGTCGAAGCTGGCGTTGCGATGCGACGCCGTGAGACAGATGAGCACGTAGCCAATGGTAACGCGCTCGATGGGACAATCATCCGGTGACCGACGCGACGACCACATCCCTCCCCGACTCCCACCCCCTGGCATCAGGGCGGACGAGCGAGTCCCGCCTCGTCCGGGCCCTGCGGGGTGACCGTCCGGAGACGCTGCCGGTGTGGTTCATGCGGCAGGCCGGTCGGTCGTTGCCCGAGTACCGCGAGCTCCGGGTGGGCACGGCCATGCTCGACGCGTGCCTCGACCCCGAGATGGCGTCGGAGATCACGCTGCAGCCCGTCCGCCGGCACGGGGTGGACGCCGGCATCTTCTTCAGCGACATCGTCGTGCCGATCAAGCTCGCGGGCGTGGACGTCGAGATCGTCCCCGGTCGCGGCCCCGTGCTCGGCTCACCGATCCGCACCGCGGCGGACGTCGACGCCCTCGAGCCGCTGGACCCGGCGGCACTCGAGCCGATCCGGCAGGCGGTCGCCCGCACGGTCGAGCAGCTCGGCGACACCCCGCTGATCGGGTTCGCAGGCGCACCCTTCACGCTCGCCGCGTACCTGGTCGAGGGCGGCCCGTCGAAGGACCACATCCGCGCACGGACCCTCATGCACGCGGAGCCGGAGACCTGGTCGCGGCTGCTGGCCTGGGCGGCCGAGGTGTCGGGGGCGTTCCTCCGGGCCCAGGTGCTCGCCGGGGCCTCGGCCGCGCAGCTCTTCGACTCGTGGGTCGGGTCCCTGTCGCGCGCCGACTACGTCCGGTACGTCGCACCGCACTCGGCGCAGGCGCTGTCCCACGTGACCGACCTGGGCGTGCCGCGCATCCACTTCGGCGTCGGCAGCGGCGAGGTCCTCGCCGACATGACCACGCTCGGCACCGACACGGTCGGCGTCGACGCGGTCGGGGTCGACTGGCGGCTCCCGCTCGACGAGGCCGTCCGCCGCGTCGGCACCGGCGTCAGCGTGCAGGGCAACATCGACCCGGCGATGCTCGCGGCCCCGTGGGAGGTCCTCGAAGCGCACGTGCGCGAGGTCGTCCGCCGCGGTGGCGCCGCCCGCGCCCACGTCGTGAACCTCGGCCACGGTGTGCCGCCCGAGACCGACCCGACGGTGCTGACGCGCGTCGTCGAGCTGGTCCACTCGCTCGGTGACGGGTCTGCCGCGTGACCGACGTCGTCGTGGTCGGCGGCGGGATCGCCGGACTCGTCACGGCCCGTGACCTGGCGAAGGGCGGCGCGGACGTCGTGCTCGTCGAGTCGTCCGGCGTGGTGGGCGGCATGATCCGGCGGCACACGGTCGGCGGCCTCGACCTCGACATGGCGGCGGACTCGTTCGCGACCCGCACGGACGCGGTCGGCCGCCTGGCGATCGAACTCGGGCTCGGCAACGACGTCGTCGCCCCGGACCCGCGCGGTGCCTGGTTGATGACCCGTGACGGCCGCACGTCGCCGATCCCCGCGACCGGGCTCCTCGGCATCCCGAGCACCCCGATGGCCGCCGACGTGCTCGCCGTGGTCGGGCAGAAGGGCGGGCTCCGTGCACAGATGGACTCGCTGCTGCCCGGACCGGTCGGCGCCAAGGCGGAGTCCCTGGGCGAACTCGTCCGGCGGCGCATGGGGGAGCGGGTCCTCGACGACCTGGTCGTCCCGATCGCCGGCGGGGTGCACTCCACCCACCCGGACCAGCTCGACCCGGAGCGGGTGGCTCCCGGCCTCCGTGCGGCACTGCTCCGCGAGGGCTCGCTGGCCCGCGCGGTCCTGGCACTCCGGGCCCGCGCGGCCGCCGGTACCCCGGTGCAGGGGATCCGCGGCGGGATCGTCCGGCTCGTGGACGAACTCGTCGCCGACATGGAGACCTACCGCGTCGACGTCCGGCTGCACACCCGGGCGACCCGGATCGAGGCGCACGCGGTCGAGGTCGTCTCCGTCGACGGCACGGTCGAACGCCTGCCCGCCCAGCACATCCTGTCGTCGGTGCCCGACCCCGAGCGCACCGCGGCGCCGGACCGGACCGGCATCGAGCTCGTCACGCTCGTCGTCGACCAGCCCGAGCTCGACGCAGCCCCCCGCGGCACCGGGATGCTCGTGCACCCGGACGCGCAGGCCGTGTCGGCGAAGGCCCTGACGCACGCGACGGTGAAGTGGCCGTGGCTCGCCGAGGCGGCTGCCGGCCGCCACGTGCTGCGCCTGAGCTACGCGACGCCCGCCGACGCGACCAGCGCGCACGGCGCGAGCGGTCCCGACGACGCGGCCACGAGCCTCCCGGTCGACCCGGACGGACCCGTCGGCACCCGAGCGCTGCACGACGCGGCCACGCTGCTCGGCGTCCCCCTGACGGCGACGCACGTCGTGGGCGCTGCGCGCGTCCGCTGGCGCGGTCCGGACCTGACCGCTGCTGGCCTCGGAGCAGGGGTCATCGGCATCGGTGAGGTCGCGACCGGACGGGGCCTGGCCGGGATCATCGCGGCCGCCCGCACCGCCGCTGGACAGATCCTGGATTCCTGAGCGGACCCCAGACCGCCCGGGGGCTACTGTTGGTGAGACCGTCGGACGTATTCCGTTCGGCGCATGACCACCGCACACTGAACCAACGGAGGAATCGCACATGCGCGGAAAGCTCCTGTTCGTCGCCGGCGCCGCACTCGGGTACGTCCTGGGATCGCGAGCCGGACGGGCGCGGTACGAGCAGATCAAGACCGTCAGCGGCAAGGTCTGGAACAGCAACGGCGTCCAGAAGGGCGTGCACGTCGCCGAGGACTTCATCGCCGACAAGACCCCGGACGTCGCCGAGTTCATCGGTGAGACGACCAAGAAGGCCGTCCGCAAGGTCGGCCAGAAGAAGGACACCACCACCTCATGACCGACACCCGCGACCGCAAGTCGCGTTCGCTGTTCGGTCTGGTGGGCGACGTCCCGAAGCTCGTCAAGGGCCTGGTCAAGGGTGAGATCGACCTGCTCAAGGCCGAGATGCTCACGAAGGCCAAGATCTTCGGGCTCGCCGCGGGGCTGCTGGTCGGTGCACTCGTCATCGTGCTCTACGCGATCGGCGTGCTCCTGACCGCCGCCGTGATGGGCCTGGCGACCGTGATGCCGGCCTGGCTCGCAGCGATCGTGATCGCCGTGGTGATGCTGATCGTCGCCGCCATCCTCGGGTGGATCGGCTGGAAGCGCCTGAAGAAGGGCCTCCCGATCACGCCGAAGCGCACGATCGACAGCGTCAAGAACGACATCAACGCGGTGAAGGGGATGGGCAAGAAGCCCACTCCGCCGAGCCAGTACGGCAGCCGCAAGCCGGACGTCGGCGGCCGGTTCTGAGCCCCGACAGCCACACCACCGACGGAGGAACCGTGACCGATCCGCACGACGATCTCGCAGACCGCGTCGCCGCGACCCGCGCCCAGCTGTTCGACACCCTCGACGCGATCGAGGACAAGCTCAACGTGCCGAAGCAGATCGGCATCGCGGCGTCGAAGGTCAAGCGCGGCATCGACGAGAAGCCGGTCCCGTACCTGGCCGGCCTCGCAGCCGGAGTAGCGGTGGTCGGGGGTATCGTCGTGATGGTGCTCCGACGGCGGTAGACCGCCCGAGCGCGGTCCACCGGGTGCGGGGCGGCCACAACCCTGGCAACCGATAGGACAAGGACCCATGAGTTCCGACGCGCCCGCTCCTGCATCCGCGCACACCTCTCCGCACGAGACCGATCCCGCGACGGGGATCGATCCCAACCTCATGACGGCGTACGCCCTCTGGGCCGTGTTCCGCAGGCCGCTCGGCCCGGTCCACCGCGTCGGTGACGACGCCGTGGCCGAGCTCGACGCCGTGGTCGCGTCCGCCGCCGAGCGCGGGGTGACCGTCCGTGGCTTCTACGACGTCTCCGGCTTCCGTGCCGACGCCGACGTCATGATCTGGCTGCACGGCGACGACGCGCAGGTCATCCAGGCCGTGCTGCGCGAGATCCGCCGCACCGGGCTGTTCCAGGACACCGAGCCGGTGTGGCACGTCATGGCGATGCACCGCGAAGCCGAGTTCAACAAGCGGCACACGCCCGCGTTCCTCCGCGGCAAGGACCCCGAGGCGTGGATCACGGTGTACCCCTTCGTCCGTTCCTTCGAGTGGTACCTGCTGCCTGAAGACGAGCGCTCGAAGATGCTGCGCGACCACGGGATCGCCGGCGCCAAGTACCGCCGCGTCCTGACGAACACCATCGCCACCTTCGCCCTGAGCGACTACGAGTGGATCCTGCCGCTCGAGAGCCCCGAGCTCGTCGACCTCGTCGACCTCATGCGCGACCTGCGTGCCACCGAGGCCCGTCTGCACGTGCGCGAAGAGGTCCCCTTCTTCACGGGTCGTCGCGTGACGACCGCCGAACTCCCGGAGGTGCTGTCATGACCGACACCAGCCTGATCACGAACGGTCAGCCCGTCCTCGCCGCCACCCCCGCGGCTGCTTCCGGCCCGGAGCACGTCGAGGTCCCGACCGCCTACGACGCGATCCTGCTCGCCGGCTTCGGTGGTCCCGAGGGCCAGGACGACGTCATCCCCTTCCTGCGCAACGTCACCCGCGGCCGCGGCATCCCCGACGAGCGGCTCGAAGAGGTCGCGCACCACTACCGGCACTTCGGCGGCGTGAGCCCGATCAACGCGCAGAACCGCGCGTTGAAGGCGGCGCTCGAGGCCGAGTTGGCCTCGCGTGGCATCGACATGCCGGTGCTCTGGGGCAACCGCAACTGGGAGCCCTACCTGGAAGGCGCCTTCACCGAGGCCGCCGACAAGGGCTACAACAAGCTCATCGCGATCGCCACGAGCGCCTATTCGTCGTTCTCGAGCTGCCGCCAGTACCGCGAGGACTACGCGCGCGTGCTCGACGAGACCGGTCTGCTCGGCACCATCGAGATCGACAAGATCCGGCAGTTCTTCGACCACCCCGGCTTCGTCCGCCCGTTCGTCGACGGCGTCCGTGACGGCATGGCGAAGGCCATCGCCGAGAACGACGGCCTCGACGTCGCGACCGAGCTGCACGTGCTGTTCTCGACCCACTCGATCCCGTCGACCGACGCTGCGAAGTCCGGCCCGGACTACCGCGGCTTCGACGAGCACGGCGCCTACGAGGCCCAGCACCTCGCCGTCGCGCAGGTCGTCCTCGACCAGGCATGGGCGGAGCTGCTCGAGCAGCCCGAGCACGCGCACCTGCAGGGCACGTCCAAGCCCGCGTGGAAGCTCGTCTACCAGTCGCGCTCCGGCCCCCCGACGCAGCCGTGGCTCGAGCCCGACATCAACGACTACATGAACGAGGAGCTCAAGGGCGGCTCGACCCGCGCCGTGCTCATCGTCCCGCTCGGCTTCGTGAGCGACCACATGGAGGTCATGTGGGACCTCGACGAGGAAGCCACCGAGACCGCGCAGGAGCTCGGCTTCTGGTCGGTCCGCACGCAGACCCCCGGTGTCGACCCGGCCTACGTCTCCGGTCTCGTCGACCTGGTGCTCGAGCGCGTCAACGGCACCCCCACCAGCGAGCGTCCGCACCTGACCGACATCGGTCCCTGGTACGACGTCTGCCGCCCGGGCTGCTGCGAGAACGTCCGCGCCGGCTTCAAGCCCGCCGCCGCCGGCGTCGCCCCGTGACCGACGCTCCGACCCCGATCCGGCTGGGCACCCGCGCCAGCCGGCTCGCGGTCGCGCAGTCGCAGGACGTCGCCGACCGCCTGGCAGCGGCGGCCGGTCGTCCGGTCGAGCTCGTCACCGTCACGAGCGAGGGCGACACGAACCGCGCCTCGCTCGCGTCGCTGGGGGGCACGGGTGTGTTCGCCAGCGCCCTGCGTGAAGCCCTGGTCGCCGGCGAGGTCGACGTCCTGGTGCACTCGCTCAAGGACCTGCCGACCGCGCCGTACCCGGGCCTGACGATCGCTGCCGTACCGAAGCGTGCCGACGCCCGCGACGTCCTCGTGGCGCGGAACGGCGCGACCGTCGAGAGCCTGCCCGAGGGTGCGAAGGTCGGCACGGGCTCACCGCGTCGCGTCGCGCAGCTCAAGGCGAAGCGCCCCGACCTGGACGTCATCGACATCCGCGGCAACATCGACACCCGGCTCGGTCGCGTCGACGACGACCTCGACGCCGTCGTGCTCGCCGCCGCCGGGCTCACCCGCATCGACCGCCTGTCGGCCGCCACCGAACTGCTCGACCTCGGCTTCTGGCCGAGTGCTCCGGGGCAGGGCGCGCTGGCGATCGAGACCCGTGCTGCTGAGACCGACACGAACCTGCTCGCCGCGCTGCGCAAGATCGAGCACGCCCCGACCCGCCTGACGGTGTCGGCCGAGCGCGAGGTCCTGGCGAAGCTCGAGGCCGGCTGTTCCGCCCCGATCGGTGCGACCGCGGTCGTGGACGCCGAGCTCCTGCTCGTCTCCGCCACCGTCTACAGCCCCGACGGCGCCGAGTACCGCACGGCGTCGCACGCGGCCGTGCTCGAGGGATCCGCGCAGGACCGTCTCGCCGAAGCACTCGAGGTCGGTGGCCGCGTGGCCGCCGAGCTGCTCGAGAACGGTGCCGGCGACCTGGCGGACCTCACCGACTCGGTGAAGTAGAGCCCGTCACGGACACGCCCGCTCCCGTCGTCGTCATCCCCCGGGGTGGCGCGTGGGGCGAGCGCGTCGCGACGGCGGCTCGGCAGCGCGGGCTCGACCCGCGGGTCGTCCCCCTCATCACGACCGAGCCGCCGCTCGACTGCGGCCCGCTCGACCGTGCCGTCGCCCGCGTGGCCGGGTACGCGTGGGTGGTGGTGACCAGTGCGACGGCCGTGACGGTGCTCGCAGAACGCGTGGCGGGCCTCCCGTCCGGTGTCCGCGTTGCGGCGGTCGGTGAGCCGACCGCCCGTGCCGCGCGTGCTGCGGGCTGGGTCGTCGACCTCGTGCCGGAGCAGGCCTCGGCCGCTGCCCTCGTCGACGCGCTGCCGGACACCGACGGCACCGTGCTCTTCCCGCGCTCCGAGATCGCCGCGCCGACCCTCGTCGACGGACTGCGGGCCCGCGGCATCGACGTGGACGACGTGGTCGCGTACCGTACCGTGGGGACCGGCGACGAGCCGATCACCCTCGACGCGGTGCCCGACGCGGTGCTCGTGACGAGCGGCAGCGTCGCCCGCGAGATCGCCCGCCGGATGACCCCGCTCGACCCCCGCACCCTCGTGGCCTGCATCGGCCCCGGAACCGCCGCCGACGCGCGCGCGACCGGACTGCCGGTCCACGTCGTCGGACCCACCCGGTCCGCAGAAGCCCTGCTCGACGCCGTCGTCGAGGCCCTGAACCCCACCGCCCCCGAACAGGAAGGCCATCCGTGACCGGCCGTTTCCCCCAGGTCCGCCCCCGTCGACTCCGCGCCACCCCCGCGATGCGACGGCTCGTCGCCGAGACCCGGCTGCACCCAGCCGAGCTCGTGCTGCCGATGTTCATCCGCGAAGGCGCCACCGACGCCGTCGACATCTCGAGCATGCCGGGCGTGCAGCAGCACTCGCTCGACTCGTTCCGTCGCGCCCTGGTGTCGGCCGCGGAGGTCGGGATCGGCGGCGTGAACCTGTTCGGTGTCCCGACCACGAAGGACGCCACCGGTTCCGGCGCGACCGACCCCGACGGCATCCTCAACGTGGCCATCCGCGTGGCGAAGGAAGAGGTCGGTGACGACCTGGTCGTGCAGTCCGACCTGTGCCTCGACGAGTTCACCGACCACGGCCACTGCGGCGTCCTGGCGGCAGACGGCTCCGTCGACAACGACGCGACCCTGCTGCGGTACCGCGACATGGCGGTCGCGCAGGCCGAGGCCGGCGCCGAACTGGTGTGCCTGAGCGGGATGATGGACGGCCAGATCGCTGCCGCACGCGACGCACTCGACGTCGCCGGCCACACCGGCACCGCGCTGCTCGCCTACGCGGCCAAGTACGCCTCCGCCTTCTACGGCCCCTTCCGCGAGGCCGTGTCGTCGTCGCTCGTCGGCGACCGGCGGACGTACCAGATCGACGCCGCCAACGGTCGACAGGGGCTGCGCGAGGTCGCGCTCGACGTCGACGAGGGTGCCGACGTCGTGATGGTGAAGCCCGCGATGAGCTACCTCGACGTGCTCGCCGAGGCCGCTGCGACGTCGCCCGTGCCGGTCTGGGCCTACCAGATCTCCGGCGAGTACGCGATGATCACGGCAGCCGCACAGAACGGCTGGATCGACCGCGACGCCGCCGCGATGGAGTCGCTCATCGGCATCAAGCGTGCCGGCGCCGACGCGATCCTGACCTACTTCGCCGTCGACATCGCGCGGAAGCTCAACCAGGAGGCCGGTCTCCGCACCTCCGGCACCACCGCCGCAGTCGCCGGCATCGCCTCGACCGGGAAGGCCCCCGAATGACCACGAACGACCAGCTGTTCGGCCGCGCCAAGAACGCGATCCCCGGCGGCGTGAACTCGCCCGTCCGTGCCTACGGATCGGTGGGCGGCACCCCGCGCTTCCTGGTGTCGGCGAAGGGCGCGTACGTCACCGACGCCGAGGGACGTGAGTACGTCGACCTCGTGGCGTCGTGGGGACCCGCGATCCTCGGACACGCGCACCCCGGCACCGTCGAGGCCGTGCAGCAGGCCGCCGCGCGCGGACTGTCCTTCGGCGCCTCGACCCCGGGCGAGACCGAGCTCGCCGAGCTCGTGAAGCAGCGGGTGTCGGTCGACGGCGACGGCCCCATCGAGAAGCTCCGCATGGTGTCGACCGGCACCGAGGCCACGATGACGGCGATCCGGTTGGCCCGCGGCTACACCGGCCGCGACCTGCTCGTGAAGTTCGCCGGGCACTACCACGGGCACTCCGACTCCCTGCTCGCCGAGGCCGGATCGGGTGTCGCCACCCTGGCCCTGCCGGGCAGCGCGGGCATCACCGAGGAGACCGCGGCGCAGACCCTGGTGCTGCCGTACAACGACCTGGACGCCGTCCGACGCGCGTTCGACGAGCACTCCGAGCGCATCGCCGGCGTCATCGTCGAGGCCGCCGCGGCGAACATGGGCGTGCTCGCTCCCGAGCGCGGGTTCAACCGCGCGCTCGCGCAGATCGTGCAGGCGCACGGTGCGCTGCTCATCGTCGACGAGGTCCTGACCGGGTTCCGCGTCGGGTCGGCCGGCTGGTGGGGCCTCGAGGCGTCGAAGGTCGTCCCCGACGGCGCCGGGTGGAAGCCCGACCTGATCACGTTCGGCAAGGTCATCGGTGGCGGCATGCCCCTCGCCGCGCTCGGCGGCCGACGCGAGGTCATGGACTTCCTCGCCCCGCTCGGCCCCGTGTACCAAGCGGGCACCCTGTCCGGCAACCCGCTCGCGGTCGCCGCCGGCATCGCCACGCTCCGGGCCGCGACGCCGTCGGTGTACGAGTCGCTGAACCGCACGGCCTCGGTCATCTCCGCGGCCACGTCGGACGCGCTGTCGGCCGAGGGCGTCGCCCACACCGTGCAGCGCGCCGGCAACCTGTTCTCGTTCGCCTTCACGGACACTGCACCGCGGAACTACGACGACGTGCGGGCACAGGACGTGTTCCGGTACGCGCCGTTCTTCCACGCGATGCTCGACGCCGGGGTGACCCTGCCGCCGAGCGTGTTCGAGGCGTGGTTCGTCACGGCCGCCCACGACGAGCGGGCCGTCGGACGGATCCTCGACGCCCTGCCCGCCGCGGCGAAGGCAGCGGCCGCCGCGACGGCGTAGGCAGCGGCCGCCGCGACGGCGTAGGCAGCGGCCGCCGCGACTGCGTAGGCAGTAGCCGCGGCGGCGGCGTAGGGGTCGGTGCTCCGTGCCGGAGCCTCGGCTGGTTGACTGGCCACATGCAACTCGCCGAGGCACTCATCGAGCGCGCCGACCTGCAGAAGCGCATCGAGCAACTGCGCGGCCGCATCGCCGCGAACGCCCGCTACCAAGAGGGCGAGGAGCCCGACGAGGACGCCCGCGAACTCCTCGCCGAGGCCGAACGGTCGATCGACGCGCTCGAGGTCTTGCTCGCCCGCATCAACGCGACGAACGCCAGCACCACCGTGGCGTCCGGGCAGACCGTCACCGCACTGCTCGCCCGACGCGATGCCCTGCGGCTGCGGCACGCGCTCGTCACCGGAGCGGCGGACGCCACCGCCGGCACGAACGGCGGCTACCGACAGCTCCGCAGCGAACTCCGCACGTTCGCCGCGCTGCCGACCGCCGAGCTCCGGTCGCGTGCCGACGCCCTGGCGAAGGAGATCCGCGAAATCGACGCGGTCGTCCAGCGCACCAACTGGGAGGTCACCCTGGTCGACTGAGCAGCGGGGCGGTGCGTCGGTAGACGGACCGGGGCGGGTACGGACCCGACGACCGGCGGGCAACCCGGTCACCTGTCGGCGCAGTGGGCAGCGCCATGGCGAGAGCCGTGCACATCGCAGCCCAGTACGGCGCACCAGGTACGGTGCACACCGCACCACGCACAACCGCGTACCGACCGGACCGACGAGGGCGGGACAGGGGACAGCACCGCCCCACCCTCGACGGGTCAGGAGCAGTCGGCCTTTGTGAAGGTCGTGTCGAGCGTCTTCGAGGTGCCGTCGAACGCGTAGGTGTACCGCATGTCGACGCCCTCGTCGAGGAGGTCCTTCGTGTCGCTGTTCGAGCAGAGCGTCGGGCCGACCGAGTCGCGGATGGCGCTCTCGGTGATCGACGCCGGGTCGACGCTGGACGACACCGTGTAGTCGTAGTGGATCGCGTTGCCCTCGGCCTCGACGCCCGTCCACGACGTCACCGAGTCGACCTGCTTCGGCAGGTCGCTCTGCTCGCGGATCTGCACGACGGCCTTCGAGACCTTCTCCTCCGTCGAGTCGCTGAACGCGGCGGTGAGCGCCTGGCGGACCAGGAACGCGACGACCACGGCGACGACGACGCCGAGCAGCGAGATCAGGACGCGCTTGCCACGGGACTGCTTGGGCGGCGGGGCGTACGGAGCGCCGGCGGGAGCGGGCTGCGCGTACGGCTGCTGGCCGGGCTGCTGCTGCGCCCAGGGCTGCTGGCCCTGCTGCGGACCGGGCTGCTGCGGGCCGGCGTTCGGCTGCGGCTCGGACCCCGGGTAGGGCGGCGGCGTGTTCGTCATGGTGTTCCCCCTCGTTGCGGTGCGCGGCCTGACACCGTCATCCGGCATCGGGTCCCTCCCCGAAACGGGCCGCGGACACCTGAGCAACCATCCAAGCACAGGCCGGAGCGCCGGAACGCGCCTGTCCGGCCCCAGCGACGCGTCAGGCGGAACGGCGAGCTGCCCAGCGGCCCTCGGAGCGCAGGATCGCGAGCGGGAAGTCGAACGCGTGCGACACCGCCGACGACGTGATGACCTCGTCCGCGGTGCCCTGTGCCACCACGGCACCGTCACGGAGCAGCATCGCGTGCGAGGTCGACACCGGCAGGTCCTCGAGGTGGTGCGTGACCATGACGCTGCCGAGCTCGGGGTGTCGGTGCCGCAGGGCGTCGACGGTCTCGAGCAGGTGCTCGCGCGCTGCGACGTCGAGCCCGGTCGCCGGTTCGTCGAGCAGCAGCAACTGCGGCTCGGACATCAGCGCCCGTGCGATGAGGGTCCGTCCGCGTTCGCCCTGGGACAGCACGGGCCAGCGGGCGTCCCGCCGTGCGGCGAGCCCGACGTCGGCGATGTGCTGCTCGGCCAGTGCGACCTGCGCGGCCGTGGGCTCCCACCGCATCATGAGGTCGGTGGTGCCCGTCAGTCCCGTCAGCACCGTCTCGAGCACGGTGAGCGGGGAGAGCATCCGGTGCCGCGGGTCGACGTGGCCGATGTGCTCACGCAGCTCGCGGACGTCGACGCGTCCGAGGCGTCGGCCGAGCACCTCGACCGTGCCCGCCGTGGGGTGGCCCGTCGCCCCGAGCACCGCGAGCAGCGTCGACTTGCCGGCGCCGTTCGGTCCGAGGAGCGCCCAGTGCTCACCGCGGCGGACGGTCAGGTCGACGTCGTGCAGCAGGTCGCGGCCGGAGCGCGTCACACGGACGCCCTCGGCACGGAGCAGGACGTCGTCGGCGCGGAACTGGGCGCCCGCGGCGCGGAACTGGTCGGTGTCGGTCACGACTCCATCGTGGCCGACGTCAGCGCCGTTCGGTGCCGTCGGCCAGCGCGCCGCCCTCGGCGACGAACGCGCGGGCCTGCACGGTGTGCTCCTCGACGGTGCTGCTGAGCGAACGGATCACCGCGGCCGCTGCTTCGCCGTCTCGCTTCGAGATCGCCGCACGGAGCGGGTCGACGAAGTGCTTGACGTCCCAGAACATGCCGCTCTGGTGGGTCAGGGCGAGGAAGTTCGCGCGGGGCAGCAGCGAGGTCGACAGCTGGACAAGCAGGTCGTTGTCCGCCGCACCGATCAACTGGGTGACGACCGCGCCGACCTGCGTCGAGACGTCGCCGGCGCGCTCCTGCTCGGCGGCAGTGCGCAGGGCTTCCAGCGTGTCGACGAGGCGTGTGGCCGCTGCGTCGTCGAGCTTCGGGACGGCCCAGCGGGCGGCGAGCTCCGTGACGCCGGCGAGCACCTGGATGGTGTCGTCGAACTGCTTGGCGGTGGGCGACGCGACCCGGGTGTACCGGTTCGCCTCCATCTCGACCAAGCCGTAGTCGACGAGCTTGGCGATCGCCTCACGGATGGGCGTGCGACTGACGCCGAGCCACTGGACCAGTTCGTCGTCGTTGAGCCGTTCGCCGGCCTGCAGCGTGCCGTCCTGGATCGCGGCCAACATCTTCTCGAGGACCACGTCGCGGAGCAGCTTGCGCGGCGAGTTCTCGACGGTCGACTTGGGTACCGGCATGACGGACTCCTCGTGTCACGGACGTTTGGTATCCAAACCCTAACGTGTCAATATGCAATCGTTTGCGGAATAACAGCATCCCAGAACATCAGCCACGCACGTCGACCACCGTGCGTCCGTGCACCCGACCGGCGACCACCTCGGCGCCGATCTCGATCGCCTGCTCCGGGGTGACGGTCCGGGTGACGCCCGCCAGCAGCGCCGGGTCGAGGTCGGTCGCCAACCGCTCCCACGCCCGACGCCGGAGCTCCAGCGGGGCGTCCACCGAGTTGATGCCGAGCAGCGACACCGCACGCAGGATGAACGGCAGCACCGTCGTGGGCAGGGCGGAGTCCTGCGCGAGCCCGCACGCCGTGACGGCTCCACCCCACCGGGTGCCGGCCAGCACGTTCGCCAGGGTGGCCCCGCCGACGCTGTCGACCGCCCCGGCCCACGCGGCACGCTGCATCGGCTTGCCGGGCTCGGACAGGGCACCCCGGTCCACGACCTCGGTCGCGCCGAGGCGTCGGAGGGAGGCCTCGTTGGTGCTCCGGCCGGTCGACGCGGTCACCTCGTACCCGCGCGCGGCGAGCAGCGCGATCGCCACCGTCCCCACCCCGCCGGACGCTCCGGTCACGAGCACCGGCCCTGCACCGGGCTCGACGAACCGTTCGAGCGCGAGCACGCTGAGCATCGCCGTGAACCCCGCCGTGCCGATCGCCGCCGCGAACGAGTCCTCGATCGCCTCGGGCAGGACCACGAGGGAACCGGACGGCACCACCGCGTGCTGGGCCCAACCACCGTGCCGGGTCTCGCCGAGCCCGGCACCGTTCAGCACGATGCGGTCGCCGATCGACACGTCGTGCACACCCGGTCCGAGCGCCGACACGGTCCCGACGACGTCGATGCCGGGCACGAGCGGGTCGACCCGCGCGACGCCGGGGTTCCTGGCGAGGGCGAGGCCGTCCTTGTAGTTGACGCTCGAGTACGTGACGTCGACGAGGGCTTCGCCCTCGGTCGGATCGGGCAGGTCGACGTCGGCGACGGTGGGCGGGGCTGAACTGGACACGACTACGGCGCGGGTCATGCGCCGGACGCTACCCCGGGCCTCCCGGCCAGCGGTCCGTTCTTTCCCAGAACGCGTGCGATCCCTGGCGGAACCGGGCGTACCGGGCCGGAAAAAACGACCAGGTACGCCCGAAACGGCCAGGTACGCGTGCAGCGAGCGCTCACCCGAACATGATGGCGGCTTCGTCGAAGCGCGCCTGCGGCACGGTCTTCAGCTCGCCGAGCGCCTCGTCGAACGAGACGTGCACGATGTCGGTGCCCTTCAGGGCGACCATCCGGCCCCATCGTTCCTCGACCACCGAGTCGATGGCCGCCAGGCCGAGCCGCGTCGACAGCACCCGGTCGTACGCGGTCGGCGTGCCACCGCGCTGGATGTGCCCGAGGGTCGTGGCGCGCGTCTCGATGCCCGTCATCTCCTCGATGAGCGGCGCGAGGCGCTCGCCGATGCCACCGAGCCGCGGACGCCCGAAGGCGTCGAGCCCGCGCTCGGTGTGCGCGTTGTCCTCGTGGTCGGGGACGAAGCCCTCGGCCACCACGACGAGCGGTGCGCGCCCGCGGTCGTAGGCGGCACGCACCCACTTCGCGATCTGCTCCATGCTCGTCTTCTGCTCCGGGATCAGGATCGCGTGCGCGCCCGCGGCCATGCCGGAGTGCAGGGCGATCCAGCCGACGTGCCGGCCCATGACCTCGGCGACCATGCAGCGGGAGTGCGACTCGCCGGTGGTGCGGAGGCGGTCCATCGCCTCGGTCGCGATCGCGACGGCGGTGTCGAAGCCGAACGTGTAGTCGGTGGCGCCCAGGTCGTTGTCGACCGTCTTCGGGACGCCGACGATCTTCAGCCCGGCGTCGGTCAGGCGCTTCGCCGCGGCGAGCGTGCCCTCGCCGCCGATCGCGACGATGGCGTCGATGCCGTGGCGGTCCAGGGTCTTCGAGATGTTCTCGACGCCGCCGTTCGGGCCCTCGAAGGGGTTCGTGCGGCTGGTGCCCAGGATCGTGCCGCCCTGCTTGGCGATGCCCTGGATGTCCTTGCGGCCGAGCGGGACGATGTCGCCGTCGACGACGCCGCGCCAGCCGTCCCGGAACCCGACGAACTCGTGGCCGTGGATGGCGATGCCCTTGAGGACGATCGCGCGGATGACCGCGTTCAGACCGGGGCAGTCGCCTCCGGAGGTGAGGATGCCGATGCGCATGGGAACTCCGTCGTCGGGTGGTGCGGGTGGGGGTCGTGGGGGACTGCGACCATCATGACTGACGGTGGTTGCGCATTACCATCCCGGTGTGACCCTGCTCGACTCCGCCTCGTCGTCCGCTGGTGCGTCCGGCGGTGCGTCTCGCGTCGACACCGTGTACCGACCGGGAGGCCCGGTGAACGTCACGTCGACCCTGCGGCCCCTGCAGCGCGGCTCCGCCGACCCCGCCTACAAGGTGGTCGGGTCGGTCGTGTGGCTCGCCCTGCGGACGCCCACCGGCCCCGCTGCCGTGGCGATCCGGCCGTCCGGCGACACCATCGCGGTCTCGGCGTGGGGCGACGGTGCTGCGTGGGCGGTCGAGCACGCGCCGGAGCTGCTCGGTCGCGGCGACGACTGGGACGGGTTCGACGTCTCCGGGCACGCGTTCCTCGCTGCCGCCCGACACCGGCAGCCCGGACTCCGGCTGCTCCGGACGAACACCGTCGTCGCGATGCTCGTGCCGGCGATCATGGAGCAGAAGGTGACCTCGCGGCAGGCGTGGGGCGCGTGGCGGTACCTGCTCCGTCGGTACGGCACGCCCGCGCCGGGTCCCGCGCCGGACGGTCTCATCGTGCCGCCGACGGCCGACGAGTGGGCGCGGATCCCGAGCTGGGAGTGGCACAGGGCGGGCATCGAGCCCGGACGGTCGGCGACGGTGATGCGCGCGGTGCGTGTGGCTCCGGCGCTCGAACGGACGCTGACGCTCGGTCGCGGCGGTTCGGTCGTGTCGGCGCGGCTCCAGTCGATCCCCGGCATCGGGAAGTGGACGGCTGCCGAGACCGCGCAGCGCTCCCATGGCGACCCGGACTCGCCGAGCGTCGGGGACTTCCACGTCCCCGCGCTGGTCGGGTGGGCGCTGACCGGGGGACCGGTCGACGACGACGGGATGCTCGAGCTGCTCGAGCCGTGGCGGGGGCACCGGGAGCGGGTCGTGCGGCTGATCGGCGGCTCGGGGTTCCGGAAGCCGTCGTTCGGGCCGCGGCTCACGATCCAGGACCACCGCGGGCACTGAGCGGTCGCGCCCGCGGCTCGCTTTCGTCCGCACCCTCTTCGCGACACGACACCAGGTGATCACGTGGTGTCCTGTCGGAGAACCGGTGTCGCGCCGGGTCAGGGGTGGCGGACGCCCTCGCCGGCCAGCACGGCGCGGTAGCCCTCGCGGAACGTCGGGTACTGCGGCGCCCAGCCGGTGGACCGGAGCAGCGCGTTCGACAAGCGCTTGTCACCACCGGACTGCCGGGCACCGCCGTCACCGGTGACGGGCTCGGGAACGCCGAGCTCGTCGGCCAGGAACCGCAGCACGTCGTCGAGGCGGCTCGGTTCGTCGTCGGTGCCGAGGTACGTCGGCGCCGGGTCCTCCACGGTCGCCAGGTGCACGAGCGCAGCGGCGGCGTCGTCGCGGTGGATCCGGTTCGTGTGCGGTGAGACCCCCGGCGCCAGGCGGGCCGAACCGGAGCGGACCTGGTCGATCAGGCGCTCGCGGCCCGGGCCGTACACCCCGGACAGGCGCACGATCACGGCGTCGGGAGCACGGTCGCGCAGCAGTGCCTCGGCCTCGACCAGGACCTCGGCGGTCGGGGTCGCACCGTGCGCCGGGGTGTCCTCGGTGACCTCGCTGCCGTCGTCGACGTCGTACACCGCGGTCGACGACACCACGAGCAGGCGTGGATCGGCGTCCGAGGCGTCGATGCCGTCGAGCACGTTCCGCAGGCCGTCGACGTAGGTGGCGCGGTACTCGTCGACGTCACGGCTGCCCGCGGCGAAGGCCACGACGACGACGGTGGTGTCGGCGGGGATCTCGGGGACCTCGTGCCGCAGGTCGGCGCTGCGGCCGGTGATCGGGGCCGGGACCAGTTCGGCGCAGCGTCGGAGGCCGATCACGTGGTGTCCCTGGCGCGCGAAGCGGAGACCGGCTTCGGTCCCGAGGTCGCCGCAGCCGGCGATCACGACGGTGTCGTTGTTGTGCACCCGTCGACCTTGGCACGGGCAGCTGGTGGACGTTCCCGCGCCCGGCCTGCTGCCGCTCAGAGCACCTTCCGTCAGTCCGAGGTACGAGCGGGCTCTTCGTCCTTCGCCTCGACGCCGTCGTGGCGCATCCGCACGACGCTGGCCAGGGTCGACAGCGCCATCGCGGCGATGATCACGATCAGGGAGACCCAGGTGTTGATCTCCGGTGCCCACTCGATGTGCTCGCCACCGTTCAGGAACGGCAGCTCGTTGTCGTGCAGTGCGTGCAGGACGAGCTTCACGCCGATGAACGCGAGGATCACCGCGATGCCGTACTTGAGGTAGACGAGCCGCTCCAGCAGTCCACCGAGCAGGAAGTACAGCTGCCGCAGACCCATCAGGGCGAAGACGTTCGCGGTGAACACGATGAACGGGCTCTCGGTGATGCCGAAGATCGCCGGGATCGAGTCGAGTGCGAACAACAGGTCGGTGGTGCCGATGGCGATCAGCACGATCAGCAGCGGGGTGAAGTGCCGCACGCCGTCGTGGGTGGTCCGGAACTTCATGCCGTCGAACGTGTCGGTGAGGCGCACGCGACGGCGGAGCAGCCGGACGATGAAGCTGTCCTTCTGGTCGTCGGCATCGTCCTCGCCGCGGAGCTGCTGGATCGCCGTCCAGATCAGCCAGGCGCCGAAGATGTAGAAGATCCACGAGAAGTTCTCGATGAGCTGGGCCCCGACGAGGATGAAGATGCCGCGCAGCACGAGCGCGATGATGATGCCGAGCATCAGCACCTCTTGCTGGATCTTCTTCGGCACCGAGAACCGCGCCATGATGATGACGAAGACGAACAGGTTGTCGATGCTCAGGCTGTACTCGGTGAGCCAACCGGCCAGGAACTCACCCGCCGAGTCGCCGCCCGCGAACACGAGCATCAGGACCGCGAAGACCAGCGCGAGCCCCACGTAGACGCCCACCCACGTCGCCGACTCGCGCAGCGTCGGCACGTGCGGCCGGCGCGCGACGATGAGCAGGTCGGCGAGCAGGATCGCGACGATCGCGATCAGCGAGCCGACTTCGAACACGACGGGGAGTTCGGGCATCTGGTGTGTTCCTTGCTGGTGGTGGGCGGGCACTCGAGCACGGCCGGGCTCGGGTGCTGTCCCCTCTAGTGTCGGGGACGTTCGCGCGCCGAGCGACCGCGTCCCGCGTTCAGCGACCGGGGCCGTCGATCGATGGGTCCGGTGGGAACGGCCGTCGGGCGACCCAGATCTGTACTCCGACGAGCACACCGAGCATTCCGCCGAGGCACAGGAACACCCATCCGGCCGCCGGGTGGCCGCCACTGATGAAGACCGCACCGATGACGAACCCCGCTGCGGCTCCGAGCCCGTGGAACACCAGCGAGAGCACCGTCCAGCCCGGACTCGCGTTCATCGTCAGCTGAGCGTCCCGGACCCATCCCGCATCCCGCGTGCGCCGGAGCACGACGACCGTCGTGGCGATCGAGACGCCGACGGCCACCAGCAGCATGACCAGTTCCACGGCGCATCGACCTCCTCCGGCATCGTCGTCACGTCGACGATGAACGATCCAGACTGCCACCTCGTTGACCGGGTATGGGACTCCGCACACGCACCAAGGTCATCATCGGCATCTCCACCGGCGTCGTGGTCATCGCGGCCGCCGCCGTCATCGCCGGTCCGTCCATCTACGCGAACACCGTCAACGGACAGGCCGCCGCCGCACCCTCGCTGCAGGCGACGTCGTCCGCCAGCCTCGACGCAGCGGACGCCGACGGCACCTGGACCAGCACGAAGACCTCGTACGCCGGCTACCGGGTGCACGAGGTCCTGCAGGGGAATGATGTGAACGTGGTCGGACGCACGAAGGACGTCGAGGGCACCGCCGAGGTCGACGGCGGCTCCCTCGCGACGGCGACGGTCACGGTCCAGGTCGCGAAGATCTCCACCCCCGAGTCCGCGCGCGACGCCTACTTCCGGGACACCGCGCTGGAGACGGACAAGTTCCCGACGGCGACGTTCACCTTGACGAAGCCCGTCGACGTCTCGAAGGCGCTCGACGGCAGCACGCAGGACGTCACCCTGACCGGCACGATGGACCTGCACGGCGTCACGAAGGCCGTCACCGCCGACGCGCAGGTGGCGGTCGGCACGGGAGGCACCGTCCAGGTCGCCGGCTCGGTGCCGATCACCTTCGCCGACTACGGCGTGAAGGCTCCCTCGCTCGGCTTCGTCACCGTGGACGGGAAGGGCTCCGTCGAGTTCTCCCTCGACCTGCAGAAGTGACCGTGTCGAGTCGTTCCGCCGACGAGCTGCTCGCGACGCTGTACCGCGAGCACGGTGACGCGCTCACCCGGTACGTCCGGCACCTGACGCGGGACGGCTCGGCGGTCGAGGACGTCGTGCAGGAGACCATGGTCCGCGCCTGGCAGCGCCCAGCGGTACTGGAACGCGCGCCGGACAGCGCGCGCGCCTGGCTGTTCACGGTCGCGCGGAACCTGGTCGTCGACGACGCGCGATCGGCTCGGAACCGCCGGGAGTTCGGCACCGAACACCCCGTCGACCGCGCCGAGTCGGACCGCACCGACGCCGTGCTCGACCGCATCGTCGTGGCCGACGCGCTCGCATCGCTCTCCCCGGACCACCGCCGCGTGGTGGTCGACGCCTACTGGCTCGGCCACACGGTGCCGGAGATCGCACGACGACACGACATCCCCGAGGGCACCGCGAAGTCGCGGTTGCACTACGGGCTGCGAGCCCTGCGGCTCGCACTGCAGGAACGAGGAGTGACCCGATGAGCGACGACCGGTACGCAGAGTGGGACGCGGCGTACGTGCTCGGGTCCCTGAGCCCGGACGAACGGCTCGAGTACGAGCAGCACCTGGAGACCTGCGACCGTTGCACGGCCGCCGTCGCCGAGCTGGTCGGCCTGCCCGGTCTGCTCGCCAAGCTGCCGGCCGACCAGGCGATCGAGATCGCGGAACCGGACGGGAGGCCCGACACCGGTTCCGAGAGCACCCTCGCCTCCGTCGCGCACCGCGTTCGACACCGTCGCCGCCGTCGCCGGGTCTGGGTCGCCGCCACCGCGGGGCTCGCGGTGGTCGCCGCCGTGCTCGGCGGGCTCGCCGTCGGCACGGCAGGAGGCGGCGGCACGGTGCAGGCCGGACGCGACGTCTCGGCATCGGCGACCGCGGACCGGTACGACATGACCGGCGCCCAGGGACTCGACGTCGACCTGGCCGTCAGCGGCGAACAGTGGGGCACCCGCTTCGACTGGGGCTGCTCGTACGGCGGCAAGGAGTGGGCGGCGGACGGCTCGGTCATGTACGACCTGGTCGTGGTGCGGTCCGACGGCTCCACGCAGATCGTCGGCTCGTGGACGGCCGCCGGCGAGGACGCGAAGGGGCTGTCGGCGTCGACGGACATCCCGCGCGACGACATCGCGAGCGTGCAGGTGCGGCTCCGCGGCGAACAGGGCGCCCTCGCCGTCGTCGACCTCTAGCTCCCGTCCCGCCCCGCCGCCCCCGAGCACCCGAGCCCCCGAGGTTCCGAAATCTCGGCATCTGGGCGCAGCACAGCGTCGTTCGTGGAACCTCGGCGCTCCCCGGACGGCGAGTCGTGGAACCTCGGTGGACGTGCGGGGGCAGCTAGCCCGAGACGGCCTCGTCCGACACGTCGGGGCCGATCGCGTCCTGGACGCGCGCGCTGACGGACCGGAGGGTGTCCGCGTCGGTCCCCACGGGCCTCCAGAACAGGTCTTCCAGCGCACCGGTGTGCGCGCGGATGCCGGCGAGCACCGCGCGGCGGCCGTCGGGGGTCATCTCCACCCAGCTGCCGCGGCCGTCGGTCGGGCAGTCGGCGCGTCCGACCAAGCCGCGGGAGACCATCCGTGTGACCTGGTGGCTGACGCGCGACTTCTCCCAACCGATGCCGGCGGCGATGTCGCGGACGCGCAGCCGGTGGTCCGGCTCGCGCTGCAGCCCGATCAGGATCTCGAACTCGGGGATGGAGATGCCGGCGCCAGCCTGGACGGCCTGGTCGAGCGCTCGGTCGAGGCGTCGCCAGACGTCGTGGTAGGCGTCCCACGTCGCCCAGTCGTGGCCATCGTTGCCCTGCGTCGACATGCCGACCAGCGTATCCACCGTGGGGACCGACCGACCCCGCCGCCGCGTCTTTCATCCGTCCGGATGACCCGAACGGGGCGCTGCGGAGCGATCCGTCCGGCCCGTACGATGACCGGGCCGTGCAGCGCCCGGCGCGACGAGACAGGAACCCGCATGACGAACCCGTACGCACAGCCGCCGATCACACCGGTCCGCCCGACGAACACCCTGGCGATCATCGCGCTCGTGCTGGGGTTCGTGGTGCCCATCGGCGGGGTCGTCGTGGGGCTCATCGCGCTGCCGCAGCTGCGGCGGACAGGCGAGGCCGGGCGCGGTCTCGCGATCACGGGCATCGTCGTCGGCGCGGTCATCTCCGTCTTCACGGTGCTGCCGGTGCTGCTCTTGCTGCCGGAACTGATCCGGGTCTTCGGCTGACGTCATCCCCCAGGACGGTTCCGAGCCGACGTGCGGCGCGCTCCAAGGTGAGGTCGGAGGTGCGGCATACGATCGGAGCATGCCGAGCGCCCGCCTCCAGGACTGCACCGACGACGCCGTTGCGCTGGTCCGCAAGTGGCTGGCGGCGTCCGCCGGGGCGAAGCCGGACGCCGGTGCCGCCCGTCTCGCCGAGGCCCTGCGCGACGAGCGTGGCCTCGACTTCACGCGCAGCTTCGTCGACAAGGTCATCCGCCCCGAAGACCCCCGGGTCGCGGCCCGCAACCTCGAACAGGTCAGCCGCGACGTCCCCGACTTCCTCGCCTGGTACCTGCGCGGCGCGGTGACGCTCGGCGGCGGGTTCGCGACGATGGCGCCGTGGGCGGTCATCCCCACCGCACGGCGGATCCTGCGCCGGATGACCGGCCACCTGGTGATCGACGCGAGCACGGCGAAGCTCGGTCCGGCGCTCGCCAAGGTCGGTGGGCCGGGCACCCGGCTCAACGTGAACCTGCTCGGCGAAGCCGTGCTCGGCAGCGCTGAGAGCGACCGTCGGCTGCAGGGGACGATGGACCTGCTCGCCCGCGACGACGTCGACTACGTGTCGATCAAGGTCAGCTCGGTCGTGCCGCAGATGTCGATGTGGGCGTTCGACCAGACGGTCGAGCGGGTCGTCGACCGGCTCGTGCCGTTGTACCGGCTCGCGGCGGCTCCGCTGGCGTCCGGGGGCCAGGCCAAGTTCATCAACCTGGACATGGAGGAGTACCGCGACCTCGACGTCACCCTCGCGGTGTTCCGGACACTGCTCGACCGTGACGAGTTCGCGGGGCTGCAGGCCGGCATCGTGCTGCAGGCCTACCTACCCGATGCCGCCGGGGCGCTCGAGTCCCTGACGACGTGGGCGCAGGAACGCCGGGCCCGGGGTGGCGCTCCGATCAAGGTGCGGCTCGTCAAGGGCGCGAACCTGGCGATGGAGCACGTCGACGCGATCGTGCACGACCGGCCGCTCGCGACCTGGGGCAGCAAGCGCGAGACCGACTCCGCCTACCTGCGGATGCTCGACGCCGCGTTGACGCCCGAGCGCGCCGACGCCGTGCGCATCGGGGTCGCCGGGCACAACCTGTTCGATCTGGCCACCGCGTGGGTGCTCGCGCAGCGTCGCGGGGTGACCGACGCGGTCGACGTCGAGATGCTGCTCGGCATGGCATCGACGCACGCCGACGCCGTCCGCGCCGACGTCGGACAGATCCTGCTCTACACACCCGTCGTCCAGCCGGACGAGTTCGACTCCGCGATCGCGTACCTCGCCCGCCGGCTGCAGGAGAGCGCGAGCCCCGAGAACTTCATCGCCGCAGCGACCGACATCGACCACGACGCCAGCGTGTTCGACCGTGAGCACGGCCGTTACCTGGCCTCGGTCGCAGCGCTCGACGAGCCGGTGCACGCGACGCACCGCACCCAGGACCGCCACCGGGCGCTCGGCGAGCCCGTCCTGCGCGACGCGTTCCGGAACGCCCCGGACACCGACCCCGCCGTCCCCGCCAACCGTGCGTGGGCGCTCGACGTCCTGCGCCGGGTGCCGCGCTCGCAGCTCGGCGCGCAGACGATCCGCGGGGCCAAGGTGGCCGACCGCTCCAAGCTCGAACGGATCATGGCCCGCACCGCGCAGGCCGGCGTCAACTGGGGGCGGCAGGACCCCTCCGACCGTGCTGAGCTCCTCGACCTGATCGGGCACGAGCTCGAGACCCGCCGCGCCGACCTGATCGAGGTGATGGCGGCGGAGACCGGGAAGACGTTCTCCGAGGCCGACACCGAGGTCACCGAAGCCGTCGACGCCGCCCACTACTACGCCGAGCGCGCCCGCCGCCTCGGCGACATCGAGGGTGCCCGCTACGTCCCGCCACGCCTGACGGTCGTCGTGCCGCCGTGGAACTTCCCCGTCGCGATCCCCGCCGGTGGGGTGCTGGCGGCGCTCGCCGCGGGCAGCGGAGTCGTGCTCAAGCCGGCGCCCGAGGCGAAGCGCAGCGGTGCGCTGCTGGCCGACGTGCTCTGGGACGCCGGGGTGCCGCACTCGTTGCTGCAGCTCGTCGACCTGGCCGAGGACGAACTCGGCCGTGACCTGGTCGGGCACCCCGCCGTCGACCGCATCATCCTGACCGGCTCGGCCGACACCGCGCGATCGTTCCGCTGGTGGCGTGCGGGTCTGCCACTGAGCGCCGAGACGAGCGGCAAGAACGCGATCGTCGTCACGCCGAGCGCCGACATCGACCTCGCGGTGCAGGACATCGTGCAGTCCGCCTTCGGCCACGCCGGCCAGAAGTGCTCGGCGGCGTCCTTGGTCGTCCTGGTCGGCACGGTCGGCGAGAGCGAACGCTTCCGCCGGCAGCTCGTCGACGCCACGCGCACGCTCCGGGTCGCCTGGCCCGACGACCCCACCGCCCAGGTCGGCCCGGTCATCGCCGAGCCCGAGGGCAAGCTGCGGCAAGGGCTCACCGAACTCGGCCCGGGGGAGTCCTGGCTCGTGCAGCCGACGGCCCTCGACGACTCCGGGCGGCTGTGGTCACCCGGCATCCGCGACGGCGTCCGCCCGGGCAGCGACTTCCACCAGACCGAGTACTTCGGCCCGGTGCTCGGGATCATGCGCGCCGAGACGCTCGAGCAGGCGATCGCGATCCAGAACGGCACGGACTACGGCCTGACGGCGGGGATCCACTCGCTCGACGCCGACGAGGTGGCGGACTGGCTCGCCAGCGTGCGCGCCGGCAACCTCTACGTGAACCGCGGCATCACCGGTGCGGTCGTCGGTCGGCAGCCGTTCGGCGGCTGGAAGCGGTCGTCCGTGGGCACCGGCACGAAGGCGGGCGGACCGATGTACGTCGCGACGCTCGGCCGGTGGGAACCGGTGCCGCGCACGGTGCACAAGAGCATCCAGCTGCACGGTCTCCCGCCGCGCGTGACCTCGGTGATCGAGGCCGCACGCAGCGGCTTGTCGTTCGAGGAGTTCGACCAGGTGCGGGCCGGTGCGCTGAGCGACGTCCGTGCGCGCGAGGAGCTGTACGGCGGCTCGCACGACCTGTCGGGGCTCGTGGTGCAGCGGAACGTGCTGCGCCACCGACCGCAGTCCGTCATCGTGCGGCAGGCCGAGGACGCCTCGGCGGGCGACCTGGTCCGCGCGCTCGTCGCCGCCACGGCTGCACGCGCCCACGTCCTGCTCAGCACCGCCCGCCCGTTGCCCGGCCCGCTCAGTCAGCTGCTGGCCTCGAGTCGGTCGCCGCTGGACGTCGTCGACCACCTGGTCGAGTCGGACCAGGACTTCCACGCCCGCGCTTCGTCCGGCGCCGTGTTCCAGGCGAACTGGACGAGTGGTGAGGACGACGAACCCGTCGACGCACTCGGGGACATGCTCGCGCAGGGGCAGGACCGACCCGTGCACACGGCGTTCGGCGGCCCCGGAGCTCGGATCCGGCTCATCGGTGGCGATGCCCTGGCGCTCGAGGAGGCCCTCGGGGCGAGCATCGACGTCGCGATCCACGACGCGCCGGTGGTCGAGGCCGGGTTGATCGAGATGCTCCCGTTCATCCGTGAACAGTCGGTCTCGATCACCGCGCACCGGTTCGGGGACGTCGACGCGGACTTCGCTGACCTGCGCGTCTGACGTCCCCGGCTCGGGTCAGTCCTCGGTGTCGCCTGCTTCTTCGTCCTCGACGCCGGTCTCGTCCATCCGGTCACGCAGGTGGTCGGCCATCGCTCCGGAGCCCTCGCCGTGGTGGTCGTGGTCGACCTGTTCGATCAGGCCATGCAGCTTCTCGTGGTTCGTGGCCTCGTTGGCGCCGTCCATGACGGGCTCGGTCTGCTCGTTGTCGCTCATGGCTCGGACGCTACGCCGGGGTGGCTGCGGACCGGTAGTGCAGCTCGACGGCACCGCCGGTGAACGGCGTCGTCCCGACCAGCTCGAACACCGGGGTCGGTGCCGCGACCGGTAGCAGCGGCGCACCGGCGCCGAGCGCCACCGGCATCACGGTGACGCGGAGCTCGTCGAGCAGCCCTGCTTGCTGGTACTGCGCCGCGAGCAGTCCGCCGCCGACGACCCAGACGTCGCGCTCGCCGGCGGCCCGTTCGAGGTCGGCCTGGTGGTCCGCGACCTCGCCCGACACGAAGTGCACGTCGGCGCCGTCCGGCACCGGCAGGTCACGCGTGGTGAACACCCACGTCGCCAGGTCCGGGTACGCCCACGTGTCGTCGTGCTCGAGCAGCCACTCGTACGTGGTCGAGCCCATGACGATCGCGCCGATGCCCGCGAAGAACCGGTCGTGGTGCTCCTGGAACGGCTCGAAGCCGAACTGCAGCAGCCAGTCGAGGTCGTCGTCCGGTGCAGCGACGAAGCCGTCCAGCGAGGACGCGACGGAGTAGGTGGTACCCATGCCCCGGACGCTACCGAGCACCCCCGACAGGCGTCAGCGCCGACGGACGTCAGCGCCGCCAGCCGTCAGTGCCGGCCGACTACGGCGACCTCGGCGACGGTGAGCACCGTGGCGATCCACACCTGCTGCAGGGCGAACCGGCGGCGTCGTGGGTCGAGGGCGAGCGGCACCATCGTCACGCCGTGCACCGCGTCGACGGCGGCGCTCAGCGTGTGTGCGTTCCCGGTGCCCGTGCGTGCGACGAGGGCGGCCTGCACGAGCTGCCGGACGCCGAGCACGCCGTGCAGCACGGCCTGGTCGCGACCACGAGCCGCTCGGCCCAGGTGCCACAGGCCGAGTCCGGCCCGGCACAGCTCGACGACGGCTGCACCCCGCACCGACGATCCGTGGCGGCTCATCGTCGTCGTCCGGCCACGAGTGCGACGGCCCCGGCCGCGCCGAGCGCCGCCCCGATGATGCCGTTTCCGATCCGTCGGTGTTCCACCCACCAGGTCTGCGGCGACCAGGCGTGCGCGGACTCGTCGAACACACCGTGCGCGCCGTGGTCGCCCGGCACCGGCTCGTACAGGTTGTCGTGCAGCTCCTGTCCGTCCTTGTCGGGCGCCTGCTGCCCGGAGACGAGCGTCTTGGCGGCGTACCAGTCGGCGAAACGCCCGCTGATCCGGTTGCCGAGGATCGTGTAGACGGTCGACTCGCCGACCCAGGTGCGACGGCGCGGCCGCTCGGCCACGGCAGCGATCGCGCGGGCACCGACCTCGGGCTGGAAGATCGGGGCGACCGGCTGCGGGTGGTGCGGCAGCTTCGACTTCACCCAGCCGAACTGGATCGTGTTCAGGGCGGGCATGTCGACCCGCGACACCTTCACCTTGCTGCCCTGTTCGAGCAGCTCGGAGACGACGGACTCGGTGAACCCGACGATCGCGTGCTTCGCGCCGCAGTACGCGGCCTGCAGCGGGATGCCCCGGAAGCCGAGTGCTGAACCGACCTGGACGACGTGCCCCTGGCCGCGGGGCACCATCCGGGAGAGCGCGGCACGGGTCCCGTTGACGAAGCCGAGGTAGGTCACGTGCAGCGCTCGCTCGAAGTCCTCGGGCGCGGTGTCCAGGAACTTGCCGAACACCCCGACCATCACGCCGTTCACCCACAGGTCGATCGGCCCGAGTTCCTGCTCGACGCGGTCGGCCGCGGCCTCGACGGCCTTGCGGTCGGACACGTCGGCGACCAGGGCCAGCCCGCGACGCCCCGCGGCCTCGACCTCGGCGACCGCGGCGTCGACGCCGTCCCGTCCACGGGCGAGGACGGCGACGTCCCACCCCCGCGCGGCGAGCTCCCGGACGGTCGCACGCCCCAGTCCTGCGGATCCACCGGTCACCACTGCCACTCGAGTCATGGCTCACTTGTACCTGCGGCCGACCATGCACCACTCAGCCGGTGTCCCCCGACGGCCCGTGCCTGCGGACGGTGGCGAGCATGATGGTCGCGTGGACACGCGAGACGACCCGGTGGAACCCGAGCCGGACGCGGAGCCGCAGCCGCGCTGGATCCGCCGGGCGCCGATCCTCCCCGAGCAGTGGTGGGGTCCTCCGATGGCCCAGGCAGTCGGGGCGCTGGCGGTCGTGGCGATCGGCATCTGGCTGCAGCGTCCCGCCCTGCCCGTCGCGGTCCTCGTCGGTGTCGTCGGGCTGGTCGGCGCGGTCGTGCTCGCGTTCGCCGGACGACGGGCGTACTGGTACCCGAGTTGCACGACGGCTTGGCGCTTGCACCGCACGCGTGTCGTCGTCTGGAGCGCCGCCGGAGTCGCGTTGGCGGTGTTCGCCCTCGCGGTGGGCGCGCAGACGCTCCTGATCGGCTACCTGGCTGCCGCGACGGGCCTGTACACGGTGCGGCGGGACGAGCCGACGCGGTTCGAGCTGTGGGGGCGTTCGGCGGCGTCGGCTGCTGTCGCGGTCGTGTCGGCTGTGTACGCGGTCGTGGCGTTGACGGTCCCGAGCGTCGACGAAGCACACTCATCGCGGTGGATCGGGTGGAGCATCGTCATCGTCCCGGTCGCTGTCGTCACTGCGGTCCTGCAGTGGCGAGCCGCCTCTGGGACGGCCGACCCCGACCAGAACGGAGCGCCGGCGGACGCCGGCGAACCGGAACCGGGACCAGAACAGCGACCGGGACCGGAGCCGCCGGCCGACGACCCGCTCAGCGCCCCCGACCGAACCGCGTCGTGACCCCCGCCGAGTAGAGCACCGAGTCCGGCTCGAGCTCCGTCAACCCGAACGGCAGCCCGGCGGCCCCGACCAGGTCGTCCCGCAACGACACCACCGAGGCCCGGTGCAACGGCCACGCGTCGTGCTCGTTCGGCCAGAACCGGGTCCGCCCGGCCCGGTGCACGTGCATGCCCCACCGCGCGGTCAGGAACGTCTCGAGCGGCCCTGGCTCGTCCAGTACCTCGCCCACGCGGACGTCGAGCATCGATCGCAGGTGCGTCCCGTGCCGCCGCATCGCGTACCCGACGCGGCCGTCGCCACTGCGCGACTCGGCGTCCGCCCACCAGTAGGGCAGTCCGGTGGCCACGCGTGCGCCGAGGGTCGGCAGCAGCTTGCCGGCGTCGAGGGACAGGAACACGACACCGTGCTGGCCGTGCTCGTCGACCGTGTAGGCGCGGACGTTCACCTCGACGAAGTCGCCGATCGAGCCGGTCCGCCCCAGCGCCCCGAGGGGCGGGAACCGGGTGTCCTCGAACCGGAACCCGATGAGGCCCACCCAGGTGGTCACCCCGTCGTCCGTCCCGTCGAGCGCCATCGTGTCGGGTCGCGTTCCAGCTGGCAGCAGCGGGGCCACCGCCGACACGTCGACGCGCCAGTGCACGAAGACGACGTCGAGCCAGTCCTGCGAGATCCAGGGGCGGCCCGGCAGGCCGGGGGCGGTTCCCGGGAGGCCCGGGGCACTCTGGGTGGGTCGGGTGTCGGTCACGACGTGGTCGCCTCCGGTTCGATGTGGCCCGCGACGGGCGCGTCGTCCCACCCCTGCTGCGGGGTGTCGCAGGTGCCGCGGAACACGTACTGCGACGGCCGCCTCCGCTCGCTCGACGTCCAGTCGATCGCGGGGCGGCGCCGTTCGGGCGGCAGGTACCCGATCCGGTAGACGGCCATGAGCTCGAGCGACTCGGGCACCCGGAGCAGGCCCTCGATCTCCGCCCAGGCGCCCGGCGTCTCCATCGGGAAGGACACGAACTGGATCCCCAGCCCGAGCTCGGTCGTCGCGAGCCAGATGTTCTCCATCGCCGCGCCCATGCTGAACACCGAGTAGAAGCCGGACAGCTCCTGCTCCCGGTACTCGTGGCGGTCGAGCATCACGCCGAGCAGCAGCGGCGACCCGGCGACGAGCTTCCGGTTCTCCTCACCCAGGCTCTGCGGCACACGGAGGGTGTTCATGAGCAGCTGCCCGCGCTTCGTGAACACCTGCTTCGTGAACGGCCGGAGTGGTCCGGGCAGCTTGTCGAACAGCATGCCGTCGCGCCGCTCGTCCATCTCGGCCTTCGAGAACCGGAAGTACGGCTTGTACCGCTCGAAGAACGTCCCCTCGGCCATGGTGCGGGTCATGGAGCTGCCGCTGATCGCGGCGACCCGGTCGATCGTGTCGCGCTCCTCGACCAGCACGAACCGCCACGGTTGGCTGTTCAGCTGGGACGGGGCCCGGCCGGCGAGCTCCATGAGCAGCCGTTGGTGCTCCTCGGACACCGGGTCGGGCAGGAACGCCCCGTTCGTGGTCCGTCGGCGTCGGATGGCCTCGAAGAGCTCCACTGCTTCCCCTCGTGTCTCGTGGTCACGGTCGGCGCCGCACCAACAGCGCCCCCAGGTAGGACGGCACGGCGGCCACCGCGATCTTCCAGTGTGCTCCGGAGCGCGGGTTCGTGCGGGGCGCGAGCGCGAGCGGGACGACTGCGGGCAGCAGGAACAGCGCCGAACGGTCCCGGGTCCACAAGGGCGTCGTCGCGGCGGCCCCGGTGAGCGTCGCCGTCACGATGAACAGGCCGTGGTGCACGACGCGGAGCTTCTTCGTCCGGATCAACCGGACGGCGACGGCCGTGCCCCAGAGGCAGTTCGCGACGTAGGCGAGGCCCGCAGCGGTGACCAGCTGCCGGGCCGGGCGCGATCCCGTGGGCGGTGATCCGCCGACCTCGCAGGCTCGGTCGGCGCGTTCCGCGCGCCGCTTCGCGACGCCGCCCAGCGGAACGCGCCCGATCGTGTTCCGTGCCATCTGCCGGACGTTACGCGGTGTCGCGACTGACCAGCTTGGAGAGCACGATCGCCGACCGCGTGTGGTCCACCTGCGGTGCGAGGCGGACCTTGTCGAGCGCTTCTTCCAGCGCGGACAGGTCCTTCGAGCGCATGTGCACGACGGCGTCGGCGCTCCCCGTGACCGTGCCGGCGTCGATGACCTCCGGCACGGTGTCGAGCAGAGCCCGGAGTTCGTCGGGGGAGACGGTGCCGCGGCAGTACAGCTCGACCCAGGCCTCGGTCCCGCGGTCCTCGACAGCGGGGTCGACCTTGATCGTGAAGCCCTGGATGACACCGTCGCCGACGAGCCGGTCGACACGGCGCTTGACGGCCGATGCCGAGAGTCCGACCACCGACCCGATGTCGCCGTAGCCGGCGCGGGCGTTGTCCCGGAGTTGATCCAGGATGCGGTGGTCGAGCGAATCCATTGCACCCATCGTACGCGGACTTCTTGCGAGGTCGGCGGTTCGGACGCACGAAACGTGCGTCACCCGAACGGGTGCCACGGCGCTTCGCTCCCGGTACTGCACTTGCCGGACGGTCTGTGTCAGGATCGACGTGGCGTCGACCTGGTCCGCTACGGCGAGTGAGCCTGCATCTCGCCGGAGCACCTCTCCTTCGTTCCGTTTCGGTTCCTGGCAGGCTCGGGCCCCGGTCCCTTCTCAGGAGGACTGATGTCGAACACCGCACCCTCGACCACCGATGCACCGGCCCGTACCGCCACCAAGCGGACGATCCTGATGTGCAAGCCGGACTTCTACACGGTGAGCTACCGGATCAACCCGTGGATGCACCCGGAGGAGCCGACCGACACGTCGAAGGCCGTCGCCCAGTGGCAGACGCTCGTCGACGTGTACGAGCAGCTCGGCTTCGACATCTCGTACATCGACCCCATCGACGGCCTGCCGGACATGGTCTACGCGGCCAACGGCGGGTTCGTCCTCGACGGCATCGCCTACGGCGCGAAGTTCCAGTACCCCGAGCGCCAGCCCGAGGGCCCGGCGTACATGGACTGGTTCCGTCAGGCCGGCCTGACCGTCGCCGAGCCGGAGCAGACCAACGAGGGCGAGGGTGACTTCCTGCTCATCGGCAACACGATCTTCGCCGGCACCGGCTTCCGGTCGGACAGCACCTCGCACGACGAGCTCGCGACGATCTACGGCCGTGAGGTCGTCACCCTGAAGCTCATCAACCCGAGCTTCTACCACCTCGACACCGCCATCGCGGTGCTCGATCCGGAGCCCGACGCTTCCGGCCGGTCGAACATCGCGTACCTGGAGAGCGCCTTCGACGAACCGTCGCTGGCGATCCTGCGCGAGCGGTTCCCGGACGCGATCATCGCGACGGAGGAGGACGCTGCGATCCTCGGCCTGAACTCGTACTCCGACGGGTACAACGTCGTGATCGCCGCCCGGGCTGTTCGGTTCGCGGAGCAGCTGCGCGAGAAGGGCTACAACCCGATCGGCGTCGACCTGTCCGAGCTGCTGCTCGGCGGTGGCGGCGTGAAGTGCTGCACGCTCGACCTGCACCCGGTCGGCACCGGCAACTCGGTCGCCCGCTCGCTCGGGGTCAGCTGATGTCGGCGGCAGCGTCGCTCGGGGTCAACACCGCGGCGGCGCTCGCCGTCGAGGACCGCGCCCTCGCGCACAACTACAGCCCGCTGCCCGTCGTCATCGCGTCGGGGGCCGGAGCGACCGTCACCGACGTCGACGGCAAGCAGTACCTGGACGGCCTCGCCGCGTACTCCGCGGTGAACTTCGGCCACGGCAACCCGCGGCTGCTCGACGCCGCCCGGGCGCAGCTCGACCGGGTGACGCTCACCAGCCGGGCGTTCGTGAACGACCAGCTCGGGCCGTTCGCCACGGCACTGGCGGCGTTGACGGAGACCGAGATGGTCCTGCCGATGAACACCGGTGCCGAGGCCGTCGAGTCCGCGATCAAGGTGTCCCGCGCCTGGGGCTACCGCGTCAAGGGGGTCCCCGCGGACCGCGCGACCATCATCGTGGCGTCCGGGAACTTCCACGGCCGCACCACCACGATCATCTCGTTCTCCGACGACCCCTCGGCGCACGACGACTTCGGGCCGTTCACGCCCGGCTTCCGCACCGTGCCGTACGGCGATGCCGCTGCCCTGCGCGCAGCGATGGACGAGACCGTCGTCGCCGTGCTGCTCGAACCCATCCAGGGCGAGGGCGGCGTGGTCATCCCGCCGGCGTCGTACCTCCCTGCAGTCCGGGAGGTCTGCGACGAGTTCGGTGCGCTGTTCATCGCCGACGAGATCCAGTCCGGCCTCGGACGCACCGGCCACACGCTCGCCGTGCAGCGCGTCGGGGTCCGCCCGGACCTCATCACGCTCGGCAAGGCACTCGGCGGCGGCATCGTGCCGGTGTCCGCGGTCGTCGGCTCGGCTTCCGTCCTCGGGGTGCTGCGTCCCGGCGAGCACGGTTCGACGTTCGGCGGCAACCCGCTCGCCGCTGCCGTCGGCGCCGAGGTCGTGGCGATGCTCGGTGAGGGCACGTTCCAGCAGCGCGCCCTCGACGGCGAACCGTTGCTGCGCGGGCTGCTCGACGACCTGCTCGGCAAGGGGGTCGTGTCGCACCGCGTCGCCGGACTCTGGGCGGGGATCGACATCGACCCCGCGCTCGGCACCGGCAAGGAGATCTCGAAGGACCTGGCCGACCGCGGGCTGCTCGTGAAGGACACCCACGGTTCGACGATCCGCTTCGCCCCGCCGCTCGTCGTCACCGACGACGAGCTGCGCACGGCGATCGGCACGCTCGCGTCGGTCCTGTCCGCGCGCGCCTGAGCCGCGCGCTCGGCGCCGCGCGCTCGGCGCCACGCGCTCGCTTCGTGAGCAGAAATGGTCGGGTCGCCACACGGCGCCCGACCATTTCTGCTCACCAAGTGCGGCTCACACCGCCCAGCGCGCCGCCAACTCGTCCATGAGCGCATCGAGGCGCTCGTCGACCACCTGCGCCTCGGGGTTGGCCTCGAACCAGGCGATGACCTCACGCACACCCTGCCGGTAGGGCGTCCGCGGCCGGTACCACGGCACGAGCGACCGGACCTTGCTGTTGTCGAACACCGAGCTGTTGGCCTTGTCGCCGAGCAGCGCCGCACCCCACTCCGGGTCCACGGCGTTGATGGCATCCGCCGGCACGTGCACGATCTGCAGGTCGGACACCCCCGCCGCCGCCGCGATCTCGTGCGCGATGGCGTTCCACGTCGGCGCCTCGTCGCTCGTGATCGTGAAGGCCTCACCGATCGCCGACGCGTTGTCGAGCAGCCCGGTGAACCCGACCGCGAAGTCACGGCTGTGCGTCAGCGTCCACAGCGACGTGCCGTCACCGGTGATGATGATCGGCTTGCCGGCGCGCATCCGCGCCACCGCTGTCCAGCCGCCGGTGAGCGGCAGCTTCGTCTCGTCGTAGGTGTGCGACGGCCGCACGATCGTCACCGGGAAGTCCTGCTCCCGGTATGCCTCCATCAGCAGGTCCTCGCACGCGATCTTGTCGCGCGAGTACTGCCAGTACGGGTTCTTCAGCGGCGTCGACTCCGTGATCGGCAGGTGCGTCGCCGGCGTCTGGTACGCCGAGGCCGAGCTGATGAAGACGTACTGCCGCGTCCGTCCGGCGAAGAAGTCGATGTCGGCCTGCACCTGGTCCGGCGTGAAGGCGATCCAGTTCACGACTACGTCGAAGTGGCGGTCGCCGAGTGCGTCCGCCAGGGCGCTGCGGTCCGACACATCGGCCTGGAGGCGCGTCACACCCTCCGGGATCGGCCTGCCCCCGGTGGTCCCCCGGTTCAGGACGGTGACGTCGTGGCCTTGTTCGGTCGCCTCCCGCACACAGGAGGCGCTGATCACGCCGCTCCCGCCGATGAACAACACGCTCGCTCCGGTCATGGATGCTCCCTCGCTCTCCGCGGCGCAGCCCTGCGCCGTCGTCCCATGTGATCCTGCACCGTCCCGGCCGACTACCGTCACGGGTCGAGCCGCATCGACGCGGCCACGACAGGAGTGACACACACATGGAGTACCGCTACCTCGGCAACTCGGGCCTCAAGGTCTCCGAGATCACCTACGGCAACTGGCTCACCCACGCATCCCAGGTCGAGAACGACGCGGCCATCGCCTGCGTCAAGGCCGCCCTCGAGGTGGGCATCTCGACGTTCGACACCGCCGACGTCTACGCCAACACCGGCGCGGAAACCGTCCTCGGCGAAGCCCTCAAGGGGGAGCGTCGCCAGTCGCTCGAGATCGCCACGAAGGTGTTCGGGCCGACCGGGCCAAAGGGGCACAACGACACCGGGCTGTCCCGCAAGCACATCCTCGAGTCGATCGACGGCTCGCTCGGCCGCCTGCAGACCGACTACGTCGACCTGTACCAGGCGCACCGCTTCGACCACGAGACCCCGCTCGAGGAGACGATGCAGGCCTTCGCCGACATCGTGCGCCAGGGCAAGGTCCTGTACGTCGGCGTCAGCGAGTGGACCGCGGAGCAGCTCCGTGCCGGTGCCGCGCTGGCCAAGGACCTCGGGTTCCAGCTCATCTCGAACCAGCCGCAGTACTCGGCGCTGTGGCGGGTCATCGAAGAAGAGGTCGTGCCGACCTCGAAGGAGCTCGGCATCTCGCAGATCGTCTGGTCCCCGATCGCCCAGGGTGTCCTGACCGGCAAGTACAAGCCGGGTCAGCCGCTGCCCGAGGGCTCACGCGCCACCGACGACAAGGGCGGCGCGGACATGATCAAGCGGTTCATGCGCGACGAGGTGCTGTCCTCGGTGCAGGAGCTCGAGCCGATCGCGAAGGAGCTCGACCTGTCGATGGCACAGCTCGCCGTCGCCTGGGTACTGCAGAACGAGAACGTCGCGAGCGCCATCATCGGGGCGTCGCGTCCGGAGCAGGTGCACGACAACGCCGGCGCTGCCGGTGTCACGATCCCGGCGGAGCTGCTCACCCGGATCGACGACGCCCTCGGTGCCGTGGTCGAGCGTGACCCGGCGAAGACGAACGACAGCAGCCCGAAGACCCGCGAGGCCTAGCGCCGACCCGGGCCAGACGGCTCAGACAACGGAAAAGGCCCCCTGCCGAAGCAGGGGGCCTTCACCGGTGGCTGGACACGGCATCGATCCGTGGACCTTTCGATTTTCAGTCGAACGCTCTACCAACTGAGCTATCCAGCCGTGGCGACCCTGACGGGACTTGAACCCGCGACCTCCGCCGTGACAGGGCGGCACGCTAACCAGCTGCGCTACAGGGCCATGTTGAATTGCTGTGGTGTTGCTCAGTACTACTTGCTCGCTCACTCGGAGAGTGACCCCAACGGGATTCGAACCCGTGCTGCCGCCGTGAAAGGGCGGTGTCCTAGGCCACTAAACGATAGGGCCGCAAGTGGTGCTTCGCGCTACCGATGGACAAGCATACGGATGCCCCCGGGGGTTCGCAAATCGGGCCGCGTTCCGGCGGAATCCCCGGCGTGTCGCGCCCGCCCGGCACCGGGTGTCGAGGTTGCGATGCGAGCATCGTCGTCGGCTCCACGCCCCTCGTCCGAGGGGCTGTGGGGCTGCGACACCTGTTGTTACTGTTGCGTCTGTTAACAGTGTTACGTGCGTGAGCCTTGCCGCGCTGTTACGAAATCGAGATACATGTCGACCTCACCTTCGCTCTCCCTCCGCAACCGCAGCCGCCTCGTCGCCGCCGCGGTCGCTGTCGTGCTCGCCGGCAGCACCCTCGCGGTCCTCGCCCCGGCGACGTCGGCCAGTGCCGCGAGCTACCCGAGCTGGTCCGAGGTGCAGAAGGCCAAGTCCTCGACGAGTGCCCAGCAGGCGAAGGTCACCGAGATCAAGTCGCTCATCTCGACCCTGAAGTCCGAGGCCGCTGCGAAGCAGAAGGCCGCACAGGCCGCCGGCGAGGCCTACCAGGCTGCACAGAACAAGTACGACGAGGCGACCCTCGAGCAGAAGACGCTCCAGTCCCAGGCGGACGACGCCGAGCAGACCGCCGCACAGTCCGAGGAGCAGGCCGGTCAGCTCGCCGCGCAGCTCGGTCGGGCCAGCGCCAACGACGTGACGACCGACATCCTCACGCACCCCTCGGACTCCGGTGACCTGCTCTACGAGCTCGGCGCCATGTCGAAGCTCAGCGAGCAGGCCGACGGCATCTACTCGCAGGCGTCGCAGGACCGGGGCACCGCGCAGGCGCAGGCCGACAAGGCTGACAAGGCAAAGGCGGCGCTGGGTGACCTCGCCGACGCGGCCCAGTCGAAGATGCAGCAGGCGCAGGGTGCTGCCGACGCGGCGCAGACCGCCGTCGACGCCCAGAACGACAACGAGTCGCGGCTCGAGGCCCAGCTGACGGCCCTCACCACGAAGCAGCGCGGTGTCGAGGCCGACTACCGCAAGGGCGTCGCCGCCGAGAAGGCCCGACAGGCCCGCATCGCCGCTGCTGCGGCCAAGGCAGCCGCGAAGGCCGCGGCCACGAGCCAGGGTGGTACCGGTGGCGGGACGGCCAACTCTGCCGGGTGGGTCCGTCCGGCCGGCGGCTTCCAGACCAGCGGCTACGGCATCCGCGTCGACCCGTACACGCACTACACGGCACTGCACGCCGGGGTCGACCTCGCTCCCGCCTGCTACGCCCCGATCTACGCGGCCCACGACGGCACCGTGACCTTCGCGGGCAACGGCGGCGGCTACGGCAACGAGGTCATCCTCGACAACGGCGGCGGCATCTCGACGGCCTACGGCCACATCGTCGACGGCGGGATCATGGTCGCCAGCGGCCAGCACGTCACCGCCGGGCAGCAGATCGCCAAGATCGGTTCGACCGGCTGGTCGACCGGGTGCCACCTCCACTTCGAGACCCGGATCAACGGTGCTGCCGTCGACCCGGTCCCCTTCATGGCAGCGCGGGGGATCTCGGTATGAGCATCAGCGCAGCCGGGATGCGTTGACCCCGCCATGACCCTGTCCGCTCGCTCGTTCTCCTGCGGGATCGCCACCGTCGCCGTGCTCGGCATCGGACTGTCGGTCGTCATCGCCGGACCCGCCCAGGCCGCGCCGTCGGCACCGTCCTGGGACGACGTCAAGGCCGCGAAGTCGGATGCCGCCGACGCGCAGCAGACGGTGGACGAGCTGAGCGACCGGCTGACCTCGCTGCAGGCCGCCGCGGACCGCGCCGGCATCGTCGAGCAGCAGGCCGGGCAGGCGTACGCCCTCGCCGCCTCGCAGCAGCAGGAGGCGAAGGACAACCTCGCCGACCTGTCCGCGCAGTCGAAGCGGGCCAAGGGCAAGGCGGACGACTCCGCGGGCCAGGTGGCCGCGCTCGTCGTCGAGCTGTCCCGCATGGGCGGCGGCGACCTGTCGACGACGATGCTCACGGACGCCTCGGACTCCGGTGACCTGCTCTACCGCGTCGGCACGATGTCGCACCTGTCCGAGCGGTCGGCGACGATCCTGGCCCAGGCCCGCTCCGACCAGAAGACCGTGGACTCGCTCGCCGACCAGCAGTCCGTGGCCACGACGGCACTGAGCAAGGCGACCGAGGCGACGAAGACCGCCTTCGCCACCGCCAACGACGTCTCCGCCGACGCCCAGGCCCGGGTGCAGAAGCAGCAGGACCAGCAGGACGAGGTCCTCCGTCAGCTCGCGTACCTCAAGGGCACGAGCGTCGCGACGGAGAGTGCGTACTGGAGTGCGCAGCAGGCCAAGGCGGCCGAGACCGCCCTGGCGGCCCAGACGAGCAGCGGCACCGGCACGGCCAGCGGCAGCGGCGCGAGCGGCACCAGCACCGACAACGGCACCAGCGGCAGCACCAGCAACGGCAACACCTCGACCACCAACCCGAGCACCGGCGGCGGTAGCGGCAGCGGCACGACCACCCCGTCGCGCCCGAGCGCCCCGTCGAAGCCGAGCACGCCGGCGGCTCCCGCTCCCGCGCCTGCCCCGGCTCCCGCCAAGCCGAGCACGCCGACGCCGTCGAAGCCGACCACCCCGGCGCCCAGCACTCCGGCACCCGCCCCGAGCAGCCCCTCGAAGGCCGCCGGTGCGATCTCGTACGCCCGCGGGCAGCTCGGCAAGCCCTACGTCCTCGGTGGTGCTGGCCCGAGCACCTGGGACTGCTCCGGCCTCGTGATGATGGCGTACAGCTCGCAGGGCATCGCGACCGGTGGGCACAACGTCGTCTGGCAGTACAACTACTTCGGCTCGATCGGTCGCCTCGTGCCGCTCTCGCAGCGCCAGCCCGGCGACATCCTCTTCTACTCGTCGAACGGAACCGCCTCCGGCGGTTACCACGACTCGATCTACACCGGCAACGGGATGATGGTCGAAGCGGCCCGACCGGGCGTCGGTGTGGTCGAGCGGGCCGTTTGGACGCCGAGCCAGCTCCTGCCGTACGTCGCCCGCCCGAGCGGTTCCCTGTAGCCCGCAGCCCGATCGTTCCCAGAACGGCTGCGGTAGCAAGCGGGATCGGGCATACCTGCCCGGATCAGAGCACCAGGTACGCCCGTTCCCACCAGGTACGCCCCCCGCACCGCCCGTCCCCCGCCCGGCAAAGCAACCCCGGACACAGAACGGCGCCCGCCCTCCGGATGGAGAGCGGGCGCCGTTCTGTGCCAGAGGAGCGTCAGTGACCAGCGGGCACGTAGGCCTTCTGGCCGGCCTGCACGATCGCCTCGGCCTCGGCGGCGTCGCCCCAGCCCTCGGCCTTGACCCACTTGTTCGGCTCGAGGTCCTTGTAGCGCTCGAAGAAGTGCGCGATCTCGGCCTTCGTCTGCTCGTCGACGTCCGAGATGTCCTGGATGTGCGTCCAGCGCGGGTCCTTCGCGGGGACCACGAGGACCTTCTCGTCCTTGCCGGCCTCGTCGCTCATCTTGAAGACGCCGACCGGACGGACCTTGACGCCCACACCGGGGAACGTCGGGAACTCGAGGAGCAGCAGCGCATCCACGGGGTCGCCGTCGTCAGCCAGGGTCTTCTCGAAGAAGCCGTAGTCGGTCGGGTAGACGAACGACGTGAACAGCACGCGGTCGAGGTAGACACGACCGGTCTCGTGGTCCACCTCGTACTTGTTGCGGCTGCCCTTGGGGATCTCGACGACGACGTCGTACGCGGCCATGTCTGTACTCCTGGTGTGTCGGTGGGGCTGTCGGTGGTCCCGAGAGCGCGGCTAACGTTACCGGGTGAACTCTCCGCGTCCCCGGCTGGACCCTGCCGTCGCCGAGACCCGCCTGGCGGTCCGCGACCTGCTCGCCACCGCGCTCGACGACGGCGTCGTCACCGCGGGTGACCTCGTGCTGGTCGCGCTGAGCGGCGGACCGGACTCGCTCGCGCTCGCCGCGGCCACCGCGTTCGAGGCGGGCAAGCAGGGGCTCCGAGCCGGGGCAGTGGTCGTCGACCACGCGCTCCAGGCGGGCTCCGAGGCGGTCGCGAGCCGCGCCTCCCGGCAGGCATCCGAGCTGGGTCTGGACCCGGTCGAGGTCCGCAGGGTCGCGGTCGGCTCCGACGGTGGTCCGGAGGGCGCCGCCCGGGAGGCCCGCCACGCGTCGATCGCCGCGGTCGCGTCCGCCACCGGGTCGCCTCTCGTGCTGTTGGGACACACCCTGGACGACCAGGCCGAGACGGTGCTGCTGGGCCTGCTGCGCGGCAGCGGGCCGGACAGTCTGTCGGGCATGCTGCCGCTCGCACGGCGCGACCAGGGGCCGGCCTACGGCCGCCCGCTGCTCACCGTGCGTCGGCACGCGACGCGGCAGGCGTGCGCCGCCGCCGGGCTGGCGCCGTGGCACGACCCGCAGAACGACGACCCCGCCTACGCCCGTGTCCGCGTGCGGAACACCCTCATGCCGGTGCTCGAGCGCGAACTCGGTGCCGGCGTGCCCGAGGCGCTGGCGCGGACGGCGGACCAGCTGCGCGAGGACTCTGCAGCACTCGACCACTTCGCCGAGGAGATGGCGGAGGACATCGCCGAGCACTCCGAGGCCGGCATCTCGCTGTCCGTCCGGGCGCTCGGGGCGAACCCGCCGGCGCTCCGGCAGCGACTCGTGCGCCTGGCGGTGGAGAGCGAGTTCGGGGTGACGCTGTCGCGCGTGCAGACGCTCGAGGTCTGCCGGCTCGTCACGGACTGGAGCGGACAGGGGCCGATCGACCTGCCGGGCGTCCGGGCGTCGCGATCCGGTGACCGCCTGTCGTTCAGTGCCGGTTAGGCTGGACCGGTGGAACTCTCCGACGTCCAGGCAGACCTGTCCGAAGTCCTCTTCACCCCCGAGCAGATCGACGACAAGCTCGCCGAACTCGCGGCGGTCGTCGACGCCGACTACGCGGGCCGCGACCCCCTGCTCGTCGGTGTCCTGAAGGGTGCCGTCATGGTGATGGCCGACTTCTCGCGGCACCTCAAGATGCAGGCGCGGATGGACTGGATGGCGGTGTCGTCGTACGGCTCCGGCACGAAGTCGTCCGGTGTGGTGCGGATCCTCAAGGACCTCGACACCGACCTGCACGGCCGCGACGTCCTCATCGTCGAGGACATCATCGACTCCGGTCTGACGCTGTCCTGGCTCAAGCAGAACCTGCAGTCCCGCGGTGCCGCGAGCGTCGAGATCGTCGCCCTGCTGCGCAAGCCCGAGGCCGCCAAGGTCGAGGTCGACGTCAAGTACGTGGGCTTCGACATCCCCGACGAGTTCGTGGTCGGCTACGGCCTCGACTACGACGAGCGCTACCGGAACCTGCGCGGTGTCGGCGTCCTGGCGCCGCACGTGTACTCGTAACCCGTCCAGGGGGTACTTGCCTCGGGTTGAGTTCGCCCGCAGAGGACACCCATTCTCGCCACAGAATCGCGGCCGTATGCTGACCTGCACGCAACTTCGGCAGAGAAAGGTGTCGGGCACTCGCGCCCGGATCACATGAACTTCAAGCGCATCTTCCGCGGCCCGTACCTCTACGTGCTGATCGCGCTGGCGGGCATCTTCATCGGCTGGAGCGTCATCAGCCAGGGCAGCACGACCGAGGTCAGCACCCAGAAGGGCCTCGAGCAGCTCGCCGACGGCAAGATCTCGTCCGTCATCGTCAACTCCACCGAGCAGCGGGTCGACATGATCACCCGCGACGGCGACAAGCAGGAGCAGTTCTACTACTCCACGCCCCGTGGCGAAGAGGTCATCCAGGCCGTCAACGACGCCAACCTGCCCAAGGGCTACGACGACCACGTGAACACGGGCAACTGGTTCCTGTCGCTCCTCGGCGTCCTGCTGCCCTTCCTGATCATCGGTGCCCTGTTCTGGTTCCTGCTCTCGAGCGCCCAGGGCGGCGGCTCGAAGGTCATGCAGTTCGGCAAGTCGAAGGCCAAGATCAACAACAAGGAGAACCCGCAGGTGTCGTTCGCCGACGTCGCGGGTTCCGACGAGGCGATCGAGGAACTCCACGAGATCAAGGAGTTCCTGAAGGAGCCGGCGAAGTTCCAGGCCGTCGGCGCCAAGATCCCGAAGGGCGTGCTGCTGTACGGCCCTCCCGGAACCGGCAAGACCCTGCTCGCCCGCGCCGTCGCCGGCGAAGCGGGGGTGCCGTTCTACTCGATCTCCGGTTCGGACTTCGTCGAGATGTTCGTCGGTGTCGGTGCGAGCCGTGTCCGTGACCTCTTCGAGCAGGCCAAGGCGAACTCGCCGGCCATCGTCTTCATCGACGAGATCGACGCCGTCGGTCGTCACCGCGGTGCCGGCATCGGCGGCGGCAACGACGAGCGCGAGCAGACGCTCAACCAGCTGCTCGTCGAGATGGACGGCTTCGACGGCAAGACGAACGTCATCCTCATCGCCGCGACGAACCGTCCCGACGTGCTCGACCCCGCGCTCCTGCGTCCGGGCCGCTTCGATCGCCAGATCGGTGTCGACGCCCCGGGCATGGCCGGCCGCAAGCAGATCCTCGAGGTGCACGCGAAGGGCAAGCCGCTCGCCGCGAGCGTCGACCTGGAGCTGCTCGCCCGCAAGACGCCGGGCTTCACCGGCGCCGACCTGGCGAACGTCCTGAACGAGGCCGCGCTGCTCACCGCCCGGTCGAACGCGCAGCTCATCGACAACCGCGCGCTGGACGAGGCCGTCGACCGCGTGATGGCGGGCCCGCAGCGTCGGACCCGGATCATGTCCGACCAGGAACGCCTGATCACCGCGTACCACGAGGGCGGCCACGCCCTGGCGGCAGCGGCGATGCGGCACACCGACCCGGTCACGAAGATCACGATCCTGCCGCGCGGCCGTGCCCTCGGGTACACGATGGTGCTCCCGCTCGAGGACAAGTACTCGGTCACCCGCAACGAGCTGCTCGACCAGCTCACCTACGCCATGGGTGGACGCGTCGCCGAGGAGATCGTGTTCCACGACCCCACCACCGGCGCCTCGAACGACATCGAGAAGGCCACCGGCACCGCCCGCAAGATGGTCACCGAGTACGGCATGAGCCAGGCCGTCGGGTCCGTCAAGCTCGGTTCCGGGTCGAGCGAACCGTTCGTCGGCCGCGACATGAGCGGTGGGACCGGGCGCGACTACTCGGAGAACATCGCCCAGACCGTCGACGCCGAGACCCGTGCGCTGCTCGAGGCGGCGCACAACGAGGCGTACCAGGTGCTCAACGACAACCGCGACATCCTCGACCGCCTGGCCGGTGAGCTCCTCGAGAAGGAGACGCTCGACGCCCCGGAGCTCGTGGAGATCTTCAAGGACGTCCGCAAGCTGCCGGAACGCCCGCAGTGGCTCTCCAGCGACAAGCGTCCGGTGAGCAACCTGCCCGCGATCGACGTGCCAGGGCAGGCCGCCGCCACCGCAGCGGACCAGTCGGACAGCGAGTCGACCTCGAAGCCCCGTCGTCGCCCCTTCGGCAACCCGGGTATCGCCCCGGCGTAGGGGGCCGGCATGACCGACCTGCCGACGAGACGTGCTCGTCGGCTCGACACCCGCGGCGGTCCGACACCGGACCGCACGCGGGTGTTGGGCATCCTCAACGTGACGCCCGACTCGTTCAGCGACGGCGGGCTGCACCAGGCCTACGACGCCGCCGTGCAGCACGCGCGTGACCTCGTCGCCGCGGGCGCCGACATCATCGACGTCGGTGGGGAGTCGACGCGGCCGGGCTCGGAGCGCGTGCCGGTGCCGGTCGAGCAGGAGCGCGTCCTGCCGGTCGTCCGGCAGCTCGTCGCCGAGGGCATCCCGGTGAGCGTCGACACGATGAACGCCTCGACCGCCGAACGGGCCGTCGAACTCGGCGCCGCGATCGTCAACGACGTGTCCGGCGGCCTGGCGGACCCGGACATGGCCCGCGTGGTCGCGTCGACCGGGGCCGGGTTCGTGGTCATGCACTGGCGTGGCCACAGTGACCGGATGTACCGCAACGCCGAGTACGTGCACGCCGTCGACGAGGTCCGTCGCGAGGTCGAGATGCGGGTCGCCGAGCTCATCGTCCTCGGGGTGCGCCAGGAACAGGTCGTGATCGACCCGGGCCTCGGCTTCGCCAAGCAGGGCGTGCAGAACTGGGAGATCCTGGCCGGCTACGAACGGTTCGCCTCGATCGGTCTGCCGGTGCTCGTCGCCGCATCACGCAAGCGGTTCCTGGACGGCGTCGGCAGCCCCGAGGGCGCCCCGCCGAAGGACCGCGACCTCGCCACCGCCGCCATCAGCCTGCTCGCCGCCGAACGCGGCGCGTGGGGGGTGCGCGTGCACGACCCGGCACCGACTCGTGCCGTGCTCGACGTCTGGGACGCCTGGAGGGCAGCTCGCTCGTGAACGACACCATCCGCCTCGTCGGGGTCCGCGCCCGCGGCCACCACGGGGTCTTCGACCACGAACGTGCCGACGGTCAGGACTTCGTCGTCGACGTCGCCGTGGAGCTCGACGCCCGTGCGGCCTCGGGCAGCGACGACCTCGACGCCACCGTGCACTACGGCGTGCTCGCCGAGCAGGTCGTCGCCGAGATCGAACGCGACCCGGTGGACCTGATCGAGACCCTCGCGGAGCGCATCGCGGCCGCGGTGCTCACCCACCGTGCGGCCCTGGCGACCGAGGTCACCGTGCACAAGCCGCAGGCACCCATCACCGTGCCGTTCACGGACGTCTCGATCACCATCCGCCGTGCCCGCGGGGCGACCGTGCCGGACGAGGAAGAAGAGTGAGCCGCGTCGTCGTCGCGCTCGGCGCCAACCTCGGCGACCGGGGGAGCACCCTCCGCGCCGCCGCCCGAGCGGTCGCCGCGCTGCCCGGGGTCCACCCGGTGGCGTCGAGCCACGAGGTCGAGTCCGTCGCCGTCACCCTGGACGGCCGCGACGACACCAAGCCGCGGTACCGCAACGCCGTCGTGGTCGTCGACACCGACCTCGAGCCGCAGGCGTTCCTCGACGCACTGCACGGCATCGAGGACGAGCACGGCCGCACCCGCGACGTCCGTTGGGGCGACCGGACCCTCGACCTCGACGTCGTCGCCGTCGACGACCTGCACATCGACACCGCCACGCTCACCGTCCCGCACCCCCGTGCCGCCGAGCGCGCGTTCGTGCTCGCACCGTGGCTCGACGCCGACCCCGCGGCCGTCCTGCCCGGCGCCGGGCCGGTGGCCGACCTGCTCGCCGCCGTGGGGGACGACACCGAGCGCGTCGACGAGCCGCGCCTGTTCGCGGACGTGCCCCGCGCCTCCCGGGCCACCACCGAAGGGAACGTGACCCAGCCGTGAAGCCGACCCGTCCCTCCACCCTGCTCAGCATCGCCGTCGTGACCGCGGTGGCGGGCTTCGCGTTCGACGCGGTGCTCGCGTCGCGACAGTCGCCGACGCTGCTGCTCGCCGTGCCGCTCGGCATCACGCTCGCGTTCATCGGCGTCGCCGTCGTGCTCATGGCGCGACCCGTCCGCCGGCACGCCCGCGAGGGCGCGGGCCGGCAGCGGCCGGTCGACCCGCTCTACGCCACGCGCGTGGTGGTGCTGGCGAAGGCCTCGAGCATCTGCGGCGTCCTGTTCGGCGGCTTCGCGATCGGGTTGGTCGTGTACCTCCTGACCCGCTCGGTGACGCCTTCGCTAGGCTCGACCCTGCCGAACGTGGTCGCCGTCGGGGGCGGGATCGTGCTGACGGTCTGCGCACTCGTGGCAGAGCGCATGTGCATCGCTCCTCCGAGCGACGACGACGAGCCGGGCGACCCCCGGAACGGCACGACGGCGAACTGACCCGAGCGCACCCCGCACGACGGCGAACTGACCCGAGCACACCCACTGGAGGCCCGCGATGGCGCGTGAACGACTCGACGAGCCGGGCCTCGGCCTGACCCGCATCGACTGGACCAGGGTGTCCGCGAAGCTCGTGTGGACCGAACTCATCACGACCCTGGTGATCGGCCTCGTGGTGACCGCCGGCCTGGTCCTGATCGGGATCGTGAACGACGGCTTCGGCTCGGGCGCCGGAACGGTCTGGCTGCTCATCGGCATCGTGGTGCTCGTCATCACGCTCGTCACCGCGGCGCTGACGCCCCGCCGGGTCCGTGCGATCGGCTACGCCCTGCGCGACGACGACCTGGTGGTCCGCCGCGGCCTGATGTGGCAGCGCTTCACGGCGGTGCCGTACGGGCGCATGCAGCTCGTCGACGTGGCGCGCGGTCCGCTCGACCGGGCGCTCGGCATGAGCGAGCTGAAGTTCGTGACCGCCGCGGCCGCCACGAACGTCCGCATCCCCGGCATCCCCGCGACCGACGCCGACGAACTGCGCGACCGGCTCGTCGAGCTCGCCGAGTCCCGCCGCGCCGGGCTGTAGGGGGTCGCGGTGACCTTCCGACCCGGCCCGCCGCCGCCCGCCCCGCCCACGCGCGGGAACGCCGCCGCCGCCGCGCCCCTGACCGACGGCGAGTGGCACCGCCTGCACCCGCTGACCCCGCTGCTCAAGGGCGGGATCTTCCTGATCGTCATCCTCGGCTACGTGCTGAACAGCCTGCGCGACCAGCTCGTCGAGTTCTTCATCCCGGGCGGCGAGCAGCAGGACGGCGACCCCGTCCGCTACGTCTACGAGCACGGCGTCGTCGGCTGGGTGCTGCTCGGCGTCGCGGTGTTCCTGCTCGTGCTGATCGGGCTCTTCTACCTGTCCTGGCGGATGCACGAGTTCCGGGTCACCGGCGAGATCGTCGAGGTCCGCTCGGGCGTGCTGTTCCGGAACCACCGCAAGGCCCGGCTCGACCGGATCCAGGGCATCAACATCTCGCGTCCGCTCATCCCGCGGGTGTTCGGCACGGCGAAGCTCGAGATCGCCCAGGCCGGCAACGACGCCAACGTGCAGCTCGCCTACCTCGGGGTGAAGGCCGCCGACGACCTGCGGCTGCGCATCCTCGTGCTCGCCTCGGGTGCGAAGGACGACGACCGTGGCAGTGGTCCGGCGCGTGCGTCGAACGGTGTGCTGCAGGACCGCGTCGACGAGATGTTCTCGCCCGAGCTCGACGCTGCCGCGGTGCAGGCCACCCGGATCGTCAAGGTGAAGCCCGGTCGGCTGATCGCGTCGATGCTGCTCTCCGGCACCACCGTCTTCATCCTGCTGGCCGTGGCGGCGATGATCGTCAGCGTCGCGCTCACCGGCGAGTACGGGATCCTGTTCGGCCTGTTCCCCGCCGTGATCGGTGCGGGCAGCTACTACGTCCGCAAGTTCTCGCGGTCGCTGCAGTACACGATCGCCGAGACCCGCGACGGCATCCGGATCGGGTTCGGGCTCGTCTCGACCTCGAACGAGACACTGCCCCCCGGCCGCATCCACGCCGTCAGCGTCGCGCAGCCGCTGCTCTGGCGCCCGTTCGGTTGGTGGGACGTCCGGATCAACCGGGCGACGAACGCGGGCAACGGGGCATCGAGCAACCAGCAGGCCTCCGCCATCGTGCTGCCCGTCGGCACCGCGGCCGACGTCCGCGAGGTCCTCGACATCATCCTGCCCGGCCTGGTCGGCACTGCCGTCGCGGGCCCCGAGGCCTCGCAGGAGGCCCTGCGGGAAGGCTCTGCCGAGGCCGTCAGCGTCGTCGACGACAGCCTCACCACGAGCGGCGACCAGGGCGGCTTCGTGCACTCCCCGCGCCGCGGTGCCTGGCTCCGGCCGTTCGCGTTCCGACGCAACGGGTACCGGTTCGTGCAGGGCGCGGTGTTGCTCCGGCTCGGCGCCGTCTGGCGGTCGCTCGTCATCGTGCCGCTGCCCCGGGTGCAGAGCGTCAAGGTCGAGCAGGGTCCGCTCGAGCGTGCCCTGCGGCTCGCCGCCGTCCACGTGCACACCGTCGCCGGGCCGGTCTCGGCCCGCGTCGGTGCGCTCGACGCACGGGACGCGCAGCGTCTGTGGTCCGAGACCACCCAGCGCGCCGTCGAGGCCGCTGCGGTCGACACGTCCCACCGGTGGCGCGAACGGGAGGCCCGTCCCGCGTCCGCCAGGCACGCTGCGGACGTGCCGTGGCCCGGGACCGGAGCCCCTGCCGGACCCGACGGCGACCACCGGCCCGGCACCGTGCCTCCCGGACCGGGGTGGAGCGACGTCCCGCCCACCGGAGCGGCCCGATGAGGGCCGGGCGCCTCGGCGTCGGCGTCGTCGGTGCCGGACGGGTCGGACCCGTACTCGGCGCCGCACTCGCGAACGCGGAGCACGCGGTCGTCGGGGTGACCGCCGTGTCCGCCGAGAGCCGTGACCGTGCCGAGGCGATGCTGCCCGGCGCTCCCGTGCTCGCGACGCCGGACCTGGTCGAGCGGAGCGAACTCGTCCTGCTCGCGGTGCCGGACGACCAGCTGGCCTCACTCGTGCAGGGCCTGGCGGACGCCGGCATCTGGCAGCCCGGGCAGCTCGTCGTGCACACCAGCCCGGACCACGGCGTCGGCATCCTCGCCCCCGCGATGGCGGCCGGTGCGATCCCGCTCGCCATCCACCCCGCGATGGCGTTCACCGGCACCAGCGTCGACCTGTCGCGGCTCCGTGACGCCTACTGCGCGGTCACCGCCCCGTCACCCGTGCTGCCCATCGCGCAGGCCCTGGTGGTCGAGATGGGCGCCGAGCCGTTCGTCATCGCCGAGGGGGACCGGCCCGCGTACGCCGACGCCGTCCGCGCCGCCGTGAGCTTCTCGACCGCGATCGTGGACCAGTCGGCGGGCACGCTCTCCGGCATCGGCGTCGACCACCCCGGCCGGGTGCTCGGTGCGCTCGTCCGCTCCGCCGTCGACAACGCACTGACGGCCGCCGACGGGCAGTCCACGCTGTAGGGGCATGGCGGTCGGTCACGACTCCCCGCTCAGTTCCGCCGAGCGGTCACGAACCGTCGGCCCGCCGCGCTCCGGCCGACGGAACGTGACCGGTCGGCGCCGCACCGGCGGGGAGTCGTGACCAGTCGAGGGGACCCGTCCGGGCGCGGTTCGGGGGCGGGCGCGCGGCGCGGGTAGCATTTCCCCCGACCCCCACGACCATCGGAGCCGCACCCGCATGACCGACGAGACCGCCACCACCGACACCGCGATCGCCGACGCCGCCGCACTGGCCGAGCAGGAGACCAGCGAGCAGCGACAGGTCCGGCTCGACAAGCGCGCGAAGCTGCTCGAATCGGGCATCGAGGCGTACCCCGCCGAGCTCCCGATCACGACGACGATCCCGGCGATCCGTGACCAGTACGCGCACCTCGAGACCGGCGAGGAGACGCAGGACGTCGTCGGTGTCGCCGGCCGCATCGTGTTCTCGCGCAACACCGGCAAGCTCTGCTTCGCGTCGCTGCAGTCCGGCGACGGGTCTCGCATCCAGGCGATGGTGTCCCTCGCCGAGGTCGGAGACGAGTCCCTCGCGCGCTGGAAGGAGTTCGTCGACCTCGGCGACCACGTCTTCGTGCACGGCCGCGTGATCTCCTCGCGCCGCGGTGAGCTGTCGATCATGGTCGACGAGTGGGCGATCGCGGCGAAGGCGATCCTGCCGCTGCCGAACCTGCACAACGAACTGAACGAGGAGACGCGGGTCCGCCAGCGATACCTCGACCTCATCGTCCGCGACGAAGCACGCGCCACCGTCCGCGCCCGCGCCGCCGTGATGTCCTCGCTCCGCCAGACCTTCACCGAGCACGAGTACCTCGAGGTCGAGACGCCGATGCTGCAGACCCAGCACGGTGGCGCCTCGGCTCGTCCGTTCGTGACCCACTCCAACGCGTTCGACACCGAGCTCTTCCTGCGCATCGCGCCCGAGCTCTTCCTGAAGCGCGCGGTCGTCGGCGGCATCGACCGGGTGTTCGAGATCAACCGGAACTTCCGCAACGAGGGTGCCGACTCGTCGCACTCGCCCGAGTTCGCGATGGTCGAGGCGTACCAGGCGTACGGCAACTACGAGCAGATGGCCGACCTGACGCAGGAGCTCGTGCAGCGCGCTGCGCGGGCCGTGACCGGCGGCTCGCTCGAGGTCACCCTGCCCGACGGCAGCACGTACGACCTCGGCGGTGAGTGGCCGCGCATCGACATGTACGGCTCGCTGTCCGAGGCTGCCGGTCGCGAGATCACCCCGGAGACCCCACTGTCCGAGCTGCAGGAGCTCGCCGCTGCCGAGGGCGTCGAGGTCGCGCACGCCACGCACGGCAAGTACGTCGAAGAGCTCTGGGAGCACTTCGTGATCGACTCGCTCGACCGCCCGACGTTCGTGATGAACTTCCCGGTCGACACCTCGCCGCTCACCCGCGAGCACCGCACCCGACCGGGCATCGTCGAGAAGTGGGACCTGTACGTCCGCGGCTTCGAGCTCGCGACGGCGTACTCCGAGCTCGTCGACCCGGTCGTGCAGCGGGAGCGCTTCGTCGAGCAGGCGAAGCTCGCAGCCGGCGGCGACCCCGAGGCGATGCGCGTCGACGAGGAGTTCCTGCGGGCCCTCGAGCACGCGATGCCGCCGTCGGGTGGCATGGGCATGGGCGTCGACCGCCTGCTCATGGCGATCACCGGCCTCGGCATCCGCGAGACGATCCTCTTCCCCCTGGTCAAGTAAGACCCGGTTCCCCGGGGTACGATGCTCCGGTGCCGCATGGAGTCGTGACCGGGATCATCTTCGCCCTGACGCCGACCATCGTCGTCGGCCTCATCTTCTGGTTCGTGATGCGCGCCATCATGCGGGCCGACCGCACCGAGCGTGCCGCGTACGCCAAGGTCGAGGCCGAGGAGCGTGCCCGGTTCGAGCGGGAGCACGGCGTCCCCGCGCCGGCACCGGCCTCGGCCGAGTAGCGCCGCCCGACCCAGTCCTGTCCGAAGGCCGTCGCCCCATCGTGGGCGGCGGCCTTCGACGTCTGTGCCCCTCCAACGTCTGCGCCCCCTCGACGGCTGTGCCCGCTGGACGGCTGTGCGCCCTCGACCGGTCACGCCCCGTTCACCTCGCCGTCGCGCGCCGGGGTGAGCATCGTCCGCATGGCAACCACACATCCCTTCACGGGTCGCAGCCTCGTCGGTGACATCGAGAGCGAGTACGACGAGTTCGACCGAGACGCCGACCTCGAGGCGTCCAAGCGCCGGGACGGGTGGCTCGAACCCTCCTGGTGACCCCCACCCACTCGGTTTTCGGGGTACGACCACCGGATCGCGTCGATCCGGCCGGACGTACCCCTTTTGTATGTCCGGAAGGCGCGGCGGTGCGGGGTACAGGTTCGGAAACGCGTGAGAAACACTCCTGCAACGCCGGAAACATCACGTCACACCCTTGATCCGCGGCAGTTCGGGGGACCACACTGGCAGCATCGCTGTACCCCACGGGGGACGGTTTCGATGACGAAGCACGGAGATGCCTGAGAATCATTCCGATCGGTTTGTGGGGTACACCTCCGGACCGCTTTACTCGTGAACACCCCAAGCAGCACCCAGAAGCAACACCCCCAGCACCACCGCACGAAGCCATCACCGCCGAACGCAGGGAGCAACACCATGACGATCGCACCGGCTGCACCGAGCACCACCCGCCGCGCCACCACGAAGAAGGCAGCGGCATCGAAGACCCAGGGCGCCGAGTCCGCGACGACCTCCCTCGACACCGAGGTCGAGGCCGACGAGCAGCTCGCCGGCGTCCGCGGTGCCTCCGTCGACCAGGTCGGCGACTACCTGCGCCACATCGGTCGCCTCTCGCTCCTCACCGCCGAGGAAGAAGCGCAGATCGCCCGTCGCATCGAGGTCGGCCTGTTCGCGGAAGAGAAGCTCGCGACCGAGAAGGGTCTCGCGAAGACCCTGCAGCGTGAACTCCGCTGGCTCGTCCGCGACGGTGAGCGCGCCAAGGAGCGCATGATCACCTCGAACCTCCGCCTGGTCGTCAGCATCGCGAAGCGCTACTCGCAGCGTGGGCTGCCGTTCATGGACGTCATCCAGGAGGGCAACCTCGGCCTGGTCCGTGCGGTCGAGAAGTTCGACTTCACGCAGGGCTACAAGTTCTCGACCTACGCCACCTGGTGGATCCGCCAGGCGATCTCGCGTGGTCTCGCCGACAAGGCCCGCACGATCCGCATCCCGGTCCACACCGTCGAGCTGATCAACAAGATCTCCCGCACCGAGCGTGACCTGACCGTCGACCTCGGCCGCGCGCCGATGCCCGACGAGGTCGCCGCCGAGCTGAGCATGACGGTGGAAGAGCTCGTCGACCTCAAGGGCCGCTCGCACGAGCCGGTCTCGATCCACACGGTGGTCGGCGACTCGGACGACAGCGAGCTCGGTGACTTCATCGAGGACGAGGACGCTGCGTCCCCGAACGAGCTCACCGAGACCACGCTCCTGCACCGCGACATCCGTTCGATCGTCGCCGAGCTGCCGAGCGAGGAAGCCAACGTGATCCGCATGCGCTACGGCCTCGACGACGACAAGCCGATGACGCTCGACGAGATCTCGAAGATCGTGCACACGACCCGCCAGGCCGTCAGCCGGGTGGAGTCGCGCGCCAAGCTGCGCCTGTTCGCCAAGGCGGTCTCGCAGGACATGCAGCTGTACCTGACCGACTGAGGTCAGCAGGCTTCGGCCGGCGCTCGCGTCGGCAGGGGAACCCGAGTCGGTCTGTGGGAAGACGATCCGGTGGGGTGATGGGAAGGCCCGCTCGAGCACTGCTCGAGCGGGCCATTCACGTTCGTGGGCACCGGACGCTTGCCCGGACCGCTACTGGTCGAGTTCGCGCCCGAGCTTCTGCCGCAGATCGCTCGGGATCAGCTCGATGAGCTGGTCGGGCCGGACCGGCAGGTCGAGCAGGCTCAGCTTCACCCGACCGGTGCGTCCGTGCCGTTCGGCGTCGAGTCGCACGACGCTGCCGGCGTCCTTGCGGAGTCGGACGTCGATCTGCGCTCCGGTGGCGACCTCGCCGACGACGAGCCCGTCGACCTCGAGTGCGGCGCTCCTGGTGCCCTCCGCGATGTCGAACCGGTAGCGCTCGCGGGCGGCGAGCACCACGGCCCGGTCGATGCCCGCCATCGGGGCGACCGGGGTGACGACGGACCCGGAGAGTGCGGGGGAGAGCACCGGGCCCCCCGCGGCGTAGTTGTACGCGGTGGAGCCGGCCGGGGTCGCGGCGACGATGGCGTCGGCGCGGTAGTAGCCGTAGCCGAGCCCGCCGACACTGAGGTCCGCCGACACCTGGCCGGAACCGGGGCGCCGCACGATCGTCAGGTCGTTGAACGCCAGGTAGTCCGTGCGTGCGCCGCTCCAGGACAGCCGGGCCTCGAGCGCGTGGTGCGGCTCGAGCTGGTACTCGCCGGCCGACAGCCGGTCGAGCGCTGCCTCGAGTTCGGGCGGTTCGATCTCCACCAGGAACCCGACGTTGCCGTAGTTCACGCCGAGCACCGGGACCGGGCGCTTCGCCACGAGTCGCATCGCGCCGAGCATGGTGCCGTCGCCGCCGAGGGCCACGACGAGGTCGACGCGTGCGGTGAAGTCGTCGTCCTCCACCGCGGTGATGCCCCCGCCGATCCGCTGTGCATCGGCTCGGCGGGCGACGAGCTCGCCCCGGCCGGACGCGTTCCATCGCTGCAGGGTCGTGACGGACTCCTGCACGTTCTTGGTCGGGTGGACGACGAGGCCGACGACGGGCTGATCCATGACCGGATGGTACCGAGCCGCGCTGAACCGAGGGGTGTTGAATTGCCATCGCATGCGATATTCTGAATACATGCAGATCGCTCAGCTGTCCGTCGCCCTCCCCACCGTCCGGCAGGGTCGCGAGATCGTGCTGCTCGCCGACCTCGAGTCCCACGAGACGGGCTTCGGCTTCGTCGACGCGGAGCACCTCCTGCTCGCCTCCGTCACCCTCTGCAGCGGGATGCCCCGGTTCCGCCCGATCCTCGACGCGCACGGCGTGACCCCAGAGGCCGTCCGCTCCGAGATCAGCGTCTTCGTCGGTGCGCGGGCCGCGTGCCCGGACGAGCACGACCGGGTCGCCTGCACCCCGGCGGCCGCCCGGGTCCTCGCACGAGCAGCCGTCCTCGCCGGTCCGGCCGAGCGCGTGCGCCCGGTGCACGTCGTGCTGGCCGTCCTCGACGGCGTCGACGACCCCTTCATGGGCTCGGCGCACGACGTCCTCGACGCCCTGGGCGTCGAGCCGCGCCGCTTCCGGCGCGCCCTGCGCCGGGCAGCGCGCCGCGCCTGAGACGCGACGGAACACCAGACGGGAGGCCCGTGGCGGACGCCGCCACGGGCCTCCCGTCGTCTGTTCCGTTCGCTCACTGCGCACATCGCGCAGTGAGGTCACGCCCACGGCGAACAGGGGCAGCCCGCACGGGGAGCGCTGGTTACTCTCGGAGTACGTGACCGGACTCAGACGAGACCGGACCAGCTGTCGGCTCCGTCAGAAAGGGCCAAGGGAGAGCACATGTTCGAGAGATTCACCGACCGAGCCCGTCGTGTTGTCGTCCTCGCTCAAGAAGAAGCGAAGATGCTCAACCACAACTACATCGGCACCGAGCACATCCTCCTCGGCCTGATCCACGAGGGCGAGGGCGTTGCTGCCAAGGCGCTGGAGTCGCTCGGCATCTCGCTCGACGCCGTCCGCGAGCAGGTCCAGGACATCATCGGCCAGGGTCAGCAGCAGCCGACCGGGCACATCCCGTTCACGCCGCGTGCCAAGAAGGTGCTCGAGCTGTCCCTGCGCGAGGCGCTGCAGCTCGGCCACAACTACATCGGTACCGAGCACATCCTGCTCGGCCTGATCCGCGAGGGCGAGGGCGTCGCAGCCCAGGTGCTCGTGAAGCTCGGCGCCGACCTCAACCGGGTCCGCCAGCAGGTCATCCAGCTCCTGTCCGGCTACCAGGGCAAGGAAGCGGTCGCCGTCGGCGGCGAGCAGCAGCAGAACGCGCAGCAGGGTTCGCAGGTCCTCGACCAGTTCGGTCGCAACCTCACCCAGGCCGCGCGCGACGGCAAGCTCGACCCCGTCATCGGGCGCGAGAAGGAGATGGAGCGGGTCATGCAGATCCTCTCCCGCCGCTCCAAGAACAACCCCGTCCTGATCGGTGAGCCCGGCGTCGGCAAGACCGCAGTCGTCGAGGGCCTCGCGCAGGCGATCGTCAAGGGCGACGTGCCCGAGACGCTGAAGGACAAGCAGCTCTACTCGCTCGACCTCGGGTCGCTCATCGCCGGTTCCCGCTACCGCGGTGACTTCGAGGAGCGCCTGAAGAAGGTCACGAAGGAGATCCGCACCCGCGGCGACATCATCGTCTTCATCGACGAGATCCACACGCTCGTCGGTGCCGGTGCTGCCGAAGGTGCGATCGACGCCGCCTCGATCCTCAAGCCCCTCCTCGCCCGCGGTGAGCTCCAGACCATCGGTGCCACCACGCTCGACGAGTACCGCAAGCACTTCGAGAAGGACGCCGCACTCGAGCGTCGCTTCCAGTCGGTGCAGGTCAACGAGCCGTCGCTGCCGCACACGATCAACATCCTCAAGGGCCTGCGCGACAAGTACGAGGCGTTCCACAAGGTGTCCATCACCGACGGTGCGATCGTCTCGGCCGCCAACCTGGCGGACCGCTACGTGCAGGACCGCTTCCTGCCGGACAAGGCCATCGACCTGATCGACGAGGCCGGCGCACGCCTGCGCCTCTCGATCCTGTCGGCGCCCCCGGAGCTCCGCGAGTTCGACGAGAAGATCTCGACGGTCCGTGGGTCGAAGGAAGCCGCCATCGAGGAGCAGGACTTCGAGAAGGCAGCCAGCCTGCGTGACGAGGAGAAGAAGCTCCTGGGCGAGCGACTCCGCCTCGAGAAGCAGTGGCGTGCCGGTGACGTCGCCGCGTCCGGCACCGTCGACGAGGGCATCATCGCCGAGGTCCTGGCGCAGGCCACGGGCATCCCGGTGTTCAAGCTCACTGAAGAGGAGACCTCGCGTCTCGTCTTCATGGAGAAGGCACTGCACCAGCGCGTGATCGGTCAGGAAGAGGCCATCTCGGCCCTGTCCAAGACCATCCGCCGGACCCGTGCCGGTCTGAAGGACCCGAACCGCCCCTCGGGCTCGTTCATCTTCGCCGGGCCCACGGGCGTCGGCAAGACCGAGCTCGCCAAGGCGCTCGCCGAGTTCCTGTTCGACGACGAAGGCGCACTGATCTCCCTCGACATGTCGGAGTTCGGCGAGAAGCACACCGTCTCGCGTCTGTTCGGTGCCCCTCCCGGGTTCGTCGGCTTCGAAGAGGGCGGCCAGCTCACCGAGAAGGTGCGCCGCAAGCCGTTCTCCGTGGTCCTGTTCGACGAGATCGAGAAGGCCCACCCGGACATCTTCAACTCGCTGCTGCAGGTGCTCGAGGAAGGCCGTCTCACCGACGGTCAGGGCCGCGTGGTCGACTTCAAGAACACCGTCATCATCATGACCACGAACCTCGGTTCGCAGGGCATTGCCGGTGGCCCGGTGGGCTTCCAGGTCGAGGGTGACTCGGCCGTCGGCTACGACCGCATGCGCGGCAAGGTCAACGAGGAGCTCAAGAAGCACTTCAAGCCGGAGTTCCTCAACCGCGTCGACGACACGATCGTGTTCCCGCAGCTGTCGCAGCCCGAGCTGCTGCAGATCGTGGACCTGTTCGTGAAGCGCCTGGCCGACCGTCTGCTCGACCGCGACATGACGGTCGAGCTCACCCTCCCCGCCAAGGAGCAGCTCATCAAGGTCGGGTTCGACCCGTCCCTCGGTGCACGCCCGCTGCGTCGCGCGATGCAGCACGAGGTCGAGGACCAGCTGTCCGAGCACATCCTGCAGGGTGAGCTCACCGCCGGTGACCACGTGAAGGTCGACTTCGTCGACGGTGCGTTCCACTTCGAGACCGGGCGTCAGCCGGGCCGCGAAGAGGTCCTCGCCGGCGCAGCCGCGGTCGAGACCGCGACCGACGCGCCCCAGGGCGAGATCGAGTCCTAGGACCCGACACCAGACAGACGGGAGGCCCGGTGCCAGCTGGCACCGGGCCTCCCGTCTGTCCGTGTGCGGACGTGTCAGGCCGTGATCACGCCTGCACGTCGCCGCGCCAGCCCGTGTCGGTCGGAGCCGACTCGACGCGCTCCTTGTAGTTCTGCAGGTCCTTCTTGATGGCGTGGCCACCGACGCCGACCGCGGCGCCGAGCTTCTCGAGGAAGCCGGACGGCTCCCAGTCGATCTGCGCGGTCACGCGCGTCTCGTCGTCGGAGAGCTTGTGGAAGGTGACGACGCCGGCGTGGTCGGTCTCGCCGTCCTTGACGGTCCAGGCGACCCGCTCGTCGGGGTGCTGCTCGGTGATGACGGCGCGGAACTCGCGCTCCTGGCCGGCGACCTTCACGGTCCAGTCGGTGGTCTTGTCGTCGACCTGGACGATCTTCTCGACCTCGTCGAGGAAGTGCGGGAACTCCTCGAAGCGGGTCCACTGACCGTACGCTGCGGAGACGGGGACGTTGACGTCGACGGTTTCGATGATCTGAGGCATGGTGTGGACGGTAGGCGGCCGCGCCTGGGCGCAGTACAGCGGGATGTCCCCCGGAGCGGTCGGCTGCCGCTCGTCCACGCGCGGCTATGGTTGTCGGGATGACAGAGCACGGGAAGCACGCGTTCCACGAACGTGACGAGCACGGGATCCTGGTGCGTCCGGCACTCGCCTCGGACGTCCCGCACATCCAGCGGCTCATCGCCCCCTACGTCGACCGGCGCATCCTGCTCGGCAAGGAGAACGTCGCGCTCTACGGCTCGATCCAGCAGTTCCGGATCGCCGAGGGGCCCGACGGCGTCCCGATCGGCTGTGGTGCCCTCGCCGTCTTCTGGGACGACATCGCCGAGGTGCGCACGCTCGCCCTCGACGCCGACTGGATCCACAAGCGCGTCGGACACCGCATGCTCGAGGCGCTCGAACACGACGGCCGCGAACTCGGCGTCGCGCGGATCTTCTGCCTGACGTTCGAGGTCGACTTCTTCGCGAAGCACGGCTACCTGGAGATCGGCGAGCAGGTCGTCGAACCGGCGGTCTACGCCGAGCTGGTGCGGTCGTCGGACGAAGGGGTCGCGGAGTTCCTCGACCTCGCCCGGGTCAAGCCGAACACCCTCGGCAACACCCGCATGCTGAAGATCCTCTGACGCTTTCGCGCGGCACCCGGCGGGGGTCCCGCACCGGGCATCCGCGGTTGTCTACCCTGTGCGCATGTCGTCGTTGCGTCACCCCGTCGGGCCCGAGAAGCCGGTCGTGTACTGGCGCCGTCGTGCAGCCGTGCTCGGCGCACTCGTGATCATCGTCGTGGTGGTCGTGCTCATCGTCGTCGGACGAGGGAGCGCGTCGACGCCGACGGCAGCGCCCACGTCCTCGCCGTCCGCTTCGGCCCCGGCTTCGGCCCCGGCTTCGGCTTCGGCCGGTGGTGCGTCGTCCGCTGCCCCGTCCCGTTCGGCGTCGGCATCCGCGTCGGCGTCTGGGTCGGGCGCTGCCGACGGGTCGACGTGCAGCAAGGACCAGGTCGTCCTGACGCCCGTGCTCGACAAGGAGGCGTACGGCCCCACCGAGGACCCGAAGATCGCCATGTCGATCAAGAACACCGGCACGAACTCGTGCCACCTCGACCTCGGGTCAGCGCAGCAGGTGCTGACGATCAGCTCCGGCGAGGAGCAGTACTGGTCGTCGAAGGACTGCCAGACGGGCGGCACGAACCAGGACGTCACGATCAAGTCCGGGCAGACCCTGACCACGCCCGCGATCGCTTGGGACCGCACCCGGTCGTCCACCACGACGTGCGATGCGTCCCGCCCGGCGGTCTCGGCCGACGGGGCGAGCTACCACCTGCAGGTCGCGGTGGGGAACCTCGAGTCGAAGGCCTCGGTGCAGTTCATCCTGCAGTAGCCCGGGCGTCGCGTGGGCTGGTAGCCTCGATGCAAGTGGATTGGGAATGCCCGATCGGCGTCGAACCCCCGGAACCCCCGGGGGTTCTCGCTTTCACGGGTCCCACGCGCGGTTGGGCTGCTCGGGCTTGAGGAGATGTGTGCCGATCGGACGAGCGACGAGATCGGCGATCTGGAGCCCGGCACTGTTCGTCTGCTTGCTCGCGATCTTGAAACGGAAGGTTTCGGCCATCCCACGCATCTTCGTGGTGCTCATGATTCGGTCGAACTCGGCCTCCAGCTCCCGGTCCTCGGAGCGGCCCCGGCTCTCGAAGACCACGAACGTCTCGCACCGGGACGCTCCTCGATCCTGGAGCTGCAAGAAGACCCGTTCGAGCCCGAACTCGAGCGCGACGTGGTACGGACTCGTGTCCTCCCCGACCCGGCGGACGAACTCGTGCTTCCGGATGGCGGATGCAACCACCCCGAAGCGCTCATCGAACACGGCGTCGACTCTTGCCATGAAATCGCTGCGGACGGAGGCGTTCAGGAGGATGTCGAACGGCGGAGCTGACTGACGCATCTCCCGCTCGTGGAGGACGACCATGTCGTGGTTGAAGAAGTCGAACTTGAGGCGTTGGACGAGCGGAACGATCCGGTCGACGTAGACGTCGACGGGGAAGATGCAGAACGCGAGCACGAACATCGGGTAGTCCGGATTGATGCGCGTGAGACTGTGATCTCCGCTTTCGTCGACGTAGACGATGTATCCACTGCGCACCGGTCCAACACATCAGTGGACAGCAAACGGCCCCGCCGTCCAGAGGACGACGGGGCCGTTCGAAGCTGATGTGATCAGCCGAGGACGGTGATGTTCTCCGCCTGCGGGCCCTTGCGGCCCTCGGTGATGTCGAACTCCACCTTCTGGTTCTCCTCCAGCGACTTGTAGCCGTTGCCGGCGATCGCGGAGAAGTGCGCGAAGACGTCAGCGCTTCCGTCGTCCGGGGCGATGAAGCCGAAGCCCTTTTCGTTGTTGAACCACTTGACGGTACCGGTAGATGCCATGATGGCGTTTCCTTAGCTTTCTTGCGTTCCGCCATGGTGCGATCGCACCTGCGGAGCCCCGACGTACGTCGACGGGGGTGATGCGCCACGCGGGCAGGTGCCGGCGGGACGGGTTCGGGGTCAGGCCTGATGGCCAGTGACCCTGGTAGTCCGAGTTGAGGGGCAAACCACCTCGCTCGAACGTTGAGCGCCGCCGAAGCGGTTCCATCAGGCTAGCGTGCTCTGGGCCGACTGGCTACCCGTGCGTCACTGAACGACGAAAATCTGGTGGAATTGCTCAGATGGCAGACAAGGAACAGCGCTTCCGGAGTGAACAACTCGAGGAAGCCCTCGCGAAGCAGGACGTCGCTGCGGTGGCGTTCGCGCTGCGCAACGACATCGTGATCGTCCCCCGGCTCGTGACCGGCAAGAAGGACATGCAGGTGCGGGTCTTCGGGCGCGAAGGCTCTGAACAGCGCATCCTGCTGCTGTTCTCGTCGGCGGACGCCTACACGGCGATGGTGCCGGACGAGAAGATCCGGCAGGTCATGGTCTACGACGGACCGCGGCTCGAGGAGTTCCTCGCCGCCCACCTGGACATGCTCGAGGGCGTGTTCTTCGACATCGCCGGGCCGAACACCATGCAGGCGACCCCGGCGGACCTGCTGGCCGCATTGCGCGCTTAGGACTGGCCGTCGGGCTGTCCGCGGTGGGCCATCGGGCTGTCCGTGGTGGGCCGTCGGCTCAGAACGCGCGGTCGAGCTCGCGCTCACGGGCCGACTGCGTCATCGAGAACGCCACACGCAGTGCTTCGCGCAGATGCCCGGAGTCCGAGCCGAGCACCGTCGTGAACCCGAGGCGGGTGGCCTCGTTCACTCGCTGCTTCGTGCCCGTGGCCGGACGGATCTCGCCCGCCAGGCTGATCTCGCCCACGGCCGCGAGCGTGTGCGGGTACGGGCGGTCTCGTGCCGCACTCGCCAGGGCCAGTGCGATCGCCAGGTCGGCGCCGGGTTCGGTGAGCTTCATGCCGCCCACCGTCGAGACGTAGACGTCGGCATCGGAGAGCTTGAGGCCGGCTCGGCGTTCGAGCACCGCGAGCAGCATCGCCACGCGTGAGGCATCGACACCGTTCACGACCCGACGGGGCTGCGGCGCGGAGCTCGGCACGATGAGTGCCTGGACCTCGACCGGGAGCGCCCGACGCCCCTCGAGCGCCACGGTCACGCACGTGCCGGAGACCGGGGTCGCGTTCTTGGACATAAAGAGGCCGCTGGGGTCGGGGACCTCGTGGATGCCGTCGCCGCCCATGTCGAAGCACCCGACCTCGTCCGTGGGGCCGAAGCGGTTCTTCAGCGCCCGGACGAAGCGGAGCGCGGTCTGCCGGTCGCCCTCGAAGTGGCAGACGACGTCGACCAGGTGCTCGAGCAGGCGCGGCCCGGCGATCGTGCCGTCCTTCGTGACGTGGCCGACGATCAGGACGGGGAGGGCGCGGTCCTTCGCGATGCGGATCAGCGTCGAGGCGACCTCGCGCACCTGGGAGGTCCCACCCGCGATGCCGTCGATGGAGCTGGACGAGATGGTCTGGACGGAGTCGGCGATGAGCAGGTCCGGCTTGACCTGGTCGATCTGGCCGATGATGACGCCGAGATCGACCTCGCTCGCCAGGTAGAGGTCGTCGTGCATCGCCCCGGTGCGCTCGGCGCGGAGCCGGACCTGGTCGACGGACTCTTCCGCGCTGACGTAGAGGACGCGTTTGCCGGACGCCGCCGCGCGCGAAGCGACTTCGAGCAGGAGCGTGGACTTGCCGACGCCGGGTTCGCCGGACAGCAGGACCGCGGCACCGGGGACGACCCCGCCGCCGAGCACGCGGTCGAACTCGCCGATGCCGGTCTGCCAGCGCTGCACCGTCGTGCCGCGGGCCTCGGTGATGGGCCGTGCCGCTCGGGCACCGGTGACGGCGACGGCCGCGGTGCCCCGGGTGCTCGCCGAGACCGCCGAGGAGTCCTCGACCGTGCCCCAGGTCTGGCACTCGCCGCACCGGCCGACCCACTTGACACTGGTCCAGCCGCACTCGGTGCATCGGTAGAGGGACTGCGGGCGCGCCATGTCGTCGAGGTTAGGCCGTGCCGCCGACATCGCCGGAGCGGTGCACCGGCTCGTCGGGCAGGGCGATCGACCCCGTCATCCGGTTGCGGATCCGTTCGACGGGACTCGGTCGGTTGGCGTGGTCGAGTGCCTCGGCACCGTCGGTGTCCTGCTCGGCACGAGCGTTCGCGACCGCCCCGGCCTCACGCCCGAGGTTCTCGGCCTCACGCGCCGAGAGGTAGTGCCGGATCGCCGCGACCGTGTCGACCCGGGCGTCGACCGCCGGCTCGAACGCGCTCGCCCAGACCTCGTACCCTCGGTCGTTCGGGTGGAACAGGTCGCCGTAGCTGTTGAAGAACGTGCGGCGGACCCCGACCCGCTTCGTGATGGTGTGCAGCGGCGCCACGGTCAGCCCGAACTCGGCGGCCACACGGTGCACGATCTCGTTCGCCACCGCCACCTTGCGCTCGCGGTCCGGCACGAACATGCACGGCAGCTCGGCCACCACGGCGTGCGACGGCACCGCGCCGTAGATAGCCCGGATGTTCCGCTCGAACTTGTCCGGGTCGAAGTCCGCGATGTCGTTCGCCCCGATCGACACCGTGCAGATGTCGGGCGTGTACTGCCGGAGTTTCGGCAACTGGTCGCGTTTGGCACCCCAGGTCGTCGAGCCCGAGACGCTCAGGTTCACGACCCGCACCGACTCGTGGGAACGATGCCGGATGCGTCGCGTCAACAGGCCCACGTACCCGCGCGACGGAACCGTCGCACCGACGCCCTGCGCCGCCGAGTCGCCGATCGCCACGTACAGGAGCTGCCCCTCGTGCTGCTGTCGCTCGTGCCACCAGTCGGCGTGGATCGGCAGCATGTCGACCACTCGTTGCGCAGCCGCCCGTTGACCCTTGACGCCGGCCCGGGCCCCGACGGCGGCTGCCCCGAGGACACCGGCCCCACCGAGGACGGACGTCAGGAGTGCGATGAGCGTGCGGGTCTTCATGCCGTGGACGGTACGCCCGCAGGCCGAGTCGACGACGTGGGCGGCCTGTGGGTGTGGGAAGAGCCGTGGAGGTGACCGCCTGTGGAGGGCGAGCCGACGTCGGGTGGCGTGACGGGCCTCCCGGATCGTGTAAACTCTTTCCCGGTACCGTGTCCGAGCGGCCGAAGGATCATGTCTCGAAAACATGTGTGGGGGCAACTCCACCGTGGGTTCAAATCCCACCGGTACCGCCACTTCTCAGAAAACCCCCGTTCACGCGGGGGTTTTCTGCATTTCCAGATGCAGCACCGATCGCCCTCGAGGGCGTGAGCGACCGGGGCGCTCTGCAGCCGGGTTCAGCGCCGCTTGCGGAGTGCGTTCGTCGCCCAGAGCGCGACGGCGATCAGCACGGGCTGGAACAGGAGCCGGACGAACCGCTTCGTGTCCGTGTCCAGGCCGAAGCCGTCACGGTGGTGCATCCACTGGGCGATGTTGCCCGGGAAGATCGCGGTGAAGAACACCGCTGCGACCCACCCGACGGTGGCCTGCCGGCGGACCAGCAGCACGAGGGCGGCGCCGAGGGAGATCTCCGCGATGCCCGAGGCCAGGACCGTGACGTCCGGGTCCAGGGGGACGAACTCCGGCACCTGGGCCCGGAACTCCTGACGTGCGACGGTGAGGTGGCTGATGCCGGCCCAGGTCATGGCGGCACCCAGCAGGATGCGGACGACGGTGCGGGGCTTGGTCGAGCGAGGGGTGCGGCGGCGGGAGGTCATCGGGTGGGTGCCTTTCGAGGGGTCCCCGGACACATCACTGCCCGGTTGTGCGCAATTGAATTGCGCACAACCTAACACGACACCGTCCGCGCACGAGAACGCTCCTCCGGCAGTGCGGCCCACACATCCGCCCAGATGAGCTCGAACTCGACGGGCGCGAGTCGGTGCGCCCGCACCGCCCGCTCCAGGATCGAGAGCGCGTCGAGCGAGCCGGCGAGGAGCCGCTCGTCGCCGTGCACCTCCGGCCGACCGTTGCCCAGGAACGTGGTCACGGTGATCGAGTGCACCCGTGGCCGCAGTCGTCTGGTGGCCCGCGCGAGCACCGCGAACCCCGCGGCGTACAGGGCGAGTCCGACGGGCATGCCCGCCGCCGGTACCGAGACGGCGACGACCACGACCACGAGCGCGGTGAACGCCCCGACGGCGGGCCAGACGTGCCACGCTCGGAGCAGCAGGCGTTCACTCCTGCTGGTCCCGGGCGGGAACACGACGAGCGTCCGCGAGGCCCACAACGTGCGCCCCACCGGCCGGATCGTGTACCGGCCCCACAGGTGCGGCCCGTCGACCAGGCGGTCGCGGACGGCCGTCGCCGTGGTCACCGCTCCACCGGCAGGAGCTCGGCGCGGACGGGGACGACGTCCCGGTGCCGGACGGTCGTCAGGCAGGGGAAGCAGACCAGGTCGCCATCGCGGACGTCGGCCGGCAGCGGAGCCGGGAGGCGGTGGAACGGACCGTCGGCCTGACCGTCACATCGGGACACGACGTACATCGTGGCGAGGGGAGCGGTGCTCCGGCGTCCGATCAGGCGCACCTGGTCGAGCACGGCGCAGGTCGGCAGGACCGCGTCCAGTTCCAGGAGCACCACCCCGGTGCGCGGCCGTCGGACCCGGGTGACCGACGCGACCGCGACGCTGACGTCACGAGGGGTCCAGCCGCGGGGGCGGTAGCGCGGCGGCGACTGCTCCGCGGTGTGCACGCTCGGGGTGCCGGTCAGGTCGGCGAGCCGGACCATCGAGATCGCGGCGACCACCAGGTCGTCGGTGGTCGCCACGGTGTGGGCCGGCCACAGGACCGGGTCCATCGGATCCGGCAGGGACGCACGGAGCGTCGGCATGATCGCTGTCAGTGTCACACCGGACACGTTCCCGCGCGGACGGGCAAGGGGGAAGGTGCCCTGACGGAACCCCTACGCCCGAGTGCCGACTCCTGACGGTCCGCTCACTCGATGTCGACGTCCCGCTTGCCGCGCCGCACGATGAGCGGGTCCGGCTTGCCGATCACGTCGACCGCCTTGTCCGGGTAGTCGAACTGCGTCAGGAAGTACCGCATCGCGTTGAGACGGGCGCGCTTCTTGTCGTTCGACCGCACGATGGTCCACGGCGCGTACCGCTTGTCGGTGCGCGTGAACATCGCCATCTTCGCCTCGGTGTAGTCCTCCCAGCGGTCGAGGGACAGCAGGTCGATGTCGGACAGCTTCCACCGGCGAACCGGGTCGAGCTGACGCATCGCGAAGCGGGTGCGCTGCTCGCGGCGGGTGACCGAGAACCAGAACTTCGTCAGGTGGATGCCGGAGTCGACGAGCATCCGCTCGAACTGCGGCACCTGGGTCATGAACGACTCGTACTGGTCGTCGTCGCAGAACCCCATGACCCGCTCGACGCCGGCGCGGTTGTACCAGGAACGGTCGAACAGGACCATCTCGCCGGCCGACGGCAGGTGCTGCACGTAGCGCTGGAAGTACCACTCACCGCGTTCCCGTTCGCTCGGCTTGCTGAGCGCCACCACGCGCGAGGTGCGGGGGTTGAGGTGTTCCGTGAACCGCTTGATGGTGCCGCCCTTGCCCGCGGCGTCGCGCCCTTCGAACAGCACGACGACCTTCTGGCCGGTGTCCTCGAGCCAGTACTGGCACTTCAGGAGCTCGATCTGCAGCTGGTACTTCGCGTACTCGTACTCCTCGCGCGGCAGCCGCTCGTCGTACGGGTAGTCGTCGCGCCACGTCAGGACGGGGTTGCCGTGCGGGTCGATGAGGTCCGGGTCGGCGGTGTGCCCGTCGGCGACGCTGTAGCCCTCGGTCCGGAGCTGCTCGATGTACTCCCGGAGTGGTTGCGAGTACGGCGCTGTGTCCACGGTGTCTCCTCTGCCCGCCGATCGGTCGGCTGGTCCCATCCTGTCCTGTGTGACCCGACAACTGCCCAACCGGACGTGTCCCTCAGGTGACCAAGCGGCTGCGTGACCCGAAGCGGTAGCGTTCTCGATGGCCTGTCCCCGACCCCGGATCGAGCAACGATGCCTGACGTCCACCTGCCTGCCGCCGACCGCTACGAGCAGCTCCCGTACCAGCGCGTGGGGAGGAGTGGCCTCATGCTGCCGCGCATCTCCCTCGGCCTGTGGAACAACTTCGGCGCCGACCGTGCACTCGCCACGCAGCGCGACATCGTGCTGCACGCCTTCGACCGCGGGATCACCCACTTCGACCTGGCGAACAACTACGGTCCGCCTCCCGGGTCGGCCGAGGAGCAGTTCGGCCGCATCCTCGAGTCGGACCTGCGTCCGTACCGTGACGAGATCGTGGTGTCGACGAAGGCCGGCTACGACATGTGGCCGGGCCCGTACGGTGACCGGGGCTCCCGCAAGTACATGCTCGCGTCGCTCGACCAGTCGCTCGGGCGCCTCGGGCTGGACTACGTCGACGTCTTCTACTCGCACCGTCCCGACCCCGAGACCCCCATCGAGGAGACGGTCAGCGCGCTCGTGACCGCGGTCCGTTCGGGCAAGGCGCTCTACGCGGGCATCTCGAACTACGACCCGGAGCAGACCGCCGCGGCAGCCGAGGCGCTCGCCGCCGAGAACATGCACCTGCTCATCCACCAGCCGCGCTACAACATGTTCGACCGAGTCCCCGAGGACGGGCTCTTCGACGAGCTCACGCGACTCGGCATCGGTGCGATCGTGTTCTCGCCGCTGGCCGGTGGGCTGCTGACGGACCGGTACCTGGACGGATCGGTTCCGGTGGGGTCACGTGCAGCCGAGGGCCGCTGGTTCGGCGCGGACCGCATCGACGACGAGTACCTGACCACGGCGCGGGCGCTCAACGACATCGCTGCGGCCCGCGGGCAGACGCTCGCGCAGCTCGCGATCACGTGGGTGCTCCGGCAGCCGGCCGTCACGTCGGCGTTGGTCGGGGCATCGAGCGTCCGTCAGCTGGACGGCACGCTCGACTCGCTCGCGGGTGCCCCGCTCACCGACGAGGAGCTCGCGGCGATCGACGCACTGGTACCGCGCGGCTGACGCACGCCGGATGCAGTGGGCGTGACCCAAGAGCAGACGGGAGGCACGGTGCCAGCTGGCACCGTGCCTCCCGTCGCGTGATCTGTCGCTTCTAGACCGCGGCGGTCGCCTCGTCGCGGTGCGGGAGCTTCCAACCCGGGCGCACGAAGTGGCACGTGTACCCGGCGGGGTACTTCTCGAGGTAGTCCTGGTGCTCCTCTTCGGCCTGCCAGAAGTCACCAGCGGGCTCGACCTCGGTGACGACCTTGCCGGGCCAGATGCCCGAGGCGTCGACGTCGGCGATCGTGTCGCGCGCGACCTGCTCCTGCTCCGGCGAGGCGAAGAAGATCGCCGAACGGTAGGCGCGGCCGACGTCGTTGCCCTGGCGGTCCTTCGTCGACGGGTCGTGGATCTGGAAGAAGAACTCGAGCAGGTCGCGGTACGAGATCACCGACGGGTCGAAGACGATCTCGACCGCCTCGGCGTGGTCACCGTGGTTGCGGTACGTCGCGTTCGGTGTGTCGCCACCCGAGTAGCCGACGCGGGTGCTGATGATGCCGGGACGGCGGCGGAGGAGCTGCTGCGCTCCCCAGAAGCAGCCGCCGGCGAGGATGGCGGTTTCGGTGGTGGTCATGGTGGCCTCCTGAGGTCGTCGTGCCGCTGGCTGCGGCACCGTGTGGTGCAACCGGCAACGGGGCTGCGGTGTTCCCGTGTCGCCGGATGTCGGATCGCGTCAGTTCGTGGTGTCCTCGAGCGCGTCGAGCGCGGCCACGTCGTCGGCCGACAGCACGAAGTCGACGTCGGCGTTCGCGGCGATGCGCGACGGGGTCGTGGACTTCGGCAGCGGCAGGACGTCCTTCTCGAGCAGGTAGCGGATCGCGACCTGGGCGACGGACTTGTCGTACTTCGCCGCGATCTCGGCGATCTGCGTGTTCTCGAGCAGGCCACCGGTGGCGAGCGGCGAGTAGCCCTCGGTGAGGATGTCGTGCTCGCGGTCGAACGCGGTGGTCTCGTCCTGGGTGTTGCCGATGAACCAGCGGATCTGGTTGGCGTGCGGGACGACGTCGGTGCGGCCGAGCAGGTCCTCGAGGTCGGCGACGGCGAAGTTCGAGACACCGATCGAGCGGGTCCGGCCGGCGTCGTAGACCTCCTCCAGGACCTTCCACACCTCGACGTTGCCGTCGCGGTGGTCGGAGCCGATGGCGTCCCAGGGCCACGGTGCGTGCACGAGGTACAGGTCGATGACGCCGACGTCGAGGTTGCGGCTCGAGGTCTCGAAGGCCTCGCGGGCGCCGTCGGCGGTCTTGATCTCGGCGGGCAGCTTCGTCGTGACGAAGACCTCGTCGCGGGGGACGGCGCTGTCACGGATGGCCTGGCCGACACTGGCCTCGTTGCCGTAGGCCAGGGCGGTGTCGATGTGGCGGTAGCCGGCGTCCAGGGCGGTCTTCGTGGCGTCGTAGGCGTCGTCGCCGGACGGGATCTGCCAGGTGCCGAAGCCGATCTTCGGGATGTGCAGGCCGTTGGACAGGGTGAACGTGTCGGTGAGAGCAGGCATGTTGCGGACAGTACGCCGCTCGGTTCCGGGGGCGGTCGGGACGCAACGCTGGGCCGCCGCGCAACGCGCCCCGGAACGGGCATCGCGCCCCGACTCACATGGGCGCGATGCCCGCCAGGGGGCGCGAACGCGTCAGACGACGGACGACCGTCAGCGCGTGCGCGCGCCGATGCGCGGCAGCACGAAGCCGAGGACGATCATCGCGACGGCCAGGAACGCGTGCAGGACGTTGTCCGCGCTGTTCAGGGGGACGAAGTTCGCGGGGTCCGCCATGCCGGCCGTGAACAGACCGTAGACGAACAGGACCGCGTAGACGATGCCGCCGACGATCAGGTACAGGCGAGCGCCCGACGCCGAACGGGCTGCGATGAGTCCGACGATGCCGAAGAGCAGGTGCACGATGTTGTGCAGGACCGACACCTGGAACAGGCCCAGGAGCAGGGCCATGGAGCCGTGACCGGCCATCGACATCGAGCCCATGTCCATCGTGAGTCCGGGGATGAAGCCGGCGATGCCGACGATCAGGAAGACGACCCCGAAGAGGAGCGCACCCTTCTGGGTCCACGTCGAGCCGGTGCGGTTGCGAGCGGTTGCTGCGTTGCTGGTCATGGTGAGACCTCTCTTGTCGAGCGCGCCACGGATGTCGCGCACAGGGCATTCGAGGCCGATGCGCAGTCGGATTGCAGGTGCCATCCGATTTCCGAACGCACGAGGGACCGCTGAGTCGGTGCGCATCGCGTGCTGCCTACGCTCCGCCGTACGGCAACACCGACGGAAGGCAGCACCATGGCAAGCGGAGTCGCAGCGGTATGGGTCCCGGTCACCGACATGCAGCGGGCGGTCGCGTTCTACCGCGACACCCTCGGACTGACGGTCACGGACGAGTCCGACGACTGGAGCGAGATCGACGCGAACGGTCTGATGATCGGGCTGAACGGCCGTGAGTCGGCGAGTCCGTCGAGCGGCGGGGGAGCGGTCATCACGTTCCAGCCGGACGGGTCGATCGAGGACGAGTTGGCCAGCATCCGCGAGCGTGGTGCGGACGTGCAGGGCGAGATCAGTGAGCACCCGTGGGGCAAGATCGTCCCGTTCAAGGACAGCGAGGGCAACGACCTGCAGTTCTACGCGCCGCCGCAGGGCTGACGCGACCCCAGGACGGACGGGAGGCCCGTGGCGGTGTCGCCACGGGCCTCCCGTCCGTCATACGGTCCCGTCGAGAGCTTTACGCGACCGCGATCTCGTTGGGCACGCCCGGCAGCGCGTCGCTGGAGGCGACGACCTTCCCGGTGGTCAGGTCGACCGCGTGCACCTTCTGCTCGGCGGGGTCCGTGACGTAGGCGATGTCGCCCGCGACCTTCACGGCTGGGTGGGCGTCCTGCCACTCGGCCGGGCCCTCCCACGCGTCGATCACGGGGAACGAGTCGAGCTGGTCGCCGGTGGTCTCGTCGAAGGTGTGCAGGGCGCCGTCGTCACCGAGGACCACCGCTTCGTCGCCGGGGCCGCGCGCCAGGTCGCGGAACGTGAAGCCGACGCCGTCGGGCAGGTCCGCGACGGTGTACTTCCCCGAGGCCGCGTCGATCAGGGCGATCTGGTCGAGCAGGTAGCCCTCGCTGTCCGGGTCGTCGTTGTAGTCACCGACCGCGACCGACGACGTGTCCGTGGTGAACAGGTTGCCGGTGCGGCCGTACTCGGTCGGGGCGTCGAGCTTCTCGAACGCGCCGTCGGCGTAGACGAGGGCGCCGTCGGTGCAGCCGAAGACCGCGACCTCGTCCTGGACCGCACCTTCGCCGTGCACGTCCGGGCACGATTCGGAGCGGGTGAGTTCCTCGCCGTCGGCGTCCAGGGCTCGGACGCCCGTACGGCTCTCCTCGGTGCCGATGGTGGTCAGGAGCGTGCCGTCCTCGAGCTCGATCGCGACGCCGTGGTGCGCCGCCTCGGACTCGGTGGTCCGGGCGTCGGGCAGGGCGTCGCCGTCGAGGTCGGTGTTGTCGAAGGTCGTCACGTCGCCGGTGCCGTCGGCGAACAGGGCGGTGCGGTCGCCGTGCACGACGGCGTGCCCACCGGTGTCGGCCGGGAAGACCGCGTCGGTGAGGGCCGGGTCCGCTGCGGTGTCGAGCACCCGGAAGCCCTCGGGCACCGTGACGAGCACGTGGCGGCCGTCGCCGGCGGGGTTCACGCGGGTGAAGCCATCGACGGAGTCGTCGGCCACGACCTGCAGGTCCTGGTCGAGCACGAGCAGGCCACCGTCGTAGGTCAACGTGATGCGGGTGCTGTCCACCTTCGGGGTCGAGGTGCTCTCGGCGTCGGCGGCGTTCGTGGCGCACCCGGTCAGGGCCAGGGCAACGGTGCCGAGCAGCGCGGCCGGCAGTGCTGCGGTGCGGAGGGTCTTGGTTCTGGTCATGGACAACACTGTACTGATTCTCATTCTCATCTAGAAATCGGAGCCGTCAGGCCGTCGACGATCGAGTCGGTGTTCGAGCGCATCATCCCGAGGTAGGTCGACGCGGCGCCGTCCTCGGTCAGGGACTCGGTCGCCAGCGAGCGGATCGACACCTGCACGTCGACCTCGTCCGCCAGGACCTCGGCAAGGCGAGCGGGTTGCGAGGCGTCGGCGAAGATCGTCGGGACGCCCGCCTGCTCGATCGCGTCCGCCAGGTCACGCAGGTCGGCGGCGCTCGGGGATGCCAGGGTCGTGCCGCTCGGGATCACGGCACCCACCACGCGGAACCCGTAGCGGTCGGCGAGGTAGCCGAACACGTGGTGGTTCGTCACCAGGGCCCTGCGATCGGCGGGGATGGTGTCGAACGCGGCGGTCATGTCGTCGTCGAGGGCATCGAGCCGGTCGGTGTAGGCCTCGGTGCCGGGAGCGTCGATGCCGACGGCGTCCAGCTCGTCGTCGAGGGCCTCGACCACGTCGACCATGCGCGCGGGGTCCGTCCAGAAGTGCGGGTCCGGGCCGCTGTCGTCGTCGGTGGTCCACTCCAGGGCGTCGATCGCGTCACCCGCGGTGAAGACGGCCACGCCGTCGTCGGCCGCGGCGCGGACGTGGTGGGCCACCCCTTCCTCGAGCCCGAGGCCGTTCTCGACCACCAGGTCGGCGCTCCGGAGTCGCGCCGCCTGCTGCGCGGACACCTCGAACGAGTGCGGGTCGCCGCCAGGGGGCATGAGCACCATGACGTCCACGCCGTCGCCGACGACCTCGGTCACGACGTCGCCCAGGATGTTCGTCGTCACGGCGACGAGTGGACGGTCCGACGCGGTCGTGGTGCAGCCGGCTGTCGTGACGGCAACGGCTGTGACGACGAGGGCCACTGCCACCGCCCGCGCGGTGCGCCCGACCGGCGTGGTTCCGCTCACCGTCCCACCTCGGCGAACGCGACGGGCGCGAACGGGAGCTCGATGGTCCGGGCCACGCGGGCGCCGTCCGCGAAGTCGATCTCGTGCACGACGGCGGCCGTGGGGTCGGCCACGTAGGCGCGCTGCGCGTCGAGCTGCAGCAGCGGTGCCCGGTCGCCGTCGACCAGGGGATCAGTCGTCGCGACCTTCCCGGTCGAGGCGGTCACCACGACCACCCGACCGGCGTCGTCGACCCCGACCACGTGCTCGTCCTGGTCGTCGACGGCGACCACCGCACGCAGCGGCCGTTCGGTCGGCACGTGCTGCCAGGAGCCCTGTCGGACGTCGAGCAACCAGAAGCCGGTGTCGCCCGCGAGTCCGGCGACCGTGGGGCGGCCGGCCCGCGCGGCGAAGGCGGTCGGACGCTCGGCGTCGTCCGGCAGCGCGACGAACGAGGTCGCGCCGGCATCGTCGACGACGACCGCCCCGTCGGCGCAGCCCACCACGGCGCCGGCGCGGGTGACGATCCCACCAGCGGGGTCGGTACAGGCCTGTCCGGCGTTGGTCGATCCGGTCGACCCGGTCGACCCGGTCGACCCGGTCGTCTCGGTCTGCGCTCCGTCGGCATCGAGGACGCGCACGGTGTCGCCCTCGGCGGCCACCAGGTGCTCGCCGAGCGGCAGCAGCACGGTTGCGTCGAGCCGTGCGGTCTCGTCGAGCTCGCCCTGCCCGAGTGCTGCGCGGTCGAGCACCACCGCCTCGCCGCGCTCCGGCCAGGCGATCGTGGTCATCGTCTCCGACGAGTGCACCTGGACCGGACCGCCGCCCTCGAGCGTCCCGACGACGCGCGGCTCGGCGGCGTAGTAGTGCGTGTGGTCGCCGTGGTCGACGGTCCAGGAGCCCCCGTCGACGACCGTGGTGCGGTCGCCGTCGCTCGTCACCAGGAACCGACCGTCGGTCGCGGAGTGCTCGGCTGCGCCGACGCGGTCCAGGTCGGTCGTCTCGCCGGTGAGCAGGTCGTGCAGCGCCGTCTCGCCGGTCGCGGAGACGGCCAGGAGGCCCAGCTGCGGTTCCTGGGACTCGGTCGCGCCCGCCACCCAGCCGTGCGGGGCCGCGGTTGCGCTGGCGTCGTCGGCCGGCGGTGTCGCCGCGGTGGAGCAAGCAGTGGCCGTCAGCGCGATGCCGGTCGTCAGGCCCAGGGCGCCCAGGAGTCGCGGGAGTCGTGTGCGTGGGCGGTCGGTGGTCGGGTCGTGGTTCATGGTGCCTCTCGTGCTGGTGCTCGGACGGGGTGTTCGACGGGCCTGGTGGTCGCGCGCGCGGTGCCGCGTGCGACGGCTGCCAGCCCTCGGGACAGGGCGACCCCGGCGACGGCGACGGCCGCGATGCTGGCGCCGGCGGCGGTTCCGGCGTGCCACGAGACGAGCAGGCCGACCAGGACGGCGACGACACCGAGCACCGCGCCGAGGAGCATCGTCGAGGCGACGTGCTTCGTCCAGGCGCGGGCCGCGGCGGCCGGTGCGAGCAGGAGCCCGACGACCAGCAGGGTGCCGACGGCCCGGTACGAGGCGACGACGGCGAGTGTGACCAGGCCGATGAGGACCACCTCGGCGAGGCGGGGGCGCAGGCCGAGCGTCGCGGCCTTGCGGACGTCGAAGGCCAGTGCCGTGAACGGTCGGTGGAACACAGCGGCGACGAGCAGGGCGACGGCGACCGCGATCGCCAGGCCGCCGAGGTCGGCGCGGGTGACGGCCAGCACGTCGCCGAACAGGATCGCGGTGACGTCGGTGGCGAAGGACCGCGATGCCGACACGATGATGACCCCGAGCGCGAGCATGCCCACGAAGAGCAGCCCGATCGAGGTGTCGTAGGACAGGCCACCGCGCCGTCGCAGCGCCCCGACGCCGAACACCATCACCCCGGCACTCACGGCGGCGCCGAGCACTGCGGGGACTCCGGTGAGCGCTGCGATCGCGACGCCGGGCAGCATGCCGTGCGACAGCGCCTCGCCCAGGAATGCCATCCCGCGGACGAGCACCCACGTCCCGACGACGGCGCACAGCACCGCGGCCAGGGCGCCGCCGATCAGGGCGCGCACCATGAAGTCGACGGTGAAGGGGTCGGTCAGCCAGGTCACGATCCGAGACGCTACATGAAAACGACTATCGATACTGATAGCGTGTTCAGGTGCCAGCGACCGATCCGATGCCCGCCGTCCGCCTCGAGCAGGTGACCGCCCTGCGCGGGGAGCGGACCGTCCTCGACGGCCTCGACGCGGCCTTCCCGGCCGGCCGGGTCACCGCGCTGACCGGACCCAACGGATCCGGCAAGTCGACGCTGCTCGACGTGGTGGCGGGCGTGCTGCGGCCGACGGTCGGGCGCATCACGGGCCTCCCGTCCGACGGCGTCGCCCACGTGAGCCAGTCCGTCCCGCCGACCACGCTCCCGCTCACGGTCCGCGCGACCGTCGCGATGGGGCGATGGCGTCACCGGGCCTGGTGGCGTCCGCTCGGACGCGACGACCGCGTCGTCGTCGACGCGCAGCTCGAGCGGATGGCGATCGCGGACCTGGGCGACCGCCCGCTCGACGCGTTGTCCGGCGGCCAGCGGCAGCGCACGCTCGTGGCACTCGGGCTGGCGCAGCGGGCGCGGGTGCTGCTCGTCGACGAACCGACGGCCGGCGTCGACGCGGCGTCCGCGGCGCTCGTGGTGGCGGCGCTCGCCGCCGAGGCTGCCGACGGCGTGGTGGTCGTGCACGCCGCGCACGATCCGGTGGCGATCGCCGCAGCCGACGCCGTGGTCACCCTCCCCGCGCTCTGACGGCGCGGGCGGCGGTCAGGGGCAGGCGACGGCGACGGAACCCGTCGAGGTCGTCACCGGAACGGGTGCCGGAGCCTCGTCGGCGACCGGCGCTGCGCTCGAGCGGCGCAGCCCGAGGGAGACGAGCACGATCGCGCCCACGACGGCGACCCCTCCGGACAACCAGAAGTCCGCGGCGAGTCCGAACGACGACACCGCTGCGCCGCCGAGCACCGACCCCGCGGCGATCGCGAGCTGGATGGTCGTGACGAACAGCGCGAGCCCGGTCTCGGACCCGGCGGGCGAGGCCGTGGACATCCACGTCTGCATGCCGAGCGGCAACGCGCCCCAGACCAGCCCCCACACCACGAGCAGCACGAACACCCCGACGACGGAGTGCGCGAGCAGGGGGAGCAGGACCACGGCGACCGCGAGGGTGACCTTCGACACGCTGATCGTCCCGAGCACGCTCCGTCCCAGGGTGAAGCCGGCGGCGAAGTTCCCGACGATCCCCGCGACGCCGAACACCAGGAGCGCGAGCGTGACGGTGTCCGGGCCGACCCCGACCAGGTCCTGCAGGTACGGCGCGATGTACGTGTACGCCGCGAACTGCGCGGCGAACAGGAACGCGGCGGCGATCAGACCGACACGGGCACGAGGGACGCGGAGCAGCGAGCCGAGCGTCGCGAACCGGACCTGCTGCTGCGCGGGGATGCGCGGCAGCATCGCGAGCTGCAGGACGAGCGCGACCAGGCCGAGCACACCGCCGATGACGAACGCGAGCCGCCAGGTGGCGAGCGACGAGACGAGGGCGCCGAGCGGCAGGCTCACGACCGTCGCGACCGAGACGCCGGCGGTGATGAGCGAGGTCGCCCGGATCGTGGCGGCCGGCCGGACCAGTCGACCGGCGATGCCGGCGCCGATCGCCCAGAACCCGCCGATGCCGACGCCCAGGAGCATCCGGGCCACGAGCAGGACACCGAACGAGGGCGCGATCGCCGCGAGCCCGTCCGCCACCACGAGCAGCACGGTCAACGAGACGAGCACGACACGGCGGTCCACGCGCGAGGTCAGGACCGTGACGACCGGCGCCGCGACGGCACCGACCAGCCCGGTGGCGACGACCATGAGCCCGGCCGTGCCGATCCCGACGTCGAGGTCGGCGGCGATGGCAGGCAGGAGTCCGATCGGCAGGAACTCGGAGAGCACGAGGACGAAGGATCCGAGTGCGACGGACGTGACACCGAGCCACCCGCGGCGCTCTGCTGACGAGGTCATGGGTTCGTCAAGCAGTGCCGGTCGCGGGCCATTCCCGCGTGTCGTGTCGTTACTCGGCGGGTACCGGCACGGTGCGGCCCGACGCCACCGACTCCTGCGCGGCGAGCACGATCGACAGGGTCCGCAGCCCGACGTGCACGTCCGGCTGCGGCTGCACGCCCGACCGGACGGCGTCGACGAACGTCCGGAGCATCACGGCGTCGGGGTCGGCGCCGTAACGGGACTCGATCGGCAGCCCGGTCTCCGCGATGATCCCGCGAGCAGCCGCCCCGAAGAAGTCGAGCGACACCGTGCCGCCCGTCCCGGCGACGTCGAGCGTCAGCCCACCCCACACCGCCGAGGTGTCCGGCTTGCTCCACGAGCAGTCGATCGCGGCGACGACGCCGTTCGCGTACGTGATCGTGACGAGTCCGGCGGTCTCCGCCTGCGCCCGGGCCGCGTGCAGTGTGCGGTTCGCCACCGCGGTCACGGTGACGGGTGCCGACCCCATCAGGCCCTCGAGCAGGTCCGCGATGTGCACGACGTGGTCGACGATCGCGCCGCCGCCGGACAGTTCCGGCTCGGTGAACCACGACCGGGTCAGGGGGAGCATGCCGTTGTTCGCGCCGCGGACCGAGAACAGCTGCCCGAGTGCTCCGGAGTCGTGCGCCGCGCGGAGCTTGTCGAACGCCGAGGTGAACCGCACCGGGAACGCCACCATGAGCATGACGCCCGCGGCCTCGACGGCGTCGCGGATCGCGAGGCCGTCCTCCCACGTGGTCGCGAGCGGCTTCTCGCACAGGACGTGCGCACCGGCGGCGGCCGCGGCCTCGACGAGTTCGCGGTGCCGGGCGTTCTCGCTCGTGACGACGACGGCGTCCGGGCCCCAGGCGAGCAGCTCGTCGTACGTGTCCGCGTAGTCGACCCCGAGCTCGTCGGCCAGGTCGCGGCCGCGGAGCTCGATGACGGTCTCGCCGGTGCTGACGCCGTCCGGGTCGGCACCGCGGACCTCGACCCCGGGCATCGCGGCGAGGGCGGCGAGGTAGCCGATCGCGTGGGTGTGGGCGAACGACATCACGGCGATCTTCAGAGCGGTCACGCGCGAGCTCCCGTCGTCAGGGACACCGGCTGCCCGGTGTCCATCGACTCGAGTGCCGCGTTCGCGATCCGGACCGCCTCGGCGCCGTCCGCCGCCGTCACCCGCGGAGCGGCACCGCCGGCGAACGCCCCGAGGAACTCGGCCAGCTCGAGCCCGTACGGGTCGTCGGCGGGGTCGACCTCGGGCAGGAAGCCGTCCGCGGCGTCGGGCACCGCGAGGTCGGCGACGTAGTCCTGTTCGTCGAGCGACCGGTGCGCCAGGCTGCCCCGCGTGCCCGTCACCGAGTACTCGGTCGAGAACGCGAGGTGCTGCGGCCCCCAGATCCCGGCGACGTGGCTGATCGCCCCGGACTCGTGCGTGAGCAGGACGTGTGCGGCCTCCACCGGCTCGGCCTCGGTGCCGGCACGGACGCCGACCGCCGACACCGTGGTGACCGGTCCGGCGACCCACCGCGCGATGTCGAGGTCGTGGATCATCTGGTCCATCACGATGCCGCCGGACAGTGCCCGGTCGGCGAACCACGCGGTGCGGATCGGGAACGCCCCGGAGCGCACGAACCGCAGGACGGCCAGGTCGCCCAGGAGGCCCGTGGTGACGGCGTCGTGCAGGCGCACGTACGCGGGGAAGAAGCGCACCACGTGGGCCGGGAAGAGCTGTCGGCCGGCGTCCCGCGCACGGGCCACCAGGTCGGCAGCGTCGGCGTCGGTCCGGGCGAGCGGCTTCTCGGACACGACGTCCTTGCCGGCGGCGAGTGCGGCGCGCACCACCTCGGCGTGGGCGAAGGTCGGCGTCACCACGTCCACGACGTCGACGGCGGCGAACAGGTCGTCGAGCGAGTCGACGACGGTGATCGACGACCCCACGGCGGCTGCAGCAGGGGCGAATGCCGCCGCGAGCTCCGGTGCACCGTCCTGCGCGTACACGACGACCGGGCCGAGGCGGAGCAGGCTGGGCATGTGCGCGTGGGCGATGCCGCCGGCGCCGACGAGGCCGATCCGGGGAGGGGTCGGGGGCATCGGGGCTCCTTCGCGGGGTGGACCGGTCGACGGTGACGGGGACCGGGCCATGCTACCGAGCCGGCGGTCGGAGGGTGGTGCTCAGGCGGAGCCGCGCCAGACCACCTCCGTCGGCAGGATGAGTCCGTGCGGGCCCTCGTCGGCACCGGCGATCTGCGCGAGTACCTGCTGCGCCGCGCTCTCGCCGAGGGTGTGCGCGGGTTGCCGGACCGTCGACAGCGGCGGGTCGCAACGCAGTGCCCAGGCGCTGTCGTCGAAGCCGACCACGCCGACGTCACCGGGGACCGACCGGCCGCTGCGCTGCAGGACGTCCATCGCGCCGGCAGCCACGGCGTCCGAGGCGGCGAACACCCCGTCGAGGTCGGGGGCCCGGTCGAGGAGCTCACGCATGCCGTCGGCGCCGGCGGTGTAGCTGAACAGCGGGTTGCGGGCCACCAGCTCGGGGTCGAAGCAGTCGCCGAGGGCCGCGGTGAAGCCGGCCAGTCGGTCCTGCCCCGAGTCGCGGTCGAGCCCGGACGCGAGCATGCCGATCCGCTTTCGGCCGGTGGCGACCAAGCGCCGGGTGATCTGCTCGGCGGCCGCGCGGTTGTCGATGCCGATGTACGAGATGTTCGCGGCGTCGGACGGGTGGCCGACGAAGCACGCCGGCATGCCGATCTCCTCGATCGCCCGGGTGATCGGGTCGCCGTCGCGGGCGGACAGCACGATGGCACCGTCGACGAACCCGCCGCGCAGGTACTCGACGACGCGCTCGTTGTCGCGGGCCGAATCGACCATGATCGTGACGAGCTGCTGGTCGGCCTGCGACAACACCGTGTTGGTGCCGATCAGGATGTTGCCGATGTTCGGGTCGTCGAGCACCTGGACCGACGGCTCGTGCACGATCAGGGCGATCGCTCCGGAGCGCCGGGTGACCAGGCTCCGGGCCGCCGCGCTGCGCACGTAGCCGACGCGCCGGACGGCTGCCTGCACGGCTTCGCGGGCTTCGGGCGACACGTACGGTTCGTCGTTCAGGACCCGTGAGACGGTGCCCCGGGAGAGTCCTGATTCGTCGGCGACGTCCTGGATCGTGGCGCGCTGGCGTGCGGTTCGGACCTCGGACATGCGGCAACCATATCCGTCCCAGGACGGGCTCCAGCACGCGTCTTGTTGACAGCGGTCTGCTTCTGGTGTTCACTCTGGGAGCGCTCCCAGAACGATCCGAGCCCGTTCGATCCGGCTGGACTGGGAGCGCTCCCAGAACCTGGGTGACCTTCGCCGTCGAAGGGGTCGTCAACGACCGGAGCGGCAGCGGTCGCCCCGATCAGCGAGGACCCTGACGTGACCACGACCACCCTGCCGACGCCCGCCACCGGGGCGCTCGGGCTCGGCTCGACCGGGCTCGCCTTCGGGTGCGACTACAACCCCGAGCAGTGGGACCCTGCGGTCTGGGTCGAGGACGTCCGGCTGATGCGCGAGGCCGGGGTGAACCTGGTCGCGATCAACGTCTTCGGCTGGTCGCACGTCGAGCCGCGTCAGGGCGAGTACGACTTCACCGCGCTCGACACCGTCATCGAGCTGCTGCACGGCGCGGGCATCGGCGTCGACCTCGGCACCGGCACCGCCTCGACCCCGCCGTGGCTCACCACGCTGCACCCCGAGGTCCTGCCCGTCGTGGCGGACGGCACCACGCGCTGGCCCGGCGGGCGGCAGGCGTTCTGCCCGAGCTCCCCGGTGTACCGCGAGCACGCCCTCGCCCTGGTCCGCGCCACGGCGGAGCGCTACGGCGACCACCCCGCGGTCAAGCTCTGGCACGTGTCGAACGAGCTCGGCTGCCACAACGCGCACTGCTTCTGCGACGTCTCGGCCGAGGCGTTCCGTGGCTGGCTCCGTGCCCGCTACGGCACCGTCGACGAACTGAACGCCGCGTGGGGCACCTCGTTCTGGAGCCAGCGGTACTCGGCGTGGGAGCAGGTGCTGCCGCCCCGCGCGACGCTGTCGTCCACGAACCCCGCGCAGACCATCGACTTCGACCGGTTCTCGTCCGACGAACTCCTCGGCCACCACCGTGCCGAGGCCGCCGTGCTGCGCGAACTGAGCGACAAGCCCGTCACCACGAACTTCATGGTCGCCGCGCACATCACCGCGCTCGACTACTGGTCGTGGACGGCCGACATGGACGTCATCGCGAACGACCACTACCTCGACCACCGCCTGCCCCGCCCGCACGCCGAGCTCGCCTTCGCCGCGGACACCACCCGCGGACTCGCCGGCGGAGCCCCGTGGCTGCTGATGGAGCACTCGACCGGCGCCGTGAACTGGCAGCCGCACAACGTCGCGAAGGCACCGGGCCAGATGCTGCAGGACACCGTCGCGCACATCGCCCGGGGCGCGGACGGCGTCTGCTTCTTCCAGTGGCGCGCGTCGGTGCAGGGCTCCGAGAAGTTCCACTCCGCACTGCTGCCTCACGCCGGCACCGATTCGCGCACCTGGCGCGAGGTCGTCGCCCTCGGGTCGCTCGTCGAGCGGCTCGGCGAACTGCGCGGATCCCGGGTCGTCGCCGAGGTCGCGCTCGTCTTCAGCTGGGAGACCCAGTGGGCCGCCGACCTGGAGGCCCACCCCACCACTGCGCTCCGGTACCTGCAGCAGGTGCACGCGTTCCACGCCGCGCTCCGGGACCTCGGGGTCACGGTCGACGTCGTCGCGCCGGGCGCCCCGCTCGACGGCTACGCCGCGGTCGTCGTCCCCGAGCTCTACCTGGTGCGCGACGAGCACGCCGCCGTGATCGCCGACCACGTCGCCGCCGGTGGCCACGCGGTCGTCACCTTCTTCAGCGGGATCGTCGACGAACGCGACCGGGTCCGCACCGGCGGCTACCCCGGCGCCTTCCGCGACCTGCTCGGCATCCGGGTCGACGAGTTCCTGCCGCTCGCCGCGGACCAGGCGATCGCGCTGTCCGACGGCACCACCGGCACCGTGTGGTCGGAGCCCGTCGCGCTGCGCGGCGCCACGAGCGTCGTCGAGTACGCCGAGGGCCCGCTCGCCGGCTCCGCCGCGGTCACCCGCAACGACCACGGCGCCGGATCCGCCTGGTACACGTCCACCGTGCTCGAGGCCGACGCGCTGCGCGACCTGCTCCGCCGCGTGCTCGCCGAGGCCGGCGTCTCCCCGGATCCCGCGACCGCACCGGGTGTCGAGGTCGTCCGGCGCCGCGACGACCAGCACGAGTGGGTGTTCCTGCTCAACCACTCCGACCAGCCTGCCTCGCACACCGTCACGGGCCACGAGCTCGTCACCGACCGACCCGTCGACGGCGTCACCGTCCTCGACGCCGGCAGCACCCAGATCATCCGCACCGACAGGAACCGATCATGACCACCACCACCCAGCGGCCCCGCGCCGTCCGTCGTCGGGGCGGGGGCTCCCGCTACCGCCTGGCGATCGCGATCTTCGTGGTCCCGTTCGCCCTGCTGTTCACCGCGTTCTACCTCGTCCCGATCCTGTACGCCGTGTGGCAGTCGCTGCAGAAGATCGAGCGCCAGGGCACGTTCGGCGCCCCGACACAGGTGTTCGGCGGGCTGAGCCAGTACGCGCTCGTGTTCCAGAACAGCGCGTTCTGGGACTCGGTGCTCCGCGTGCTGCTGTTCGGTGTCGTGCAGGTCCCCGTGATGCTCGGGCTCGCGCTCCTGTTCGCGCTGCTGCTCGACTCCCCGCTGCTGCGCGGCAAGCGGTTCTTCCGCCTGGCCTTCTTCGCGCCGTACGCGGTCCCCGGTGTCATCGCCGCGATCATGTGGGGCTACCTCTACGCCCCGGACCTGTCGCCGTTCTCCGCCGTGACCTCGAAGGTGGACTTCCTGGGGTCCGGCACCGTGCTCTGGGCCGTCGCGAACGTCGTGACCTGGGTCTTCGTCGGCTACAACATGCTCATCATCTACTCGTCGCTGTTGGCGATCCCGGCCGAGATCTACGAGGCCGCCAAGCTCGACGGGGCCTCGCAGCTCCGGATCGCGCTGTCGATCAAGATCCCCCTGGTCGTGCCGGCGATCGTGCTGACCGCGGTGTTCTCGGTGATCGGGACGCTGCAGCTGCTGACCGAGCCGACCGTCTTCCGGCAGTTCACCTCGACGATCTCGTCGACGTTCACGCCCAACATGCTCGTCTACTCGACCTCGTCGGTGCCGAACTTCAACCTGGCGGCTGCGTTCTCGGTCGTCCTCGCCCTCGCCACGTTCATCCTGTCGATCGGGTTCCTCCGACTGACCCAGCGGAAGGCCGCCCAGTGACCGTCCACGCACCCACCCCGGGCGACACCGTGCGCGACGCGGGCCGACCGCTCGAGCCGAACCGGGCCTCCCGTCCGCACCAGCACGGTGCACGCGGGCCGCGGGAGAGCGTCATCTCGCGCAGCGCCGCGATGATCGTGATGGGTGTCTTCACCCTGTACTTCCTGCTGCCGATCTTCTGGCTGCTGGTCTCGTCGACCAAGACGGCAGCGAACTTCAACACCACGTTCTCGCTGTGGTTCAGCGCGACCTCGGTGCAGGACTTCTTCGCGAACCTCGCTGAGCTGTTCACGCGGCAGGACGGCATCTACCTGCGCTGGCTGCTCAACAGCATCGCCTACGCCGGTGTCGCCGGGCTGCTCGGCACCGTGCTGTCGGCGATGTGTGGGTACGCCCTGGCCAAGTACCGGTTCCGCGGTCGTGAGGCACTGTTCAACACGTTCCTCGGCGGCGTCCTCGTGCCGGCCACGGCGCTCGCCCTGCCGCTGTTCCTCATCTTCAGCCAGGTCGACCTGACCGACACGTTCTGGTCGGTGTTCCTGCCGAGCATCGTCAGCCCGTTCGGCGTCTACCTGTCGCGGTTGTTCGCGGCGTCGAGCGTGCCCGACGAGATCATCGAGGCCGCGCGCATCGACGGCTCCGGCGAGGTCCGCACGTTCTTCACCGTCGCCGTCCGGCTCATGTCGCCGGCGCTCGTGACGATCTTCCTGTTCCAGTTCGTCGCCGTCTGGAACAACTTCTTCCTGCCGCTCGTGATGCTCCGCGACTCGTCGCTGTTCCCCGTCACGCTCGGCCTCTACACGTGGAACTCGAGCGTGAACCAGTACCCCGACCTGCGCACCCTCGTGCTCATCGGGTCCTTCGTCTCGATCATCCCGCTGCTCATCGCGTTCCTGAGCCTGCAGCGCTTCTGGCGCTCCGGCCTCGGGTCCGGCGGTCTGAAGTAGCCACCCGACCAGCACTCCCTCCGCACACCAGCCCTCCCCACACCACATCCCGAACGGAAACAGCATGAAGACAACGAAGTTCCTCAGCGTCGCCGCCCTGGCGGTCGCCGCGACCGTCGCCCTCGCCGGTTGCAGCGCCGGCGGCAGCGGCAGCGGCGGCGGTTCCGCCGACACTGCAGCCGCGAGCTGCAAGCCCTCGAGCGGCAAGGTCACGCTCGACTTCACGACCTGGGTGCCGAACATGGACAAGGTCGTCGCCATCTGGAACAAGGCGAACCCGGACATCCAGGTGAAGACCTCGATCGTCGCGAACGGCAACAGCGGGACGTACCAGAACTTCTTCAACCAGCTCAAGGCGAAGCAGGCGCCCGACATCGGCCAGGTCGAGTACGACACCCTTCCGGCGTTCCGGGTGCAGGGCGGCCTCGAGGACATCGGTGCGTGCTCCGGTATCTCGGCGGCGAAGAAGGACTTCTCCGACGGCCTCTGGAACCAGGTCACCTTCGGCGAGTCGAAGTCCGTCTACGCCGTGCCGCAGGACTCCGGTCCGATGGCGCTGTACTACCGCAAGGACCTGTTCGAGAAGGCCGGGCTCGACGCCCCGAAGACGTGGGAGGAGTACGCCGAGGACGCCGTCAAGATCAAGGCGCTCGGCGGCAACATCACGAACTTCGCCAAGGGTGACGTCAACCAGTTCGCCGGGCTCGTGTCACAGGCCGGCGGCCAGTGGTTCGCGAACTCGGGTGACTCGTGGAAGGTCGACCTGACCGACGCGAAGTCGAAGAAGGTCGCCGACTACTGGCAGGACCTGATCGACAAGAAGCTCGTCAACACCCTGCCGAGCTTCACCGACCAGTGGAACGCCGCGTACGACAGCGGCCAGGACTGGACCTGGGTCTCCGCCGTCTGGGGTGCGAACACCATCTCGAGCGGTGCGCCGTCGACCTCCGGCAAGTGGGCCGTCGCGCCGATGCCGCAGTGGAGCGAGGGCGAGTCGAAGTCGGCCGCCTGGGGCGGTTCGTCGAACGTCGTCTTCGCCGGCAGCGAGCACCCCGCCGAGGCGTCGAAGTTCCTGGTCTGGCTGAACACCTCGACCGAGGCGCTGTCCGCACTGAACAAGGAGGCCAACCTCTACCCGGCGTCCTCCACCGGCGCCGAGCTCCCCGCGCTGACCGAGGGACTCCCGTTCTACGGCAACCAGAAGATCTACGAGGAGTTCGCGACCGCAGCGAAGGACATCCAGCCCTTCACCTGGGGTCCGACGATGACGCAGACCTACTCGGACGTCTCCGACGGTTTCGGCTCGGCGGCGTCCGGTGACGGCACGCTGCTCGAGGCACTCGAGTCCGGGCAGTCCAAGACGGTGGCGGCGCTCAAGGCGCAGTCGATCCCGGTCAAGGGCTGACGCGCTGACGCGCTGACGGCGGACGGGAGGCGCGGTGCCAGCGGGCACCGTGCCTCCCGTCACGTTGTCGGGCCGATGTCAGAACCGGTCGGACGGATTTTCTGAGATAGTGGCACAAGTCAGAAAATCTGACGCAGTTGTTCTGAGGTCTGGAGGCAGGAGTGGCCACGAGCACCTGGCCCGCGCTGGAGTACGAGCAACTCGACTGGGAGCGGCGTGACGCCGACTACGGTCCTCGTGCCGCTCGACGCAACACGGTGCGCGAACAGTACCTCGCCGCCGTGCCGCCGCACATCTCCGCGGCCGCCCTCCGGTTGCGCGACGAGGTGGCGACGCTGGTCGACGAGGCCTCCACGGCGCTCGTGCGCTTCGACGGCGAACTCGGTGGCGAGGTGGCACCGTTCTCGTCCCTGCTCCTGCGGTCCGAAGCCGCGGCGTCCTCGCAGATCGAGCACCTGACGGCCAGTGCCCGACAGGTCTTCGCCGCCGAGATCGGTGCTCCGGGCAAACGCAACGCCACGGCGATCGTCTCCAACACCCGAGCCATGCGCACCGCGATCGAGTTGTCCGATGAGTTGACAGCGGACACCGTGCTCGCGATGCACGCGGTGCTGATGGACGGCGATCCCCATCACGACGCCGGTGCGTTCCGGCGGGAGCCCGTCTGGATCGGCACGGACGGACGCTCCCCGGTCGGTGCCGACTACGTCGCTCCGGCCTGGCAGCGTGTCCCAACGCTGATCGATGACGTGATGGCGTTCGCGCGGCGCCTCGACCTGCCGCGGTTGGCGCAGGTCGCGGTGGCGCATGCTCAGTTCGAGACGGTCCACCCGTTCACCGACGGGAACGGTCGCACGGGGCGTGCCCTGCTGCAGGCGATGCTGCGCTCGAACGAGCTGACCCGGAACGTGACGGTTCCCGTGTCGGCGGGCCTCCTGACCGACACGGACAGCTACGTCGAGGCGCTGACGGCGTACCGCCGCGGTGCCGTCGAGCCGATCATCCGACGGGTGGCGGAAGCGTCGTTCACCGCCATCGGCAACGCCACGGAACTGGTCGACGACATCCAGCGGATCCGTCAGGGCTGGCGCGACCGCGTCGATGCTCGGAGCGATTCGGGCGTCTGGGCCGCACTCGACGTCGTCGCGCGGCAGCCGGTGCTGAACGCGACGGTACTCGCTTCCCAGATGGGGATCGAACCGCGGAACGCGTACCCGCACCTCCAGAAACTCGTCGGAGCAGGGATCCTGGTGTCGAAGAACGAGTACCAGCACGGGGTCCTGTACCGCAACGACGAGGTCCTGGCAGCGCTCGACGCCTTCGCCACGCGAGCCGGGCGTCGCGGCTGACGCGGGCTCGGTGTCAGGCGTCGAGGGCGCGCCGGGCGGCCGCCACGACCTCGGCATCGGTCACGAAGTGCGCCGAACCGTCGTCGGCCCCACCCATCGGGACCCCGGCATGGGCGCTGTCCGGCGCGGCACGCTTGGCCGACAGGTGCACGGCGGCGGCACCCGTCGCGACCAGCGCCCGGATGTCGGCCGGGGTGACACCGGCACCGGCCATGACCTGCACCGGCCCGGCGGCGTCGACCATCCGGGCGATCGTGGCAGCGCCGGCTCCAGCGGTGGGCGCGCCACCGGAGGTCAGCACGCGCGTGAAGCCGAGCGCCGCGAGCGTGGCTGCTGCCGCGACGGGATCCACCGCGTGGTCGATCGCCCGGTGGAGCGTGACCTCGGCGGTCGCACTGACCGAGCGGGCGGCCTCGACGAAGCGGCGCAGGGCGTCCTCGTCGAGGGTCCGGTCCGGGCGCAGCGCGCCGACGACGACACCGGCGGCACCGGCGCGCAGGACCGTCCGGACCTCGCGCACCATGAGCTCGACCTCGTCGGGGGTGTGCACGAACCCGCCGGGGCGGCACCGGACCAGCGCGTGCGCCGGGATCCCGGTCTCGTGGGTCGTCTCGACCAGGGCCTGCGACGGGGTCAGCCCGCCGAGCTCGAGCCCGACGCAGAGCTCGACCCGGTCGGCCCCGCCGTCCCGTGCGACGACCGCACCCTGCGGCGAGGTGACCGCGATCTCGAGTGCAACGGGCGAAGGGGTCATGCAGAGGCTCCGAGTGGCTGGTCCGAGGCCGGGATGATCCTGGCGGTCAGGTCCGGGGCCTCGGGGAACACTCGATCGTAGGGGAACATCGGCCGCTCGATCCTGTGGTGCCCGAGGCGCAGCAGGTCCTGGTCGACACCACCCGGGGTGAGCGCGAGCATCCAGTCGGCGGCCATGTCGAACAGCTCCGGCTCGAGGTACCCGATCTTCACCACGACGACGTCGGCCTGCCGTGGTGCCAGGTCGAGATCGGTGAAGTCGTGCTCGTGGTGGTACGGCTTGCGCAGCTTCGTCAGGATCACGAAGACGCTGCCGACCTGCAGCACGACCTCGGTCTCGGCGTCGCGGTCGCCGTGCTTGATCGCGTGGACCCGGCCGGTCATGGTGATCGGTCCGGCGTGCACGGCATCGACCGACGCACCTGCGGTCACCGTGACGGTCGCACCCACACCGGCCTCGACCGCGGTCGCCACGGCGGCGGCGCCGGGGACGCTCGCGTAGATCAGGGTGGGGCCGTCGGCGCTCGCGAAGGCCGGGTTCGCGAGCACCTGCGTCAGACCCCAGGTCATGTCGCCGGAGCCGCCCGCGGTGGGGTTGTCGCCGGAGTCGGACACGAAGTAGGGGTGTGCGGCGCCGGGTGCGAGCGCGGCGGCGAGGCACTCGTCGAACGTGCCGGTGGGGGCGACGAAGACGAAGTCCTCGCGGACGTCCCAGAAGGCACGGGCGAGTCGCTCGGCACCGGCGGCCACGGCGGCCTCGTCCCACCCGGTGACGACGGTGACGGCCTGGTCGCGGGGCTGGTCCGCCCAGGCGTAGCCGACCCAGATCGCGGCGTCGAGCACGCCGTCGGTCTGCTCGACGAGCGGCACCTGCGCGTACAACGAGGCGGCGGGTTCGAGGCGGGTCGAGGTCTGCTCCCCGGGCAGCAGGACGGGGATCGGGATCCAGGCCTTCACGGGGCGCTGCGCTCCGGCAGGACGCGTGGTGAGCACGTCGACCAGGTTCCGGACGGCACGTTCCTTGGTCTCCATGGCGTCCTCGTGCGGGGCCATCCGGTAGCAGGTGACGAGGTCGACCTGGTGGGCGAGCTCGCGCGTGACGTTGCCGTGCAGGTCCATCGACGCCGACACGATGACGTCCGGGCCGATCACCGCACGGATCCGGCCGAGCAGGTCCGCCTCGGCGTCGTCGAGGCCCTCGACGACCATCGCGCCGTGGATGTCGTACCAGAGGCCGTCCACGTGCTCGGCGTCGACGATCGCGCGCAGTCGCGTGACGATCTCGGCCGCGAGCTCCTCGTACGACGCCCGGTCCACGATGCCACCGGGCAGCGCGTGCCCGATGAGTGCCCCGCGGAAGTCCGCAGTGTCGGACATCGCGGACAGGAACGGGTACCGCGCCACGACCTCGTCGCCACGGTCCGGGTGGAACGCCGGTGCGTGGGTGCGGGTGGGGGTGAAGGTCGACGTCTCGATGGCCAGTCCGGCGATGGCGACGACCGGACGACGGGCACCGGCGGGGACGGCGGGGGTGGCGGGCACGGTCTCAGACACGGGCGCTCCTGTTCCTGGTGGTGGACTGCGGGATGGGGGTGGACAGCTCCTCGAGCGAGGCGGCGAGGCCCCGCTGCAGTGCGAACTGGCCGGCACCGACGAGCCCGGCATCGGCGCCGAGCGACACCGGCTCGATCGCCAGGTGCTGCGTCATGAGCGGGTGGCAGCTCTCGTAGAGCTGACTGCGCACGGCCGCGATGAACGGGTCGAGGGTGGAGAGGATGCCGCCCAGGTAGACGGCGTCCGGGTTGAAGAAGTTCACGTTGGCCGCGAGCACCTCGCCGAGGTACCGACCGGCCAGGCGCACGGCACGGGTGGCCTCGGGGTGGGCGTCCGAGGCGAGTCGGACGACGTCGGCGGTCGAGGAGACGTCGACCCCGGCGCCCGACAGGATCCGCACCAGGGCGGCTCCGGACGCGACGGTCTCGAGGCACCCGGTGTTCCCGCACGAGCACGGGGTGTCGCCGGCGGCGTCGATCCGCACGTGGGTGATGTCCCCGGCCGAGCCCGTGGACCCGCGGTACAGGCGGCCGTCGATGACGATGCCCGCGCCGATCGCCGACCCGGCCTTGATCGTGATGGTCTGCCGGCGTCCCGGAGGCTGCACGCTCTGCTCGCCGGCGGCCATGCAGTTCGCGTCGTTGTCGACGATCGCCGGCAGGCCGAAGCGGTCGGACAACCAGGCGGCCACCGGGAACCCGTTCCAGCCCGGCATCCGGCTCGGCAGGTCGACGACACCGGCCTCGACGTCGACGGGTCCGGGCAGGCTGAGCCCGACTCCGCGCAGACCGGCGCGGCCACGGTCGTCGGCGAGCCGCTCGAGCAGGCCGGCCAACCGCTGCAGGCCGGCGGTCGGACCGTCGGAGAGCGCGAACGGGACGTTCGCGACCGACTCGAGCGCGCCTCCCGGCAGCACGATCCCGACCCGCGCGTGCCCACCGCCGACGTCGGCGGCGACCGCGTACTCGTCGACGCCGCCGATGCGGAGCACCTTGCGAGGACGGCCGCCGGTCGAGACGTCGGTGCCCTCTTCTGCGAGCAGCCCGTGCGACAGCAGCTGGGTGACGACGTGCGACACCGTCGACGGAGCGGCGCCGAGCAGTGTGGCGATCTCGGTGCGACTCGCGGCCTGACCCGACGCGACGAGTTCGAGGACGCGAGCAGAGAGGTCCGTCACGACTTTCTCCAATCCGGGGGAAACGACGGTCGAACCGACCGAACACCCGGATCCTAACCGGCGGAACGGCCCGTTCACCCTTTCGTCCAAACGGCAGAAACGCAGTTTTTACACGAAGATGTTTGTTTTTCCAACGGCTTTGGCCATTGACTGTGTCCGTGCCGCTCGGCACGCGTGCTCCACCTCCCCAGAACTCCCACGCACCAGGAGACACACATGACCAAGCCCCGCCGCTGGGCGCTCCTCACCGGAGCAGCGATCGCCGTGAGCGCCCTGCTCGCCGGATGTTCCGGGGGCGGTTCCGCCACCTCGAACGCGAATCCGGACGAGATCAACTACGCCCTTCCTGCGAACTTCACGCCCAACTGGATCCTGCCGATCGGCACCGCCGCGCACCTCAACACGAACAACGGCTCCATCGCGCAGTCGCTGTACGAACCGCTCGTCGCGTACGACGGCTCCACCGGCAAGATCGCGTGGAACAAGGACGGGTCCGTCGCCACGGACGCGGAGTTCGCCGACGACGGCAAGAGCGTCGAGATCACCCTCGGTGACCGGCACTGGTCCGACGGCGAGGCGATCACGAGCCGCGACGTCGAGTTCTGGTTCAACCTGATCAAGGCGAACAAGGACCAGTGGGGCTCGTACTCGAAGGGCAAGGCGCCGGACAACTGGACCTCGTTCAAGACCGTCGACGACACCCACTTCACGATCACGTTCGACAAGGCGTACAACTCGGACTGGATGCTCGCCAACCAGCTGAGCCACATCATCCCGCTGCCGCAGCACGCCTGGGACAAGACGAGCGCGAGCGCCAAGGTCACCGACGCCGACGAGACCACCGCCGGCGCGAAGCAGGTCTGGAAGTACCTGAACACCGCGGCCGGCAAGATCTCCGACTACGCCACCGACGACCTGTGGAAGACCATTTCCGGTCCCTACGGCGTGAAGGCGTTCACCACCGCCGGCAAGGTCACCCTCACCGCGAACACGAAGTACGACGGCGGCGAGAAGCCCTCGATCACGACCGTCAACCTGCTGCCGTTCACGACGGCCGACGCCGAGGTGAACGCGGTCCGCTCCGGCGAGGTCGACTACGGCTACATCAACGCCACGGACATGGACCAGGAGTCCTCGTTCACGGCGAAGGGCTACGAGGTCGAGCCGTGGACCGGCTGGGCCATCACCTACATGCCGTACAACTTCAACAACCCGGACATGGGCGCCGTCTTCAAGCAGCTGTACGCCCGCCAGGCCGTGCAGATGTCGATCGACCAGAAGTCGCTGTCGAAGGTCGTCTTCAACGGCACCGCCACCTCGACCTACGGCCCGATCCCGCAGGCGCAGGAGTCTGACTACGTCTCCGACGTGCAGAAGGACAACCCGTACCCGTTCAGCACGTCGAAGGCGAAGGACCTGCTGACCAGCCACGGCTGGGAGGAGCAGGGCGGCACCATGGTCTGCACCGACCCCGGAACGTCCGACAGCCAGTGCGGCGAGGGCGTGAAGGACGGCACGAAGTTCACCATGGGTGTGCTGTCGCAGTCCGGCTCGACCGTGACCGACAACATGATGAGCGCGATCCAGTCCTCGCTCGCCAAGACCGGCATCGGCTTCACCATCAAGACCGCGCCGGTGTCGAGTGTGCTCTCGCAGACCCCGACCTGCACGAGCGACGAGGCCAGCTGCGACTGGGACCTGTCGTTCTTCGGCACCGCGGGCAGCTGGTACTTCCCGGCCTACCCGACCGGTGAGTCGCTCTTCTCGACCGGTGGGTCGGCGAACTTCGGCAGCTACTCGAACAAGCAGGTCGACGACCTCATCGATGCGACCACCACCTCGACCGACGCCACCGCCGTGCAGGACTACAGCGCCGCGGTCGCGAAGGACCTGCCGGTGATCTGGCTGCCGAGCCCCGACTACCAGATCTCGGTCGTCAAGAAGGGCCTGTCCGGGTTCGACCAGGACTCGCTCGCCAACTTCCACCCGGCCCAGTGGAAGTGGAACAACTAAGACCGTGACCACGGACGGGAGGCGCGGTGCGCGCCCGACGCGCACCGCGCCTCCCGTCCGCTCCGACGCAACAACCCAGACGACGGAAGCCGCATGACCACAGCTCTCTACCTCACCAGGCGCGTCCTGCAGGCGCTCGCGGTGATCCTCATCGTCACGATCGTGGTGTTCTGCCTGCTGCACGCGCTGCCCGGCGGACCCGCCCGCGGTGTCCTCGGCGTCTCCGCGACCCCCGCGCAGATCACCGCGTTCAACCAGGCGCAGGGACTCGACCAGGCGCTGCCGGTGCAGTACCTGCGGTTCCTCGGCCGCCTGCTCACCGGTGACCTCGGCACCTCGTACACGCTCAACGAACCGGTGTCGCAGCTCATCGCCGAGCGCCTGCCGAAGACCCTCGTCCTCACCGGCATCTCCGCCGTCCTCGGCCTCGTCATCGCGATCCCGGTCGGCATGCTCCAGGCCGCCCGCCGCAACGGCGCGGTCGACTACGCCGCCACCGCGCTGGCCTTCGTCTTCTACTCGACGCCGGCCTTCTTCCTCGGCCTCATCCTGATCATCGTGTTCAGCCAGCAGCTGCCGTGGCTGCCGTCGCAGGCGCCGAGCGGCACCACGCTCGCCGAGGTGTTCCAGGACCCCGCCGGGCTCGTCCTGCCCGTCGTCACCGGAGCGCTCGCGATGATCGCCGTGTTCAGCCGGTACATGCGGGCCTCGACCCTCGAGAACCTGCAGGAGGACTACGTCCGCACCGCCCGCGCCGGTGGTGCGTCGACGATGACGATCCTGCGCCGGCACGTGTTCCGGAACTCGCTGACGCCCGTCGTCGCGATGCTCGGCTACTACCTGCCCGTGCTGTTCGGCGGTGCCCTGGTCACGGAGCAGCTGTTCAACTATCCCGGCATGGGGCTCCTGTTCTGGAACGCGGCGCAGTCGTCGGACTACCCGACGCTGCTCGGCTGCGTCCTCGTCATCTCCATCGCGACCGTCATCGGCACCCTGCTCGCCGACGTCGCGCAGTCCCTCATCGATCCGCGAGTGAAGGCGAGCCGCGCATGAGCGCCGTACAACTGGCACCCGAAGCACCGGGCGCTCCCGTCACCGTCGCGGCCACCGGGTTCCGGCTCGCCGCCCGCCGGTTCCGCGGCAACACGCTCGCCGTGATCGGCCTGGCCGTGATCGTCGTCATCGTCCTGTTCTGCTTCGTCGGGCCGTTCCTGTACCCGACCGACCAGACCCACACCCTGCTCGAGCAGGCCAACCAGGGTCCGAGCGCGGCGCACTGGCTCGGTACCGACGCCGTCGGCCACGACGTGCTCGGCCGGCTGATGTACGGCGGCAAGGTCTCGCTCATGGTCGGCATCGCCGCCGGGGTCCTGGCCACCGTCGTCGGCACCCTGTGGGGTTCGGTCGCCGGCTACGTCGGCGGCTGGGTCGACGCGCTGATGATGCGCGTCGTCGACGCGGGCATCGCGATCCCGGCGCTGTTCATCCTGCTCGTCATCTCGGCCATCACGACCCCCGGTGTCGCCGGGCTCATCCTGATCCTCGGGCTGGTGTCGTGGCTGGTGCCGTCCCGCCTGATCCGCGCCGAGACCCTGACGCTGAAGAACCGCGACTACGTGCTCACCCTGCGCGCGATCGGCGGCTCGCACGCCCGCGCCATCGGCAAGCACCTGCTGCCGAACTCGGTGTCCACGATCGTCGTCGCCGCGACCTTCCAGGTCGCCGACGCGATCCTGCTCGTCGCCTACGTCTCGTACCTCGGGCTCGGTGTGCAGCCGCCCGCGACGGACTGGGGCGGCATGCTCTCGGCGGGACTCACCGCCGCGTACTCCGGACGCTGGTGGCTCATCGTGCCGCCGGGTCTGGCCGTGATCCTGATCGTCTGCGCGTTCAACGCCGTGGGCGACGGACTCCGGGACGCCTTCGACGTGAGGGGCCGCTGATGACCACCGAACCGATCCTGCGGACGACCGACCTCGGCGTCTCGTTCAGCACCGAGTCCGGCACCGTGTCGGCCGTGCGGGGCGTGTCCCTGACGGTCGCGCCCGGCGAGACGCTCGCCCTCGTCGGCGAGTCCGGCTCCGGCAAGTCCACGGTGGCGCTCGCCGCGATGGGGCTGCTCTCCGGCAACGCGACGGCGACGGGCAGCGCGCTCGTCGCCGGTCACGAGGTCGTCGGTGCTCCCGAACCGTCGCTCCGTGCCCTGCGGGGCTCGACGGTGTCGATGGTCTTCCAGGAGCCCGCGACGGCCCTCGACCCGCTCACCCGGGTCGGCGCGCAGATCGCCGAGGTGATCCGGAACCACCGGACGGTCACCGCCGCGCAGGCCGCGGCCGAGGCCGTCGACCTGCTCCGCCGCGTCGGCATCCCCGACCCCGAGTCGCGCACGCGGTCGTTCCCGTTCCAGCTCTCGGGTGGGCAACGCCAGCGCGTGGTGATCGCGATGGCGATCGCGAACTCGCCGAAGCTGCTCATCGCGGACGAGCCGACGACCGCCCTCGACGTGACCGTGCAGGCCGAGATCCTCGAACTGCTCCGGAAGCTCGCCGTCGACACCGGCACGGGCGTGCTGCTCGTGACGCACAACATGGGCGTCGTCGCGGACTTCGCAGACCGCGTCGCGGTCATGCTGCAGGGCGAGATCGTCGAGACCGGCAGCGTCGAGGACGTCCTGCTCCGTCCGGAGCACGAGTACACGAAGCGGCTGCTCGCCGCGGTGCCGCGGCTCGACGTGGCGGGCGACCGTCCCGCCGCCCCGGTCGACGCGGGGTCCGCTGACGCGGCGGCCGGGAGGCCCGGTGCGGCCCCGGTGGTCGACCTGCGGGACGTCACGGTGACGTTCGGGCGCGGGGCGCGCGCCGTCCACGCGTTGCAGGGGATCGACATCGCCGTGCACGCGGGCGAGACGGTCGGCCTGGTCGGCGAGTCCGGCTCCGGCAAGTCCACCGCGGCCCGGGTGGCGCTCGGGCTCATCACGCCGACGTCCGGCACGGTGTCGCTGTTCGGTCAGGACCTGCGCAGCGCCCGTGGTCGTGATCGCCGGGCGCTCCGGTCCGGCATCGGCGTCGTGCTGCAGGACCCGGTGGCCTCGCTCGACGCCCGGATGTCCGTGGCGGAGTGCATCGCCGAACCGCTCGCCGTGCACCGCCGTGGGATGTCGTCGGCGGACCGTCGTCGGCGGATCGACGATGTGCTCGACGCCGTCCGGTTGCCGCGGTCGCTCGCCTCGCGTGCACCCCGCGAGCTCTCGGGCGGGCAGCGCCAGCGGGTCTCGCTCGCCCGCGCCCTGGTGCTCGAGCCGCGGTTGCTCGTCGCCGACGAACCGACCTCGGCGCTCGACGTCAGCGTGCAGGAGACCGTGCTCGAGGTCCTCGGCGAACTGCAGGACGACCTGGGGTTCGCGTGCCTGTTCGTCTCGCACGACCTGGCCGTCGTGCAGCACTTCGCCGAGCGCGTCGTGGTGATGCGCCAGGGCGTCGTCGAGGAGCAGGGCACCACCGGGACGACGCTGCTGCACCCCACCACCGACTACACCAGGCGCCTGCTCGCCGCCGTACCCGTGCCCGACCCCGTCCTGCAACGGCAGCGTCGGACGGAGCGCCTCGCCTCGCTCGCGGCGGTGACCGCGTGACCCGGGTGATCGCCGGCGTCGACGTCGGCGGCACGAACACCAAGGTCGTCCTGACGACCCCCGACCTCGAGGTCATCGACCGCGTCGACCTGCCGACGCCCGCCCACGCGGGCGGGGCGGCGATCGTGACGGCCGCCGTCGGGGCGGTGACGGGCCTGCTCGTCCGGCACCGGGCCTCCTTGACGGGTGTCGGGGTGGGCGCGGCCGGCGTGGTCGACGCTGCCACGGGCACCGTCCTGGTGACGGGCAACTCGTTCACCGGCTGGGCTGGTTACGGCGTGACCCGCGCGGTCAACGACGCCCTCGGCGTGCCGGCGACGCTCGACAACGACGTGAACGCGTTCCTGCTCGGCGAGATCGCCACGGGTGCCGTCGCGGGGGAGTCCGACGTGCTCGGGATGACCCTCGGCACCGGCGTCGGCGGTGCGTTCGTGCTCGGCGGACGGCTGTTCGCGGGGCCGCGCGGCGCGGCCGGTGAGATCGGCCACGTGCCGGGCTTCGGTGACGCGCTGTGCACCTGCGGACAGATCGGACACCTCGAGACGATCGCGGGCGCGCGTGGCATCGCCGACCGGTACGCCGAACGATCCGGCCGGCGGCTGTCGGCGCGTGACGTCGCCGTCGCCGCACGTGCCGGTGACACGGACGCCGCTGCCGTCTTCCAGGCCGCGGGGTGGGGCCTGGCGCGCGCCGCCCTGCTCACCGCGGGGATCCTCGACGTCACGACGATCGTGATCGGCGGCGGCATCGCGCGGTCGTGGGACCTGCTCGAACCGGCCATCACCGCGGCGATCGCGGCCGAGCCCCCGGTGAGCGGTGCGACGATCCGGTTGGCGCAGTCGACCCTCGGGTCGGACGCCGTGGCGCTCGGTGCCGCGTCGCAGGTGCGCGCGCTCGTGCTCGAGGCCGAGCCGGCGTAGCGACGGACCCGGGGCGGGTCGGGTCAGCGCACCCAGACGACGATGCCGCGCAGGTCGTGCAGCACGGCCGCCAGACCCGCGCGCAGCGCGCGGTCGGCGCGCTCCTCCGTGAAGGTGGACGGGTCGTAGTGGCTCGACGGTCCGAGCCCCTCGCCGCGGAAGCCGCCGCCGGTCCAGTCCGCGGCCGTCACGTTCGAGGTCGGCTCGGCGATCTCGGCACCCACGACCAGGAACTGCTGGTGCAGTGCCGTCGGCGACACCGCGGCGAGCGGGTCGACCATGTGGTTGCCGACGCTGATCACCAGGTCGGACCGCTCGTCGATCGCCCGGGTGACCGCCGCGATCCGGTCGTCGGCGTCCGTCGCCGACACCCTCGTGACGGTGACGTCCTCGTCCGCCGCCAACGACGCGACGGCGTCGAGCAGGGTCCGGGTCGGGGCGTCGTCGGCGTCACCGGCGTCCGACAGCAGCACGACGTCGTAGTCGTCGGGCGCGTGGACCCCGGACCACGAACCTGGCTCCGGGTGGATGGTGGCCTCGGGTGCCGGCGGCTGCGTCGGGTCGGAGAAGCCCGCGCCGAGGGCACCGGCCGTGGCGTGCGCCGTCGCCGACGTGCCGGTGCCGGCGTCGGCTCCGGCTCCTGCGTCGGTCCCACCGGGTGTCGCCGAGCACCCGGCCAGCAGGGCGACGCCGGTGCCGACAAGGGCGACGGTGGTCAGCAGGACGGTCGTCCGGGCAGCGAGGCGGGTCACTGCATCATCGAAACACGTCGGTGTGCCGCACCGGGCCGGCTCCGGCGGCTGTCCGGCACCTGTCCCACTGCTGGTCACCACCTGTTCACCTGCCGGTCGTCCGAGGGCCGGATCGTCTGCGCGTGCCTTCCGGAACCCCCGTCGCGCTGCTGCGCGCCCGCCCTGCCCGTCCTGCCCGCCCTGCCCGTCCGTCCCGCCCGTCCGCGCTGATCGCACGGGTCGTCGCCGTGCTCCTGCTGCTCGGGGTGGTCGTCGTCGGCGTGCTGGCCGGGGCGTCGCCGGCATCGGCGCACGGCTTCAGCTCGGTCGTCTACGCGAAGGTGACGTCGACGGAACCGACCGTCGTGCACGCGGAGCTCGGGCTCGAGTACGACCTGATGCTCGTGTCGGTCGCCACGAGCGAGCACGACGACGCGTTCCACACGCAGGGGCAGGCGGCCTGGGACGACGGCGACTTCCCGGGGATGGTGTCGGCGGCCGAGGCGCACACCGACGCGCTCGGGAAGTACGTGTTCGACCGGTTCTCGGTGTCCGGCGCGGGTGGGCAGGCCTGCACGGGCGTGCTCGGCGACAGCGTCACGGTCGACCTGCAGGACGAGGTGCCGTACGCCCACGTGACGGCGGACTTCACCTGCCCGGAGCCGTCGGAGACGCAGACCGGACACGTCGTGACGTCGACGTTGTTCCCGGACAGCGAGACCTTCGTGCGCGACACCAAGACGATCGTCACCTACGACGTCGACGCGAAGCAGGGATCGGCGACGCTCGACGCCTCGCAGCCGTCGTTCTCGACCGAGCAGTCGGCCGGGCAGCGCTTCTGGGAGTTCTTCCGCCTCGGTGCCGAGCACCTGCTGACCGGCATCGACCACATCCTGTTCCTCGTCGCGCTCATCGCCGGGTCACGGCGCCTGCGCGAGGTGGTCTACACCGCGTCGGCGTTCACCATCGCGCACTCGATCACGTTCATCCTCGCCGCGCTCGGGGTGGTCAGCCCGCCCGCGATCGTCGTCGAGCCGCTCATCGCCCTGTCCATCGCCGCCGTGGCCGGCTGGTACCTGTGGCGGCTCTGGCGGCGCCGGTCGCGGGCCGACGAACTCGTGGTCGGTGAACACGGGCACTTCTCGCTCGACCGGGCCGGCTGGACACGCCTGGCCGTCGTGTTCGCGTTCGGGCTCATCCACGGGCTCGGGTTCGCCGGGGCGCTGGGCATCCACGAGGCGTTCTCGTGGCAGCTGCTCGTGTCGCTCCTCGTCTTCAACGTCGGCATCGAGGCGGTGCAGCTCGCGATCATCGTCATCGTCTTCCCACCGCTGTCACTCCTGCGCCGGAAGGCCCACCGGGTCTCGCTCTGGGTCACCGGACTCGTGACCGCCGGGGTGTTCGTGATGGGGATGATCTGGTTCGTCGAGCGGCTCGCGGCGGGATGACGGAGGTCCGCTCCTGAACAGCGACGACTTGTCACTCAGCGTTTACCAAGACGTTTCGCAGTGCATGCAGAGTCTTCCGTGCAGCACCATCCCACGTCTGAGAAACGGACCACCATGAGTCTCCTGTCCGGCGCCACCACACGGCGCAGAACCACCACCCTCCGCGTGTGCGGAGCCGTCCTCGGGGCCGCGCTCATCGCCGGCGCCTCGATGGTCGGCACGAACGTCGCCTCCGCCGCGACGAACACCCCCACCACCAACATCTCCACCGGCGGCCCGCTCCACATCCTGCTGGGCGTCGGCGCCACCGAGAGCCAGCGCATCGCCTCGTGGTACTTCCCGACGAACGTCGCGCAGTCGCTCGAGATCCAGAAGACCGCGTCGATGAACGACGGGGTCTTCACCGACGCCAAGTCGACGATCGCCGCGTCGAAGGCCGCGAACACCGCAGTCGACACGAGCACGACGGACTCGAACACGAAGAGCATCGACGGCATCGCCGCCGAGTCGGGCTACATCAACGCCCACGCCACGATCTCGGACCTCGAGCCGAACACCTCGTACACGTACCACGTCGGTGCGGCGGACGGGTCGGCCTGGTCGGCGTCGTACACGTTCACCACGAAGAGCTTCTCCGGCGACTTCGACTTCCTGTTCTTCGGCGACCCGCAGATCGGTTCGTCGGGCTTCGTCGACGACGACGGCGCGGGCTGGGCCGACACCCTGAAGTACGCCACCTCGACCGAGCCGGATGCCGAGCTCCTGGTCTCCGGTGGCGACCAGATCGAGCACGCCAACAACGAGTACGAGTGGGGTGCGTTCGCCGACAGCAGCGACGTCCTCAAGCGCTACCCGTGGGCCTCGACCATCGGCAACCACGACGTCGGCGGCAAGGCGTACGAGCAGCACAACCAGGTGCCGAACTCGCTCAAGGTGCCGGACTTCTACCCGGGCGGCAACACCACCGCGAACTCGGGTGGCGACTACTGGTACATGTACAAGGGCGTCCTGTTCATCGACATCAACTCGAACGCCTACGCGGCCGGATCGGACGCTGCCCACGTGAACTACGTGCGCGACGTCATCAACCGCTACGGCGACGACGCGAAGTGGACCACGCTGGTCTACCACCACTCGATCTACTCGCCGGCCGACCACGCGAACGACAAGGACAACCAGCAGCGCCGGTTCGACTTCACGCGTGCGTTCTCCGACATGGGCGTCGACCTCGTCCTGCAGGGCCACGACCACTCCTACTCGCGCAGCTACGCGATCAAGAACGGCAAGAAGGCCAACGTCAACGAGCAGCCCGCTGCTCCCGAGGTCTTCTCCGGCCCCGGCGGCGTCATCTACATGACGGCGAACTCGGCCTCCGGCTCGAAGTACTACGACCTGACCGCTCCGGACGCCACCCAGAGCGGCTACGGCGCAGACCCGCTCGACCCGACGGGCAAGCGCCACTGGGCCAACTCGGTCGAGAACCAGGAGCACGTCCGCTCCTTCGTCAAGGTCTCGGTCACCGACGAGAAGCTCTCCGTGCAGGACATCCGCGCCGGCGACTGCACCACGCTCAACTCGGCGGTCCAGCACGGCAACGTCGACAGCTGCGGCGTGACGCTCCAGCCGACCGCCACCGCCGACCCGGCCGCGATCGGTTCGACCGTCGACCAGTTCGACCTGCACGCCACGCTGCCCGCGACGACCACGACGCTCGCCGTCTCCGCCGCGTCGCAGACCGTCAACGCGGCGAAGCCGGCCACGGTCACCGCGACCATCGCCGGTGGCATCGGCAAGCAGCAGGGCACGCTGACGGTGTCGGACGGCAAGAAGGTCCTCGGCACCGTCCCCGTCAAGAACAGCACCGCGACCATGACGCTCCCGAGCGCCCTGGCCATCGGCACGCACTCGCTCACCGCCAAGTTCGTCAACGCGGACTCGACCTTCTCGGGCACCGACTCGGCGACCGCGAAGGCCACCACCGTCACCGTCACGAAGGCCCCGTCCCGGACGGCGCTCAAGTACAGCGGCGGCAAGGCGACCGTGCAGGTCAAGGCCACGGGCTTCACCGTGAACGGCACCGCGCGGATCTACCAGGGCACGAAGCGCCTGGCGACCGTCACCGTCAAGAACGGCAAGGTCACCTCGGCGCTCTCGCTGAAGAAGGGCACGCACAAGCTGCACGCCGTCTTCGCCGGCACCGACACCCTGACGACGAGCACCAGCCCGGTGCAGTCGATCGTCATCAAGTAACACCAGCGCACCAGCGCACCAGCGAGGGCCCCGCGACTCCGGTCGCGGGGCCCTCGTGCGTCGTTCAGGACTGCGCGATCGTGAAGCGAGGACGACGATCGCCACGGGCGTGCCGACCACGGCGACCACCACGACCACAAGGCTCCGTGGGATCGATCGGCTCCGAACACGTTGTGTAAGCGATCGATTGCTGGTGATACTTGTAAGCGATCGGTGACAGGGCTACGCTGTAACCGGACGATTACAGCGGAGGCGCACATGCGAGTCGACACTGCCCTTGCACTGGGCGATCTCGTGCACGAGCGCCGCACGCGTCTCGGTTGGTCACAGGCTGAACTCGCCGAGCGGATGGGTGTCAGCCGCCGATGGGTCAACGAGTTCGAGGGCGGGAAAGGCACCGCACAACTCCGTCTTGCCTTCGACGCGCTGACCGTCCTGGGCCTGGTTCTCGAGGCGCACGAGCGCGACCGATGAGCGAGCTGCGCACGTTCCTCGACGGCGTGCCGGTCGGCGCCTTCGAGATGAACGCCGGTGGGAACACCACCTTCACCTACGACGAGGCGTACCGGAACCTGCCCGACGCGACCCCGGTGTCGTTGTCGATGCGAACCGGCCGCGTCAGATGGAAGGCGAAGGCGGCCGGACCGTTCCTCGCGGGACTGCTTCCCGACAGCCCGGAGCGGCTGCGCGAACTCGCTTCGGAGCACCACGTCACCGAGAACCCGTTCCGGCTGCTTGAGCGCCTCGGCCGTGATGCCGCTGGTGCCGTGCAGCTGCTCCCTCCGGCGACGGACTCCTCGGACGCGGCGGTCCGGCGTGGTGCCGTGCACCGCCTGACGGACGACGACTTCGACGGCTTGGTCGACGCGCTCGCGCGCAACCCGGGATCGTGGGGCGGCACGATGAACGCCGGACGGTGGTCGCTCGCGGGCGCGCAGAGCAAAGCCGCCCTGTTCCGCTTCGACGACGGGACCTGGGGTGTGCCGCAGGACTCGACCCCGACGACCCACATCATCAAGCCGGTCATCGCGACGATGCCGGACCACGACGTGAACGAGTACGTGTCGATGGAGGCCGCTCGGCTCCTCGGGCTGCAGGTCGCGGACCACGAGTTGCTGCGGACCTCAACCGGCGCCCGGGTGTTCGTCAGCAAGCGGTACGACCGGGTCCGTGACGATGACGGGTCATGGCGTCGGCTCCACCAGGAGGACCTCTGCCAAGCGCTGTCCGTCTACCCGTCCAGGAAGTACCAGGAAGAGGGCGGACCATCGGCGAAGCAGATCGCGGTGCTCCTCCGCGGAGCCATCGCGCAGCCCGACGAACGCCGTGATGCGCAGCGACGGTTCTTCGAGGCGCTGGTGCTGAACGTCGCGATGCTCGGAACGGATGCTCACGCGAAGAACTACTCGCTCCTCCTCGACGGCCCCTCTGTCCGCCTGGCGCCGCTGTACGACCTCGGCTCACACGCTGCGTACCCGTCAGCTGACGGTTCGACGCTGCGCGGCGCGATGTCCGTCGGCGACGAGTACCGCTTCGACGGGATCGGTGAGGAGCAGTTCCGTGACATCGGCAGGTCCCTGGACATCGCTCCGGACGAGGCAACCGATCGCTACCGAAACATCACCTCCGGCGTCGCCGCAGCGTTCGCGCAGGCGGCGGCAACGGTGGAGGAGCCATTCGGTCGAGAGCTCGCCGACGCTGTGGCACGGAACGCGACGCGTCGCGGTTGGTGAGCTGAGCGGAGAGCGACCGCGCGCTCCGCGCGGGTCGCGGCTACGCTCCACTCCACCGGGGCCAGGGGCGGCCCCACCAGGGGACCAGAGGCACACCATGACGGGACGACGACGCGCGACGGTCGGGATCACGATCGCACTCACACTGATCGGCGTGCTCATCGCGCCCGTCACCGCGGCGGTGGCCGCTCCGGACGACGGTGCGCTCACCGTCATGCTGACCGACCCGGAGAAGCGGCCGCTCGCGATGGAGGGCGTGGTCGTCGACCTCCGCACCCCGGACGGCAGCACCGCTGACTCGGCGACGAGCGACCGCCGCGGCCGGATGACGTTCGACGCGGTCCCGGCAGACACCTGGACGCTGCACGGTGAACGCGAGGGCTCGTACGGCTTCGACGACGTGGTCCCGGCGGAGCGGACCGGCGTCGTGGTCAGCGCCGGTGGGCACGAGACCGTCGTGCTCGTGGTGCGGCGGGGTGCCTCGATCGGCGGCACCGCCCACAACCCGTACGGCGCGGACCTGTCCGGCGCAGCGGTCGTCGTCCGTGGCTGGAACACCGGCACCGTGCGGCGGACCGTCACCTCGCCCGACGGTCACTACTGGGTGCACGGGCTGCCGAGCGACGACTACAGCGTGCAGGTCAACGCGCACGACGAGACGCTCGACTCGTGGCCGGCGTTGCGCAACGAGTCGTGGGGCTTCCACCGTGATCCCGGCTCCACTGCGGAGCGCTCGTACGTCCGGGTCGCGCACCAGGTCGGGGGCCGCACCGAGACGGTCGTGGACGGCATCGATGCGAGCTCGACCCGGGGCGTCGCCCTCACCGGGATCCTCAACCCGCAGCTCGACACCGACTTCACCGGCGCCACCGTGCACGTGTACGGGGAGTCGATCGGCAGCACCTTCGACACGCACCTGAGCTACTGGTCGCCCGGTCGGGGCGGGACCTTCGGCGCAGTCCTGAGCCCCGGACGCTACAAGGTCGAGGTCGTCGGCTGGTCGCCGACCCAGCGCCGGTACGTGTCGTACTGGTACGGCGGTGAGGGCAACCGGCCCGTCGCGGACCGCGCGGCGTCGCACACGATCGTCATCCGCGACGAGAGCCGGTCGATCTCGTTCTGGAGCACCCGCTGACGGGGCCGCTGATCCGTCAGCCGGCGCGTCCGTCGGTGGGTGCCGGCTCGGTGATGCGTTCACCTGTCGTCGGGTCCCAGCCGACCGTGCGGGGTTCGGCGGGTCGAACGCGGCGCTCGGTCTTCGGGAAGAACCCTCGCGTGGTCGGCAGGTAGCTCAGGACCGTCGCGGCGACGAGGGCGATCGGGTAGAGGAAGCCCACGGCCCCTGCGCCGAGCACGAGCCCGACCACGGTGTTCACCACGGCGAAGCCGGCCACGATGGCGAGCCAGAGCCGTGCGGACCCCGATCCGCGGGCCATCCGGATCGCCAGCCAGACGAACAGGGCCGCGAAGGCGAGGCCGATGAACGCGCCGACCAGTGCGACGGCGAGCCCACCGTCGGTGTTCACCACCGCGACGACCAGGAACCCGAGGCGGACGAGCACCACAGCGCACCAGATGCCGGACGCGATGGTGACGACGGTCGGGCGCGTCCTCCGAGCGGAGTTCGTGCTCATGTCGCTCCTTCGGTCTCCCGGTCGACACGATCCTAGGGCGGCCCCGTCCGCCGAAGTGCGGACTGGCGCGGCCCCCGAACGAGGGTCAGGATGCTGCCTAGTTGCACAGCGCAACGGGTCAGGTGCTTCCCCCGACAGAGGAGTCGTCATGAAGAAGTCCATCGCAGCCGCGTTCGCCGCCGCGGCCGTCATCACCGCGGGTGTGTTCGCCGCGTCACCCGCCTCGGCACTGCCGGCCAGCACGAAGGTCGTCGGCGGCGAGAAGGCCCCCACCACCTCGTGGGCCGTCCAGCTCGAAGCGTCGGGCGGCTCCATCCCGTCGGGCTACGTCAGCAACTGCACCGGCGAGCAGATCAACGCCTCGTGGATCCTCACCGCCCGCCACTGCATCGACGGCATCGGTGCGATGAACGTCTACCACTCGAACTCCACGACCAACCGGGGCACCGCCGTCGCCGTCGACCGGGTCTCCGCCGCACCGGCCGGCGACATCGCGCTCGTGCACCTGAAGAGCGCCTACTCGCTGTCCACCTACGCCCCGCTCGACCTCACCGCGACCGCCAAGTCGAGCGGCACCGGCACCATCCAGGGCTACGGCCTGCGCGCGAACGCGACCCAGTCCGACGGCCTCTACCAGGCCACCGTCTCGCTCACCGGTGCGAGCACCGATGCGTACAGCGGTCGTGCGCAGCACCTCACCGGCGTGACCGGTGCCTCGAACCACGGCGACTCCGGCGGCCCGCTGCTCGTGAACGGCAAGGTCGTCGCCGTCTGCTCCACCGGTGACAGCGCCGACCCCGGTGCCGACACCAAGGCCGGCTCGAACTACGCCCTGCTGTCGCAGGCCTCGTCCTGGATCCGGACCACGGCCGGCGTCTGAACCACGTGGCGGACGGGAGGCCCGTGGCGACGCCGCCACGGGCCTCCCGTCCGTCATCAGCCGTGTCCCAGGACCGCAGCGGCTGAACGCGTGTCCACGCGCGACGACGACAGTGGAACGCATGAGCCAGTACGACAAGCGCGACCCGAACACCCTCTACCCGGCCCCGCCGTACCCGAAGCAGGAGCAGTCGCTGCCGGGTGCCGCGTGGAAGATGGACCCGAAGCCCGACCACGGCGAAGAGAGCTACGTCGGCCGGGAACGCCTCACCGGCTACCGCGGCATCATCACCGGCGCCGACTCCGGCATCGGTCGCGCCGCCGCCATCGCCCTGTCGCGTGAGGGCGCCGACCTGGTGCTGTCCTACCTGCCGGACGAGCAGGAGGACGCCGAACAAGTCCGCGACCTGCTCGAGTCCGAGGGGCGTCGCGCCGTCCTGTTCCCCGGGGACATCTCCGACGAGCAGTACTGCAAGGACCTGGTGCAGAAGGGCGTCGACGAGTTCGGCGGCCTCGACACCCTGGTCATGGTCGCCGGCCGGATGGACAGCAACGAGGACATCCTGACCCTCGACACGTCGATGTTCGACTCGACGTTCAAGACCAACATCTACTCGCTGTTCTGGCTGACCAAGGCAGCGGTGCCGCACCTCGAGCCGGGCTCCACCATCGTGACGACCGGTTCGATCCAGGCGTCGACGCCCTCGGCCGACAAGATCGACTACGCCGTGTCGAAGGGTGCGATCAAGCTCTTCACCGAGGCCGTCGCCCAGCAGCTCGCGTCGAAGGGCATCCGTGTGAACTCCGTCGCCCCCGGACCGGTGTGGACGCCGCTGCAGCCGGGCTCCGACGACGCCGAGACGGTGTCGCACTTCGGCGAGACCTCGCCGTTCGGCCGCCCCGGACAGCCGGCCGAGCTCGGTGCCGCGTACGTGCACCTGGTGAGCCCGGAGTCGAGCTACCAGTCAGGGTCGACGATCACGATCGCCGGCGGAACGCCCGCGTTCTGATCGGCGTCGTGACAGACGAAGGAGACCACGTGTCAGGAGTGACGCACACCGTGCTGGTCGAGTGGGACGGAGCGGACCGGTCGTCCGAGGCCGACGCCCTGTCGCGCGAGCACCTGCCGCGGATCGACGGTGTCGAGTCCGTGCAGTCGGGGACGAGCGTGAGCACCGAGGGGCTGGAGGGCGGGTTCCACTGGATGCTCGTGGTCCGGTTCCGCGATCGGGCAGCGCTCGCTGGGTACCTGCCGCACCCGGAGCACCGTCCGGTGGCCGAGTTCATCGGCGGGGCGAGTGCCCGGGTCGTGGTGTTCGACGTCGAGGACGCAGCCGCCAAGTAACGCTCTGGTTGCGATGGACGCCGGGGGGCCCGTTGCCCGTCGGGCGTCGACGTACGGTGGATTGCTCGACATCCGCCGTCGGAGGGAACAGACGATGCCCGGCAACCAGAACCCGCGCGTGCAGGACGGTACGAAGCCACTGCTGGACGACGGTGGCGGTCTTGTGAAGGGTGCCGTCCGGACCACCGGGATCATCATTGCGCTCATGGCATCGACTGTGCTGGCAGCATGCTCCGGAGCGCCGGTTTCGACGCCGACCCGGACCGTTATCGCGACCGCGACCGCGAGTGCCGTCGCGCCGCCGGAGCCGACGGCAGACACGAGCACGCCGACCCCCACCGCGACGGAGGCGGCGTTCAGCCTGTCGGACCCCGCCACCTGGACGATCTCGGCGGAGGAGGTCGGCCCGATCGCCCTCGGTGGCGAACTCCAGGGGGAGATCGACGACCTGTCTGCGGCCTACACCCGCAGCTCGGATGCGTGCCCGGCCAGCCCGGAGACTTCGTTCTGGGAGAGCGCCGATGCGCCTTGGCTCGCTGTCGTCCCGCGCGGCGGCAACGTGGCCGGTGTCGCCGTCGGCGGTCTGAGCCCGGAACCGGTGACGACGAACTCGCCCGAGACCGCAGCCGGGATCGGTGTCGGCACTGCGCTGGCCGAGGTGCAGTCCGCGTACCCGGACCTGCAGTACACGGGCACCTACGGCGAGCAACAAGGACCGTTCTCGCTGTGGAGTGTCCAGATCGGCGGAAGTTACATCACGTTCCAGCTCGGGGAGGACGGCGCGACGGTCGGCATGATCTGGGTGGGTGCGGTCGCCATGCCGCCGTACGAGTACTGCGCCTGACGGGCCGTCGTTACCGGCTGGGGGAATCGACACCCAGCAGGCCGAGGAGCGCGAGCGCGTCGGCATCGGGTGACCCGGGCGGGGCCGTGTAGAGGACGAGGTGCTGGTCCCGATCCGTCAACGCGAGGCTGTCGCAGTCGACCGTCACCGCCCCCACCGCCGGGTGGTCGAACGTCTTGGTGAGCACCGGTGTCGTCTGCACGTCGTGGCGATCCCACAGGCGCGCGAACACCGGGTTGCCGTCACGGAGTTCCTCGACGAGACCGACGACGTCAGGGTCGTCCGGGTACCGCGTTCGGCTCGTCCTAAGTTGCATGACGACGTGCCGCTGAAACTCGGCGCCGTCCGAGATTCCGTAGGGCCGAGCTGCCTGGTGGACGGCTTCGGTCGGGAAGGCGCGGCGGGCGAGGTTCCGGTCGGCCGGTGCGAGCAACGCGAAGTCCTCCATGAGCGCCGCCGCGAGGGGGTTCCAGGCGAGGACCTCGAAGCTGGCGGACAAGACGATCGCAGCGGTCTGCGGCAATCGTTCGACGAGCGCGAGGATGCTCGGGCGCACGTCACGCTGGACTCGGCCGACCTGCAACGGTGCCGTGCCGGACAAGGCGTGCAGGTGCTCCGACTCCGCCGATGTCAGCAGGAGCGATCCTGCAATTCCGGCGAGTACTTCTGCTGACGGGCGGGGCGCACGCCCCTGCTCGAGCCGGACGTAGTACTCCGTGGAGATGTGGGCGAGGACCGCTACTTCCTCACGGCGGAGGCCAGGCGTCCGGCGGCGCGACCCGGTCGGCAGTCCGACGTCCTCGGGGCGCAACCGCTCACGTCGTGAGCGGAGGAAGGCGGCGAGTTCCGGCTTGTCCATGACCCGAGTCTCCACCGGTTCCGGCCGGAGATCCTGGTACCGCTCGTACCTGTATCCGCACGCTCCCTCGGCGTGACGCTGAGCGCATGACGAACGACATCACATCCAACCCGATCGGCCTCTTGCCCGACAAGGTCATCCTCATCACCGGCGCGAGCCGCGGCATCGGCGCCGCGGCTGCTCGGCTCTTCGCGGATGAAGGCGCCCGTGTGGTCCTCGCTGCCCGCAGCGCCCACGCACTCGAGGGGATCGTCGCCGAAGTCCGTGCGGCCGGGGGCACGGCAGACGCTGTCGCACTCGACCTCGCGGACCCGGACAGCATCCGCGCGGCCGTCGAGCAGGTCGACGAGCTGCACGGCCGACTCGACGGGGCGTTCAACAACGGCGCCGCGATCCAGCAGCCCGGACCGCTCGACACCACCAGCGACGAGGACATCGATACCCAGTTCGCCGTGAACTTCCGCGGTCACTGGGTGGCGATGACCGCCGAGGCCGCGCTGATGCGTCGCTCCGGCGGCGGCGCGATCGTCAACACGTCGAGCATCGGCAGCCGCCGCGCGAACCCGGCGCTGCCGGCGTACGGCGCGATGAAGCGCGCACTGAACAGCATCACCGAGACGGCCGCGGTGACCTGGGCGCCCGAGCACATCCGGGTGAACGGGATCACGCCGGGTGGCACCGCGACCGAGATGATCGAAGCGTGGGAAGCGGCGACGCCTGGCGTCACCGCCCAGATCACCGCTTCGGTCCCACTCGGGCGGATGGCTGAGCCAGCGGAGGTCGCCGAGGTCGCCGCGTGGTTGCTCAGCGACCGCGCGGCGATGGTGACGGGGGCGATCGTTCCGGTCGACGGGGGTGCCGGGGCCTGACGCCCACCGCTACGCTGGAAGCACGACGGGCCGGCTACCGGAACGTCGCCAGCCAAAGGCCCCGCTTGCGGGGCCTTTGTTCGTGCACCCGTCAGTGCTGCTTCCGGCGGCGGACGGCCTGCAGTGCGACGACCGCGGCACCGATGACGGCGAGACCGCCGGCCCAGGGGAGCAGGTGCATCGCGTCCGACCCCGTGTAGGCGAGCTCCCCGGTGGTCACGGTCGGAGTGGCGACCGTGCCCGTGGGGGAGACGGCCAGAGCCGCGGTGGGCTGGACCACGACCGTGAAGGCGGTCGCGAACCCGCTCGAGGCGACCTCGAGGGAGTGCGTCGACGCCTCGGGGAACGTGACGTCGGTCGCGACCCACGGATCGCGGCTCGGCGTGATGACGTCGGAAGCGTGATCCGAGGTCACCGTGAACGGCACCGGGTAGCCGTCGGCGTCGTCGACCTCGTTGCCGAAGCGGTCGACCAGGTGGCCGCTGACGAGCAGGGTCCCGCCCTGGTCGATGGTGGGCTGGCCGCCCTCGAACCCGACCCCGAACCCGATGTACCCACCGTCGGGCTGACGGGTGGTCTCGTTCTCGAACGTCCAGACGGTGCCGTCGCGTTCGATGACCCAGCTGGTGGAGTGCGCGGTGAGGAAGGTGTCCTTGTCCTCGGCGGTGACCTCCACGCCGAGCGGTGCGGCGGCGTCGATCGTGATGTTGACGTACTGCGACGCGGTCGTGGTGCCGCTCGTCGCCACGATGCGGAACGCGTAGGTGCCGGAGTAGCGGGGTTTCCCGGAGAGCGCGCCGGTGGCGTGGTCCAGGGACAGGCCGTACGGCAGGTACCCGGACTCGTCACCGTCGTCCTCGCTCGCGTACGGATCGTCGAGCGAGTAGTAGGCGGCCGAGTACGTCGGTGCGGGGAAGCCCTCGGCGGCGAACGTGTGGGTGAAACGCTCACCTGCGACCGCGGAGAACGTGATCGGGTCGTCTTCGGTCGAGGCCTCCGGGAAGGCCGCCGCGTGCGTGACGACGGCCGTCGTGGTCGTCGCGGACTCGTCGGTGTCGCTGGTGATCGTGACGCTGATGGTCTTGCCGGCGTCCGCGGCAGCGACGACGTACGAGTCGGTGGTGGTCGGCAGGATTGCGTCGCCGCTGGCCCACGTGTAGGTCAGCTCGCCGGTGAAGTCGTGCCCGGTCGCCGTCAGGGTGCTGCCGACGGTCGCGTCCCCGGCGATCGTCACGGTCGGCGTCGCGGCCGGTTCTGCTGTGACGGGCGCGGTGGGATCGGGGGTCGCAGTCGCGGCCGGCGTGCTGACCGGCAGGGACGGTTCCGCGGTGGGATCAGCTGTCGCCTCGGCCGTCGGCGTGGACGTCGCCGCGGGAACCGGCGGAGCCGACTCGTCAGCGCCGTCGGCCGTGCTGTCAGTGCCCTGCGCCGGGGACGCGGTCGCGGTGCTCGTCGGCGCGACGGGCTGCTCGTCGGCGAAGGCGGTCGTGGCCGTCAACGCGCCGAAGCCGGTGCTCAGGCCGATGACGGCGATGGTCGCGCCGATCGCGCAGGCGCGTCGAAGTGTTGCAGTGCTGTGCTGCACGGGTGGTCCCCTCGGGTGTGCAGTCCGGCAGGAGACCGGACGTCTGAGATCGCCGGAAGCCGGCGCTCTCGGATCGTAGCCAACCTTGGAACGGGCTGAGGGCCACGTCGCGAGCATCCCCCACGAATTGGGGGCGAGTGCTCACTCCACCAACGACTGCGTTCCGAGCACGATCGCCAGCGCCAACCGCTCGGCGTCCACCGACCCGGGCACCGCCGTGTACGCCAGGATCCGCAGGTCCTCCGGCCCGACGACCAGGGTGTCGCAGTCGAGCGTGATGAGCCCGACGTCGGGGTGGTCGATCACCTTGCGGCGGGCCGTCTCGCCCAGCGCCGTTGCGCCCGAGTCCCACAGTTCGACGAACCGCGGGCTCGCCGCCCGCAGGTCCCGCACGAGCTGCTGCAACTGCCGGTCGAGCGGGTAGCGGGCCGCGGTCATCCGGAGTCCGGCCACCAGGTTCTCCTCGAACGCCGCCTGTTCCGCGGGCGTGTGCACGGCGCGGCTGCCGGCACCGACCAGGTGCCGCCAGGCGGTGTTGCGTTCGTTCCCACGCATCCCGCCGATCGGTCCCATCAGGGCTTCGTGCGGAGCGTTGGTCACGAGCAGGTTGCCGGCGGCGTCGAGCACCGCGACCGGGGTGTCCGCCAGCCGGTCGAGCAGCCGCTGCACGCTCGGCGGGATCCGCGACGGCACGACGTCCGCGCCCGGGGCCGCGTGCCCGGCGAGCCGGTACAGCAGCTCGCGTTCGGCGTCCGAGACCCGGAGGGCACGCGTCAGCGCCTCGACCACCTGGGCGGACGGCGACGTCGCGCGACCCTGCTCCAGGCGGGTCAGGTAGTCGGCGGAGATCCCCGCGAGGCCCGCGAGTTCCTCGCGCCGCAGCCCCGCTGCCCGACGTCGCGGCCCGACGGTCATGCCGGCGGCCGCGGGGGTGACGTGGTCGCGGAGCCGTCGCAGGGTGTGCCCGAAGTCCGTGTCCGCCATGCCACCAGTCTGCGCGCACGTCGCGGCCGCGTCCTGGCCCCAGCAGTCCTACGACAACCGGGCGACTCCCTGCCGACCGCGTCGAGCGTGACGCTGGACCCATGACAACGACACTCATCACCGGCGCCACCCGTGGCCTCGGCAAGGAAACCGCCCGCCAGCTCGTCGCAGCCGACCACACCGTCTGGATCGGCGCTCGCGACGCCGACCAGGGAGCGGCCGTCGCCGCCGAGATCGGCGCACGCTCCGTCCAGCTCGACGTCCGCGACGACGACTCGGTCGCCGCAGCCTTCGCGCACATCGACGCGAACGGCGGCCTGGACGTCCTGGTCAACAACGCCGGCATCGCGATCTGGGGTCTCAACGGACCGGACGCGCTCGCCGTGTTCGACACGAACGCCGTCGGGATCGTCCGCACGACCGAGGCCGCGTTGCCGATCCTGCGCCGGTCGACCAGCCCCCTCGTCGTCAACGTCGGCAGCGCGCTCGGCTCGTTCACGGCGGTCCACGACCCGGACAGCGCGGCGTCGACCGTGCAGGCCGCGGTCTACGGCGCGAGCAAGTCGGCCGTCTCGATGCTCACGGTGCAGTACGCCCGCATCGCACCCGAGGTGCGCTTCGTGGTCCTCGAGCCCGGCTACACGGCGACCGAGCTCGGTGGGGTGCCGAACCCGCACGGTCGCCCCGTCGAGGTGAGCGCGGCGACCGTCGCGGCCGCCGCGAGCGTGGGCCCGGAGGGCCCGACCGGCGTGTTCCTGGAGGACGGCCAGCCGCTCGGGTGGTGACGTCGTGACGGCCTGGAGGCTCGTGGCTGCGCCGCCACGGGCCTCCAGGCCGTCATCCGGTCGCGTCTACAGCAGCTGCCGCGCGTTGGTCGACGCGAGGTCCAGCAGCTCGTCGCCGCGACCGGACAGCACCGTGCGGATGGCGTAGAGCGTGAAGCCCTTCGCCTGCTCGAGCGTGACCGCCGGGGGCATCGACAGCTCCTGCCGGTTCGCGCGCACCGAGACGAGCGCGGGGCCGTCGTGCGCGAGCGCGGCGGCCATCGCTTCCTCGAAGTCGTCGGACACGTCGACCTTGAAGCCCTTGATGCCGATCGCCTCGGCGACCGCGGCGAAGTCCGGGTTCTGCAGCTCGGTGCCGTAGTTCACGAACCCGGCGGCCTTCATTTCAAGCTCGACGAAGTTCAGCGACGAGTTGTCGAACACGACGATCTTCACGGGCAGCTTGTTCTGCACGATCGTGATGAGCTCGCCGAGCAGCATCGTCAGCCCGCCGTCACCCGCGAGCGCGATCACCTGGCGGTCCGGGAACGCCGTCTGCGCACCGATCGCCTGCGGGACAGCGTTCGCCATCGTGCCGTGCACGAACGAGCCGATCAGGCGACGCTTGCCGTTCATCGTGAGGTAGCGCGACGCCCACACGACGGGGGAGCCGACGTCCGGGATGAACACGGCGTCCTGCGCGGCGATCCGGTCGAGCACCCGGGCGACGTACTGCGGGTGCAGCGGCTTCTTCCGGCCCGCGGGGACGGCCAGGTCGTCGAGCTTCTCGCGGGTCTTCCGGTAGCGCTTCAGCGATTCCTCGAGGTGCTTCGTCGGGTGCGAACCGGTGAGCAGCGGGATGAGCGCGAGCGCGGTGTCCTTGACGGTGCCGACCAGGCCGATGTCGACGGGGTGTCGCCGGCCGAGCTGCGACCCGCGGATGTCGACCTGCACGTGCTTCGCCTTGGCGGGGAAGAACTGCTGGTACGGGAAGTCGGTGCCGAGCATGAGCACGACGTCGGCGTCCTCCATCGCCCGGTACCCGGACGCGAAGCCGAGCAGGCCCGTCATGCCGACGTCGTAGGGGTTGTCCCACTCGATGTGCTCCTTGCCCCGCAGGGCGTGCACGATCGGGGCCTGCAGGCGCTCGGCCAGCGCGATGACCTCGTCGTGCGCCCCGGCGACACCGGCACCGGCCAGGATCGTGACCTTGTCGGCACCGTTCAGCAGCTCGGCGGTGCGGAGCAGCTCGGCCTCACTCGGCACGATGCGCGGCGTCGTGCGCTCGATGCGGGTGGTGCGGTCGTCCTTCGCCTCGGCGAGCAGGACGTCGCCGGGGATCACGAGCACCGCGACCCCGCGCTTCTCGATGGCCTCGCGCATCGCGATCTCGAGCAGGCGGGGCATCTGCGTCGGGTCGGCGACGTACTCGACGTAGACCGAGCACTCGCGGAACAGCTCCTGCGGGTGGGTCTCCTGGAAGTAGCCGGAGCCGATCTCGGCGGTGGGGATGTGCGCGGCGATCGCGAGGACCGGGACGCGCGACCGGTTGGCGTCGAACAGACCGTTGATCAGGTGCAGGTTGCCCGGGCCGCAGCTGCCGGCGCAGACCGCGAGCTCGCCGGTCAGTTCGGCCTCGGCGCTCGCGGCGAACGCAGCGGCCTCCTCGTGGCGGACGTGCTCCCACCGGATCGTGCCGTCCTTTCGCAGGGCGTCGGTGAAGCCGTTGAGGGAGTCCCCCGGCAGGCCGTAGACGCGGGCGACGTCGTTCTTGCGGAGGGTGGCGACGATGTTCTCGGCAACGGTTGGCATGCCTCCTGTCTACTCGCGGGCGGCTGCGCTGAGTGCTTTCAGAGGCTCGCCGGACCCGTGGTCGGAGTCCGGGCTGGGACGATGGTCGGATGACCGACGCGCCGCTGCTCCGCCCCCGCCGACCGGAGTCCGACGGCACCGGGATCCTCGAGCCGTCGCCCTACCCGCTCGTCTCCGTCGCGATCGCGGTCATCGCCGTGGTCGTCATCACGCTCGTCGGGTTCGCCCTCGGCACGGTCGACCTCGGACTGTCGAAGGCCCTGAACGCCCTGCACACCGGCGCGATCGGGGCGTTCACCACGGCGGTCTACCACGTCATCAGTCCTGGGCCGGCGATCGGGATCACCGTCGTCGTCGTGGCCGTGATCTGGTGGCGCACCCGGAGTCTCCGTCCGGCCCTGGCCTTCGGCGGCACGATCGCCATCACGTGGGTGCCGTCCGCGGTCGTGAAGGAGATCGTCCACCGCGCCAGGCCCGACGTCGCCGTGCTGCCGCACCCGTTCCCGGTGCAGCCCGACCCCGGGTACCCGAGCGGGCACACCGTCTACATCACGGCGTTCGTGATCGCGCTGATCTGGCTGCTGCGCGAGACCCGGTGGCACCGACTCGCACTGACGCTCGGGGTCGTCGCGATCGTGGTGGTGTTCTTCTCGGTGTCGATCGACGCGGTGCACTACCCGACCGACGCGGTGGCCTCGATCCTGTGGGCGCTCGCCGTGGCCCCGGGGGTGCGGGTGGTGTGGGTCGACTGGCTGATGCCGCGGATCCCGTTCCTGCGGGCGCGGTAGTCGACGGGGCTGCCGACCCGGAACGACGTCCTGGTTGTCGTGCGACGTCGATGATGTCGTTCCGAGTCGGCCCCGACCGAGTCGCCCCCGACCGGGTCAGGCCAGGCGGGTGCGACCCCGGGCGACGAGCAGCGCCACGACGGCCACCACGGCGGACGCGAGCATCACGATCGCCAGCGGTGCCGCCGTCACCGAGCCGCCGATGCTGACGAGCGGGGACACCAGCGCCGCGAGCCCGAACTGCAGCGCGCCGAGCACGGCCGACGCGCTGCCGGCAGCGGCGGGGACCGCACCGAGCGCCAGCGCCGTGGCGTTGCCGAGCACCAGTCCGAGCGACCCGACCGCGGTGAACAGCGGGACCGCGAGCCAGAACACCGGCGCCGCGAAGACGACGAGCAGCGCGAACGCGACCGTCGACGTGAACACCAGGGCGATGCCGAGCGACAGCACGCCGGTGACCGAGCGCGTCTCGGTGAGCTTGGCGGACACGATGCTCACGCCCATCAGGGCCAGCGCGTTCAGCCCGAACGCCAGACCGTAGCCGACGGTGCCGAGCCCGATCATGTCCTGGTACAGGAACGGCGAGGCCGAGATGTACGCCATCATCACGGCGAACGCGAAGCCGAACACGGCGATGTACCCGAGGAAGGTGCGGGAGCGCAGCGCACGGAGCGGCGAACCGGAGCTCTTCCGCTCCTCGCGCAGCACATCGCGGTGCGCCTTCAGGTGGGTCTCACGGATGACGGCGAGCACCGCGACGAGCATGACCACGGACAGGCCGAGGACGATCGACAGCAGGCCGCGCCAGCCGATCGGACCGGTGAGCAGGCCACCGAGCAGCGGAGCGACGACGGGGGCGACCCCGCCGACGATCATCATGAGCGAGAACGCGCGCGCTGCGGGCTTGCCGGTCGCCAGGTCGGAGATGACCGCACGGCTGATCACCATGCCGGCCGCACCGCCCAGGCCCTGCAGGAGTCGAGCCGCGATGAGCACGCCGATGTTCGGTGCGAACACGGCGGCGACGCTCGCGAGGACGCACAGTGCCGCGCCGGCGATGAGCGGCGGCACGCGGCCGAACCGGTCGGACAGCGGGCCGAAGACGAGCTGGCCGGCCGTGACGCCGACCAGGAACGCGGTCAGGGTGAGCTGCACGGTGGTGGCGCTCGCACCGAGCTCGGTGGTCATCTGCGGGAACGCCGGCAGGTACAGGTCGGTGGCGAAGGGGGCGACGGCGCTGAGCAGGCCGAGCACCAGCAGCAGCGGTGTCGTGATGCCCTGCTGCCTGGTCGTGGGTGTCGCGGCGTGCGCGCGGATGGTTCCGGTGTCCCTGGTCATTGTTATGAAAGCATAACTCATCGCCGATCCTCGGTACAGTACGGACATGCACTCCGCCGTGTCCGACCACGTCCTCGCCGACCTCGCCGACGTCGTGCTGCGGATCTCGCGGGAGATCGACCCGCACGGTGCCGGGGCGCTCGACATCGTGCCGCTCACCGGAACGGAAGCGCTCGTGATGCGCTGGGTCGACCGCAACCCCGGCACCTCGCCGAGCGCGACGGCCAAGGCGACGGCACTCAAGCGCAGCAACCTCAGCGTCGCGCTGCGGTCCCTGGTGGAGAAGGGGATGGTCGAACGTCGGCAGGACCCGGACGATGCGCGGACCGTGCAGCTGCACTCGACCGACGTGGCGCGGGAGAGCATCGGACGCCTGCGCGCGCACTGGGCCGGCAAGCTCCGCGCCGCGCTCGGCGACGACGACGCCGGGTTGCCCGAGGCCCTCGCGCTGCTCGACCGGATCGACGAGGGGCTGCGCGGGGTCTAGTCCTGCGGGGCGTCGTCCTCGATCGGCAGCAGCCGCCGAGCTCCGTGGCCTTCGTCGCCGAGCGTGTCGCCCGGGTTCACGACCGAGCACGCCCCGAGCGAGACGCAGCCGCACCCGATGCACTGCGTCATCTCCTGCTGCAACCGCTCGAGTTCGAGCTGACGGGCCCGCAGCCGTGCGCGCCACCGTTCGTTCAGTCGGTTCCAGTCGCGCAGGGACGGCATCCGGTCGGCCGGCAGCGTGCCGAACTGCTCGGCGACCTCGCTGAGCGGGATGCCGAGGCGCTTCGCCACCTGGATGATAGCGATCCGCCGTTCGACGTGTCGCGGGTACATCCGGGTGCCGCCGTCGGTGCGCTCGGGCCGGATCAGGCCCTTGCGCTCGTAGAAGTGCAGGGCCGACGCGGCGACGCCGGTGCGTCGGACGATCTCGCCGATCGGGAGGAGGTCGGTCGGGCGGGGCGGCTGGATCTCGACCATGGTCGAGATCCTACGGTGGATCTCGACGCGACGAACGGGCGGACGGGAGGCCCGTGGCGGGCCCGCCACGGGCCTCCCGTCCGTCCGTCGGTCGCGTCTACCGCTGCTGGAACGACTCCCAGAGCAGGAACGCGGTGAACAGGACGAACGGCGTGCACGCCACCACGTTGAGCCAGCGGTGCTCGACGACCACCGCGACGAACTCGCGCAGGAACGCACTCGGCACGTAGTACGGCGCCGTCGGCGAGCCGACCACCTGCGCCGGCAGGCCGAGCCGGCGGGCCAGGGTGGCGGCGCGGAGCACGTGGTAGTCGTTTGTCACCACGACGACCTGACCGTCGCGCCCGGCCTCGGCCTGAACGGCGCGCGAGAACCGCAGGTTCTCGCGGGTGTTGCGGGACTCGGTCTCGGGCCGGACGTCGTCGGGGTCCGCGCCGTTCGCCAGCAGGTACTCGGCCATCGCGGTGCCCTCGGCGCGCGGTTCGTCGTCGCCCTGCCCGCCGGAGGGGATCAGCAGCGGCCGACGCCCGGCGGCCCGTTCGGCGCGGTACACGACGAGTGCGCGGTCGAGGCGGCTGCGGAGCAGGGGCGGCACCTCACCGCGGATCAGTCCGGAACCGAGGACGACGATCGTGTCCGGCACGGTGCCGTGACGCATCCGGCCGTAGACGACGGAGTACACGGCGAACGCGACGAGGGCCACGGCGAAGTACCCGCAGACGAACACCATCAGCACGGCGACCGCGATCCGGGCGCCGTCCCAGAGCGTGAACCCCTCACCGCTGGCGGACACGAACAGCGCGATCGCCACCGCCGGCAGCACGAACACGAGCACCCCCGCGACCAACGAAAGCGTGTTGCCGAGACTGCGCCCCTCGGAGCGGAGCATCCGGAACCCGTTCGCGATGAGGGCCACACCGAGGACGACCACCGCGAGCGGGACGAGCAGCAGCACGGTGCCGACGACCAGGCTGAACCCGGGGACCACGAGCGTCAGCGCGGTCACGGCCGTCGCGAGCGCGAAGAACGCGGCCGCCGTCAGGAACACCCCGTTCCGGAGCATCCGCGGGTCACGCCGCCTGCTCGCGACGTACAGCAGCAGGAAGACCAGCGCGAAGCAGGCCGGCACCCCCACGGAGGTCATCGGTCGGCCGAACGGAGCGCGGTCATGCGCTCCACGCTACCGGTCGTGGATCAGGCGACCGCCCGGCGGATCAGGTCGGCGACGGTCGCCTCGTCCGCCTCGGAGAACTCCGGCGTGATCGCCCACGACGTCGGCCAGAACGTCCCGTCGTCGAGTGCGGCAGAGTCCTGGAACCCGAGCGTCGCGTAGCGGGCCTTGAACTTCGCGGCGTCCTGGAAGAAGAACGCCGCCTTGCCGTCCTTGTAGTACGCGGGCATGCCGTACCAGAGCTTCGGCGCGAGGTCGGGCGCGACCTCGAGCGCGATGCGGTGGATGCGTTCCGCGAGTACGCGATCCGGCTGGGGCATCTCGGCGATCTTCGCCTCGACCGCGGCGGCGTCCGCTGCCGCCTTCTCCGCCTTGGTGCCCTTCGTGCCGCGGGTGCGTTTGATCTCGGCGGCGTGCTCCTGCATCGCCGCGCGTTCCTCGTCGGTGAAGGTGCCCTCGGTCTTCGTCGTCCGTGCCATGGTGGTGGCCTTCCGTGTCGGTGCGTCGATCGTGCACCCGATCACGCTCGTCGCGCTCGTTGCGCTCGTCCGATGGCGCTGGTGGCAGGCTCGGACCATGACCTACATCGCCAGCGACGACCGCTACGACTCGATGACGTACCGCCGCACCGGCCGCTCCGGCCTCGACCTGCCGCTGCTCTCCCTGGGGTACTGGCACAACTTCGGTGACGACGTGCCGTTCGAGACGCAGCGCGCGATCAGCCGTCGGGCCTTCGACCTCGGCATCACGCACCACGACCTCGCGAACAACTACGGCCCGCCGTACGGAGCCGCCGAGGTGAACTTCGGGCGCCTGATGCGTGAGGACTTCCGGCCGTACCGCGACGAGATGGTCGTGTCGACCAAGGCCGGGTGGGACATGTGGCCGGGGCCGTACGGGCAGGGCGGCGGTTCGCGGAAGTACGTGCTCGCCTCGCTCGACCAGTCCCTGCAGCGGACCGGCCTGGACTACGTCGACGTCTTCTACTCGCACCGACTCGACGCCTCGACCCCGCTCGAGGAGACGATGGGCGCGCTGCACACGGCGGTCCAGCAGGGCAAGGCGCTGTACGTCGGCATCTCGTCGTACGACGCGGAACGCAGCCGCCAGGCCGCCGCGATCCTGCGCGACCTCGGCACCCCGCTCCTCATCCACCAGCCGTCGTACTCGATGCTCAACCGCTGGATCGAGACCGAGGGGCTGCTCGACGCCGCCGGCGAGCTGGGCTTCGGCGTGATCGGGTTCACCGCGCTCGCCCAGGGCCTGCTCACCGGTAAGTACCTGGACGGGGTGCCGTCTGATTCCCGAGCCGCCGCCGGCAAGTCGCTCGACGCCTCGAGCATCACCCCGGAGGTCGTCGGGCACCTCCGAGCGCTGAACGACGTCGCCGCGGCTCGTGGACAGTCCCTGGCGCAGCTCGCCCTGGCCTGGGCGCTCCGTGACGAGCGGGTGACCTCGCTCGTGATCGGGGCGTCGAAGGTGTCGCAGCTCGAGGACAACGTCGCGGCGCTGGCGAACACCTCGTTCACCGACGAGGAGCTCCGCACCATCGACGAGCACTCCGTCGGCATCACCGACGTCGACCTGTGGGCGGGAGCGCGTGCCGGCGAGGTCTCCTGACCGCGGACCTACGAGCGGTTCGGTCCGGCGCCCACCGGGGTGCGACCGCGGAGTCGCTCGCGGCTGAGCGCCGGCAGCGCGAACCCGGTGTCCCGCTCGAGCACGTGGGTGCCCGGCGCGACGATCGCGTCGATCGCGTCGAGCAGCCCGTCGTCGAGGACGATCTCGGAGGCCTGCACGTAGGCGTCGACGTGCGACACGGTGCGCGGCCCGATCACCACCGAGGACACGTCCGGGTGGGTCAGGGCGAAGGCGACCGCGAGCTCCGACACCGTGAAGCCGGAGTCGTCGGCCAGGCGTCCGAGCCGGTCGGCCACCTCGAGCTTCCGACGGTTCCGCGGGGCGCCGATGTCGTACGCGTCCGGGTGCTCGTCGACGTGCGGTGAGCGTGGTTGGACGGTGCCGTTGCGGTAGGTGCCCGCGAGCCAGCCGCCGGCGAGGGGTGCTCCGGCCAAGACCCCGAGACCGAAGCGGCGGGCGACCGGGAACACCGTGCGCTCCGCCGTGCGGGTGAGGATCGAGTAGGGCACGTGCGTCGCGGTGGCGCTCTTCGACCCGGACCGGAGCCACTGCGCCTCGACGAGCTCCTCGGCCGGGAACCCGGGGAGGCCGAACGCGCGGATCTTGCCCTGTGCGACCAGGTCGGCGAGGGCGTCGAGCGTCTCGTCGAGCGACGTCGCCGGGTCCGGCAGTGCCGGCTGGTACAGGTCGATGACGTCGGTGCCGAGTCGCTGCAGGCTCCGCTCCACGGCACGGAACATCCACCGCCGCCCGTTGCCCCGGTGCGCCGGGTCCTGGTCGACCGGGGCTCCGAACCGCACCGACAGGAACACGTCCTCGCGCCGTCCGGCGATCGCCGCGCCCACAGCGGTCTCGGCCAGGCCCGCGCCGTCGGCGTCCGAGACGTCGACCGACGTCACGCCGCGGGTGAGTGCCTCGAGCACGAGGGTCACACCGGCCGACGGGTCGTGGGCCGCGACGCCGGCGACGGCACGCGTCCCCAGCGTCAGCGAGCTGACGGGCGCCCCCGTGCGCCCCATGCGTCGCTGTTCCATGCGCGCCACGATATGGGCCGTGCGGGCCGCAGGACGGTCCGGTGACGAAGCATTACCCCTGGCCCCGACCGGAACGGTTGGTACGATGGGCGCAGTTCTGAAACACGCAGTGTGTATCTACCGGCCGCCGGCTCCCCGGCGGACAACGGCGGCACCCGATGGGTCCGCCCCCACCGAACCGGGCCGGGCCGAGAAGGCACACCCCCATGCTCCACACCAGTCCCACCCCGTCTGCGCCCGCCCCGGAGCGCACGGACACCGCGACCGCCGGAGACGCCTCGCTCGTCTCCCTCGCCGGACGCTGGTACTTCCCGGTGGCGTTCATCGCCCGCCTGCCGTTCGCCATGATGGTCGTCGGGGTCCTCACCCTCGTCGTGGCCGCGCGTGACTCCGTCGCCCTCGGTGGCGTCAACTCCGCCTCGGTCGGCATCGGTGCCGCGGTGTTCGGACCGATGGTCGGCGCCGCCGCGGACCGGTTCGGCCAGCGTGCCGTGCTCGTCCCCGTCGGCCTCGCCAACGCGGCGCTGCTCGGCGCGTTCCCCTTCGTCGTCAGCGGCAGCGCGCCGGACCTCGCCGTGCTCGCGATGGCGTTCTGCATCGGGGCGTCCGCGCCCCAGGTCGCGCCGATGTCCCGGACCCGGCTCGTCGCCATCATCGCGCAGCGCATGAGACCGGCCCGCCGCGAGAAGACCCTCAGCGGCACGATGGCGTACGAGTCCGCCGCCGACGAGACCGTCTTCATCATCGGCCCGTTCCTGGTCGGCATCCTCGCCAGCGCGATCGCCCCCTGGGTCGCGGTCGCCGGCGCCTCGGCCCTGACCTTCGTGTTCGTGACCGCCTTCGCGCTGCACCCCACCGGCAAGCTCGTGCTCGGGCAGCACGAGGAACTGACCCAGGCCCCGGCGCGCCAGCTCCTGCGTCCGCGGCTCGTCGTCGTGGTCGTCGGGATCCTCGGCATCGGCTTGTTCTTCGGCTCGACGCTGACGTCGCTGACGGCGTTCATGGAGACCCACGGCGAGGCGTCCCAGGCCGGCCTGCTCTACGGCCTGATGGGCATCGGTTCGGCCGGACTCGCCCTCGGGTCCGCAGCGTTCCCGCGGTCGTTCGGCCTCGGCTGGCGCTGGCTCGTGTTCGGTGTCGTCCTGCTCGGCGGCGCGATCGCGTTCTCGCAGGCCGACTCCGTCATGGCGGTCGGCATCGTCCTGGCGATCATGGGCGTCGGCATCGGCCCGACCCTCGTCGCCCAGTACAGCCTCGGTTCGGACCGTTCACCGGTCGGCCGGTCCGCGACCACGATGACGATCCTCGGATCCGCCGTGATCGTCGGGCAGTCGATCGCCTCCGCCATCACCGGCGACCTGGCCGAGCAGCACGGCACGTCCGTCGCGATGGTGCTCCCCGCGGCCTCGGCAGCGGTCGTCGTGCTCGCGGCCGTCGTCAACCTGCTGCTGCTGCGCCGTACCGCCGCCTGACGATCAGGACTCGGTGTCGTCGACCAACAGGTCCTCATGCCGGTAGTCGTCGGCACGCAGCCCGGCGCGCGCGATCATGTGCGTCGAGACGGGCACCAGGAACAGCTGGAACACCATGATGGGCAGGACGACCCAGAACGCCGTCCAGGTCCCCACCGCGACGACGATCGCGGCCAGCCCGAACGCCAGCCCGAGCACCTGCGGCTTCGCCATGGCGTGCAGGCGGACGAGCGGGTCCGGGAAGCGCACGATGCCGACCCCGGCGCCGAGGGACAGCAGCGAGCCGATGAGCAGCAGGGCGAGCGCGATCCACGCCCGCACGCCGGCGCCGTCGAGGAACGCCTGGATCATCTCGGTCACGACTGCTCCTCTGCTTCGGCGGCGTGCTCGGGGGTGGTGACGCTCAGGCCCTCGTCCGACGGGTCCGACGACGGCGTGACCGCTCGGGCCACGGCGACGGTCGCGAACACGCTCGTCGCCGCGATCACCACGAGCACGGGGATCCCGGTCAGGTCGCGCCGGACCACCATCGACGCCGCGATCACCACGAGCACGGTCGTCAGGACCATGTCCGATCCGATCATCCGGTCGAGGATCGTCGGGCCGCGCACGATCCGGAACACCGCGAGCGCGAGGGTGGCGCCGAGCAGGGCCAGGACCAGGGCGATGCCGATCCCCATGACGACGACGGCGGCGCTCATCGGGTGACCTCCGGCAGCGGTTCGGACAGTTCGGAGACGTCCTGCTTCGAACCGAGGGCACGGATGACCATGGCCTCGATGCCGAGGGCCTCGCGACGGGCGGCCTCGACCTGTTCGACCCGCTCGGTGTCGAGCACGTGCAGCAGCAGGCGCCGACGGCGGAGGTCGACGTCGGCGACGTACGAGCCGGGCACCAGCGAGATCGCGAGGGTCGCCAGCGTGAAGGTCATCTCGGCGGTGGAGTGCAGCTGCACGAGCGTGATGGAGCTGCGGCGGACGCCCCGCGGGCGGAACGCGACCCAGGCGACCCGGAACGATGCCGTGATGACGAGTCCGGACCACACCACGAGGAACCGGACGGCGTGCACGATCGAGAACCGGGCCGACAGCGGGACCGGCGGGAGCGGCAGCGCCTGGGTGACCAGGAGCGCCACCACGATGCCGCAGAGCAGGGTCAGTGGCGTCCACGAGCCCCAGAGCAGGGCCCACAGGACGGTCAGTCCGGCGACGAGCGGGACGTCGTACCGCCACGCCACCGCGATGCGGCGGGCGTTCGCGACGTGTCGGGTGTCGGTGTTCACCGGTCACCTCCGAGGACGGCCTGCACGTACCGGTCCGGCGACTCGAGCGACTCCGCTGCGCGGCTCGCGTACCCGTAGAGCGGGCCGGCGACCACGGTGAGGGCGACGGATCCGAGGACCGCGACCGTCGTCACGCCGACGAGCATGCGCGGCAGCCGGACCTTGGTCGGCGCTTCGCCGACCGCCTCGGTCGACCCGGTGGTCGGACGGGAGGCACTGCTCGCGTGGGGTGCGTCGGTGACCGTCACCGAGCCTCCTGGGTGGAAGGCCTCACCCGTCTCCTCGGAGACGGTCAAGGGGGCGGGTTCCGGCGACCGCAGGGCTGCGTGCGGTTCGGCGGTCGTCGCGTGCGGCGCCGCGGCCTCGGCCGCGGGCTTCGGCCGCCAGAAGGCGGCGTCCCACACGCGCATCAGCGCGTACAGCGTGAGGAGCGACGTGACCACGCCGGCGGCGATCGTGACGTACGCCAACGGGGAGCCGTCCTCGGCGGCGGCGCGGAACAGCCCGAGCTTGCCGATGAAGCCGGAGAACGGCGGGATGCCGCCCAGGTTGAACGCCGGGATCAGGTACAGCGCGGCCAGCAGTGGCGCGGCCTTCAACAACCCGCCGAGCGACCGGGTCGACGTGGTCCCCCCGACGCGTTCCATCAGGCCGGACACCAGGAACAACGTGGTCTGCACGACGATGTGGTGCACCGTGTAGAACACCGCGGCCGCCGTCCCCGCGACCGTCCCGAGCCCGACACCCATCACCATGAAGCCGATGTGGCTGATGAGGGTGAAGGACAGCAGGCGCTTGACGTCGGTCTGGGACACCGCACCGAGCACCCCGACGACCATCGTCAACACCGCCACCACGAGCAGCACGTTGTTCAACTGCGGCCCGGGGAAGATGACCGTCTCGAGGCGGATGATCGCGTAGATGCCGACCTTCGTCAGCAGGCCGGCGAAGACGGCCGTGACCGGGGCCGGGGCGGTCGGGTACGAGTCCGGCAGCCAGAACGCCAGCGGGAAGACCGCCGCCTTGATGCCGAAGCCGATGAGCAGCATCGTGTGCAGGAGCAGCTGCACGTGCTCGGGCAGATCGGCGACGCGCTCGCTGATCTGGGCGATGTTGACCGTGCCGGTCGCGCCGTACACCAGGCCGATCGCGGCGAGGAAGATCGCCGACGCGATCAGGCTCGTGACGATGTACGTGGTGCCGGCCCGGACCCGCTGCTCGCTGCCGCCCAGGGTGATGAGCACGTAGCTCGCCACGAGCAGCATCTCGAACGCCACGTACAGGTTGAACAGGTCGCCGGCGATGAACGAGTCGAGCACGCCCGCGGCCAGCACGAGGTAGGTCGGGTAGAAGATCGTGACCGGAGCTTCACCGTCGTCGGCTGCGAGCCCCTGGCCGATCGAGAACAGCAGGACGATGAGCAGCACGCTGGCGCTCACCGTGAGGAGCAGGGCGCTCAGGCGGTCGACCACCAGCGAGATGCCGTACGGGGCGTCCCACCCGCCGACCTGCACGACGATGGTGCCGTGGTGGTCGACGAGCACCATGAGGGTTGCGGCGACGGCGAGTGCGACGACGAGCACCACGACGGTGATCGCTCGCTGGAGCTTCTGGTGCCGCAGGAGGCCGAGTGCGACGGCTGCGCCGAGCAGCGGGACGAGGACGAGGAGCGGGACGAGCCAGGTCATCGGTTCACTCCGTCCTGGTGCGGTTGGTGTTCGTGCGGATCGTCGGCGTCCTCGGGGGACTTCGGGTCGAAGTCGGCTTCCGGGTCGTCGTCGGGGTCGTCGCGCGTGCGGCCGATGGCGACGTCCGCTTCGTCGACCTCGACCTCGTCGGCACGGGACAGCTGCCACGAGCGGTGGATGAGGGCGAGCAGGAACGCGCTGACGGCGAAGGTGATGACGATCGCGGTCAGGGCGAAGGCCTGGGGGAGCGGGTCGGTGATGCCCTCGGCGGACTTGCCGATCGGCGGGTTGCCGGCGGCGCCGGACATCACCAGCAGGAGCAGGTTCAGGGCGTTGCCGAGCAGCAGGAAGCCGAGCAGCATCCGGGTCAGGGACCGTTCGAGCAGCAGGTAGACGCCGCAGGAGAACAGCACGGCCATCGCGATCACGAGGACGAGGGTGACGGTCATGTGGCGCTCCCTTCCGGGGTGGGTGCCTCGAGGGTGTCGCGGACCGACCCCTCGGTGGTGTCGCGGGTGGGCGCCCCGGCATCCTCGAGGCGTTGCCGGTCCACCTCGGCGCCGAGGCTGCGGAGGACGTCGAGCACCAGGCCGACGACGACCAGGTACACGCCGATGTCGAAGAACGTGGCCGTGACGAACTCGACGTGACCGAGGATCGGGACGGTCGCCTCGAAGAACTCGGAGTACAGCGCTTCGCGGCCGAAGAACAGCGGCACGATCGCGGTGATCGCCGCCGTCGCGACACCGAGTCCGAGCAGTCGACCGGCACGGACCGGGGCGGCGGCGCCGAGTTCGGCCGGGCCACCCGCCAGGTACCGGGCCGCCAGCGCGATGCCGGCGACGAGGCCACCGGCGAAGCCGCCGCCGGCCGCGTTGTGCCCGGCGAACAGCAGGTAGACCGACAGGACGATGAGCCCGTGGAACAGCAGTCGGACCACGACGTCGAGGAGTGCCGAGCGGCCGGTCGGGATGGCGGCGCTCGTCGGCAGCCAGGCGCGCGGCTCGCCGTCGGTGCGCTGGCCGTCCGCCGTCAGCTTCTCCGGCAGGTCACGGAGCCGGGGCAGCGTGTCCTCGCGGGAGTTCACGAAGATGAGGCTCGCGACTCCCGTGGCCGCGGCGACGACGACGGTGAGCTCACCGAGGGTGTCCCAGCCGCGCAGGTCGACGAGGGCGACGTTCACGACGTTGAGGCCGTGCCCGAACGAGCTCGTGAGTGCCGGCAGGTCCGGCCAGATCGGGTCGGCGGTGCGTGCCGAGGCGGCGACGATGACGACGATCGCCAGCGTGAGGCCGGCCAGCCCTGCGAAGAGCGCACGGACGATGCGGAACCGGCTCGGGTTCGTCGTCGCGATGCGCGGGGGGAGCCGCCGGAGCACCAGGACGAACGCGATGAGGGTGACGGTCTCGACCACGAGTTGCGTGAGCGCGAGGTCGACCGCACCGTGCAGGACGAACAGGACGGACATGCCGTAGCCGGTCACGCCCACCAACACGGCGGCGGCGAACCGGGTCTTCGCGGTGAGGACGGCGATGGCGCCGACGGACATCACGATGACGACCGGGATCTGCCCCCACGAGTCGGAGAACCGGACGTGGAACTCCCACGGCCCGCCGAGCACGAGGTTCGCGAGCGCACCCGCCACGAACACCGACAGGATCACCGTCAGGTAGTAGGGGAGCGAACCCCGCTGGACACCGGCGGTCAGGCCCGTCGCGAACCGGTCGAGGCCGCGCATGAGGTGCCGGTAGGTACCCGAGGCGCTCGGGAACCCGGCGAGCTGGTGCTGCAGCGCCTCGACCGGACGTCGGAGGGCGAACAGTGCGAGACCGCCGACCAGGGTGACGGCCGAGATGCCGAGCGCCGGTTCGAGGCCGTGCCAGAGCGCGAGGTGGGGGACTTCCTCGCCGGGGAGCGAGGCCGCCGTCGCGGCGGGCTCGATGCCGTGCGCGACGACCGGGGTCAGCAGGCCGAGGGCGAGACCGGTCAGCGCCAGGATCGACGGCACCACACCCAGGCCGTGCAGGGCGTGCGGTTCCGTCTGGGCGACGTCGGGCTTGCGGGCGAACGCTCCCCAGAAGAAGCGGAGCGAGTACGCCACGGTGAGCACCGAGCCGAGCGTCACACCGACGAGGGCGAACCAGGCCCAGCCGGCGTCGGGTCCGTGCAGCGATTCGGTGAAGCCGGTCAGCACGGCTTCCTTCGCGACGAAGCCGATCGTCGGCGGGATGCCGGCCATCGACACGAGCGCGAGGGCGGCCACGACGGCCAGCCACGGTGCCTTCCGGCCGAGGCCGCTCAGGCGCCCGAGGTCGCGGGTGCCGGTGGTGTGGTCGATCGCACCGACCACCAGGAAGAGCGTGGACTTGAACGCGGCGTGCGCCACGAGCAGGGCGACCCCGCCGAGCGCCACCGCGGGCGCGCCCCACCCGGCGGCGAGCACGAGGAACCCGAGCTGCGCGACGGTGCCGTAGGCGAGCAGGAGCTTGAGGTCGGTCTGGCGGAGCGCCCGGTAGCCACCGATGAGCATGCCGAGGACACCGAGCACGGTGATCGTCTCGCGCCAGCCGTCGAGCAGTGCGAACGCCGGAGCGAGCCGGGCGACGAGGTAGATGCCGGCCTTCACCATCGCTGCGGCGTGCAGGTACGCGCTGACCGGGGTCGGAGCTGCCATGGCCGCGGGCAACCAGAAGTGGAACGGCACGATCGCCGACTTCGTCAGCGCGCCGAGCAGGACGAGGACCACCGAGACGGTGACGATCGGTCCGGTCGGCGGGGCGGCGATGATGCCGGAGAGCGAGGTCGTGCCCGCCGTGACCGACAGCATGACCAGACCGGCAAGCATCGCCAGACCGCCGGCGGTGGTGACGACGAGGGCCTGCATCGCGGCCGCACGGCTCGCACGCTTGTCGGCGTCGTGTCCGATGAGCAGGTAGGAGAAGACCGTGGTGGCTTCCCACAGGACGAAGAGCACGATGACGTCGTCGGCGAGGACGAGCCCGAACATCGACCCGGCGAACGCGGTCAGCACGCCCGCGAACCGGCCGATCCCCGGTTCGTCGCGCCCGAAGTACGAGGCGCAGTAGACGAGCACGAGGGCCCCGACGATCGACACCACGAGCGCGAGCACCCACGACAGGGCGTCCATCCGCAGCGTGATCTCGAGGTCGAGCTGCGGGACCCACCGGTGCCGTTCGACGACGCTGCCGTGCAGGGCCGCGTCCGTCTGCAGCACCGTCAGCACGGCGGCGGCTGCGGGCGCGAGGGCGGCCACGTAGAACACGCGGCGGCCGAGGACGGGGGTCAGGGCGGGGACGATCAGGGCGACGATCGCGAACGCGACGAGGACGAGGACCATCGGGCACCTCCTCGGGGTCGGGCTGCAGTCCGGCTCACTGGGCCCTCACAGCCTACGAAGAGTGGGATGTGGAGAACCTGTGCGACCGGACAGCCTGCTCGCGCTCGGTTCACACTGTGAACACCACTCTGCCCGTGCTCCCGGCGGGCTGTCCGGCCCACGTCGCCTCGACGTCCGCCAACCGCACGGCCGTCGCGTCCACCCGGACGGTGCCGTCCGCGATCGCACCGACGATGCCCGGGAGCTCGGCGACGAACCCGGCGCGACCGACCGAGCCCTGCCCGCTGCCGACGATCGTCAGGCCCGAGGCGCGCAGTGCCGCGGACGGGATCGTCGCCTCGTGGCCCGCGGTGGCACCGATCGCGATCCAGTCGAGTCGGCGGCCCGGGTCGGTGCGGGCGGTGACGACGGCGCGCATCACGTCGGCCGCGGGCTGGCCCCAGACGTAGTCGATGACCACGTCGACGTCGGCTGCCGCTGCGCCGAGGGCGTCGACGTCGGTCAGCGGCAGCACGACGTCGGCGCCGAGGGCGGTGAGCGCCGCCAGCCGCTCCGGGTTGCGACCGCTCGCGACGACGTGTGCGGCACCGAGGTGCTTCGCCACCTGCACCGCCGCGGTGCCGGAGGCGCCGGTCGCGCCGAGCACGAGGACGCGGCTGCCCGGGGCGAAGTCGATCCGCCGGCGCAGGGCCACCCACGACGACAGCACCGGGTTCACGCCGGCGGCCACGGTGACCGGGTCGGCACCGTCGGGCAGGACGACGCTCGCCCGCGGGTCGACCGCGACGCGCTCGGCCATGGTGCCGCGGGTGTCGCTCGCGACGGCGACGTAGCGGAGCGTGCCGTCGGGGAACCGGGCGACGCCGTCGACGCCGGGGACGAGGGGGAGCGCGCCCTCGCTGGTGTAGTGCGAACCGTCGGCCTGCGAGCGGACCCGCGGGTGGAGACCGGCCGCGACGACGTCGACGACGACCTCGCCGGGTCCGGGAGTCGGTTCGTCGAACTCCTGCCAGGTCGGGGCGCGGCCGAACTCGGTGACGACTGCTGCGTGCATGGTGTCCTCCATTGCTTCGTGTTACGAACAAAGTAGTTCGCATCACGAAGTTCGTCAACTAGGCTGGAGCCGTGCCTGAGATGACCGAGGACGAGCAGCTCGTCGATGCCCTGGGCGAGGCCGCGTTCCGGACGATGGGGCCGCTGACCGGGCTCGCGGCCGATGCCGGGCTGTCACTGACACAGCTGCGGGTCCTCGCGATCCTGCGTGACCGTCGTCTGCGGATCGGTGACCTGGCGCAGTACCTGGGGCTCGAGAAGTCGACGATGACCGGCTTGGTGGCGCGCGCGGAGAAGAAGGGACTGCTCGCACGGCATCCGAACGCGGACGACGCCCGCGCGGTGGACGTCGTGATCACCGACGCCGGTCTCGAGGTGGCGCGCTCGCTCGAGGGCGCGATCCGCGATGCACTGCTGCCGCTCACCGCCCGGTTGCCGGAGCGGGACCGGCAGCAGCTGCGCGCGCTCCTGGAGCGGATGCTGCGCTGAACCCTCAGCGGCCGTGCGCGCGTGCCGGGATCTGTGTCGCGAGCTTGCCGCCGGAGACGTCGAGCAGGGTGCCGGTGACGTAGCCCGAGGCGTCGCTCGCCACGAAGACGAGCAGGTCTGCGACGTCGTCCGCGGTCTCCCACCGGCGCAGCGACAGGGTGTCGAGCAGGCGGTCCTGGGCCTCGGCCGGCATGGTCGCGAACCCGTTCATCGCCGTCGGGACCATGCCCGGCGCGTACGCGTTGACGGTGATGCCCCACGGGCCGAGCTCCGACGCCAGCACCCGGGTGAACGAGACGACCGCGGCCTTGGACGCCGCGTAGGCAGCGCTGCCGACACTCGGGACGATCGCGGCGAACGAGGCGGCGTTGATGATCCGCCCCCGCCCCGCGGCCTGCATCACCGGCGCGACGGCCTGGCTCATCAGGAAGGTGCCGCCGAGGTTGACGTCCATGCACCGGCGCCAGGCATCCCACTGCAGCTCGGCGACGGTGCCCTCGACGTTGATGCCGGCGTTGTTCACGAGCACGTCGATCGTGCCGTGCCGGGTGACGACCTCGTCGACGGCGGCCCGGACCGAATCCGGGTCGGCGACGTTGCACACGACGTGGTCGAGCGGGAAGTCGGGTTCGAAGGCCAGGTCGAGGGCGACCACGCGGCACCCCTCGGCGACGAAGCGATCGGCGAGCGTGCGTCCGATCCCGCGTGCTGCGCCGGTCACGACCACCACACGGTCGGTCAGGTCGAGGTGCATCGTTGCTCCTGTCGTCGGTTGCTGCAATAGGCATACTATTGCAGCATGGCGAAGCAACGGGTGCTCTGGGTCACCGGCGGCGGCAGCGGCATGGGGGCCGCGAGTGCCGAGGCCGCTGCGCGCGACGGGTGGACGGTGGTCCTGAGCGGGCGGCGCGTGGACCGGCTCGAGCAGGTCGCGGCGACGATCACGGCCTCCGGCGGCACGGCGGCGGTCCTGCCCCTCGACGCTGCCGATCCCGCTGCCGTCGCGTCTGCGCGGGACACCGTGCTCGAGCGGTTCGGACGACTCGACGCGGTCGTGCTCGCCGCCGGGCTGAACGCGCCGCGGCGCCGGTGGGACGACCAGTCGTTGCCGGACTTCCGCGCGATCGTCGACACGAACCTCACCGCGGTGGTCGCGGTCGTCGACGCCGCACTGCCTGCGCTCCGCGAGTCCGGCGGCGTGGTCGTCGTGGTGTCGTCCTACGCCGGGTGGTCCTTCCAGCCCGGCGCCGGCGTCGCGTACTCCGCCTCGAAGACCGCGCTCGGTTCGGTCGTCCGGAGCCTCAACCAGCAGGAGGCACACCACGGGGTCCGGGCGACGCACCTGTGCCCCGGTGACGTCGCGACCGACTTCCTCGACCAGCGGCCGTCGGTGCCCGACGCCGCCGCACGATCGGTGATGCTGCAGCCGGAGGACATCGCCCGCGCGGTGTCGTTCGTGCTCGAGGCGCCGTCGTACATGCGCGTCGACGAACTCGTGGTCAGCCCGGTGTCCCAGCGGTGACCAGCACGTTCGACCGCGTCCTCGACCAGATCGGTGCCGACGTCGTCTCCGGCGCCATCGCCGTGGGCAGCCGCCGGAGCATCGACGACCTGGTGGCGTCGACCGGGGCCAGTCGCAGCATCGTCCGCGAGGCCGTCCGCGTCCTCGTCGCCCTCGGGCTGCTCACCGCGCGGCGCCGGGTCGGCGTGACCGTCCTCGGCGTGCTGGAGTGGGACGTCCTGGATCCGCGGGTCGTGCGGTGGCGCCTCCGGGGTCCGGACGGTGACCGCGTGGCGGTCGAGCTCCGCGAACTCCGCGCGGCGGTCGAACCCGCCGCAGCCGCCGCAGCAGCCCGGCGGGCGCCCCTCGATGAGTGCGCGGACCGACGGGAGGCGCTCCGCACCACCGCGGACGAGCTCGCGGCCGCAGCGGCCCGCGACGACCGCCTCGACTTCGTGGCCGCGGACGTGCGGCTCCACGCGCTCGTGCTCGACCTGTCCGACAACGCGCTGTACCGACGGCTGCACCGCGTCGTGGGCCAGGTGCTGCGCGAACGCGGGAGCATCCGCCCGGACCGGCACGACGTCGGCCTCCACCTCGCGCTCGCCGGTGCCGTCGTCGACGGCCACCCGGACGACGCGGCCGCGGCGATGCGGGCGATCGTCGAGCGCACGTGAGCGGTGCTCCGCCGACCTGGGAAGATGGAGTCCGGTGCGCTCCTCCGGCGCCCGTGGAGGGTGAGCGTGGACGCAGCACAGGACCTGGTCGTCCAGCTCATCGGCACCCCGTGGACGTTCGTCGTGGTCGGCCTCGTGCTCGCCGTCGGCAGTGTCGCGGTCTTCCTCCCCAGCCAGGCGCTCGTCGTCGCGGTCGGCACGCTCCTGGTGGGTGGTGACGGCGGCCTCCTGCCGGTCCTCGTCCTCGTCGTCGCGGCCTCGATCGGCATGGTCCTCGGCGACCTCGGGCTGTACCACCTGGCGCGCTCGGTCGACCTCGGCTCGAGGTCGTGGTTCGCGCGTCCGAAGGTCCGCAAGGCCCGGGACGCCATCGACGGCCGCTACCGTGCCGCTCCCGGGCGCATCGCGGTGCTCGGACGCTTCATCCCGATGGGCCGGCTGACGACGAACCTGGTCGGCGCGGACAGCGGGCTCGACGTTCGGCGGTTCCTGGTCAGCTGCGTGCTCGCCGACGTCGTGTGGGCCGCGTACTGCGTCGGCATCGCGGCGGCCACCGGGCGCTGGAGCCGCGAGCAGCCCTTCCTCGTCACGACCCTCGCGGTCGTGGCGTCGATCCTGCTCGGCCTCGCGATCTCGGCGATCGAGAAGGCCGTGCGACGACGCAGCGAGGCGGCGGCTGCGGCCTGACGAACGTAGGGTGGGGACACCGTTCGAAGGAGAACCCGTGCTGCTCGACGACCTCGTACCGGACCCTGACGCGCTCGAGCGCATCGCTACCGGCAGCACGTGGGCCGAAGGACCCTGCTGGATCCCGGCGTCCCGTACCCTGCGCTGGTCGGACATCCCCGGCGACCGGGTCCTGCAGTGGCACGCCGACTCCGGCGAGACCTCCACGTACGCCGAGGGCGTCGAGTTCACCAACGGCCGGACGCTCGACCGCGACGGCAGTGTCGTCCAGTGCTCGCACGGACTCCGGCGGGTGGAGCGCGACCGCGACGGCGTCGTCACGCCGATCGTCGACGCCTGGGCCGGCGTGCGGTTCAATTCGCCGAACGACGTCGTCGTCGCGCGGGACGGCAGCGTGTGGTTCACCGACCCGGCCTACGGCATCACCCAGCCGCGCGAAGGCCACCCCGGCGTGCGCGAGTACGGCGACCACTGGACGTTCCGCTGCGGACCGTCCGGCGAGGACCTGCGCCCCGTCGCGACCGACGTCGACGAGCCGAACGGACTCGCCTTCGACCCGTCCGAGCAGGTCCTCTACATCGCGAGCTCGTCGGGGGACGAACCGGTCATCCGCGCCTACGACCGCGGCGGTGACGGCGGCGACCTGCTGAAGAACGGCCGGGTGTTCGCGCGACTCGAGCCGGGCGAGGGCGCACCGGACGGCATCCGGGTCGACGAGCACGGCAACGTGTGGTCGTCGTCGCACCGCGGCGTCGTCGTGTTCGACCCCTCCGGCGAGCGGATCGGCGAGGTGGCCGTCCCCGAGGTGACGTCGAACCTGTGCTTCGGCGGCGACGACGGCACGACGCTGTTCCTGACGGCGACGACGTCGGTCTACCGGATCGCCACGACGACGCGGGACGCTGCCGTATCCTGACTCGGCCATGCAGTGCGACTACTTCGACCGTGGGGTGTGCCGGTCCTGCACGCTCATGGGGCAGCCCTACTCCGACCAGGTCCTCGACAAGGAGCTCCGCACCCGCGAACTCCTGCACGACGCCGTCGAGGCGGCTGGCGGCCCCGGAGCCGTCACGTGGTCACCGGCGATCACGAGCCCCGAGTCCGGGTACCGGAACAAGGCGAAGATGGTGGTCGGCGGTTCGACGGAGCACCCGACCGTCGGCATCCTCGACCACCGGCAGCGCGGCGTCGACCTGCGGCACTGCGGGATCTGCACGCCCGGTATCCGACACGCGCTGCCCCTGCTCGCCGACTTCGTCCAGACCGCGGGGTTGATCCCGTACGACGTCGCTGCCCGACGCGGCGAGCTGAAGTACGTCCTGGTCACCGAGTCGCCCGACGGCGAACTCATGGTGCGGTTCGTCCTGCGGTCCGAAGGGCAGGTGGCTCGGATCCGGCAGTACCTCGATGTGCTGCGCGACGCCCTGCCGAACGTGGTGGTCGTCACGGTGAACCTGCTTCCCGAGCACAAGGCCGTGACCGAGGGTGACCGGGAGATCGTGCTCACCGAGCAGGAGACGCTGCCGATGCGCCTCGGCGGGATCACGATGCACCTGCGGCCGCAGAGCTTCTTCCAGACCAACACCGCCGTCGCCACCGAGCTGTACGCGCAGGCCTCGGCGTGGATCGACGAGCTCGACCCGGCGTCGATGTGGGACCTGTACTGCGGCGTGGGCGGGTTCGCCCTGCACGCTGCGCGACCGGGCCGAGCGGTGACGGGCATCGAGACCAGTGCCGAGGCGATCCGTTCGGCGAAGCAGTCCGCGCGCGAGGCCGGGCTCGAGGGGCTCCGGTTCGCCGCCGACGACGCCACCGAGCACGCACTCCGCGCCCGACCCGACACCGTGCCCGAGCTCGTCCTGGTGAACCCGCCGCGACGTGGGATCGGCGAGGCGCTGTCGACCTGGCTCGAGGAGTCCGACGTGCAGCACGTCGTCTACTCGAGCTGCAACCCGGTGACCCTGGCGAAGGACCTCGCGCGCATGCCCTCGTTCCGGCTGCGCCGCGCTCGTGTGCTCGACATGTTCCCCCAGACCGGCCATCTCGAGGCCGTCACGCTGCTGTCGCGGGCGTGATCCGGGCCTCCTGGCCGGCATTGCCAGGGAATTGCCAAGGTGACGTACCCGGGTACGGGTCGATGACCATGGCCATGGGCATCGAGGCGTACAGGTTCTGGTGCGGGGTACATAGCACCAACGGGTAGAACCGTTTGTCTCGGTTTGATAACGGTGAAGAGTTTCCTATGGTTGCCGACCGAGGTGCCGCCGGCCCGATGACCACTGCCCCCGGTGGCGCACCCCACAACTGACCGCGATCGGTCGGGGTGGGCAGTGGATTCCGCGTTCGAAGCGGCTCGTGACCCCGGTGGAGCAATCACATGAAGAAGCTTTCCCGTACCCGCACCATCGTCGGCGGCCTCGCGTTCGCCGGCATCGCCGCGACCGGTGTCGGCCTCGCGGCAACCCCCGCGAACGCTGCGTCCGGCTCGACCTGGGACGCCCTCGCGCAGTGCGAGTCCGGCGGCAACTGGGCCATCAACACCGGCAACGGCTACTACGGCGGCCTGCAGTTCAACCTCGGCACCTGGCAGGCCAACGGTGGCGTCGGCAGCCCCGCCGGCGCGAGCCGCGAGGCCCAGATCGCCGTCGCCGAGCGTGTCCTCGCCACGCAGGGCTGGGGCGCCTGGCCTGCCTGCTCGGCCCAGCTCGGACTGAGCGGCACGAGCGGTGCCGCACCGGCCGCCGCTGCTCCGGCTCCGGCAGCCCCCGCTGCTCCGGCCCCGACGCAGCAGGCCGCACCGGCCCCCGCTGCCCCGGAGCAGGCCGCACCGAGCACCCCGGCTCCTGCTCCGGCACCCGCGCAGGAGGCCGCACCGGCAGCCACCACGCCGAGCAAGCCCGCCGCCGTGAAGACGAGCGGCAAGACGTACACGATCGCCTCGGGCGACACGCTCGACACCATCGCCACCAAGCTCAAGATCGACGGTGGCTGGAACAAGCTGTGGGCCGCGAACACGTCGACCATCGACGACGCGAACCTCATCTACTCGGGCCAGGAGCTGCAGCTCCCCGCCTGATCGTTCCACCGGACGAACACGTCGACGCCCCGCGACCTCGGTCGCGGGGCGTCGTCGTGCGTGACCGGTGGTGGGAGCCTGCGGGCGCTACTGCCGGTTGTCGGCCAGCCAACCGGCGACGTCGTCGGACCGCAGCGCCTGTGACAGCGAGCCGACCGCCAGGTCGTTGAGCGTGACGTAGGACTGCCCGTCCGGCGAGGTTCCGGACCCCGCAGTCGGCACCGTGAACGTCTTGAGGTCGTCGGTCCGGACGTCGCGCAGCGACCATCCGAGGCCGACGAGGGTCGGGAAGGTCAGTCCGGCATCGACCGCCAGGTGCTCGCTCGTCGCGGTCACGAAGTCCTGGATACGCCCGGGGTTCGTGATCGTGCCGCGGGAGAGCAGCCCGCCGACGACCCCGCGCATGAACGCCTGCTGGTTCAGCACGCGGGTGTGGTCCGCGTCGGCGAACGAGTACCGCTCGCGCACGAACGCGAGTGCGGCGTCGCCGTCGAGCCGGTTCGCGCCGGCGACGAACTCGTGCTTGCCTGCGGCGAACGCCTGCCCGGAGTCGACCGTGACACCGCCGAGGGCGTCGGTCATGTCCTTGAACCCGGTGAAGTCGATCTCGGCGACGTGGTCGATGCGGACGTCGAGCAGCTGCTCGACGGTCTGCACGGTGAGCGGGACTCCGCCCCACGCGTACGCGGCGTTGATCTTGGCGCTCCCGTGACCCGGCACGTCGACCCACGAGTCACGCATGATCGACATCAGGTACACGGCCTGCCGGTCGGCCGGGACGTGCGCGAGCATCAGGGTGTCCGAACGGCCACCGGCCCCGGATGGCTTGCCGTCCGGTCCGCGTGCAGCTCGTGAGTCGGACCCGATGAGCAGGATGTTCTCGCCGCCGGACGCAGCGGGTCGGGTCCCGCTCGGGAACGGGTTCGCGATCGTGTCGTGGCGGGCGTCGAAGCTGCGCGCCAGGCCGCCGACGAAGATGCTCGCGACGACGGCGATCACGGTGGCGATGCCGACCAGCGAGCCGACCGTCGCGAGCAGTGCGACGAGGAGCGGGCGTCGGCGCCGCGGGTGGCGTCCGCTTCTGGTGGCGGTGTCGGCGGCCAGGCGGGCCGCCCGTCGTTCGGACATGCGGGACTCCAACGGGTTCGCGTCGGCGTGCCACCGACCGACCCATCGTACCGCATCTGGTATTTCAGGTACAGCGTGTCAGTTGCTGGGTTGCCGTGACTTCCCGAGCAGTTCCGTGAGTGCCGTCCGCAGTGCCGGGTCGTCCGGCAGGACCTCGCGCTCGATGTGTCGAGCGGTCTCCCACGCTCGGCGTCCGTGATCGGTCACGGTCACGAGGCGCCGGCGTCGGTCGTCGGGGTGCGGGGTGCGCTCGACCAGGCCGTCCCGCTCCATGCGCTCGAGGGTCCGTGACATCGTCTGCGGTTGCACCCGTGCCGTGCGGGCGATCGTGTCGGCACCGGTGGGGCCCGTGCGGATCAGGATGTCGACCGCGATGAGGGCTGCGTGCGGCAGCCCGATGGCGCGGAGGCGTTCATCCCAGTCCCGCTCGACCGAGCGTGCCGCGGCCGACAACAGCCGGCCGAGGGGCCACTGCTCGGTCGTGTCGTCCATGGGCGCAGTCTACGGTCGACAGCTGTCGCGGTCGGTGTCGCGGTCGGTGTCGCGACCGGCGTCGCGACCAGCGTCGCGACCGGCGTCGCGACCGTCTAGTAATCAGCATGCTGACGACCGGTGTACGCTCACCGTCGTGTCCCGCTTCCTCCGCATCGTCCTCCCCGCGCTCGTCATCGTGGTCTGGCTCGCGATCGCCTCCGTCGGCGGTCCGTACTTCGGCAAGATCTCCGAGGTGTCGACGAACGACCAGACCTCGTTCCTGCCGGCGTCGGCCGACGCCACGAAGGTGCAGGAGCGGTCGTCGGAGTTCCGCCAGGAGTCGGGCGCACCCGCGATCATCGTGCTCGAGCGCGACGGCGGCATGTCGTCCTCCGACCTGACCGCGGCGAAGGACCTCGCGACCCAGCTCGGTGACCGCGACGACGTCGAAGCCGTCAGCCCGGTGATCCCGAGCGAGGACGGCGACGCGGTCGAGATCGTCGCGACCCTCACCACGGCAGCCGACACCGGTGACGCGGTCGAGGCGATCCGCGCCGACGTCGACGACGCCCGGCCCAGCGGTGTCAGCGGGTACGTCACCGGGCCCGCCGGGTTCACCGCCGACCTGACCGAGGCGTTCGCCGGCATCGACGGCCTGCTGCTCGGGGTGGCGCTCGCCGCGGTCTTCGTGATCCTGATCATCGTCTACCGGTCACCGCTGCTGCCGATCCTCGTGCTCGGCACCGCGACGTTCGCCCTGTGCGCCTCGATCCTCGTGGTGTGGTGGCTCGCCAAGGCCGACATCGTCACCGTGAACGGCCAGGTGCAGGGGATCCTGTCGATCCTGGTGATCGGCGCCGCGACGGACTACGCCCTGCTCTACACGGCGCGCTTCCGCGAGGCGCTGCGCGACCACCGCACGGGCTGGGGTGCGACGAAGGCGGCCCTGCGGGGGAGCCTCGAGCCGATCCTGGCCTCGGGCGGCACCGTCATCGTGGGCGTGCTCTGCCTGCTGCTCTCCGACCTCAACTCGAACAAGGCGCTCGGTCCCGTCGCCGCGATCGGCATCGCGTTCAGCCTGCTCGCCGCGCTGTCGCTGCTGCCCGCCCTGCTGCTCGCGTTCCGTCGCGCCGCGTTCTGGCCGCTCCGTCCCGCGTACGGCAGCGCCCACCCGGTGCTCACCGGTCCGGACGCGCGCGGCATCTGGGCTCGCGTCGGTCGGCTCGTCGCCAAGCGTTCCCGGGTGGTGTGGATCGTGTGCACCGTCGGGCTGCTCGCGATGGGCACGGGACTGGTCGGGCTCAAGGCCGACGGGGTCCCGCAGAGCGACCTGGTCATCGGGGCCTCGCAGGCACGCGACGGGCAGGACGTCCTGGCCGACCACTTCCCCGGCGGCTCCGGCAGCCCGGCGCAGGTCATCGGGTCGGAGCGCGACCTCGACGCACTCGTCGACGCCGTCACGGGGGTCGACGGCGTCGACGGGGTCGTCGCTGCCGCGAAGGACGCCCCGGCCGGCACGGTGCCCGTGACGGGCGACCCGACCTCGAACGCCGCCGCCGCCGCTCCGACGGTGTCGCGCGGCGACGTGCTGCTGGAGGCCACGCTGTCCGACCCGGCCGACTCCGACGCCGCCGAGCAGACGGTCCGTGACCTCCGCACCGCCGTCGAACGGGTCGATCCCGGCGCGGTCGTCGGCGGCGTCACCGCGACGGCCGTCGACACGAACGACACCGGGATCCGCGACCGCACGCTGATCATCCCCGTGGTGCTGGTCGTGATCCTGCTCATCCTGATGCTCCTGCTCCGCAGCGTCGTCGCCCCGCTCGTGCTCATCGGCAGCGTGATCGTGTCGTTCGCCGCAGCACTCGGCGTCGGAGCGCTCGTGTTCGACCACGTGTTCCACTTCCCCGGTGCGGACCCGAGTGTGCCGCTGTACTCGTTCGTGTTCCTCGTCGCGCTCGGGGTGGACTACAACATCTTCCTCATGACACGGGTGCGGGAAGAGGCGCTGCGGCACGGTCCGCACGAGGGGGTCCTGCGCGGACTCGGGGTCACCGGCGGGGTGATCACCTCGGCCGGCGTGGTGCTCGCGGCGACGTTCGCGGCCCTCGGTGTCATCCCGATCCTGTTCCTCGTGCAGATCGCGTTCGTCGTGGCGTTCGGCGTCCTGCTCGACACGATCGTCGTCCGTTCGCTGCTCGTGCCGGCGATCGCGTACGACCTCGGTCGGCGGGCCTGGTGGCCGTCGCGCCTCTCGCGCGCGAACCATCACATGTGACACGCTGGGTGCATGCCAGTTCCTTCGACGCAGCCCGCCGCCGAGCGCAAACTCCTCCGTGACACCGTGCAGGACAAGATCCGCGACGCGATCATGGACGGCACGCTGGAGCCCGGCGAGCGACTCAACGACGACGACCTGATCGCGTGGCTCGGGGTCTCCCGCACCCCGATCCGCGAGGCGCTCGCGGAACTCGCCCGCGCCGGCCTGATCGAGATGGCACCGAACCGCTACACCCGGGTGGCGGCCCCGACGAAGGACGAGCTCCTCGACGCCTACCGCACGCTCGGCGTCATCTACGGGGGCGTCGTGCGCCTCGCGGTGCCCAACTTCACCGAGCCGCAGCGCAAGAAGATCGTGAAGATGCTCGACGACGTCATCGCGCGGGTCGGCGCCGACGAGCAGGACCAGGTCGCCCGCAACGGCGCCGACATCTACTCGCAGTGGGCGGACGCCTGCGGCAACCCGTCGCTCGTGCAGCTCTGCCGGTCGACCACCGACGGGCTGTCCTTCAAGCTCCGGGTCCCCGAGCTCGCCGAGCTGATCCCGGCCGCAGTGATCCTGCCCGAGCTCGACAAGCTCAAGGCAGCCGTCCTGGCGAAGGACCCGATCGCGGCAGAGCTCGCGATGGAGGCCATCCACCTGCTGCCGTCCCGCGCGTAGCGCCCCGTCGCCCAGCGCGACCAGGAGACGGACGGGAGGCCCGTGGCGATCCCGCCACGGGCCTCCCGTCCGCCGTCACGCGCGTCTCGGGCGCGAAAGCGACAGATGTCCGCGAACAGTCCGCGGGTGGATTCAAGTGGTCGGTGCAACACCGCCTGTCAGTGACGCCGAGAGTAGCTCGTCGAGAGCCTCTCTCGGCGTCATGGCGTCGAGGCGTT
>NZ_RKIA01000008.1:0-154062 GCF_003751685.1 Curtobacterium sp. PhB78
GGTGTCGCGCTCGGCGCGGCTGCTGTGTGCGCGCCGAACACACCCTGGTGCAGGGTGGAGAACCAGCAATGTGCGGCTGGTGAGCGCTCCGGGTGGTTCCCGGTCTGTGCAGGTGATTCGGGGGCCTCCGGCAAAAGGTTTGGACCGATCTGTCCTCGTTACCGGTCTGTGACCTTCGCGCCCTGGACGCGACCAGCGGACGGACGGGAGGCCCGGTGCCAGCTGGCACTGGGCCTCCCGTCCGTCGTCCACGTGGGTTCAGAACGCCTTGCCGGGATTCAGGGTGCCCTCCGGGTCCAGGGCGTCCTTGACGGCACGGTGCATCGCGAGGACCCGCTCGCCCAGCTCCTGCCGCAGGCCGGGCAGCTTGAGCAGGCCGACGCCGTGCTCACCCGTGACGGTGCCGCCGAGTGCCAGGCAGTCCGCGACGATCTGGTCGAACGCCTGCTTCGCGCGGGCCTTCGCGGCGTCGTCGCCCTCGGGAGCGATGATCAGCGGGTGCAGGTTGCCGTCGCCGGCGTGCGCGATGTTCGCGATGGTGACGTCGTGCGCTGCCGCCGTCGCCTGGATCCGTCGGAGCATCTCGGGCACCGCGCTGCGGGGCACGCAGATGTCCTCGGTGAGCACCGGTCCGAGCCGCTCGAGTGCCGGGTACGCGAGTCGCCGTGCCTGGAACAGCCGGTCGATGTCGTCGGGGTCCGTGGCGCGCTCGACGTCGGTGCCGCCGGCCTGCGCGAAGACGGCTGCGACCTGGTCGGCGAGCTCGTCCCCCGCGGCACCACGCTCGTCGACCCGGGCCAGCAGCAGGGTGTCGACGTCGGACGGCAGCCCGAGGTGCATCCAGTCGTCGACGGCCCGCAGGCAGGTCCGGTCCACGATCTCGAGTGCGGCGGGGATGATCCCGGCAAGCGAGATCGCAGCGACGGCGTCCCCGGCGGCGCTGAGCGAGGGGAAGTACCCGATCACAGCACGTTCGTCGCGTCCGGCAAGGGGGAGCAGCTTGACGGTGACCGACACGACGATGCCGAGCGTGCCCTCGGACCCGACCATCAGGCCGGCCAGGTCGTACCCGGCGACGCCCTTCGCCGTGCGGCGTCCGAGCTCCACCACGGAACCGTCTGCCAGCACCACGGTCATCCCGAGCACGTAGTCGCGGGTGACGCCGTACTTCACGCAGCAGATCCCGCCGGCGTTCGTCGCGACGTTGCCGCCGATCGTCGAGATCGCCGAGCTCGCCGGGTCCGGCGGGTACCAGAGTCCGTGTTCCGCGACGGCAGCCCGCAGTGCGTCGTTGACCACACCGGGCTGGGCGATGGCGTAGCGCTCGTCGGTGTTCACCTCGAGCACCGCGTCCATCAGCTCGAGGGACAGGACGACCGATCCGGCCATCGCGTTCGCCCCGCCGGACAGCCCGGTTCCGGCGCCGCGCGGCACGACCCGCACGCCGGCGGCTGCCGCCCACCGGACGGTGGCGACGACGTCGTCGGTGCTGCGTGCGAGGACGACGGCGAGCGGTGCGGTTGAGTCGGCCCACTCGGCGTCGTCGTGGCGGTACCGCTCGAGCGACGCCGGGTCGCGGAGGACCTGGTCCGGCTCGAGCAGGTCGTCGAGGGCGGCTGTGTCGACGGCGTGACTGACGGTCATCGGTTCGGGGGTCCTTCCGGGCGCGGCGGTGCGGCGCCGACGACGATACCGCGCTGAGTGGACGACCCGTGTCGCCTGCCAGGGACGCCGGACGACGGTGAGGCACGCGGCGGATCCGTCGCGGTGAGCAAGGAGGCCCCATGTACTTCCACGCACAGACCTGGATCAACGAGATCGCCGACGGCGAGCCCGACCCGGCAGCCGCCAACGCCCTGCAGGAAGGGCTCGGCGGGCAGTTCGGCGAGATGCGCACGATGATGCAGTACCTGTTCCAGGCGATGAACTTCCGTGGCCCGGCGGCGAAGCCGTACCGCGACCTCATCCAGGGCGTCGGCACCGAGGAGATCAGCCACGTCGAGCTCATCGGCACCACGATTTCCCGCCTGCTCGACGGCTCGCCCGAGTACACCGGCAAGCTCACCGACCCGCTCGACAAGCCGGGCGCGAAGGGTGCGACGCCGCTCAACATCGCGCTCGACACGAGCAACATCCACCACTACCTGGTCGGCGCCCAGGGTGCCCTGCCGGTCGACGCGGCCGGCAACCCGTGGAGCGGCAGTTACGTCTACAACTCCGGCAACCTGCCGCTCGACCTGCTCTACAACCTGATGCTCGAGTCCACCGGTCGGCTGCAGAAGTGCCGCATCTACGAGATGACGGACAACCCCACCGCCCGCAGCACCGTCGCGTACCTGATCGTCCGCGACCAGGCGCACGAGAACGCCTACGCGAAGGCGCTCGAGACCCTCGGCGTCGACTGGAAGACCCTGCTGCCGATCCCGAAGACGAACGCCGAGCGGTTCCCGGAGGTCAAGGAGCTCCTCGACCTCGGGCTGCAGAGCAAGCAGTACAGCTTCGACCTCGACGGGGCGTCCGAGGCGGGCAAGATCTTCCGCGGGGCGTCACCGTCGAAGGACGGCACGGACCTGACGGCGACCGAGCAGGCCCCCGCCGGCGTGCCGTCGTTCATCGCTCCGGAGCGCCTCGAGGAGTTCGCTCCCGGGCTCGACGCCGACCTGCTGGCGCTCATCCAGCAGACGGCGGAGCTCGAGCTCGACGCCGTCGAGGTGAGCACGTACGGGCCGGTGGCCTGAACCTGCGCGGGCTCGCGGATCAGTCGAGGCAGAACTCGTTGCCCTCGACGTCCTGCATCACGATGCAGGACTCGTTGACCTGATCCGCGAGCATGCGGTGGAACTGCGTCGCGCCGAGCGCGACGAGGCGAGCGCTTTCTGCATCGAGCGCTGCGAGACGTTCCTCGCCGACCAGACCGGTGCCGACCCGGACGTCCAGGTGCACGCGGTTCTTCACCGTCTTGCCCTCGGGCACCCGTTGGAAGAACAGCCGCGGCCCGACGCCCGTCGGGTCGACGCACGCGAAGGCGGAGTCCTGGTGCTCGTGCGGGAGCGAGGCGTTGAACGCCTGCCAGTCGTCGAACCCGGGCGGGGGAGCAGGCACCTCGTAGCCGAGGACCTCGCACCAGAACCGGGCGACCCGCTCCGGCTCGGCGCAGTCGAACGTCACCTGGACCTGTCGCACCGTTGCCATGCGCGCCAGGGTAGGCGCGCGGCGCGGGTCGCGCGCACCCGTTCTGCGACGCTCCACGAGTCGTTCGACGCGTGCACCGTCGGAACACTCGTGTTCCGACGGCGGAACAGAAGTGTCAGTCAGTGCTTCCCGCGGAGGCGACCGATGCCGAGGACGATCGCCACGACGACCATGCCGAGGACGACGCCGGCGACCGCCGAGACCGCGGTGTCGACGATCCACGTGATGACCGGGCCTGTTGCCTCGATCGCGTGCTCGATCGTGTGCAGCAGGTCGTACGGGCCGTGCCAGAAGGTCTCGGCGAGGTTCGCGATGACCAGGTGCCCGCCCACCCAGAGCATGGCCACGGTGCCGATGACGCTGATGACCCGGAAGACCGTCGGCATCGCCCGCACGATCCGCGCTCCTGTGCGACGGGTCCGGCGGACCGAGTTCTTCATCATCTGGAGACCGACGTCGTCGATCTTCACCAGCAGGGCCACCGCTCCGTAGACGACCGCGGTCATGACGAGCCCGATCACGATGAGGGCACCGAGCGTCGGCCAGAGCCCGAGGTCGGGGTCGAGCCCGGCCAGGGCGATGAGCATGATCTCGGTGCTCAGGATGAGGTCGGTCCGGATGGCGCCGAACACGAGCTTCGGTTCGGTGACCGAGTCGGTGGAACCGGCGCCGTGGTGGACACCGAACCACTCGGTGACCTTCTCCGCGCCCTCGAAGCACAGGTACGTCCCGCCGATGAGCAGGAGGTACGGCAGCACCCAGGGCGCGAACGCGGTGAGCAGCAGCGCCAGCGGGATGATGATGATGAACTTGTTGAACAGGCTGCCGAGCGCGATGCGTCCGACGACCGGCAGTTCCCGGGCCGGCGCGAGTCCCTGCACGTACTGCGGGGTGACCGCGGCGTCGTCGATGACGACCCCGGCGGTCTTCGCGCTCGCCTTCAGGGCCGCGGAGAGGATGTCGTCCACCACGGCGAGCAATCCGACTGACATGACTTCGTTCTCCGCTCGTCCGGGCCTGTGACGGTGCTCAGCGTAGTGGGCGCGGCGGACCCTGAACGCCGCCGGGGCACCGTCCGTAGGCTGACGGCATGGCTGACTTCACCGCTGCACAGGCCGCCGTCGTGCGGATCGAACGCGCCGAGGAGGGGCGTTGGGACCTCACGGTGATCAGCGACTCGGGCGTGAAGATGGGGCACGGCGTGTACCTGTTCGACGCCGCGCACGACGACGCCGAGGACGAGCAGGCCGCCGCACTCGACTTCGTGCGGGACTACGGCTTCCGCTTCGAGCGCGACGCCGTGCAGGCCGACGGCGCGGACGCCTACTGGGCGCCGCTGCTGCCGTCCGACCAGCAGTAGCCGACTACAGGGACGCGATCAGCCGCTCGACCCGCACCCGGATGTCGTCGCGGATCGGGCGGACCTGCTCGATCCCCAGCCCGGCCGGGTCGGCGAGGTCCCAGTCCTCGTACCGCTTGCCGGGGAACACCGGGCAGGCGTCCCCGCAGCCCATGGTGATGACGACGTCCGACTCGCGCACGGTCTCGGTCTCGAGCACCGCCGGTCGGGCGTCGGCGATGTCGATGCCCTGCTCGGCCATGGCCTGCACGGCGACGGCGTTGACCTGGTCGGCGGGCTCGCTGCCAGCGGAGAACACCCGGACGCGGTCACCGGCGAGGTGCTGCAGCCACCCCGCGGCCATCTGGGAGCGTCCGGCGTTGTGGACGCACACGAACAGGACGGCGGGGCGGTCGGTCATGCGCCCATCATCCCAGCGAGGGCGCCCGTCATCCCAGCGAGTGCGCCCGTCATCCCAGCGAGTGCGCCCGTCATTCCCGCGCTGACGCCTCGAACCCGATCAGCCACGTGACACCGAACGCGTCCCGCACGGTGCCGTCCCAGTCACCCCACGGCCGTTGCTGCAGTGCATCGACGACCGTGCCACCCTCGGCGAGCGCGTCGAACCACCGCCGCAGCACGTCGGGTTCTTCGGCCCCGAGGAGCGAGAACAGCAGGCCGGTCGCCGCGAACGGCTCGTCGGTCTCGCTCGCGTCGGCGGCGAAGAGCTGCAGCCCGCCGGTGAGCTGTCCGTGGGCGACCGCGTCGGCGGGGCCGTCGGTCCGTGAGAAGTCGGCGTAGGTCGCGATCTGGACCTCGCCGCCGAAGACACCCTGCCAGTGCTCGAGGGCCTGCCTGGCGGTGCCGACGAGTTGGAAGTACGGCGACGGTCCGGTGACGTTCATGCCCGGACGATACCGCCGAGCGACGGCGCGCGCACCGACGCGCTGTCGCGCGACGTCCGTGGGAAGCGAGCGATGGGCTGAGCCCGGCCGGGTGCCGGACGGGAGGCCCGTGGCACGCCCGCCACGGGCCTCCCGTCCGTCTGGTGGTCGTGTCCAGGGCGCGTCTCAGGAGAGCAGGGCGAGTGCGCGGTCCACGACGTCCTCCGGTCGGCCGTCGCCGTGCAGCGCCCACCACGTGAGGGCCGCGCTCGCCGCGGCCGCCAGGGCGTGCGCGCGCACCGACACCGCGAGGTCGTCGGGCGTCGCGCCGTCCCGCTCGGCCACGAACCGGACGATCGCGTCGGTCAGGGTCGTGACCGTGGCCGCGCCGACGTGCTCGAGGGAGGGGTTGGCGCGGATGACGCGGAGTCGGTGGCGGGTGACCTCGACGGCGTCGTCGGGGAAGGTCGCGCCGATCCGGTACGCCGCGCGGAGGGCGTCCGACGACGACTCCGTGGACGGCCGCTGTCGGAGTGCGTCACCGAACCGCGAGGCGAACTCGTCGAGCCCGCCCCAGACGAGCGCCGCCTTGTTCGGGAACAGCCGGAACAACGACCGGCGGCTCACCCCGGCAGCTGTCGCGACGTCGTCCATCGACACGGCGTCGAAGCCCTGCTCGTCGAACAGCCGGAGCGCCACGAGGGACACCGCGTCTGGGTCGATCGTGCGGGGGCGTCCCGTCGGTCGATCGTTCGCTGGCCGGTCGCTCGTCGGGTGGTCACTCGTCGGGCGCATGGAGTCCTTTCGGCACTGAGTGCTATAACCATCGTGGCGCAGCGAGCGCCTCTCAGTGAGGAGACGACATGACCGACACCACCGCCGGACGTTTCACCGGCAGGACCATCATCGTCACCGGGGCGGGTTCCGGCATCGGACGCGCCACGGCGACGCGCATCGCGAACGAGGGCGGGCGGGTGATCGCGACCGACGTCGTCGCCGACCGCCTCGACGCGCTCCGCTCCGAACTCGACGGCCTCGAACTCGAGAGCGTCGTCGGGGACGTCGCCGCGACCGAGACCATCGACGCCCTCATCGCGGCCGCGGGCGATCGCATCGACGGACTGGCGAACATCGCCGGCATCATGGACGCTTTCTTGCCGCCGAGCGAGGTCGACGACGCCACCTGGGACCGCGTCTTCAGCGTCAACGTCACCGGGCCGATGCGCCTCACCCGCGCCGTCCTGCCGCACATGATCGCCGCCGGCCGCGGCGCCGTTGTGAACGTCGCCTCCGAGGCCGCACTCCGTGCCTCGGCAGCGGGTGCCGCGTACACGGCGTCGAAGCACGCGATCGCCGGGTTCACCAAGAGCGTGGCGTTCTTCCACGGGCCGCAGGGCATCCGCGCCAACGCGGTCGCGCCGGGCGCGGTCGCGACGAACATCGAGGCGCCGATGCGCAGCGAGTACGCCGCCAGCCGGGTCGGCCCCATCATGCAGGTCGCCATCCCGCCGGTCGCGCAGCCGGAGCAGCTCGCAGCGGCCATCACCTGGCTGCTCAGCGACGACTCCGCCAACGTGAACGGCGCCGTGCTGCCGAGCGACGGCGGGTGGTCGGTCGTCTGAGGCGGGACGCGCCGCCTACACTGCCGACATGACCGAGGTCCCCGTCGCGCGCTCCGAGTGGGGCCGGTTCGCCCCCGACTCCGTCGAACGCCGGATGCTCGAGCACACCGGCACCGCCCTCGGCCTCGTCCTCCGCCCGCGCACGGTCGTGCTCGATCGCGCCCGGGTCGAGGTCGAGGGCATCGACGACGCCGACCGCGTCGTCGTGCAGCTCGTCGCGAACCAGGGCGCCTACAAGCCCGCCTGGCGCAACAAGGTGATGGCTGACCTGTTCAAGCTGCTGTGGCTGCGGCAGTCGGTCCCCGGCGTGGAACGAGCAGTGCTCGTCGTCGCCGAACCCGCGGCGAGGGCGCTCGCCGGGTGGGTGGCGGTGGCCGCCGAGGACCTCGGTGTCGAGGTGCTGCTCTGGGACGGGCAGACCGCGGTACCCTCGCCGCGCTGAGCCCAGTCGACCCGACCCGCGCACTCGTTCACACGTTCGCAACACATGTGGTCCGACTCCGTAACACGGGCGTCCTAGCCTCGTCACCAGCAGCGGATTTCCGCGTCGCAGACCAACCCGAGCTCGCGACGCACGCTCTCCGCCATACGAGACCGAGCCTGCGTGCTCGCCGACGGTATGGAGGAACGGATGACCACATCAGCGGTCCGCGTGGACGCGGTGCGCAAGGTGTACGGCAGCGGCCCGAGCGCCATGGTCGCGCTCGACGACGTCGAGTTGACCATCGAGCCCGGGAAGTTCGTGTCGCTCATCGGCCCGAGCGGCTGCGGGAAGTCGACGCTGCTCCGCCTGGTGGCCGGGCTCGAGCCCGCCGACCGCGGTGACGTCCGGGTGCACGGTGTCACGCCGGCCCAGGCCTGCGCGGCGAAGCTCATCGGACTCGTGCCCCAGGCACCGGCGCTGCTGCCCTGGCTCACCGTGCTGCAGAACGTGTCGCTCGCCGGGCGCGTGAACCCGGGTGCCGGTCGCCGCCGCGCCGCCATCGAGGACCTCGAGGAGCGCAGTACCGGCACCGGCCCGGACATGCGCGAACTCCTGCGGATGGCGGGACTCGGCGAGGCGATGGACAAGCTCCCCGCACAGCTGTCCGGCGGCATGCAGCAGCGTGCCGCGATCGTCCGTGCCTTCGGCCTGCGCCCCGACGTCCTGCTGATGGACGAGCCGTTCTCGGCGCTCGACGAGTTCACCCGCGAGAGCCTGCAGGACCAGCTGCTCGACCTGTGGGACGAGCTGCGCACGACGGTGCTCTTCGTGACGCACTCGGTGTCCGAAGCCGTCCGGATGTCGGACACCGTCGTCGTGATGGCGCCGCGCCCCGGCCGGATCGTCGACGTCATCGACATCGACCTGCCCCGCCCGCGCAACCAGCGGCTGTTCGAGGAACAGCGGTTCCACGAGTACGAAGACCTGGTCCGGACCCGTCTGCACAGCGCCTGGCGCATGACCGATGCGGCCTGAGGGAGACGGGACCATGAGCGCCACCACCACCTCCACACCCGCCGCGACCGCCACCACGGCCGACGCCGAACGACGCACCGCCCGCCGACCGGTGCCCGGTTGGCTCCGACCGACCGTCTGGTTGCCCCTCGTCGTGATGCTCGCCGTCCTGGCGGTGCTCTGGCAGATCGGCGCGACGGCGATGCCGTACCTGCTGCCGCCGTTGCCCGCGGTGGGGGAGACCCTCGCCACGCAGCTGCCCTACTACCTGCAGAACGCCGGCATCACCCTGGCGGAGTCGCTCGTCGGCCTGGCCATCGGGTTCCTCGCCGCCTTCGTGCTCGCGGTGCTGACGAGTGAGCTGCCGATCGTCCGCCGTGCGGTCATGCCGATCGCCATCGTGCTGAACGTCACGCCCCTCGTCGCGATCGCGCCGGCCCTGGTGGTGGCGTTCGGGTTCGGGCCGCTGCCGAAGCTCGTCATCACGGCGCTCATCTGCTTCTTCCCGATCCTGATCAACACCGCCGCAGGCCTGCGGTCCGTGCCGCAGCCCGTGCTGCAGGTCTACAAGACGATCGATGCCTCCCGGTTCGAGATGCTCGTGCACCTGCGGATCCCGAACGCCCTGCCGTTCGTGTTCGCAGCCCTCCGGATCGTGTTCCCGCTGTCGATCATCGGCGCGGTCGTCGCGGAGCTCTCCGCCTCGGGATCCACCGGAGGACTCGGCACCGTGATCAGCACGGCGTCGTCGATGAACCAGCTCGAAGTCGTCTACGCGGCGATCGCGATCCTCGCGGTGATGGGCGTGGTCCTGCTCGGACTCATCACGGTCGTCGAGCGCCGCGTCCTGCACTGGCACCGCTCCGCGAACGACTGACTCGCGGGGCGCCGGCCGCACCACGCGGCCGCCCCGCGGCCCTGCCGCACCACCCGCCGGCGCGAGCCTGCCCGCGCGACGTCAGCCGCGCCTCCAGGCCGACGTCCGGCGACCCACCGACCCACCCGCACCCGCCCTGCACCACCCATCCCTTCCCACAGGAGTGACCATGCAGCACAGCACCATGCAGCACCGCACCATGCACCGCACCACGCACCGCACCAAGGCCGCCCTCGCGGCCCTCGCCACCGCCGTCGTCGCCCTCGCGCTCACCGGCTGCAGCACCGGCTCGAGCGCCGGCACCACCTCGTCCGAGGGCAGCGCGATCTCGGCCGAGCGGTGCAAGGAGAACCAGGACGCCGGCAAGATCACCTACCTGTCCGGCTACCAGTACCAGTCGTCGGCGTCGATCCTCGAGTACATCGCGGCGGACGAGCTCGGCTACTTCAAGGACCTCTGCCTCGACGTGACCCTGAAGCCGGGCTCGGGTGACACCGCCCAGAACACGAAGCTCCTCGCCAGCGGCCAGGCCACCGTGTCCGCCGTCGCCGAGCAGGACCTCATCCAGGCCCGCGCGAACGGCATCGACATCACCGGGATCTCGTCGTACTCGAACGCCGGCCTCGACGTCCTGATGACGAACAAGGACATCACGAAGCTGCCGCAGCTCGACGGCCAGGTCGTCGGCCACAAGGGCTACGTCCCCGCCTCGGTCCGGGCGATGATGGAGAAGGCTGGTGTCGAGTGGGATTCCCTCACGCTCGTCAAGGAGGGCTACGACCCGTCCGTCCTGCCCCGTAAGCAGAACGGCCTCGAGGCGCTGACCGGCTTCGTGTCGAACGAGCCGAACCTGCTCAAGGCCGCCGGTGACGACGTCACCGTCTGGCAGCCCGTCGACTACGACATCCCCTCGTCGATCGGTGCGATGGCCGTGAACCCCGCCTTCGCGAAGGCGCACCCGACCGCGGTCGAGGACGTCCTGCGCGCAGCCCTGCACGCCTACGACTTCTGCTCCGCGAGCGAGGCGAAGACCAAGCAGTGCGTCGGGTACGCCGCGAAGCTGTCCGGCGCCACCTACGACACCGCCCAGAACACCAAGATCTGGACCACCGAGACGAAGGTCATCGCGGACAACCCGACGCCGGACCAGCCGCTCGGCGGGATCGACCCGGAGAACGTGACGAAGCTCGTCGACATGCTGCACCAGTTCGACATCGTCAAGAGCTCGGTGACCGCCGACGACGCGAAGCGCTGGTTCACGAACGAGTACATCGACGCCATCACGAAGGACGGCGAGACCGTGTGGCCCGCACCGTGAGTCCCATCGTCACCGAGTGTTCCGCAACGACCAGAAAGGCGGCGTGAGATGCCCGCGAAGGAGTACGGGATCTTCCTCCCGATCGGCAACGGCGGGTGGATGCTCTCCACCACGGCACCCCACCCCGAGGCGACCTACGCGTGGAACAAGCGCGCGGCGCTGCACGCCGAGACGATCGGCCTGGACTTCGTGATGTCGATGGCGAAGTGGCGCGGCTTCGGCGGCTCCACCGACCACTGGGGTCGCTCCCTCGAGTCGATGACGATGATGGCCGGCATCGCCGAGGCCACCGAGCGGGTCAAGATCTGGGCGACGATGCACGCCAACGTCCACAACCCGGCGGTCGCCGCGAAGATGTACACGACGCTGCAGGACGTCTCCGGCGGCCGGGCCGGCATGAACATCGTCAACGGCGCCTACGCGGCGGAGTTCGAGCAGTTCGGGATCTGGGACGCGGCCCTCAGCCACGCCGACCGGTACCGGATGACGGAGCTCTGGACCGAGGCGGTCACGCGCCTGTGGACCGAGGACAGCGTGACGATGCACACGCCGTACTTCGACCTCGACGCGTGCGAGTCCCGCCCCCACCCCGCATCGCGGCCGACCATCATCAGCGCCGGCAAGTCCGAGGCGGCCCGGGCGTTCCAGGCGAAGCACGCCGACGGCGCCTTCCTGGCAGCGGACAGCCTGGACGAGATGCGCGACCTGTCCCGCGACGTCCACGACCGCGCCGCCGCCGAGGGACGCGAGTGCCGCACCTACTCGATGCTCACGGTCGTGCAGGGCGAGACCGACGCCGCCGCGCAGCGGAAGGTGCGCGAGTGGGGTGCCGGCGTCGACCGCGAAGCACTGGCCTCGATGCGGGCGTCGTGGGGCGTCCCCGCCGAGCAGGCGCGTGCCTGGGCGGACGGTGCTGCCGGTGAGGACGCGTTCCAGACCGCGTACGTCGCCGGGTCCGCCGAGACCGTCACCGAGCACATCGAGTACATCGTCGACCGGGGCGAGCTCGACGGCCTGATGCTGATCTTCCCCGAGTACGACCAGGACATGGTGCTGTTCGGGGAGACCGTCCTGCCGGCGCTCCGCCAGCACGACGCGGCGGTCGTCCGGTGACCGGGGGACTCGACGCGGGTCGCGACCCGCGGCTGGCGCAGTTGCTGTCCGCTCCGCTCCGCCCCGCGCTCGTCGTCGTCGACGTGCAGCGCGACTTCGGTGAGCCGGCGCGGATCGCCCCCTACGGACTCGACGACCGCGCGTCCGTCGCCGTGGACGCCGCCGTCACCCGCATCGGCTCGCTCGTCGACGAGGCCCGCGCAGCGGGCGTCCCCGTCGTCTGGGTCGAACTCGGCAGCGACCCGGCCTCGCCGTGGCGCTCCAGCACGTGGCTGCGCGGCGGTGACCCGGACGGCCCGATGCCGGACGACGAGCCCTGCCGGATCGGCACGGAGGGCGCCGAGTGGTACCGCACGGCGCCCGAGCCCGGTGAGACACGCGTCGTCAAGCGCGGCTACAGCGGGTTCCTGGGCACCGACCTGGAGGCCCGGCTCACCGCCGCAGGGATCGGCTGGGTCACCGTCGTGGGACTCACGACCGAGTGCTGCGTCCTCGCCACCGCACAGGACGCGATGCAGCTCGGCTGGCCCGTGGTGGTCCCGCAGGACGCCACCGCCGCGTACGACACCGACGTGCACGACGCCGCACTGACCCTGATCGACCTCAACGTGGGCGTCGTGACCGACGCCGACGAGACGGTGGCGCTGTGGCGCGCGGCTGCTGACGCTGCTGCGTCTGATGCTGCTGCGTCTGCGTCTGCGTCTGCTGCGTCTGCGTCTGCGTCCGCTTCGCCGGTGGGTGCCCGATGAGCGGCATGCACCTGGCCTACGACCTGTCCTTCACCCACACCGAGGGGCGGTGGGCAGCGGCCGGCAGCTGGGTCGGCCAGGACTTCCCCGACGTCCGCATGTACATGGAGGTCGCCAGGACCGCCGAGCGCGCAGGCGTGGACATGCTGTTCTTCGGCGACGGGTCCGGTGTGCCGAGCACGTGGCGCGGCAGCATCGACCCGGCCGTCGAATGGGGCATCCAGTGGCCCCGGCAGGACATGTCGCCCGTGATCGCCGCGATGTCCACCGTCACGGAGCACATCGGGTTCGGGCTCACCTACTCGTCCACGTTCACCCACCCCTTCTCCGTCGCCCGACTGCTCAACTCGCTCGACCACGTCACCGGCGGACGGATGGCGTTCAACGTCGTCGCCTCGTCGCGGGGCGCGGACGCGGCGAACTACGGGTCCGACCACCTGATCGACCACGACCTGCGGTACGAACGGATGGAGGAGTTCATCGGCGTCTGCCGTGCGCTCTGGGACTCCGTCGCCCCCGACGCGATCGTCCGCGACCGCGCGACCGGCCGGTTCGCCGACCCGGCCGGGGTGCACCCGATCGACCACGACGGCCGCTTCTTCAAGGTGCGCGGCCCGCTCGCGAGCGTCCCGAGTCCGCAGCGGCACCCCGTCGTCGTGCAGGCCGGCAACTCGCCGCGCGGCATCGCCGCCAGTGCGTCGTTCGCCGACCTGGTGTTCGGGTTCGGGTCGAGCGTCGCCGGACAGCTCCGGCACCGGAACGCCCTCGACGCAGCGCTCACCGACGCCGGTCGGGACCCGTCCGGCGTCGGGATCCTCTGGGCGACCCAGGTCATCGTCGGCGCCACCGACGCCGAGGCCGCCGCCCGCCGTGACTCGCTGCTGTCGTTCTGGAACCGCGAGGCCGTCGGCACCTTCATCTCGCACAACGCCGGGTACGACTTCTCCACGCTCCCGGAGACGTTCCGCCTCGGCGAGCTGCGCGACGAGATCGTCGCCGCGCAGGCGAGCCCGGCCGGCCTGGTCGGCAGCCTGGTCGCCGAGTTCGGCGAGGACCACACCATGGACCGCGACGACTTCTTCGAGCACGGCTGGCGTGCCGCGACGGGCCTCGACCACATGCTGGTCGGCGACGCCGCGGGGGTCGCCGACGCCCTGCAGGCGAACTTCGCGGCCACCGGCGGACGCGGCGGCTACATGCTGTCCAGCCCGCTCGGCATGCCCACCGGGTTCGCCGACCTGAGCGAGCTGCTCGTGCCGGAGCTACGTGCCCGAGGTGCCCTGGCGCCCCGGTACCCGGGGTCGACGCTCCGCGAGAACCTGGCGGTGTGAGGTGACCCCGGCCCGTCGGTGGCTCGCGCTCGGCGGGCTCTGCCTCGGCTTCTTCATGCTGCTGCTGGACAGCACGATCGTGTCCGTCGCCCTGCCGGACATCGGCAGCGACCTCGGCACCGACGCGTCGCTGTCGGTCTGGGTGAACAGCGCCTACCTGTTCGCGTTCGCCGTGCCGCTCCTCGTCGCCGGACGGCTCGGCGACCGCTTCGGTCACCGCCGGGTCTACCTGCTCGGGCTCGCGGTGTTCACCGTCGCGTCGGTCGGGTGCGCGTTCGCACCGGGGATCGGCGCGCTCATCGTCTGGCGCGCCGTGCAGGGCGTCGGTGCCGCGCTGCTGACACCCCAGTGCCTGACCGTGATCCGCTCGTTGTTCGAACCACCCCGGCTCGCCGTCGCGCTCGCCGTCTGGAGCGCCGGTGGCGGTGCGGCGACCGTCGCCGGCCCGATCGTCGGCGGCGTGCTCGTCGAGGCGTGGGGGTGGCCGTCGGTCTTCCTGGTGAACGTGCCCGTCGGCATCGTCACCGCCGTCGCCGTGCTGCGGTTCGTGCCGGTGTCCCGACGCATCGCGGTGCCCCTGCCGGTGCTCGCCGTCGTCGGGGTGACCGCCGGGGTGTTCGCGGTGGTCGTCGGTGTCCAGGGAACGGGCGACGGCGTCCTCGCCGCACCCCTGCCGAGGGTCGGTCTGGTGGTGCTCGGCGCACTCGTCGTCGCCGCGGTGCTCACGGTGCAGCGCCGCGCGGGGGACCGGGCGCTCGTCCCGCTCGGGTTGTTCGGTGACCGCGGGTTCGTGACCGGTTCGTGGGGCGCGACCGCCGCGTCGTTCTGCGTCGGCTCTGCCCCGATCCCGCTCATGCTCGACCTGCAGGACGGACGTGGTCTCGGACCGGGGGCCGCGGCCCTCGTGCTCGTGCCGATGGGGGTCGCCTGCCTGGCCGCCGCACCGTTCGTCGGCCGCACGACGAACACCGCGGGCCCCCGTGCGACGGCGACCATCGGCGCCGTCCTGCTCGTCGTCTCGGTGGCACTGACCGCCGTGCTCATCGGGACCGCCGCACCCCTCTGGGCGGTGGCGACGGCGTTCACCGGCTTCGGGGTCGCGAACGCGTTCGTCTGGTCGCCGTTCTCGCTCGCGGCGGTGCTCGGGGCCGGACCGGCGACCATCGGTGCGGCGTCGAGCACCTTCAACACCGTGAAGCAGCTCGGTGCCGTCCTGGGCAGCACGGTGACCGCGGTGCTGCTCGCGGTGTCGACCGACGCGGTGGCCCTCGGCGCCCTGGCGCTGGCGGCCCTCGGGGCACTCGTGGCGGCGGCGTCCCTGCCAGGGCGAGCGCCGGCGGTCCTGACCGGCGCGGTCGTGCACGGCGCCGGGGTCGGGCACGGGCTCGGGTTCCCGACCGCCAACCTGCTGCCCGACGACGCGGGCGCTGTTCCGTCGGACGGGGTCTACGTCGGCTGGCTCACCGCGCCGACGTGGTCCGGTGCCCGTGAGGCGCTCGTGTCGATCGGCAGCAACAGCACCTTCGCCGACCGGCCGCGCACCGTCGAGATCCACGTGCTCGACTTCGACGGCGACCTGTACGGCACCCCCGTCGAGCTCACCGTCGGTCGTCGGCTCCGGCGGCAGCGCACGTTCCCCGGGCCGGACGCCCTCGTCGCCGCGATGCGTGCCGACGAGCGCCGTGCCCGCACCCTGCTCGCCCGCTCCTGAACGAAGGAACCACCATGCAGCACGACTTCACCGACGACCCGCTCGACATCCGCGAGGCGATCGCCGAGGTCCCCTCCGTCGTGGCCGCCATCGCCGCACGGGTCGAGGGCGTGCCGGTCGTCATGGTGGCAACGTCGTTGACCGTCGGGGTCTCGTACGACCCGCCGCTCGCGACGATCGCCGTGCAGCACTCGTCGACGACCTGGCCGGACCTGGCCGGTGCGCCGGTGCTCGGCATCTCCGTCCTCGCCGAGGGCCACGCGGCGCAGACCCGGCAGCTGGCCTCCCGCGACCGGGCACAGCGACTGGTCGGCGTGCCGCACGTCGACACCGGGTCGGGTGCCGTGCTGCTCGACGGCGCGCACTCGTGGCTGGAGTGCTCGGTCGAGGCCGTCCACCGTGCGGGCGACCACGACATCGTGGTGCTGCGGGTGCTCCGCTTCGCCCGCGACCGCGCCAACGCCGCGCTCGTGTGGCACCGGCCAGCTCGGCGGCCAGCAGGCGCCACCACCACCTGACGTTCTTTCCCAGAACGCGGGCGATGGGAAACGGAATCGGGCGTACCTGGTCAGAAGTTCCGACCCGGTACGCCCGAAACGACTCGGTACGCCTCGCGCGGCGCCCCGTCAGGAGGCCAGCGCCGCCATCTCGCGCACCACGGACCGGAGCCGCACCGCGAGCTCGTCGTTGTTCCGCACGGAGTCGCGGTGGGCGGCCTCGCTGAGCGCCGACATCACGAGCGTCACCGCCGTGCGAGCGGTCTGGTCGTCGGTCCTGGTGCCCACGACGCTGAGCAGGGACTGGCGCGACTCGGCCATCCACTGCATCACCATCGACGACATCTCGGGCCGGAGGACCAGCAGCTCCTTCATCCGGCGGCGGTCCTGGGACAGCGGTACGGTCGCCGCGACGAGGGTGCAGAGGTCGTCGACCAGGCCGCCACGAGCCTCGGTGAACCATGCTGCGGAAGGCTCCGGGACCTCGACGGAGTCGAGTCCGAGGGCGGCGTGCGCCTTGGACGAGAAGTAGTTGAAGAAGGTGCGGGGCGAGACGTCGGCATCGGCGCAGATCTGCTCGATGGTGACGCCGTCCAGCCCGTGCGCGGACACCAGCGTCAGGGCCGCGTCGTGCAGCGCCTGCCGGGTCTGCTGCTTCTTGCGCTCCCGCAGGGTGCACGGCTCCGTCGCCACTGCAGCTGCCGGGGTGGTGATCACGTGGACTCCTGGTGGTGGGGGTTGGTGGGCCGCCCGTGCCGGAAAGGGGGCACGGCACGGACGGCCCGGTCGGTCACCGACGGTGCGTCGGCGTGGATCCGGTCGAGCCCGAGCCGGTCGAGCCCGAGCCGGTCGGCACCGATCCGGTCGGCACGGACCCGGTCATCGGACCGGTGAACGAGCCGGCGTCGGCAGCGGCAGCGCCGGCTTCGGCCTCGAGCTGGGCCTCGGCGGACAGGTCGGCACGCTCCTGCAGGGCGGAGCGCTGACGCAGCGGCGGCACCCGGAAGAACCAGGTGAGCACGAACGCGAGCAGGATCACGCCGAGGCCGACCCAGTAGATCGTCACGGACGAGGCGTTGAAGCCCGCCATGAACGGCCGGGTGAGGCGGCTGTCGGCACCGGTCAGGAACGAGGTGTCGTTCGTGCTGGTGGCGCTGTCGCTCGTGGTGTTGCCGTCGTCGATCTTCTTCGCGAGCTCCGGGGTGAGCTCGTCGACCCAGTAGGAGCGCTGCGAGGCGTTCGACCAGTCGACGGACACGGTGCCGTCCTGCACGCTGGCGTGTGCCTGGTCGGCGACCTGCTCGAGGGCGGACTGCTCGGCCGCCGGCGTCGCCGCTGCGACCTGCTGGTCGATGACGGACTGGGCCGAGGCGGCGGGGACCGCACCGGCGGCGACCTGCTGCTGCACGGCTGCCGTGACCTGCTCGGTGACCGCGGCGTCGGCGGCCTGCGTCGCCTTCGCCGAGGCAGCGTCGAGCTGCGACTGCACGGTCTTCGTCAGCGGGGTGACGACGGGCGTCCAGATCTTGTCCATCGCGCCCTGGTTCGCCTTCGCGCTGGCGACGGTGGGGTTGAGCGCGGCGTCGAGTGCCGGGCCGAGGTCCTTCTCGTTCGCGGTGGCGTGCAGGATGTTCGCCGGCATCACCGAGAACAGGATCGACAGCAGGACGGCGGTGCCGAGCGTTCCACCGATCTGGCGGAAGAACGTGGCGGACGACGTGGCGACGCCCATGTCACGGGCCTCGACCGAGCCCTGCGAGGCCAGGGTCAGCGACTGCATGACCGAGCCGAGGCCGAGGCCGATCAGGAACATGCCGATCATCAGGAACCAGAGCGGCTTGTCGATCGACATGAAGGTCAGGACGACGTAGCCGGCGGACACGAGCGCGGTGCCGATGACCGGGAAGATCCGGTAGCGGCCGACGCGGGCGACGATCTGACCGCTCGTGATCGAGGCGATCATGAGACCGCCGACCAGGGGCAGCGTGGCGAAGCCGGACTCGGTCGGGGTGAGCCCCACGACGATCTGCAGGTAGAGCGGGATGGTGAGCATCGCACCGAACATCGCGAAGCCGACCAGGAACCCGATGACGGTCGCCATCGAGAACGTGCCCGAGCGGAAGAGCTTGAGCGGGATGATCGCCGCGTCGCCCATCTTCGACTCGATGAGCAGCAGCCCGACCAGGCCGACGACCCCGACGACGTAGCAGGCGATGGCGGCGGGGGATCCCCAGCCCCAGATGCGGCCCTGTTCGGCGACGAGCAGCAGCGGCACGAGGGTGACGATGACGGCGGTCGCGCCCCACCAGTCGACCTTGGGCTTCGCGTCGTCGGCACTGTGCACCTTCGGCAGGTGCAGGAAGACGATGACCATGAGGAGCGCGGCGACACCGATCGGCACGTTGATCAGCAGGACCCAGCGCCATCCCGTGATCCACAGGATCTCGGAGGAACCGGCGAGCAGCCCACCGATGAGCGGCCCGATGACGGACGAGATGCCGAACACGGCGAGGAAGTAGCCCTGGTACTTGGCACGTTCGCGCGGGGCGAGGATGTCACCCATGATCGCGAGCGGCAGCGACATGAGCGCACCGGCACCGATGCCCTGCACGGCGCGGAAGGCCGCGAGCATGAGCATCGAGGTGGACATCGACGACAGGACGGCGCCGAGGATGAACACGACGATGCCGAAGATGTAGAGGGGCCGGCGGCCGAAGATGTCGGAGAGCTTGCCGTAGATCGGCGTCGCGATCGTCGAGGTGATCAGGTAGGCCGTGGTGACCCAGGCCTGCTGGTCGAGGCCGTGCAGGTCGTCGCCGATGGTGCGGATCGCCGTGCCGAACACCGTCTGGCCGAGGGACGACAGGAACATGCCCGCCATCAGGCCGTAGATCACCAGGAGGATCTGGCGGTGGGTCATCAGGGGCTGCGGGCCGGTCCCGCCGGAGGCTGCTGGGGCCTCGGCGGTGTGCCGACCGTGCTGCACCTGGACGGGTGCGGTGGCGGTCATCGAACTCCTTTTTCGTGCTGTGTAACTTTGCAGACCGCGCAACGATACATCTGTTGCTTCCAGCAAGCAACTAAATGTGCCCACTACGCTGGCCCCATGTGCGACGACCGGCGTGCCGCCGAGCGACTCCTGCGATCCCAGCTCGACCGGCTGTGGGTCCGGCAGACCCTGCGTTCCTCGCTCATCGAGTCCAGCGGCGGCCTCGACCCGACCGCGCGGGTGATCCTGCGAGCCGTCGCCGGTCACGGACCCGTCCGTGCGACCGCGATCGCCGACGCGACGGGCCTGTCCCGCCCGGTGATCAGTCGCCGGGTGGCGTCGCTGGTCGAGGCCGAGCACCTGGTCGGCTCGCCGGACCCCGCCGACGGCCGAGCGACCCTGGTCTCGCTCGCACCCGCGGGCAAGCAGTTGCTCGACCAGCTCGACGCCGCCGGTGCCGAGGTCTTCGACGACCTCACCGAGGAGTTCGCCTCGGACGAGCTGCGCTCGCTCGCCGAGATGCTCACGCGACTGAACGACCGGGCCGACGCGGTCCTCGGGATCGGCACCACGCGCCCGTGACGTGACCAACAAGAGGACGGGAGGCGCGGGGCGGGCCCGCCCCGTTCCTCCCGTCCGCACGCCCCCCGGTCACTGCGGAGCGTGCATTCGAGATACCGTTGGTGTATGAGCACGGACACCGCCACCACCACCGAGACCACCGACGAGGGGCCCGTGGTGACCTTCGCCGATCTCGGCCTGAGCGATGCTGTGCTCAAGGCCGTCAAGGACATCGGCTACGAAACCCCTTCCGCCATCCAGGAAGCCACCATCCCCACACTGCTCGACGGCCGCGACGTCGTCGGCCTCGCGCAGACCGGAACCGGCAAGACCGCCGCCTTCGCGCTGCCGATCCTGTCCCGCATGGAGCCCGGCAGCAAGAAGCCGCAGGCCCTCGTGCTGTCCCCGACGCGTGAGCTCGCCCTGCAGGTGTGCGAGGCGTTCGAGCAGTTCGCGTCGCACATGAAGCACGTCCACGTCCTGCCGGTCTACGGCGGTCAGGCGTACGGCGTGCAGCTGTCCGCCCTGCGCCGCGGCGTCGACGTCATCGTCGGCACCCCCGGTCGCATCATGGACCACCTGGCGAAGGGCACGCTCGACCTGTCCGAGCTGAAGTACCTCGTGCTCGACGAGGCCGACGAGATGCTCAAGATGGGCTTCGCCGAGGACGTCGAGACGATCCTGGCGGACACCCCCGACGACAAGCAGGTCGCCCTGTTCTCCGCGACCATGCCCGCCCAGATCCGCCGCATCTCGCAGCAGTACTTGACGGACCCGGCCGAGATCACCGTCAAGACCAAGACCAAGACCGCCGCGAACATCACGCAGCGCTACCTGATGGTCTCGTACCCGCAGAAGGTCGACGCCCTGACCCGCATCCTCGAGGTCGAGGACTTCGAGGGCATGATCATCTTCGTCCGCACCAAGAGCGAGACCGAGACCCTGGCCGAGAAGCTCCGGGCCCGTGGCTACGCCGCAGCGGCCATCAGCGGTGACGTCGCCCAGGCCCAGCGCGAGCGGACCGTCAACCAGCTGAAGTCCGGCAAGCTCGACATCCTCGTCGCCACCGACGTCGCCGCCCGTGGCCTCGACGTCGACCGCATCACGCACGTCGTGAACTACGACATCCCGGTCGACATCGAGTCCTACGTGCACCGCATCGGCCGCACGGGTCGTGCCGGCCGCTCGGGTGACTCGATCAGCTTCGTCACCCCCCGCGAGCGTCGCCTGCTCTCCGCGATCGAGCGCCACACGAAGCAGCCGCTCACCCAGATGCAGCTGCCGACGATCGACGACGTCAACGAGACGCGCCTGACCCGCTTCGACGACGCGATCACCGCGGCGCTCGAGGACCAGGGTCGCATCGCTGCCTTCCGCGACGTCATCGCGCACTACGTCGAGCACCACGACGTCCCCTCGGACGACGTCGCCGCCGCCCTGGCCGTCGTGGCGCAGGGCGACTCGCCGCTGCTCCTGACCGCAGCCGACGACGCCCTCCGCACGCAGATGGAGCGCGACGCCCGTCGTGGCGAGCGCGACGACCGCGGTGCACGTGACGACCGCGGCCCGCGCAGCGACCGTGGCGGCGACCGTGACCGTGACCGTGCGCCCCGCCGTTCGCAGCCGATGACCGCCTACCGCATCGAGGTCGGCCGCCGCCACCGCGTCGAGCCGCGCCAGATCGTCGGCGCCCTGGCGAACGAGGGTGGCCTCCGCCGCGACGACTTCGGTGCGATCCGCATCCAGCCGGACTTCTCCATCGTCGAGCTGCCCGCCGACATGGACGGCGGCGTGCTCGACCGCCTGACCGACACCCGGATCAGCGGAAAGCTCATCGAGATCAAGCCCGACCGCCGTGGTGGTGGCCGCCGCGACGAGCGTCCGGAGCGCAAGCCGCGCTACTGACGCGAGTCGCGTCGTCGACGCGAGTTGCGTCCTGGACGCGACCACCTCTTGACGGGAGGCACGGTGCCAGCTGGCACCGTTCCTCCCGTCCGTCGTCCGGTCGCGTCTCCCGCCGCGGGCCGCCCCGCGTGCCGGCCTTGCGTCACCAGCTTTGCGGTGCGGGGAACCGCAGATCACGCTCGGATCCGTTCCCCTGGCGCCCGAGCGGTGCTGTGATACCTGGAGCCGTGACGCAGGGAGCCGCGGAGAAGGCAGGGGAACGAACGTGTACCGAGCACTCATCACCGTCGCAGCAGCGGCGGCGCTCGTCATCGGGGGAGTGGCGCCGGCGACGGCAGCCCCCTCGTCCTCGGCGCCCGGAGCGCCCACCACCGTCCGGGTCACCGGAGCCGGCGACAGCGCGACCGTGACCTGGGGCGCCCCGAAGTCGGGCGCGAAGGTGACCGGTTGGAAGGTCACGATCGCCCCCGCGCAGCAGCAGCCCGGCAACGGCGTCGACCGGCTGCCGGCGAAGGCGCGGTCCGACCGCTTCGGTGACCTGACGCCGAAGACGACCTACAAGTTCTCGGTCCGGGCGATCGGCGCGAAGAAGTCCGGCCGCACGATCCTGGTCCGCTACACCACGCCGTCCGTGGTCGACACGACGCAGTCGCTCTTCGCCCTCGACGCGTCCGGCAACGTCGTGCGCTTCGCCGAGGACGGTTCCGGCGCCGGGAAGGTCGTCGCCGCGAAGGGGACGGGCTTCGCCGCGGACGACGTCGGTGACGTGTTCACCCCCTCGGCGGACCTGACCTCGATCCTGTTCCACCCCGCCGACGGAAGTGCCACGCGGACGCTGGCGACCGGGCTGCACCTGACCCCCGACCTGCGTTCCGACGTCGCCGGCAACCTGTACTGGATCGACTCGGTGACGGGTGCGGTGCAGAAGCTCCCCGTCGGCAGTTCCACCGCGACGGCCGTGCTCGACCTGACTGCCACGGGCAGCGGGCAGCGGTTCTGGACCGTCACCCCCGACGGCAAGGTCGTCGTCGTCGGCGGTTCGCAGTTCTCCCCGATCGTCGTGGGCACCGGCATGACCGCACGGGCGATCACCCTCCCCGGCAGCTCCGGCGTCGGGTACCCCGCAGCGGTCCTCGCCGACTCGCACGGCAACGTGTACGTCGACATCCGTTCTCCCGGTGCCGCCGGTTCGTGGGCCTGGTACCAACTGAAGCCCGGTGCCACGGCGTTGACCACGATCGAGCCGCGACTGGCCTTCGAGTACGGTGCCGCGAACGCCGACGGCTTCTCGCTCCTGCAGTCCGCCGAGTGGTGCACCGCTCCGGCCGAGTACCCGACCAGTCCGACCGGCTGCAAGGTCGACCGCACGATCCCGGACAAGCTCGTGGTGGGCACCGGTGGGAAGTCCACCGTGGCGGTCTCCGGCATCACGGCGGGGTCGCGCGGGGCGAACACGGGTGCCGCCTCCGACGACGGCGACGTGTTCGCGAACGTCGACAGCGGGCCCTCGGCCGGGCTGTGGCGCGTGCCGGCCTCCGGCGGGGCTGCGCAGCAGCTGTCGTCGGCGCAGTACTCGCGGCTGCTGGTGATCTGACCGGCAGACCGAGGCAGGACGGGGTGGGACGCAACGGCGCGTCCCACCCCGTCCTGTGTTCCGGGGGTCGGGCGCGGTGGGTGCGGCGGGGCCCGAGGTTCCGAAATCTTGGAGTGTCGGAGCTCTTTCTGCCGCTCCGTGGAACCTCGGCGGCACACCGGCGGCGTGTTGTGGAACCTCGGCGCCACCCGGTGTCGCGGGGTGGGGGCGCGGGGTGGGGTGCAGGGTACGAGGTCCGAGGTTCCGAGATCTCGGAACCTCGCGCTCTCGGCCGTTCCGTGGAACCTCGGCGGCACACCGGCGGCATGTTGTGGAACCTCGGCGGCGCCGCAGCCCACCGCAGCCCGCCCCCGCCGCCCGCCCCCGCAGCGCCCCCAGCCCGCCTCACACCACCCCCACCACGGTCCGGCGACACACCTCGTCCCACGGGGTCGGCTCGATGCCGAACACCGCGCGACTCTCGGCATCGTCGACCACGTACGGCGCAGTCCACTGGTAGCTCATCTCGGCGAGCTCCCGCATCATCGGCGACACGACCCCGAGCGCACGGATCGCCGCCGCGGGCATCCGGTGGACGGCCACGGGTGCCTTGCCCGCCGTGGCCAGCACCTCGGTCAGCGCCTGCCGCTGGGTACGAGGAGGGTTGCTCGGCACCATCCACGTGCGGCCGTGCGCGCCCTCGTCCGAGGCTGCCAGCACCAGCGTCCTGGCGACGTCGAGCACGTCGGTGAAGGTGTGCGGCAGGTCGGTCCTGCCGATCATCGTCACGGCCTTCCCCTGCAGTGCGGCCGGCAGCACCCGCGTGACGTGTCCGTTCGCCCCGATGCCCGGCCCGACGTAGTCCGAAGCGCGGACCTCGACCGTGCGGATGCGTCCGGCACGGTGCGCGGCCAGGGCGTCGGCCCACAGTCGTGCGCGGAGGATCCCCTTGTGGTCGGTCGCCGCGTCCGGGGTGTCGGCGCGCATCGGGCCGTCGACCGGGCCGTACGGGTACAGGTTCCCGGTGATGGCGTAGACGGCTCCGGTCCGCTCGGCAGCGGTCAGCATCGACGCCGCGAGCGGTGGCCAGGTGCGCTCCCACTGGGTGTAGTCGCCGGGGTTCGCGCAGTTGTACAGCACGGCGGCGCCGTCGGCTGCCCGGGTGAGGGCCTCGGCGTCGGAGGCGTCGAGCGCGAGGTGATCGACCCCTGACAGGCCGGTGTCCCGACCCGAGCGGGTGGCGACGGTGACGTGCTCGCCGCGCTCGGCGAGCAGCGCGGCGACGTGGCGGCCCACCGGGCCGGCGCCGATGACGAGGTGGTGGTGCGACATGGTCCCTGCTTCCGTTCTGGTTGTGAGAGCGGTGCTCTCGCAACCAGGATGCGCGTCCGGCGACGAAAGAGCAAGAGCACTGCTCTCATTTGTGTGCAGTGCTCTCTTGTGGCATGGTGACCAGATGGCACCGACAGCACGCGAGCTCGCCCGGCAGACGATCCGGGCGGACATCCTGGCCGCCGCGCGCACCCGCCTCACCGACGAGGGGCCCGCAGCGCTCAGCCTCCGAGCCGTCGCCCGCGACGTCGGCATGGTGTCGTCCGCGGTGTACCGGTACTTCCCGAGTCGCGACGACCTGCTCACCGCGCTGCTCATCGTCGACTACGACGAACTCGGCGCAGCGGTCGAGGCTGCTGACGCTGCGGCCGGCCCGGAACCGGGTGCGCGCTGGGTCGCCGCGTGCCGCGCGATCCGATCGTGGTCCGTCGCGCACCCGGGCGACTTCGCGTTGCTGTTCGGGTCGCCCGTGCCGGGCTACGCCGCACCGCGCGAGACGGTCGTGCCCGCCGCGCGGACGACGCTCGCGCTGGTGCGGGTGGTGGCCGATGCGGTCGCGCCCGGCGGGGACGTCACGTCGGCGTCGGGGGCGGACGGGAGGCCCGGATCACCCGCCGCGCCCACGGCGGCTCCCGGGGTGGCCGGTCCCGCCGTCGCGGACGCAGTGACCACCCTGCGGTCGTTCGGCATCGCACTGCCCGACGAGGTCCTGGTCCGTACCCTGATGGCCTGGTCGACGGTGTTCGGGACGATCTCGTTCGAGCTCTTCGGCCACTTCGTCGGCTCGGTGTCCGACGGCGCGGCCTACTTCGACCAGGTGATCGCGCGGCTCGCCGACGACCTCGGGTTCGCCGCCGCGTTCTGACCCGGTCGTGCGGTCGCCCCGAGCCGTTGTCCACGACTCGCACTCGGGGCCTGACAGAGTGCCGGTCACTGCGGTAGACAGGTCCCTACGCCGAGGTCGTGCCCGACGACCGGAGCGGACGGCCGGCACGGTGTCCCCTGGGCAGCGGCCGGCCGGCACCACACCCGGGCGTGCGCTGCGGCCGGGGTCCGCGCGGATCAGGAGGCACCCTTGCGACGCAGCTCGGCCGGCGACCCCGCAGACGGAGTGACCGGGTGACGGCGCTCGACGTCAGCCGCCAGGACCGCCGCCGGCTCACCACCGGCACGGCCCGCCGACGACTCGTCACGGTGCGCACGGTCGCGCTCCTGGCGTCGATCGCCGGCGTGAACTACGTCGTCTGGCGCTGGGCCGCCTCGGTGAACTGGCACTCCTGGTGGATCGCCGTGCCGCTCATCCTGGCCGAGACCTACAGCGTGATCGACTCGCTCTTGTTCGCGTTCGGGGCGTGGCGGTTGCGCGAGCGTGGCGAGCCCCCGACGAAGCCGTCCTCCGACGTCACGGTCGACGTCTTCATCACGACCTACAACGAGCCCGTCGAGATGGTCGTGCGCACGGCCCGTGCGGCGCAGGCGATCACGCACCCGCACACGACGTGGATCCTCGACGACGGCAACCGCCCCGAGATGCGTGCGGCCGCCGAATCGCTCGGCATCGGTGTCATCACCCGCGGTGCCGACTGGATCGATCGTCCCCGGCACGCCAAGGCCGGCAACCTCAACAACGCCCTGCTCGCGACCCAGGGTGAGTTCCTGCTCATCCTCGACGCCGACCAGGTACCAGAGCCCGGCATCCTCGACCGCACGCTCGGCTACTTCAAGGACTCGCGGATGGCGCTCGTGCAGACGCCGCAGTGGTTCGAGAACGTCCCCGAGGCGGACCTGCTCGGCAGTCAGGCGCCGCTGTTCTACGGGCCGATCCAGCAGTCGAAGGACGGCTGGAACGCCGCGTTCTTCTGCGGGTCGAACGCGATCCTGCGGCGCGAGGCCCTGATGCAGCTCGGCATCTCCCGCTACGTGGTCGAGGTCGAGGCCTCGGTGCAGCGCACGATCACGACGTCGCGGAAGCTGCTGGCCCGTGCGCGTGAGACCGAGACGGACCCGCGGGTGCTCGGCGCTCTGGACGAGGCCGAAGCCGTCGTCGACCGCGCTCGCGACCAGGTCCGGGCCGGCGAACCGCTCGGCGACGTCACCTACGCGTTCCAGCGGGGGATCGACACGATCGCCTTCCGGTTCGCCGCCGCCGACCTCGAGTCGGTGCGGAACGACCTGCAGGAACTCGCCGCGATGTCGACCGACGCGAACACCTTCGCCGGGCTCGACGACGCCGCGCTCGACGTGCTCGGGCGGCGCGACGCATCGCCCGTGGCGGCCATCGAGTCGATCGCGGTCCTCGCACGGGCACTCGACGTCAACCGCGACGACGAGGCGCAGCCGATCATGCCGCTGGCGACGATCTCGGTGACCGAGGACATGGCCACCGCCATGCGGCTGCACGGGCTCGGCTGGAAGTCGGCGTACCACGACGAGATCCTGGCGAAGGGCCTGGCGCCGGAGGACCTGCCGACCATGCTCGTGCAGCGGCTCCGTTGGGCGCAGGGCACCATGCAGGTGTTCTTCCGCGAGAACCCCCTGGTGCAGAAGGGCCTGTCCTGGGGCCAGCGCCTGATGTACTTCTCGACGATGTGGAGCTACCTGTCCGGGTTCGCCGCGATCGTCTACATCGCTGCCCCGGTGCTCTGCCTGTCGTTCGGAGTCGTCCCGGTGCAGGCCTACAGCGTCGACTTCTTCGCACGGCTGATCCCGTTCCTCGTGCTCAACCAGCTGCTGTTCTGGGTGGTGGCCGCCGGCAGACCGACGTGGCGCGGGCAGCAGTACTCGCTCGCGCTCTTCCCGGTGTGGATCGAGGCGGTGACGAGTGCGTTCGAGAACGTGTTCCGCGGCAAGCCGCTCGGGTTCCGGGTCACGCCGAAGGTGCGTGACGAGACCGAGCAGAAGCCCCGGTGGGACCTCGTCAAGCCGCAGCTCATCGCGATGGGGACGCTGGTCGCGGCACTGCTCCTGATCGGCATCCGCTACCTGACCGGGCAGGCGTCGGGCATCGCGCCGCTCGTCAACACCGCGTGGGTCGTCTTCGACCTGTTCATCTTCAGCATCGTGATCCGGGCCGTGCTCTACCGCGGCCCGGGCACGGGAGTCCAGTCAGAGCACGAGTCGAGCACCGCCGGAGGACCACTGTGAGCGCCGAGACCACCTTCGACGTCGCCGCGACGCCCGTGTCGCTCGACGAGGTCCAGGATCGCTTCGGCGCCTGGTGGGACGGGCTCGGTATCGACGATGCCCGGCTCCGCTTCGCGCTGGAGACCGCGCTGGCCGAGGTCGCCGCGAACATCGTCGAGCACACCGCGCGTTCCGACCAGGAGGCCGGTCGGCGCTACACCGTGCGACTCGAGTCGACCGACCGGGCGCTCACCGCGGAGCTCACCGACAACGGTCTGCCCGTGGACATCGACCTGAGCGCCGTCACGATGGCCGACGTCGAGCAGGAGAGCGGACGCGGCCTGGCGCTCGCGATCGCCGCCCTCGACCGGCTGGAGCACCGGCACGAGCACGGGCACAACGTCTGGACGCTGGTGTGCGACCGGTGAGGCTGCTGGCGGCCCGCGTGGTCGCCGTCCTCGTCACGATCGCGACACTCCTGCTCGGCGGTGCACTGCCGGCGTCCGCGGTGACGGTGCACACGGCCGCGGCGACGGAGCCGGCGAGCGGGACGACGTGGTTCGGCCCGGACCTCGACTGGGGCGACGACTCCCCGGCGGGGTACGAGGGACGGCTCGGTGCGACGCCGTCGATGTACGGGGTGGAGATCGACTACCCGCTGGACCGCTCGGCCAGGCGAGAGCTCCTCCGCGCGACGCGTGCCGCGGCGACGCAGGGCGCGGTCCTCGTCGTGAGCCTCGAACCCGGGCAGTCGCTCCGGTCACTCGACGCCGCCGACGCCCGCGCCGCGAACACCGCGTTCCAGGAGATCCACGACCAGTACGACACCCAGGTGCTCGTGCGGTTCGCGCCGCAGATGAACGGCACGTGGGTGCGCTGGGGGCAGCAGCCGACCCAGTTCGTGCAGGCGTTCCGGACGCTCGCGACCGCCGTGCACGGCGGCGACTCCGACGCGCGCATGGTGTGGTCGCCGTCGTACGGTGCGGGGTACCCGTTCGGTGAGTCCGCGGGACGACTGGCAGACCTCTCCGCGACCGACGTCGCGAAGCTCGACACCAACGGCGACGGCGAGCTGACCGCGGCCGACGACCCCTACGAGCCGTACTGGCCGGGCGACGCCTCGGTGGACTGGGTCGGCTTGTCGCTGTACTACTTCGGCAAGGGCAAGTCGACCGAAGCCGCCGGTCGTGACGTCCCCCTCACCCGCAACGACGTGCCGGAGCGCGGCGAGGTCGAGTCCCGGTTCGACGAGACGTGGGGCTACGAGCAGCAGCAGGCGGACAGCTTCTACGAGCGGTTCGCCGTGGACGGTGACCGGTCGATGCTGCTCGACACCGGCGCGCTGTACGACCACACCCGCCGGGGCGATGCAGAGCTCCCGGTCAAACAGGGCTGGTGGCGGCAGGTGATCGCCTCGGTCCAGGACCGCCCGTTGATCCGGGGCGTGACCTTCCTCGAGACGAACCGCCGCGAGCCCGAAGCCGGGAACCGTGTCGCCGACTGGCGCGACACCGCGGTGCCGGGGATCGCCGGGTCGTTCCGCACCGACCTCGAGCGCGGTGACCACTTCGCCTTCGGGCCCGTCACCGACCGCATCACCACGCAGCAGGGCAACGCCGCGACCGACCAGCAGTACGACACCGGCGGCGACCAGATGGCGTGGATCGTCTGGGTCGCCGTGGGCCTGGCGGTGGTGTTCCTGCTGAGCGGGCTGTTCGGACGGTTGCTGCCGAGCTGGCGCTACCCCGACGACGGCAAACCCGGGCGTGACCTGCGGCTCGACCTGTTCCGCGGGTTCATCATCCTGGCGGTGGTGATCACCCACATCGAGATCGGCGGGCCGTACTCGTACCTCACGCTGCACGCGGTCGGTGCGATCACCGGTGCCGAGATGTTCGTGTTCCTGTCCGGCATGGTCCTCGGCATGACCTACCCGTTCGCCATCAAGAAGTTCGGCGAGTGGGCGGCCGCGATCGGGGCGTGGAAGCGTGCCCGCAAGCAGTACCTCGTCACGCTCGTGGTGATCGCGGTCGTCTTCGCGCTGAGCTTCGTCCCGTTCCTGAACACCGACGCGATCACGACGTTCACCGACCGGGGGACCGGCACCGGGGGCGTCGGTGCCGAGGGCCGGGTGTACGACCTGTACCCGAACGCGATGCAGCTGCTCGGCTACCCGCCGCCGTGGTACGCCATCCGACAGTTCCTGCTGCTCGAGATGGGCCCGTGGCCGTTCAACATCATGGGTCTGTTCGTGGTGCTGAGCCTGTTCATCCCACCGCTGCTCTGGCTGATCCGCCGCGGCTTCTGGTGGGTGGTGTTGGTCGTGAGCTGGGCGCTGTACGTGTTCCAGGCCCTCAACCCGGAGTTCCGCCCGCTGAACTCGCAGTTCGAGGCGGTCTTCCCGCTGCTCACCTGGCAGGTCGTGTTCACCCACGGACTCGTGCTCGGGTACTACCGACGGCAGATCATCGGCGCGCTCACCGGGCGACTCGGCAAGGTCCTGGTCGGCATCGGTGTCGGCGGCTACGCGGCGTTCCTGGTGTACGTCTGGGCGGCGAACCACGCCGGGTTCACACCGGTGCCGTTCCCGGCGTCGATGTACGAGGACCTGTACAACACGGCGTACCAGCGGGTGGACCTGCAGTGGGGCCGACTGGTCGACATCGCGTTCTTCGCGATCGTGTCGTACGCGATCCTGACGGTGTTCTGGAAGCCGATCTCGACGGCGATCGGCTGGCTCTGGATCCCGATCGGGCAGGCGAGCCTCTACGTCTTCGTGTGGCAGGTGTTCTTCGCGCTGGCGATCGCGTCGATCCCCGGCGTGCCGTGGGGCGACTTCTGGATCGGCTTCGTGGTGCACTCGGCGTTGATCCTGCTGGCCTGGTACATGGTCCGCAAGAAGTTCCTGTTCTCGGTCATCCCGCGCTGACGCGCGCACCGATGGACAGGAGGCCCGTGGCGGCGTCGCCACGGGCCTCCTGTCCCGCTCCGTCCGCGTCAGCGGATCGCGACCACCAGCGGCTGCGGGTCCACCGGGTCCGGCGGCACCGGCAGGGAGCCACGGATCTGGTTCTGCGCCTGGCACTGGCTCGTGCAGTTGGTGGCACCCTGCGACAGCTCGACGGCGTCCTCGCCGAGCACGCCTCCGAGCCGACCACCGGGCTGGACGGTCCACGTGGTGGTCGTCGCGGTCTGCGACGTCTTCGTGGCGACCTGCGGGCTGTCCTTGCCGAGGAGCATCTGGTGCGAACCACTGCCGGACGCCACGGCCGCGACGCCGTCGCCGAAGTTGATCTTGCCCGTGTACGGGTTCGTGAAGTAGACGAGTCCCGCACCGAGCGTGTGCGTGAACGTCACCGGGCCGGCGAACTCGGTCTCCATCTGGAAGACGCCGCCCTGGGCGCCGTCCTTCGCCTGGACCTTGAGCTTGCCGGCGGCGGTGGCGAAGATCGCGACGAGGGTGTCGTCCTTGACGTCGAGCGAGGACAGCTTGGTGCTGGCGAGCTGCGCGGCGGTGAGCGAGGGGACCTTCGACGCGAACACGACGGTGGGCTTCGTCACCATCCGCTGCGTGTCGGGCGCGCCGGTGAGCGTGTAGTCGTACACACCGAGGTCGGCGATGCGGATGTCGAAGCCGTTGTGCTTGCCACGGACCTTGATCGAGCCCGAGACGGCGACGTCCTTGACCTTGAAGTCCTTGCCCACTGCGGGGTTCGTCGTGGTCCCGTTCACCGTGACGGCGTAGTCGCCACCGGTCGAGGTCTTGCCGGACGCGTTCGCGGGGGAGACCCCGACGAGGGCGGCTGCGGCCACGGCGCCGAGGGAGACCGCGGCGGCGATGCCGGTGAGTCGGCGGCGGGAACGCCGGGTGGTGGGGGATGCCGTGTGCATGGGTGCCTCCTGGGGAGGGGCCGGGGTGGCCCGTACACGTCGATCGTCGCCGGACCCGGTCGTCGGCACCATCGGACCTTGGTACTAGTACCCGGTCACCAGCCGTGGTCGCGGGCCCAGAGCGCGGCGCTCGTCCGGTCGGCGACCCCGATCCGCCGGAACAACGAACCGACGTGCACCTTCACCGTCCGTTCGGCGATCCCGAGCTCCGTGGCGATCTGCCGGTTCGACAGCCCGCGAGCGAGCCGCACCAGGACGTCACGCTCGCGTGGGGGCAGGTCCGGTCCTGGGTCGACGTGCACGGCCCCGGGCAGGAGCGCACGGGCCACCCGCGGGTCGATGGGCGTCTCGTCCCGGGCAGCGGCGCGGACCGCGGCGACGACCTCGTCGGGGGAGGCGTCCTTGAGCAGGTAGCCGGTCGCTCCCGCGGCGAGCGCGGCTCGGACGCGGTGGTCGTCGGAGAACGTCGTGAGGACGAGCACCCGGACAGCGGGCAGCAGGGCGCGCACCTGCCGGGTTGCCTCGACCCCGCCGGCGCCCGGCATCGACAGGTCCATCACCACGACGTCGGGTCGGAGCCCGGGGGCGAGCGCCACCGCGTCCTCGCCCGTCGATGATTCGCCGACGACCGCGCAGTCGTCGGTCGTCGCGAGGACGGCGCGCAGGCCGCTCCGGACGAGGGCGTGGTCGTCGACCAGGAGCACCCTCACCGCAGGTCCTCGGTGTCCGCGGGGACCTCGAGCTCCCAGGTGGTGCCGGTGCCGGACCCGGTGCGGAGGCTCAGGGACCCGCCGGTGTCCTCGGCGACCTCGCGCAGCAGCGTCGTCCCGAGGTGCCCGGCGCGGATCGAGCCGACGACGACCGCCGGGTCGAACCCGGTGCCGTCGTCGGCCACGACCACCCGCACGACGGCTCCGGACCGGTCCACCGTGACCTCGACGCGGTTCGCTCCGGCGTGCTTGACGGCGTTCCAGACGGCCTCGCGGACGAAGCGCACGACCGCGAGGAGCGCCGCCGGCGAGGCGTCGACGACGTCGGGCGAGCGGACGACCGTGGTCAGTCCGGCGGCGCGGGCCCGTGCGCAGGCGTCCTCGAGCGCGGGACCGAGTCCGTCGGGCGTCGGGGCCGCTGGACGGATCGTCGACATCGACGTCCGGAGCGAGGACACCGCCGACCGGAGCACGACCGCGGCGTCGCGCGTGGCGGGGTCGGCGCCCAGGGACAGGGCGAGGCCGGCGACGTCCTGCACCGGGCCGTCGTGCAGTTCCGCGGCCATCCGGCGACGTTCGGCGGCCTCGGCGTCGAGCGCGCGGCCGAGCAGCCGTTCGCGCAGCCGCTGGCCGGAGCGGATGCGGACGAGCAGCCAGAGCAGCAAAGGGACGAGCAGTGCGAGCACGACGGCGACGACGCCGAACGCCAGGGCGGCGAACGACCCGCGCAGGTCCGCAGCTCGGGCGAGCACGTCGTCGTAGGGCTGGTACGCCTCGAACAGCAGCGCTTCCCCCGAGGGCGTGTGCACCGCCTGGTACGCCTCGAGCAGCGGCCCGTGTCCGCGTTCGTAGCGGTTCTCGGGCTCGTCGAGGTCGGACACCTCGGCGTCCGACCGGTCGGACGCCAGCGCCTCGAGGTCCTCGGCGGACAGCGGGAACCGCTCGCCGACCAGCCGCCGTTCATCGGACCACAGGACGGTCCCGTCCGCCGCCCAGAGCTTCATGCGCACGGCCGATCCGGCCCGGAGCTCGCCGGCGACCGCGTCGTCGAGTCGCGTTCGGGCGGCGGCGTGATCGGCGTCCGTCGCGGCCGGGTCAGCGATCACGTCGAGCAGCGCCGGCTCGACCACGACCCGTGCCAACGCCGCGGTGTCGGTGGTCGCGTCGCGGACGGCGAACGACTCGGCGATGCGCTGGGAGACGAGTGCCCCGGCGGTCGCGACGGCGGCGCCGCCGACCACTGCGGCGAGCACGACCCCGACGAGGACGCGGCCCCACGGAGTCCGCCCCGTCCGTCGCCGCGGGTCGGCGGCGACCACCACGACCGGCTGCGCGGTCGTGCCACTGTCCGACGACCGTTGTCCGTGCACAGGGACACCGTAACCGGCGCGCCCTGGTCGTGGGGGAAGGCGGACGGGAGGCCCGTGGCGGCGTCGCCACGGGCCTCCCGTCCGTCCTCGGTCACGTGCACCGCACGCGTCGCGCCCAGCGGAAGTGGTCGCGGTCCCACGACGCGCCGCTCACGTCCGCCGAGGTTCCGATCGGGGGCCTGACGGACGCCGACATGCCGAGATCTCGGAACCTCGGCGGAACACGCGCGGGCGTGCCGGGCGGGTGTGCCGGCGCGCTACGACGCGGGCACGGACGCACTCAGCGCCTCGCGCACCGAGCCCCACGCGGCCAGGTGGTCGCGGACCGCGTCGTGCCGCTCGGCGGCGAGTGCCTCGACGTGTGCGCGCTCGAGCACCTCGTCGATGACGATGCGCTGCCCGGTGCGGGTCGACGCGATCGCCGCCTCGACCATGGCGAGGCTCATGACGTTGCCGTGCACCTCACCGTCCGGGGTCTCGCCGGAACGCACGGCGTGCACGAACGACGTCAGCGCCCCGGCGATCTCGTGCCCGACGCTGGCGGCGGGCGACGGCGCACCGGCGGTGCCGTCGAGGTCGCTGGACGGGTCGTGGTCGCCGTCCCACAGCGCCGTGCCGGCCGCACCCGAGGCCCGCCAGTCGCCGTTCCACGAGGTCTCGGCCCCCGGCGCGCACCACGAGCCGTCGTACACGTACCGGACGTCGTCCTCGAAGGCGAAGACCGCTGCCGCCGCCGCGTCGCCGCGGTACCAGGACCACGACGGGTTCCACGACTCGCAGTACACCGACACCGGGTCCCGTTCGAGCACGTAACGGGCGGAGTCGAACGCGTGGATCGCCATGTCGAGCAGCAGGACGTCGTCCATCTGCTCGCGGAAGCCGCCGAAGTGCGGGGCCTTGGCGAACCGGGTGCCCAGGCCGCCGATCGTGCCCAGGCCGCGCACGTGCTGGCGGAACGCGACGAGCTGGTCGTTGTAGCGCCGCGACTGCGACACCATGAACAGCTTGCCGGTGGCCTCGGCGGCCGCGGCGAGCGACAGCGCCTCGGCGACGGTCTGCGCTGCGGGCTTCTCGCCGAGCACGGGGAGCCCGGCGTGCAGGGCCTGCAGCGTGACGGGGTGGTGCGCGACCGGGACGGTGATGTCGAGCACCGCCTGTGCACCGGTCTCGGCGGCGAGCACGGTCAGGTCGGTGCCGACGGGGATGCTCGGGTCGCCGGCGTGTTCGGCACCGGCCCGGGCGGCGTCGAGGTCGAGGTCGACGATGCCGACCAGCTCGACGTCGGGGTCGGCGGCGACGGTGCCGAGCCAGGCCCGGCCCATGCCGCCGGCACCGACCTGCAGGACGCGGAGCGCGGTCACGCCTGCGCCCCGGCGTGGTCGTCGACGGGGGCGTCGTCGACAGAGGCGTCGTCGACGGGCGCGTCGTCGAACGGGCCGCGGTAGTGCTGGCCCTCGAAGTACTCGCCCAGGTCGTAGCGGCGGAGCGTCGGGATCTCGCGCTCGCGCTCCGGCCGCGCCCACTCGGTGGCGTTCGCGATCACGCGGCGCACGTCCTTGTGGTGGTACACGGGGAAGTCCTGGTCGCCGGGCGAGAAGTAGAAGATCTTCCCCAGGCCACGGCGGTACGTCATGCCGCTCCGGAACACCTCGCCGCCGGTGAAGCCCGAGATGAACACGAGCTCGTCGGGGGTCGGTACGTCGAAGTACTCGCCGTACATCTCCTGCTCGGGGATGACGATCGGGTTCGGGACGCCGCGGGTGATCGGGTGCTGCGGGTTGACGGTCCAGACGAGTTCCTGGTCGTGCTCGCTCCGCCAGCGAAGAGTGCACGTGGTGCCCATCAGCTTGCCGAAGATCTTCGACCAGTGGCCGGAGTGCAGGACGACCAGCCCCATGCCGGACAGGACGTGCTTGTGCACCCGGTCGACCACGGCGTCGTCGACGTCCTGGTGCGCCGCGTGCCCCCACCAGGTCAGGACGTCCGTCGCGGCCAGGACCTCGTCGGTCAGGCCGTGCTCGGGCTCCTGCATGGTGGCGGTCCGGACGACGGCGTCGGGCAGGTTCTCGCGGATGCCGTCGGCGATCGCGCCGTGCATGCCGTCGGGGTACCGCTCGGCGACGTGCTGCTCGACCTGCTCGTGGACGTTCTCGCCCCAGACGGTGATGCGCAGCGGGGTGGTGGTCATGGTGTGCCTTTCAGACGGTGGTACGTGGTGGCGTCGGTCCGGGGCCGTCACTTGACGGCACCGCCGAGGGCACCAGCGGAGATGTACTTCTGCGCGAAGATCAGCAGGACGGCAGCGGGCAGGGACGCCAGCACCGAGGTCGCCATGACGGGTCCCCAGTCGGTGACGTTCGAGCCGATGTAGTTGTAGATGCCGAGCGTGATCGGTCGCACTGCGGTCGTCGACGTCAGGGTCAGTGCGATGAGGAAGTCACCCCACGCGCCGAGGAACGTGAAGAGCGCCGCGGTGACGATGGCGTTCCGGCTGATCGGCACGACGATCGACACGAACGCCCGGAAGTCGCTGGCGCCGTCGACCAGTGCGGCCTCGACCAGGCTCGGCGGGATCGACTCCATGAACGCCCGCATGAGCAGGATGGCGAACGGCACCTGGACCGCGCTGTCGGCCAGGATCAGCCCGACGTAGCTGTTGAGCAGCCCGATGTTGTTGAACAGCGTGTACAGCGCGTTCGCGATGACGATCGCCGGGATCATCTGGGTGATCAGCAGCACGAGCAGGAACACCCGGCCGCCGCGCATCCGGAACCGGGCCAGCCCGTAGGCGGCCGGCGTCGCGATGGCCAGCGTCAGCAGGACGGTTCCGAGGCCGATGATCATGCTCGACAGGAAGTTCTGCCCCTGCTGGGCGAACGCGGCCTCGTACCCGGCGAAGGTGGGGGAGAACGGGAACCACGTCGCCGTGGCAGCCCCGGACGTCGCCTGCAGGCTGGTGTTCACCATCCAGTAGACGGGGAACACCATGATCGCGAGGAACACGCACCCGAGGATCGTGAACGGGATGCCCTTGGCGGAACCGCGCGGGCGGGGTGCCCGGGTGGTCCGCTTCGTCGTGATCGCGCGGGTGGCGGTGACGGTCTGGTTCGCGAGTCCGACGCTCATTCGTCGACCGCCTTCCGGGAGATCGCGATGTAGACCATCGCGAAGACGAACGAGACGACGATGAGCACGTTGCTCACCGCGGCTCCGATGCCGAACTGGAAGTTGATGAACGACTGGTGGTACGCGTTCGTGGCGAGGGTCTGCGTCGAGTTCGCCGGCCCGCCGCCGGTCAGGCCGAGGATGATGTCCACGACCTTCAACGTGTAGACGACCCCGAGCACGACCACGACGCTGACCACCGACCGGATGCTCGGCCACGTGATGTACCAGAACGCCTTGAACCCGGTGGCGCCGTCGAGCGACCCGGCCTCGTAGAGCTCCGGCGGGACGGACTGCAGACCGCTGTACAGGATCGTCGTGTTGAACGGGATGCCGAGCCACACGTTGACGCCGATGACGGCGATGAGCGCGAGGCTCGGGCTGACCAGCCACGGGACCGGGGCGATGCCCACCAGGCCGAGGAGCTGGTTGAGTGCCCCGCTGTCCTGGTCGAGCAGCCACTTCCACACCGCGCTCGAGGCGATGAGCGGCAGGAGCCACGGCAGGAGCAGGAGCCCCCGCAGGAAGCCCGACAGCGGGAAGTGCCGACGGAAGAACAGCGCGAGGCTCAGCCCGATGACGAACTGCAGGATGATCGAGCCGGCCGTGAACAGGGCGGTGTTCACGAGGCTCGTCGTGAAGACCGAGCTCTGGAACACGGAGATGTAGTTGCCGAGTCCCACCCAGGGGGCCTCGCCGGTGAAGAAGGTCGCCGTCGTGTAGTCCTGGAAGGACATGATGATGTTCTTCACCACGGGGTAGCCGAAGAAGACGGCCACGAAGACCGCCGCTGGCACCACGAAGAGCCATCGGGTCACGCCGGATCGGAACCGGGCTCGTCGTTGCCCGGGTCGGGGTGTCGTCACGGGCGGGATCGTCCGTGGTCGTGTCTGTGTCGAGGCGCTCACGCCGGGGTCCTTTCCTGCACGCCGGAGGGAGCCGACCGGTCGGCCGGCTCCCCGTGGACTACTGCTCTTGCGACTGCGCCTGCTTGAGCGCTGCCTCGGGGCTGGCCTTGCCGGTGAGGGCGAGCTGGACGGCGGTGTAGATCTTCGTGGCGGCCTTGGGCCAATCGGGTCCGAGCTCACCGGTGCGCGCGCGGGCGGTCTGCACCGTGGTGACGAAGGACGCGACCTGCGGGTGGTCCTTCGCCCAGGCGGCGCCGGCCTCGAGGTTGGTCGGCACGTTGCCGCTGACCTCGGACAGGGTCTTCTGCATCTTCTGCGAGTGGAGGCAGCCGACGAACTTGCCGGCGAGCTGCATCTTGTCCTTGTCACCGGTCTGCGGGACGGTGAACGCCTCGCCGCCGAGCGGTGCGACCGTGGCCTCGCCGGTGCGTGTCGGGATCGGGACGCTGTCGAACTCGAGGCTCTTCTTCTCGTTGAGCGCCGGCAGCTGCCAGGGACCGTTGATCATCATCGCGGCCTTGCCGGCCAGGAACTGGTTGTTGACGTCCGCCTGGGCCCAGTTGATCGAGCTCTTCGACATCGAGCCGTCGTCCTGCAGGTCCTCGACGAGCTGCAGCGCCTGGGTGGCGTCCGCGGTGGCGATGTCCTTCTCGTCACCGCCGTTCGACCAGAAGAACGGCAGGAACTGCCAGGTGCCCTCGTACGTGTTGATGTTGCTCATCGCGAAGCCGTAGGTCGAGCCCTTGGTGAGCTTCTTCGCCGCGGCCTTGAGCTCGTCCCACGTCTTGGGCGGCTGGACGCCGGCGTCCGCCAGGAGCTTCTTGTTGTAGTAGAGCGCGATGGAGTTCGTGTTCGACTGCAGGCCGTAGAGCTTGCCCTTGTAGGTGCTCGCGGCCTTCACACCGGGGACGTCGCCGTCGGCGTCGAGACCGTAGTCGGACAGGTCGGACAGGGCACCGGAGGAGGCGATCTGCTGGACGTCGGGGTTGTCGAGCATGAGGACGTCGGGAAGCGTCTTCGACGATGCCTGCTGCAGCACCTTCGCGATCAGGCCGGCGCCGGCGACGTGGTTGATCGTGACCGTCGCGCCGACCTCCTTCGCGCACGTCTTGTAGACCGGGTTGTAGTTCGCGTCGTAGTAGTCCTCGATCGTCAGGGCCTTGCTGCCGCCCGACGAGGCCGATCCGGAGCCGGAGCAGCCGGACAGGACCAGGGGGATCGTGGCGACGACGGCGACAGCGCCGACGAGGGCGCGCGTCCGGCGGGACATGGAGGGGAATCTTTGCTTCATTGCAGAGCTCTTCTCTTGACGGGTGCTGGGGCAGGCACGCATCGACGAGGCCGCTGACGTCATCGTCGCTGTGCTCCTGGGGCGAGAAGCTAACAGATAAGCGCTTCACCTGTAAAGCGCTTTTCTGACTTCGTGCGCGCTAGGATCAGCGCCATGGCCACGATGCAGCAGGTCGCCGATCGGGCGGGGGTCTCGATCGCCACCGTGTCCTTCGTGGTGAACGGGACGAAGTACGTGACCCCCGGCACGACCGCGCGGGTGAAGACCGCGATGCGCGAGCTGAAGTTCCGCGGCAACGTCGTCGCCCGGGCCCTGGCGAGTCGGCGGACCCGGATCATCGCGCTGCTGTTCCCGACCACCGGCAACCGCTTCAGCCCGACGACCTCGCAGTTCTTCATGAGTGCGGCGGAACGGGCGTCCGAGCGGGGCTACCACCTCGTGCTCTGGCCGGTGGACCCCGCTGGAGACGACCTCGACGACCTCGTGTCGGGTGGGCTCGTGGACGGCGTCATCCTGATGGAGGTGCGGATGGACGACCCCCGCGTCGCCGTCCTCACCGACCTCGGCGTGCCGTTCACCCTGATCGGCCGGACCCGCGACAGCAGCGGTCTGCCCTTCGTCGACATCGACTTCGAGACGACCATCGAGGACAGCCTCGACCACCTCGAGACGCTCGGGCACCGCCGGTTCGGACTCGTGCTCGAGGACCTCGAGGGCACCCCGATGGCCGGCTACGCGCCACACCTGCGCGTCGAGGCGACCTTCCGGCGCGCGATCGCCGAGCGCGGGCTGGCCGGGACGGTCGTCACCGCCGGGCCGGGCAGCGACGGTGGACGGCAGGCCACGAGCGACCTGCTCGCGGCGGACCCCGACGTCACGGCGCTGCTCGTGATGAAGGACGACTCGTCCGCCGGCGTCCTCGTCGGCCTCTACACCGCCGGGCGGCGGGTCCCCGAGGACGTCTCCGTGCTCAGCATCGCGTCGTCCGAGGCCAACGCCGACCAGCACTACCCGCGGCTGTCGACCATGGTCGCGCCGGGTCAGGAGCTCGGGATCCGGGCCGCCGACGCCCTCATCGAGCAGCTCGACGGCACGTCCGACGACCTGCCGCACTTCCTGCTGCCGTGCACGCTCCGCACCGCGGAGTCCACGGCCCCCGCCCCCGCCTGACCACCTGCCAACCCCGCCCGCGAAAGCGACAGATCTCCGCGAACGGTTCGCGGCACACTGTCGCTTTCGCAGCACTGACGGGGGCACCTGCGCGCGTTCTGTCGCTTTCGCGACCACCTGCCGGACTGGAGGCGCGGGTCGTCCCCGCCACGGGCCTCCAGGCCGCCGCCCCGCGGCCCCACGTCCCCACCCGCGAAAGCGACAGATCCCTCCGAACGTTCCGCGGCAGGGTGTCGCTTTCGCGACAGTGACCGAGCCGCCAGCGACACCGTGCGGCCGCCGCCGCGCGCGCCCACCGGGCGCTCAGGGTCCGTTGGTTGTGTGGACGCACAGGTTCGCAGCACCACACGTCGAGGAGGACGGATGGCCATCGACCGCAGGATGTTCCTGCTCGGGGGAGCGGGGGTGCTGCTCCTCGCGGGTTGCTCCACGCGCCCCGAGCGCACGCTGGTCCAGGACTGGCCCACCGACCCGCCGGAGGGCGAGGCGACGATCAGCTGGTGGGCGGGCCAGGTCGCCTCGAAGGACGGCGGTGACCTGCGGCGCCGGCTCATCGCCGAGTTCCAGAAGGAGCACCCGAACATCCGGGTGCGGATCGTGAGCGCCCCGAGCGACACGGACACGAACCGGACGAGCCTGACGACGCAGATCGCGGCCGGCAGCAGCACGCCGGACGTCTACCTCGGCGACGTCGCGTGGCCCGGGCAGTTCGCGAAGAACAAGCTCGCCACCCCGGTGAACCAGCTCGTGGGCGAGGACTTCTTCGACCAGTTCCCCGAGGGCCTGCGGCAGGCGGCGAGCGTCGACGGGACGTACTACATGTTCCCGCTCTACATCGACGAGTCGTTCTTCCTGTACCGGAAGGACCTGCTCGCGAAGCACTCCCTGCAGGTGCCGGGGTCGTGGGAGGAAGTGCGCGAGACGGCCGCGAAGCTCGTCGACACCGGTGACGTCAGCTACGGGTTCGCGTTCCAGGGCGACGTGTACGAGGGCCTCACCTGCAACGTCACCGAGTTCGTCGCGGACGCCGGCGGCTCGCTGCTCAACGACGACCTGACGAAGCCCGAGACGACGAGCTCGGAGACGAAGCGCGCCTTCGAGTTCATGCGGTCCCTGATCACGGACGGCGCGAGCCCCCGGGCCACCCTGACGTACCAGGAGCAGGACACGAACGACGCCTTCTCGGGCGGCCGGGCGGCGTTCCTGCGCAACTGGTCGTACGCGTGGGGCATCGCGAACGGGCCGGACAGCCAGGTCGCGGGCAAGGTCGGGCTCGCCGCCCGTCCCACGTTCGACGGGCAGGACGAGCACCACTCGACCATCGGTGGGTGGGGGAACTACATCAACCCGCACACGCAGCAGCCCGCGGCGGCACTGACGTTCGCACGCTGGATGTCGAGCGAGACGGCGCAGCAGTTCCTGACCCGCGAGGGCGGCGTGCTGCCGGCCCGCAGCGCGTCGCTCGTCAGCGAGGACGCGAAGCGGCAGAAGCGCCCGACGTACGACACCGCGGCCGGCATCACGCTCGTGCCCCGTCCGACGTCGACGGCGTACTACCCGAAGGTCTCGCAGGGCGTGTACCAGAACGGCAACAGCATCCTCGGCGGACAGGCGTCCGTCGACGGCGGCACGAGCACGATGGCCTCGGCCATCGCGCTCGCCCTGCAGGGGGAAGCGCTGTGAGCGCCGGCACGGCCACACGGTCGGGCACCAGGCCGGGAGGCACGGGTCGCCAAGACCCGCCGCCCCGCCTGAGCGGGCGGTCGCGTCTCGACCGCATCCGCGCGCGGGGCGCGTGGGGCTTCGCGGCCCCGGCGCTCCTGGTCGTCGCGGCGGTGACGATCTTCCCGGTGGTCTACTCGATCGTCCTGAGCTTCGCGGACGTCGAGGTCGGCTACGAGGGGTTCACGATCCAGTCGTTCGGACTCGGCAACTACGCGGCCCTGCTGCAGAGCGCGGACTGGTACCGAGCCCTCGGGTTCACGGTGCTGTACACGGTCGTGACCGTCTCGGTGGAGCTCGTGCTCGGCATGCTCGTCGCCCTCGTGCTCGAGCGGCTCGGGGCCACGCGCGGCTGGATGCTCGCGCTCATGCTCATCCCGTGGTCGCTCGTCACCATCGTCAACGCGCAGCTGTGGAAGTACATCTACGACAGCACCTACGGCGTCGCGACGTGGTTCTTCGGCCTGTTCGGGGACGCCCCGGTGATCCTCGGTGAACCGGTGCCCGCGATCACGGGCCTGATGGTCGCGGACATCTGGAAGACGACGCCGTTCGTGGCGATCATCCTGCTCGCCGGGCTCGTGCAGATCTCCGAGGACCACTACGAGGCCGCTGAGCTCGACGGCGCCAGCACCTGGCAGACGTTCTGGCGGGTGGTGCTGCCGCAGCTCACCCCGACGCTGACGATCGCGGTGCTGTTCCGCATCCTGCAGGCGTTCGGCGTCTTCGACCTGCCGTTCGTGCTGACGAACGGCGGACCGGGCACCGCCACCCAGTCGCTCGCGATCATGGGCTACAAGGTCCTGTTCCAGGACATCAACATCGGCCCGGGCGCGGCGATCGCGACGTCCACCGCGATCATCGTCGCGGCCGGGTGTCTGCTGTTCCTCCGGGCGTTCCGGAACCAGGCGAAGGGAGGGGATGCCTGATGCCCCGTCAACGTGTGCGCAAGGGCTGGCGCAGGTGGGTCAACACCGTCAACGTCAGCGGCGTCGTCATCGCGGTGCTCACGGCGCTGCCGCTGTACTGGCTGGTGTCGACGTCGCTCAAGCCGGCGTCCGAGATCGGGCAGTCGCCGCCCACCGCGTTCCCCCAGTCGTTCACCCTCGACAACTTCGTGGTGGCCTTCCGCGACAACGCCCTCGGGCAGTACATGGTGAACAGCGTCATCGTGTCGGTGTCGACGACGGTGATCGTGCTCGCGCTGGCGTTCCTGGCGGGCTACGCGCTCGCCGGCCGGTGGATCAAGGGCCGCACGGCGATCATGACGTCGCTGCTCATGCTCTCGGTGTTCCCGGCGATCGCGGTGCTCACGCCGCTGTACCTGCTCGAGCGCAACCTCGGGCTGCTCAACTCGTACCCGGGCCTGATCGTGCCGTACGTCGCGTTCAACCTGCCGTTCGCCATCTGGATCATGCGGAACTACCTCGTCGGGATCCCCTCGACGATCGAGGAAGCGTCCGAGATCGACGGGGCGGGGGCGTGGCGCACCGTGCTCAGCGTGATCCTGCCGATGGCGAAGCCGGGCCTGTTCACGGTCGGCGTCTTCACGTTCACGGCGTCGTGGAGCGAGTTCCTGATGGCGCTGACGTTCAACAGCGAGAACTCGTTCCGGACGATCCCGGTCGGCATCGCGCTGTTCGGCACGCAGTTCACGGTGCCCTTCGCGCAGATCTTCGCGGCGAGCGTCGCGGCGACGGTGCCGATCGTGATCCTGGTGCTCGTGTTCCGCCGCTCGATCGTGTCGGGGCTCACCTCCGGTGCCGTCAAGGGGTGACGCGTCCATTGATTCCTGAGGGATAGTCCGCCAGGATCGGAGCAGACGTCGACGGCGACGGCCAGGACCAACCACCCCGGCCGTCGCCGCCACCGATCGGCGTCACGGATCAGGAGACACGTCATGGCTGACAGCACTGCGCCCCCGCGCGCCCGGAACCGCGGCCGTCGCGCGGACGACACCGCCCGCCGCTCCCGGCGTCGCAACCGGGTGTTCGCGCTCGCTGCCGGCGGGGTCCTCGTCATCGGTGGCGCGGGCTACACGCTCGCGTCGTGGACGGACACCGAGTGGGTGTTCGGCGGCAACGGCTCGGGTGGGCCGGGCGTGGGGACGTCCGGGTTCGAGGTCGAGCAGAACGTCACGGCGCCGTTCGCCGCGGCGGGCTTCACCTCGGACGAGACGAACCCGGGCCAGGCGCTCCGGTTCACCGTCGACGCGCTCGCCCTGTCGCCGGGCAGCGCGACCTACGCCCCCGTCGCGCTCCGGACCACCGCCGACTCGATCGCCGGCGACCTGGTGCTCCGGGCAGCGGTCCCGGCGTCCGGTGTCACGGTCTCCGACGCCGACGACCTGCTGTGGAACGCCCTGCAGGTCCGGGTCGCCGCGATCACGGACACCACCGCAGTGTGCGACGCCACCGCGTTCGACGTGCCGTGGACGAGCGTCGCGTCCGGGCCGCTCGGCACGGCTGCCGCGACGATCGCGCGGCCCCTCGCCGCGGCCAGCGGGTCGACGCAGGTGTACTGCTTCGAGGTCTCGCTGCCCGCGTCGCCGACCCTGCCCGCCGGCACGTCGGTCGACGCGCTCCAGGGGCGGACGGCCGCGCCCGCGTGGCAGTTCGCCGCCGAGTCCGACTGAGCGCGGCCGTGCGCGGCTCCACCGCGCCGACGTCCTCCGACGAGGGCGCGGCGCCGCCCCGTCGTCCCGCCGACCGCGTCCGCTCCGTCGTCCTGACGGTCGCCGGCGCGATCGGACTCACGTGCCTGCTCGCCTGGGCCGCCGTGGCGTTCACCGGACTGTCGTTCGTCGTCGTCACCACCGGGTCGATGGCCCCGACGATCCCTGCGGGTGGGCTCGCCATCACGCACCGCGTCCCCGCGGCCGAGATCGCCGACGGGGACGTCGTCACGGTCCCGCGCGCTGGGTCGACCCTGCCCGTCACCCACCGGGTGGTCGCGGTGGACCGGGTCCCGGGGGACACCGCGGCGCGGTCGCTGACCCTGCGGGGCGACGACAACGCCTCCGACGACCGCGACCCGTACGTCGTCCGGCACGCCGGACTCGTGCTGGCGCACGCCCCCGGCCTGGGCTCGGTGCTCGTCGTGGTCACGAGTGCCCCGGCCCGTGGGCTGGCGGTCGCGCTCGTCGGCGTGCTCGTCGCGTGGGCGTTCTGGCCGGCCCGGCGGGAGGACTCGTGACCCGCGTCCTCGCCACCTCCGCGGCGGTCGCCGCGGTGCTCGTCGGTGCGACCGGGATCGGCACGACGGCGGTGGCGGTCGCCTCGACGGACTGGAGGCCCGTGGCCGAGACCGGCACGCCCGGCCGGCTGGTACTGCACACCGGTCCGGAGCCCCTCGTGCTGCCCGGGGCGGGGAACGACGCGGACGTCACGTGGCAGGTGCGGACGAGCGTCGACGAGCCCGGCCCGGTCACCCTCGACCTGCAGCTCACGGGGCGGGGCGGCCTGCCGGGCGGGACCGACGGCGTGCTCGTGTCGGTCGCGACGTGCGAGCAACCGTGGGGGGACCCGTCCGGAGCCCCCACGTGCGGCGGACAGACCGCCGCCCTCGTCGACGCCGTCCCCCTCGTCGACTGGGCGACGACCGCGCCGTCGGTCCGTGTGCCCGACCCGGACGGCGACGGCTCGGCGTACCTGCTCGTCCGGTTGTCCCTCGGTGACGCCGCGACCACGGTGCCCCGGACCGCCGAGGTCGGCGTCGGCGTGACCGCGCGCGGCGGGGACCCCGTCGTGGCCGGACGCCCGACGCACGGCGACGGCGACGGCAGTGGCGACGGCGGGGGCGACGACGTCGGTCCGGTCGTCCTCGCGATGACGGGCGGCGGGTTCGCGGGGCCGGTGCTCGTCGCGGTCGCGGCCGTGCTCGCCGGCGTCGCCCTCCGATTCCGACGCCCCGGGAGCCGGTCGTGAGCCGGCGTCCGCTGCACCTGCGCCGTGGACGGATAGCGGTCGTCACCGGCATCGTCGTCGCAGCAGCCCTGGTCACGCCCACCGCCGTCCCGAGCACCGCGTCGTGGTCGGACCGCGAGTGGGCGCACGGGGCCGTGGGGACGTCGTCGTTCGACTGCGGCACCGACGCGGACTACACGTCGACGGCCTCGAGCCGGTTCCTGGGCGGGAGCATCGCCGGCATCGACCTCGACGACGTCGCCACGGTGCGCGGGGTCGACGTCGCGAAGACCGGAGCCGCACCGGCATCGGTCGAGCCGGCCACCGCGCCCGAGCTCGGCACCGGCGGCCGCCCGTTCACGCAGGCGTTCGGCAACCCGCTCGACGTCGGGCTGCTCGGCGACGTGGCGGGCATCGACCTCACCGGTCTCGGCCTCGGACTGCCGGCCGGTTCGGCGGGCGCGGTGAACCAGGTCGCGACGGCGTCGGGCACCGGTGACGCGGTGGCGGCATCCGGGCTCGTCGCGGACTCCGGTGGCGTGCTCGTCACGCCGACGACCCCGTCCGGCGACCTGCCCGACCCGGCCTCGATCACGCTCGGCCGCGCACTACCGGGCATCGCGGACGTCACCGACGTGGGGCTCGACGTCGGTGCCGTCGGTGCGAGTGCGCAGCTCGCCGGGTGCGACGCGATCAGCGACGACGTGTGGGGCGGGGTCGTCCAGCGGACGCTCGCGACGAACCTGCGGGCCGCGGTGCAGCAGGTGGCAGCTGACAGCGGCCCCACCGGGCTCGAGCGCGACTACGGCATCGCGAGCCTCGACCTCCGTGTGGACAGCCTGCTTGTCGGTGCGCTCGTCACGGCCGTGAACGACACCGTGGTGCAGCTCGACGCCACGGTCGACGCGCTCGGTGGCACGGACGGGGTGCTCGCACGGACGATCAACCAGGGCGTGCTCGGGGTGCTCGGCGGGCTCACCGGCAGCCTCGGGCTCGGCACCATCGGGGGCACGGTCGAGATCACCGGGCCGGACCTGGCGGGCGCGGTCGCGCCGCTGCTCGCCGAACCCGTGCAGGACGCCGGCGGAACGTTGTCGCTCGACTTGTCGGCCGGATCCGTCCGGGTCGACCTCGCGCACCTGCTCGGCGACGACGAGCACGGGCTCAACGACCTGCCGCCCAACCACGAGGTGGTGCTCGACGCCGTCACCCTCGGTGCGCTGGCCGACCGGCTCGGGCAGGTGGTGGACGCCTGGGCGGGGAAGATCACGACCGCCCTGACGACCGCGCTCGGGTCCCTGCACGTCCGGATCGCGCTCGCCGCCGACCTCAGCGCACCCCTGGTGCTCGGCATCCGCGTGAAGATCGCCACGCTGTCGATCGGCGTCGACACCGGGGTCGCGGCGCTCATGGCGGGGCAGACGAAGCTGTCGGTCGGGGTCGCGCTGCTCGGACTCGACCTGGGTGGCCTGCTCGGCGTCGTGACCGGCCTCGCGACGTCGCTCGTGAACCCGTTGACCCAGGCGGTGGTGGGGACGCTCACGACCCGGTTGTTCGCACTCGTCGGGACGCTCGGCACGACGCTGACGACGACGATCGGCGGCCCGGTCGTCCGCGCGCTCGGGACGGTCCTCGCGTGGCTGCCCGGGGTGCTCTCGCTCCGGGTGAACGTGCAGCAGGACCGCACGGCCGCCCCGACCCCGGCCGGCCGTGCAACGACCGGGCAGTACACGCAGACCGCACTCCGCCTGTCGATCGCGGACGCCCTGGTGCCCGGGGGACTGGCCCGCGTCGACCTGGCCAGCGCCGTGGTGGGGCCGAACTCGGTGTCGCTCGTCGGAACGGCCCGCCCCCGAGATAGGTAGCATCGTTACCTAGCTGCGCATGGTGGACAATCACCGGAGTCGCACGCTGACCGCCCGTAATCTGCCGTCAGGGGCTCGGGGCGCCGAGGTCGACGGCCGCGATGATGCGGTCGACGATCCGGACGAACCGGACCCTGTCCCGTTCCGAAAAGGAGGCCAAGAGCTCGTGCAGGTGCTTGTTCGTGCCGTCCATGGCGATCGAGTAGTCGCGTCTGGCGGTCTCGGTCAGCTCGATGTGGCGACTCCGTCCGTCGGCCGGGTTCGGCACGCGGCTGAGGTGTCCGCTCTGCTCGAGTCGGTCCACCATGCCGGTCACCGCCGGGCCGGTCAGGCCGAGGTGCTTCGCGAGGTCCTTCACGCGGACGGTCCGGTCGGCCGCTTCGGCGCGGGACACGAACTGCAGCACGGTCAGGTCGCTGCCCGAGACGTCGAGCTGGTCGCGCAGCCGCGCTCGCAGTGCGGACACTGCTGCTTCGAGTCGGGTCAGCGCCGCCACGAGGTCGAGATCGCTCACGAGCGCGCCCCCTTCGAACCGATCGGGTCCGCGCCACCGTACGCCGTGCTCACCGGGTCAGCGTATCCACATAACGAGTCGCACGGTCAGGTTCGGGTGTCCGGCACCGGGGCGTTGCACCGTGACTGACACGTACGAGGCCCCACCTGCCGGCGGACGCGCGAGCGAGTCGGTGCGCTTCGAGGTGTCCGGCACCGATCCGGAGTCGGCGGCGCGTGACCTGGCCACGGTGCACGGCGCCGACCAGTGGTCCGCCCAGCAGACCGGCAGCGAGTTCCTCTACCGCTACACCGCGGTCGGCGACACCGAGATCAGCATCCGTCGGTCCCAGATGCGCGGCGTCCTGCGCGGTGCGATGCCGATCAGCACCGACTACATCGTCGCGTGGATGACGAGCGGCAGCGCCCACCTCGACGTCGGCGGGCAGCGGGTGGACCTGCACCGGAACGTGCCGACGCTGCTGCCCTGCGACACCGCGTTCGTCTTCGCGGCCGAGGACCACGACCAGCGTCTGGTGCACCTCGACCGGGAGCTCGTGCACCGGGTCGCCGGCGAACAGCTCGACCTGGGCGACCGCCCGCTGCGCTTCGACCACACGCGCGAACCGGACAACGCGATGTACGGCCGGTGGCAGGGTGCCCTCGCCGCGCTGTCCCGCGCGCTCCGTGTCGGCGGTCCGGACTCCGACACCTGGGTCGCGGCGAAGTCGCTCGCGATCGCCGCGTTCCTCGAGACCTTCCCGCCGCAGCTCGACGACCTGCCGGCGGAACTGGCCCTGCCGCGGAACGCCCGCTTGCGCGCCGCTGTCGAGTACATCCACGCGCACGCGTCCGAGACCGTGACCATCGCCGACCTCGCCGCGGTGGCCGGCCTGAGCGTGCGGTCGGTGCAGGAGTCGTTCCGTCGGGTGTTCGACGTGTCGCCGCTCACCTACCTGCGGGACGTCCGTCTGGACCGCGTGCGCAGCGAACTCCTCGCACTCGACCCGCAGGTCGGAGCGATCGGCGACGTCGCCCGACGCTGGGGGTTCGCGCACCTCGGCCGGTTCTCGGCGTCGTACGCAGCCAGGTTCGGCGAGTACCCGAAGCAGACCCTGCGCCGCTAGCCGGGGGTCAGGCCCGCGGTGCGGGGCCGGTGCTGGAACGCACCCGCAGCGTGGTCGACAGACGGACGTGGTCCGACGCGGCCTCGCCACGGAGCATCGTCAGCAGCATCTCGACCGCACGGGACCCGAGTTCGGCCAGCGGCTGCGACACGGTGGTGAGCGGCGGGGTGGTGATCGACGCCTGGGGGACGTCGTCGAACCCGACGACGGACAGGTCCTCCGGCACCCGCAGGCCGAGCTCCGCCGCGGCTCGCAGCACACCGACGGCCGACGAGTCGTTCGCGGCGAACACCGCGGTCGGTCGCTCGTCCATCGTGAGCAGGTCGCGCGCGACAGCCGCGGACTGCTCCTCTTGGTAGTCGCCGTCGCGGACGAGCCGCTCGTCGATCGGGAGTCCGGCGGCGGTCAGTGCGGAGCGGTACCCGGCCTCGCGCAGCTGGGCGGACGCCAGATCGACGCGGCCGCGCAGGTGCGCGATCCGGGTGTGCCCGAGCGCGAGCAGGTGCTCGACGGCCTGGACCGCCCCGCCCTCGTTGTCGGCGTCGACCGTCGCGTGGCCCTCGGGCCCGGTGTGCGGGTCGATCGCGACGACCGGGATCGACGAGCTCGACAGGGCCGTGGTCGGGGTGACGACGATGGCGCCGTCGATGAGGGTGCCGGACAGGCGGGACAGCGACCGGCGTTCCCAGCCCGGGCGGTCGGCGCCGGTCATCAGGCCGGCGTAGGCGAGCAGCTCGTAGCCGGTGCCGGTCGTCGCGCTCGAGATGCCGCGCAGGAGCTCGGTCGAGAAGGGCTCGAACTCGGGCACCAGGATCCCGACGACCCCGGTGCGGGAGCTCCGCAGACTGCGGGCGACCAGGGACGTCTCGTAGCCGAGGTCGGCGACGACCTGCTGCACGCGGATCATCGTGGCCGCGGCGACGCCGTCGCGCTGGTTGATGACCTTCGACACGGTGGGGATCGAGACCCCCGCGACCCGTGCGACGTCGCCGATCGTCACCCGGCCGGCACCGGGACGCGCGCCGAGTGCCGAGTCCATGTGCTCACCGTACCGCTGATGGCATGTCGAAACGGCGTAGAAAACGTTATCGATATCGATTGACAAGCGGCAGGAGCACCTGGCACGCTCTCCGCAGCGGCAGTGGATGTCGCTGCATGTCAACGACGACACGAGGAGTTCCACGATGACGAGGAAGATCCGTGCCGCGGCAGCCATCGCGCTGATCGGGGCGACAGCACTGGTGGCCACGGGCTGCTCGGCAGGCGGCAACGCGGCCGACGACGGCAACGGGAAGGTCACGATGACCTTCTGGCACAACTCCACCACCGGACCGGGCAAGGCCTACTGGGCCTCGACGGTCAAGGCGTTCGAGGCGAAGTACCCGAACGTCACCATCAAGACCCAGGCGATCCAGAACGAGGACCTGGACGGCAAGCTGCAGACCGCGCTCAACTCGGGCGACGGACCGGACGTCTTCCTGCAGCGCGGCGGCGGCAAGATGGACGCGATGATCGCCGCCGGGCAGCTCATGGACATCTCCGACTCCATCAGCGCCGACGCGAAGAAGTCGATCAGCGCCGGGACGTTCGCGGGCTACGAGAAGGACGGCAAGACCTACGCCATGCCCGGCGCCGTGCTCCCCGAGGGCATCTGGTACTCGAAGGACCTGTTCCAGAAGGCCGGCATCGACGGCACCCCGACGACGATGGACGAGCTGAACGACGACATCGCGAAGCTCAAGGCCGCCGACATCGACCCCGTCGCCGTCGGTGCGAAGGACGCCTGGCCCGCCGCCCACTGGTACTACAACTTCGCGCTGCGCGAGTGCAGCCAGAAGACGCTCGAGGGCGCGGCGAAGTCGCTGAAGTTCGACAACGCCTGCTGGACGAAGGCCGGCGAGCAGCTCGAGGACTTCACCGCGACGAAGCCGTTCAACGACGGGTTCCTGACGACCGCGGCCCAGCAGGGTGCTGGCAGCTCCGCCGGACTCCTGGCCAACCACAAGGCCGCCATGGAGCTCATGGGGGCGTGGGACCCGGGCGTGATCAGCTCGCTCACCCCGGACGGCAAGCCGCTGGCCGACCTCGGCTGGTTCCCGTTCCCGACCATCGACGGTGGCAAGGGTGACCCGAAGTCGATGATGGGCGGCGTCGACGGCAACTCCTGTTCGGCGAAGGCCCCGAAGAAGGCCTGCACGGACTTCCTCAACTTCATCGTGCAGAAGGACAACCAGGAGGCCTACTACACGGCGTTCCAGGCCATCCCGGTCAACCAGGAGGCCCAGTCGGTCGTCGACGCGGACTACCTGAAGTCGGCGCTCGCCGCCTACCAGGACGCGCCGTTCGTCTCGCAGTACCTGGACACCCTGTACGGCCAGAACGTCGGCAACGCGCTGAACACCAGCGTCGTCGACCTGCTCGCCGGCAAGGGCAGCGCGAAGGACATCGTGGACACCACCAACCAGGCTGCGGCCAAGGGCTGACCATGACCCTCGACACCTCGCTCGGCACGACACCGGCCACCGGGTCGGACACGGCCGCGGGGACGTCCCCGGCGGGGAGCGGTACGCCGCTCCCCGCCGGACGGCGGTCCACGCGCCGCATCGCGGACTGGCGGAAGCGCGTCGAGATCGCGGTGCTCGCCGGCCCCGCGGTCATCGTCTTCGTCACCTTCGTGATCCTGCCCGTGGTGCTCGCCGCCTACTACGGGTTCTTCAAGTGGCAGGGCTACGGCCCGCCCACCGACTTCGTGGGGCTGCAGAACTACCTGATCATCTTCCAGGACAAGGCGTTCCACGCGGTCCTGATGCACAACGGCTTCATCGTCGTGCTGTCCCTCGTGCTGCAGGGGCCGATCGCCATCGTGCTCGCGCTGCTGCTCAACCAGAAGATGCACGGCCGCGGGCTCGTCCGCGTGCTCGTGTTCGTGCCGTACGTCATCTCCGAGGTGATCGTCGGCACCGGCTGGAGCCTGATGCTCCAGTCGAACGGCGCGGTGAACGACCTGCTCCAGGGCATGGGGCTCGGCGGGCTGCGGGCCGACTGGCTGTCCAACCCGGACATCGCCATCTGGACCCTGCTCGTGATCATCTCGTGGAAGTACATCGGCTTCGCGGTGATCCTGTTCCTGGCCGGCCTGCAGAGCATCCCCGAGGAGCTGTTCGAGGCCGCGGCCATCGACGGCGCCGGGTACTGGCAGATCCAGCGGCGGATCACCCTGCCGCTGCTCGGCCCCACCATCCGGATCTGGGCGTTCCTGTCGATCATCGGCTCACTGCAGCTGTTCGACCTCGTCTACATCATCTGGGGGCAGTACATCTCGTCGACCGCCGGCACCTCGACGATGGCGACGTACATGGTCGCCAACGGTCGCACGTCCGGCAACTTCGGTTTCGGCAGCGCCGTCGCTGTGGTCATGTTCGTGATCTCGCTCGCCGTCGCTCTGATCTACCAGCGCTTCGTGCTCCGCCGCGACACCGCGGGTGCACTCACCGAGAGGAAGAACTGATGGCCACCACGAGCATCGTCGCCCCCGGGCGGCGGGCCACGCGGGAGCGGCGGTCCAGCGCGGCCATCGGTCGCGCGAACCCGCTCACCTACCTGGTGGCGATCCTGTTCGTCGCCGCGAACCTCGCCCCGGTGCTGTACATCGTGCTGGGCGGCTTCCGGACGAACTCGCAGATCACCACGAGCCCGGCCGGGCTGCCAGCGCCGTTCGAACTCGGCAACTACGGATCCGTCCTGTCCAGCGGGATCTTCTGGCAGCAGCTCGCGAACTCGACGATCAGCGCCGTGACCACCACCGCGGGCGTCGTCGTGCTCGGACTGATGGTGAGCTTCGTGCTCGCCCGCTACCGGTTCGCCGGCCGCGGTGCGCTGTACGCCCTGTTCGCCGCCGGTCTGATGTTCCCGATCACCGTCGCGATCACGCCGCTGTACCTGCTCGTGAAGGACCTCGGTCTGACGAACAGCCTGGCCGGCGTGATCCTGCCGCAGATCGCCTTCGCGCTGCCGACCTCGGTCATCATCCTGGTGCCGTTCCTGCGGGCGATCCCGGACGAGCTCGAAGAGGCAGCGTCGATCGACGGCGCCAGCCGCCTCGGGTTCTTCTTCCGCATGGTCGTGCCGCTGTCGCTGCCGGGCGTCGTCACGGTCGGCATCCTGGCGTTCATCGCGAGCTGGAACAGCTACATCCTGCCGCTGTTCATCCTGAACAACGAGGGCAGCTACACCCTGCCGCTCGGCGTGCAGGCGTTCTCGTCGCAGTACTCGGTCGACACGGCCAAGGTGCTGGCGTTCACGTCGATGTCGATGATCCCGGCACTGGTGTTCTTCACCATCTTCCAGCGCCGCATCGTCGGCGGCCTGACCGGGGCGGTGAAGGGGTGACGACGACGGACGCGACCCGGGACACCGGACGCCAGCCGCGCCTCCAGGACGACAACGACGCACCCGACGCACACGACGCACCCGACGCGACCGGACCCGACCGCGCCACCGCCCTGCTCGCCGCCATGACGCTCGACGAGAAGGCGGCGCAGCTCGTCGGCTACTGGCTCGACCAGACCGGCGTCGTCGCGCCCATGCAGGGTGAGATGGCGGCGGCCGCCGACGGCCGCACCCTGGCGGACATCACCCGCGACGGCATCGGCCAGTTCACCCGCGTCTACGGCACCCGACCGGTCGAACCCGACGACCGCGCGGCGTGGCTGTGGGCGGAACAGCGGCGACTCAAGCGCGAGACCCGGCTCGGGATCCCTGCGCTCGTGCACGAGGAGTGCCTGACCGGGCTCGCAGCGTGGAAGGCCGCGACGTTCCCCACCCCGCTGGCGTGGGGTGCGGCCTTCGACCCGGAGCTGGTCGAGCAGGTCGGCGCCGCCATCGGCGCGTCGATGCGGCAGCTCGGCGTGCACCAGGGCCTGGCGCCGGTCCTCGACGTGATCCGCGACCCGCGATGGGGGCGGGTCGACGAGTGCATCGGCGAGGACCCGTACCTGGTCGGCACGGTGGGGACCGCCTACGTGCGCGGCCTGCAGTCGGCCGGCGTCGACGCGACCCTCAAGCACTTCCTCGGGTACTCGGCCTCGCAGGCGGGGCGGAACCACGCGCCCGTGCACGCCGGGCCGCGCGAGGTCGCCGACGTGTACCTGCCGCCGTTCGTGATGGCCCTGCGCGACGGGGGCGCCCGGAGCGTCATGAACTCGTACGCCGAGATCGACGGCGTGCCCGTCGCGGCGAACGGCGAACTGCTGACCGGCCTGCTCCGTGACGAGCTCGGCTTCGACGGCACCGTCGTCGCCGACTACTTCTCGGTCGCGTTCCTCGAGGTCATGCACGGCATCGCCGCCGATCGTGGCGAAGCCGCGGCGCTCGCGCTCGAGGCGGGCATCGACGTCGAGCTGCCCACCGGGGACGCGTACCTCGCGCCGCTCGTCGAGCGGGTGCGTGCCGGTCTGCTCGACGAGCGCCTGGTCGACCGGGCGGTCCTGCGGGTGCTGCGGCAGAAGGAGCGACTGGGGCTGCTCGACCAGCAGGCGTTCGAGGACGAACCGCCGACCGGCATCGACCTGGACACCCCGCTGCACAGGTCGTTGGCGAAGCAGTTGGCGGCGCGGTCGCTGGTGCTGCTGTCGAACGACGAGGTGGTCGCTGGCGCTGGCGCTGGCGCTGGCGCTGGTGCTGGCTTGCCGGCGGCCGCGCCCGTGCTCCCGCTGCGCGTCGGGGCGTCCGTGGCCGTCATCGGCCCGAACGCCGACCGTGCCGAGGCCCTGCAGGGCTGCTACTCGTTCGCCAACCACGTGCTCGCGTCGCACCCCGACCTGCCGCTCGGTTTCGCCATCCCGACCGTGCGCGAGGCGATGGTCGACGCCCTCGGCGACGACGCCGTGCGCTTCGCCGCGGGCTGCGCCGTCACCGGGTCCGACCGTGCCGGGTTCGCGGACGCCGTCGCCGTGGCCGCCGCGTCCGACGTCGCGGTCGTCGTCGTCGGCGACCAGGCCGGCCTGTTCGGCCGCGGCACGGTCGGCGAGGGGAACGACACCGAGTCGCTCGACCTGCCGGGCGTGCAACGCTCGCTCGTCGAGGCGGTCGTCGCCACCGGCACGCCGACCGTGATGGTGCTGCTCACAGGGCGGCCGTACGCCATCGGGTGGGCGCTCGACGGCGGCGGCGACGGCGTCGTCGCCGCCGGCCCGGCCGGCGCGGGACGTCCGGCCGCCGTCGTGCAGGCCTTCTTCCCCGGCGAGGAGGGCGGCACCGCCATCGCCGACCTGCTCACCGGCGCCGCATCGCCGTCCGGTCGCCTGCCCGTCTCGCTGCCCCGTGCCGCCGGCGCCCAGCCGTACACGTACCTGCACCCGCGGCTCGGGGGGCCCTCGGACGTCACCGCCGCCGACTCGACGCCGGTCCGCCCGTTCGGCTTCGGCCTCGGCTACACGACGTTCACGTACGACGACCTGGTCGTCGACGCGTCCGTCCGCTCCGACGCCGTGTTCGAGGCATCCGTGACCGTCCGCAACACGGGCGCACACGCGGGCGAGGACGTCGTCCAGCTCTACGGCCACGACGTGCACGGCAGCGTCACCCGACCCGAGGTCCAGCTGCTCGGCTACGCGCGCGTCGCGCTCGCCGCGGGGGAGTCCACCCGGGTCCGCTTCTGCGTCCCCGTCCAGCGGTTCGCGTTCACCGACCGTCGCATGCGCCGGGTCGTCGAACCCGGTGCCGTGCAGGTCTGGGTCGCGTCCCACGCGGCGGCGTCACGACCGGGAGGCCCGGTGCCGGCAGGCGGGATCGTCGCGTCCGGCGACGGGCCGGTCCGACACCCCGTCCCCGGCTCCGCGACGGAGCGCGCCACGGTCGACGTGACGGGGCCGGTGCACGAGGTGACGCTGGACGACCCGCGGGTCGTCGAGTGGACGGTGGCCTGAACCGGGGCTGCGCCGACGGGGCGGGCCGTGCGGACGGATCAGGACACACGGACCGTCGCCGCGCTCAGTGCTCCTTGACGTTGTTGCCGTCGGGGTCGCGCACGAACGCCGTGTCGGCGCGGTACTCGGGCCAGTACCGAGGTTCGTGGCGCGAGACTCCGCCGGCTGCGACGGCCGCCCGGTGGAACGCGTCGACCTCGGTGTGGCTCGCGGCCTCGAACGCCAGGTGCAGGCCACGGGTCACCGCCGCTGTCGCGGGTGCGGTCTCGAGCGAGACGCTCGGAGTGTCCTGGCCGGTGACCCAGTACTCCGCGATGGAGTCGGTGCGGTAGGCGACGACCGGGCACGGAAGGGACGGTACCCGGGTCAGCTCGTGGCGGAGGTCGCCGACAGGCTGCCGAGCAGGGTGAGACGTTCTTCGGTGGGGGACCCGGCTGTCGCCGTGCAGGCGTACATGGTCCACCCGGGGCTGTCGGGCAGGTCGAACGCCTCGTACGTGAACTCGAGGTCGCCGACGTCGGGGTGGTGGATCCGCTTCGCGCCGGTGCGGTGGAACCGGACGTCGTGGGCAGCCCAGCGGGCCCGGAACTCGTCGGATCGGGTCACGAGCTCCCCGATGAGTCCGGTGAGGTCCTTGTCGTGCGGGTGTTGTCCGGCAGTCTGTCGGAGCGTCGCGACGATGCTGTTCGCGCCCGCCACCCAGTCCGGGTAGAAGGTCCGGGCCGCAGGGTCGAGGAACGTGAAGCGTGCGTTGTTGCCCTGCGCGCCCGGGGCGTCGAGGACCGGCGCCAGGAGCGCCCGGCCGAGCGGGTTCGTCGCGACGATGTCCATCTGCCGGTTCCGCACCCACGTCGGTGTCCCGGTGACCGTGTCGAGGAAGCGCTGGAGACTCGGACGCACGACCGGTTCCGCCGTGGTGGTCCGCCGACGGAGCGGGGCCGGAGCCGCGCCGCGGGCGAGGTCGTGCAGGTGCTCGGTCTCGGCGTCGTCCAGTTGCAGCGCACGGGCGATCGCCTCGAGGATCTCGGTCGACACCCCGGAGAGGTTCCCGCGCTCGATCTTTGCGTAGTAGTCGATGCTCGTCCCCGCGAGCATCGCGACCTCCTCGCGACGGAGCCCGGGGACGCGCCGCCGACCGCCGCTGATGAGGCCGGCCTGCTCGGGCGTGATGCGAGCACGCCGGGTGCGGAGGAAGTCGCTGACCTCGGCCTGGTTGTCCATACTCCTCACCGTACGACGACGCGCTGTAGTGGAGGAGTGACTGCTGGTACACGGAAGAGCCCGCCCTCCCACGCACGCCGCCGCGGGGGTCTCATGGAGTCATGGCCAACACGACTCCCACAGTGACCCTCAACACCGGTACGACGATGCCGCAGCTCGGCTTCGGCGTCTACCAGATCCCCGCCGACGAGACCGAGCGGGCCGTCACCGATGCGATCACGGCCGGCTACCGACTGATCGACACCGCAGCCTCGTACGGCAACGAGGAAGCCGTCGGCCGGGGCATCGCCGCCAGCGGTGTGCCCCGCGACGAGCTGTACATCACCTCGAAGCTGTGGATCCAGCGCCGCGGCGAGCACGGCGCCCGTGACGCGATCACCACGTCGTTGCAGAAGCTCGGCCTGGACTACCTCGACCTGTACCTGATCCACCAGCCGTTCGGTGACTACTACGGCGAGTGGCGTGCCCTCGAAACGGCGCACCGAGACGGCCGGCTCCGCGCGATCGGCGTGTCCAACTTCGCCGCCGACCGACTCGTGGACCTCATCGCGTTCGCCGACGTCGTGCCCGCGGTGAACCAGATGGAGACGAACCCGTTCCACCAGCAGGCCGACTACCAGGAACTCTTGCGGGGCGAGGGCGTGCAGCTCGAGGCATGGGCGCCGTTCGCCGAGGGCAAGAACGACCTGTTCACCAACCCGGTCCTGTCCGAGATCGGTGCGGCGCACGGCAAGTCGGTCGCGCAGGTCGTGCTCCGGTGGCTCGTGCAGCGCGGCGTCGTGGTCGTGTCGAAGTCCGTCAAGCCCGAGCGCATGCAGCAGAACCTCGACGTCGTCGACTTCGAGCTCACCGACGAGCAGATGGCGACGATCGCCGAGCTCGAGGCAGGCGAGTCGCAGTTCTTCTCCCACGTCGACCCCGACATGGTCCGCTGGCTCACCGGCCGCGCCGAAGCCTGATCTGCATGCCCGGCCAGCAGCCCACCCGCCGCCAGGTGCTGCGGACCGCCACAGCGAGCACGCTCAGTGTCGCCGTGGGTGGGCTGTTGGCCGCGTGCACCACCGCGCCCACTCCGTCCACCACCCCGAGGAGCACCGTGTCCCCGACCGCGCGCGACGACCGCGTCCTGCTGGCGTACTTCTCCCGACCCGGCGAGAACTACTGGAACGGCGGTCGGCGCACGATCGACACGGGCAACACCGAGGTCCTCGCCGGTCTGATCGGTGACCGGATCGACTGCGACGTCGTCCGCATCGAAGCCGCCGACCCCTACTCCGACCGCTACGACGCCACCGTGGCGCGCAACAGCACGGAGCAGGACGACGACGCCCGTCCGGAGATCGCGAGCGAACTGCCCGATCTGCGCGCCTACGACACGGTGCTGCTCGGGAGCCCGATCTGGAACGTCCAGCCGCCGATGATCATGGCGACCTTCGTGGAGGCCGTCGACCTGTCCGGCAAGCGGCTGCTGCCGGTCGTCACGTACGCGGTGAGCGGTCTGGGCTCCACCGAGTCCTTCTACCGCGACCTCGACACCGGGGCGACGCTCGGCGAGGGGCTCGCAGTGCGCGGCGAAGACGTCCGCGAGCGCGCTGCCGGAGACGACGTCGACCGGTGGCTGCGGAACGTCGGGCTCACCTGACGGTCACGGGGCCGCAGCGATCGCTGCCCGGGCCGTGTCGATGACCCGCATCACGCCGACGACATCGTCGTGCGTGTGCACCGGCGACTCGATCCGCCCCTCGGCTGCGAAGGACGCGAGTGCGGTGGCCTGGTAGGCGAGCCCGTCATGCAGCACCTCGAGTCGCTGGTCCGTCCAGGTCGCGGACTCCGACGCCGCGAAGTTCCCACGAACCGCGGTGATCGACGAGGGCCCGAAGAACGGGCTGCCGACGTCGATGCGTCCCTCGGTGCCGACGACCGAGGCCTGCACGGGCAGCGCGGTCTCGAGCGACGTCGACAACATCGACCGGGCTCCGCCCGCGTACGAGAGCAGCAGGTCGGCGCGCACGTCGACGCCGCCCGGACCGCTCGCCCCTTCGACCAGCACGCGGTCCGGGGAGCCGAGCACCGAGGCGGCGAACGAGATCGGGTAGACGCCGGCGTCCAGCAGCGCGCCGCCGCCGAGCTCCGGCGCCCACAGGCGGTGCCCCGGGTCGTACGGCATCACGAACCCGAAGTCGGCGGTCACGAGCCGGACGGTGCCGATCGTGCCGTCGGTGAGCAGTCGCCGCATGATGTCCGACTGCGGCAGGTACCGCGTCCACATCGCCTCCATGACGAGCACACCGGCGGCCCGTCCCGCACCGGTGATCTCCTGCGCCTCGGCAGCGGACATCGCGATCGGCTTCTCGATCAGGACGTGCTTGCCGGCGGCGATCGCAGCGAGGGCCTGCTCGCGGTGCAGCGGGTGCGGGGTGGCGACGTAGACGACGTTGACCTCGGGGTCGGTCACGAGCGCCTCGACACTCGGCACGGTCCGGTCGATACCGTGCTCCTTCGCGAACCGTGCGGTCTTCGCAGCATCACGGGCGGTCACGGCGATCACCCGCTGCGGCGTGTGCCGGTGGATCGCGGTGACGAACTTGCCGGCGATGCCAGTGCCGATCACGCCCCACCGCAGGGCCGGAACGGCGTCGGGGTCGGGCAGCACCGGGGTGGGCAGCGTCAGGGTCATCGTCGTCCTCTCGCAGGGATTGGCTCGTGCCATCGCAGCCTACGCGTCCTTCGCACGTGCCAGACTGGCCGGGTGACGACGGGGACCGACGACCTGCCGGAGCGGCGCCCCACCGGCGGCCGCCTGCCGACGATGCGCGACGTCGCCGAGCACGTCGGGATGTCCCGGCAGCTCGTCTCGCTCGTGCTCCGCGGTGCGCCCGGACCCAGCGCGGAGTCCCGCGACCGGATCCTCGCGGCGGCGGCCGAGCTCGGCTACCGCCCGCACACCTCGGCCCGGCTGCTCCGCGAGGGCCGCACGCGGCTCATCGGCGCGGTCTTCAGCATGCGCAACCCGTTCCAGGTCCGGTTCGTCGAACGGCTCTTCGCCCGTGCCGCCGAGCAGGGCTTCGGCGTCGCCCTCGGCCCCGCCGGTGCCGAGCGCTCGACGGACCAGGTGGTGGCCGACCTGCTCGGCGAACGCGTCGAGGCCCTCGTCGTGTTCAACCCCGACCCCGACGCGACCGCGCTCGAGGAGGCGAGTCGCCTCGTGCCGGTCGTGCTCCTCGGCGAGTGGACGGACGCCCCCTACGCCGACAACGTGCACGTGGACGAGACCGGTGGGCTCCGCGCCGCGGTCGAGCACCTGATCGGTCTCGGTCACCGCCGCATCGCCTACGTCGGTGGCGAGGACGGGCTGGTCGGCCTCGATCGTGCGACCGCGTACCGTGCCGCGATGCAGGGCGCCGGACTCGCAGCCGAGACCGACGTCGTCCCCAGCGGCTTCAGCGAAGAGGATGGCGCCGCGGCCGCCCGCACGCTCGTCGCCCGCGACACCCTGCCCACCGCCGTGGTCTGCTGCGGTGACCAGTGCGCCACCGGCCTGCTCGCCGTCTTCGCGCAGCACGGTGTCGACGTGCCGGGACGGGTGTCGGTGGTCGGCTTCGACGACAGCTACCTCGCGTCGCTCAGCTACCACCGCTTGACGTCGGTGCACCAGGACGTCGAGGCGACGGTCGACGCGGCGCTGGCTGCCGTCCTCGACCGGACCTCGGGAGGCGGTGGCGAGCGTCGTCGTGTCGCGACACCGACCCGCTTCGTGGTGCGTGCGTCGACGGGTCCTGCCGAGCGCTGAGCCGGAACGACGTGGTGGACGTCGTGCGACGTCGACCACGTCGTTCCGGGTCGGGGTGGCTGCCGCTCAGCGCACGCTGCGGATCGGGATCACGACGAGTGCGCCGACGAGTGCCACGATGCCGGCGCCCCAGAGCAGCACCGGGTAGTTGTCACCAGCGCCGACCCCGAGCAGCAAGGCACCGAGTGCCGGCGCGAACGACTGCGGCAGGGAGTTCGCGATGTTCATGACGCCGAGGTCCTTGCCGGGCTTGTCCTTGTCGGGCAGGACGTCGACCACCAGGGCGTTGTCGACGGCCACGTAGATGCCGTAGGCGAAGCCCATGATCAACTCGGCGACGTAGAACACGGTGACGTCCTGCGCGTAGACGAGCACGACGAGGCCCACGCCGAAGAGCAGGGTCGAGCCGCCGACGAACACCTTGCGGCGCCGCAGCCGGTCGGACAGCCAGCCCGAGAACGCCGTGCCGATCATGAGTGCGATCGTGTAGAGGAGGACACCGAACGCCACTGCCGAGGTGGCGCGTTGCGCGGTCATGCCGAGGTGGTCCTGCATGTAGAACAGCCGGAACGTCGTGAACAGGAACGTGGCGAGGATGATCAGGAACCGCGACCACCACGCCAGTCCGTAGTCGCGGTGCGTGATCGGGTTCGTCCAGAAGGTCTGCACGATCGTGAGCCACGAGAACGGCTTCGGTCGGACCTCGGGGATGCGGTCGGGGGTGACGAACGCGTACACCAGCACGCAGAGCACGCCGAGGATGCCGGGCAAGATGAACAGCAGCGGCAGGTTCTCGACCAGCAGGACGGCGGCGTACGTGCCGGCGAGCACGGCCAGGTTCTGCGCCAGCCCGATCACGCTCGAGGCGCGGCCGCGTTGCAGCTCGGGCACGTTGTCCGCCCAGCTGGCCATCATGGCCGAGTAGGCGGCGTTCGACCCGAGCTGGCAGATGATCCACGCCACGGTGAGCATGCCGACGTTCGGCGAGTACGCCACCATGGCGAGTCCGCCGAGCAGCACCAGGATGCCGCCGAGTAGCCACGGGCGGCGGCGCCCCCACCGCGTCCGGGTTCGATCACTCAGGGCGCCGAACAGCGGGTTGCCGAAGATCGCGCCGAGCGATCCGAGCGGCAGCGCGACGGCGATCACCGAGGCGGGGTCGTCGGGGTTCAGCGCCTGGGCCTTCAGTTGCATGCTGACGTAGACCGGCGACAAGATCGCCACGTAGATGCCGAACTGTGCCAGTCCGAGGGCGGTCAGGTACCAGTTGCTGACGTGGTTGGTCGGGGTGGCGGTGGTGAACGGGTGCGCCGGCAGCCTTGTCGACATCGACTCCTCCTCGGGTCGTGTGCACGTCGTCCGGTCGGAAACCCGGTCATCGGTGACGCGCGTTTGGCTCGTGCTAACCTGACGACGTCGGCGATGTTATCTCGTGCCAAGCGCAAATGCCACCGCCCGACGACGAACCACGGAACCGAGAGCACTGGAGCACGATGATCCCCACCGCCCTGCCCGAACCCGAGCTCTTCACGACGGCGTCCGGTGAGCCGTCCCTCGGCTGGGGGATCGTCGGCCCCGGCTGGATCGCCGGCGAGTTCGCCACCGCGGTGCGCGCTTCGACCGCCCAGCGCATCGTCGCCGTCGCGTCCCGGTCACTGCCCCGCGCATCCGCGTTCGCCGCCGAGCACGGGATCGAGGCAGCCGTGGAGGGTGTCGACGCCCTCGTCGCCCGGCCCGACGTCGACGTGGTCTACATCGCGACACCGCAGAGTGAGCACGCCGCGGTGGCCCTGGCAGCGATCGCCGCCGGCAAGCACTTGCTCATCGAGAAGCCCTTCACCGTCACGGCTGCCGAGGCCCGTACCGTCGCCGATGCCGCACGCGCCGCCGGGGTGCTCGCGATGGAGGGCATGTGGAGCCGCTACCTGCCGCAGGCCTCGGTGCTCCGGACCCTGCTGGCGGACGGTGCGCTCGGTGCGGTGCGCAGCGTGCTCGCCGACCACGGCCAGGCGATCCCGTTCGGCCCGGACCACCGGCTGTTCCGTCCGGAGCTCGGCGGGGGAGCGCTGCTCGACCTCGGCATCTACGCCGTGCAGTTCGCGTCGATGGTGCTCGGCACCCCGGACCGCGTCACGGCACGAGGCCGGATGACCGAGTCCGGCGTCGACGCCTCCGGCTCGCTCGTCCTCGAACACGGCGCCGCCCAGGCCGTCCTGCACACGACCATCGCCGCCCGCACGCCCACCACCGCGTCGATCGCCGGCACCGAGGGCACGATCGACTTCGCCGGACCGTTCTACAACCCGACGACCTTCACGATCTCGGCAGCAGCGCACGGTTCGCCCGTCCTGCACTGGCAGGACCCGACACCACTGCGGGGCTTCGCCGCCCTGGCCTGGGAAGCCACCGCCCTGGCACGCTTCGTCGGCGAGGGGCGGACGGAGTCCCCGCTGCACACCCTCGACGAGACGATCTCGATCCTCGAGACCGTCGACACCGCCCGCGCGCAGATCGCCGCGGGCTGAGCAGGAGACGACGATGTCCGACCTCATCACCACCCTCGAACAGCAGGAGCGCGACCTCGTGCTCGACGCCTTCACCCACGACGACGCCTGGGAGCTGGGCTCCCTGATCCGCGGCATCGCCCACGAGGCCGGCCACGCCGTCGGCATCGACATCCGTCGTCCCGGCCTCGGCCTGTTCCGCGCGGCGACCCCGGGCATCACCCCGGACCAGCACCTCTGGATCGACCGCAAGGCCGCGGTCGTGCTCCGGATGGAGCAGTCGAGTGCCCTCGTCGACGCCCGGCTGTCCGCCGCCGGGGTCGATCCCGCGGCGATCGGGTGGCTCGGCGCCGAGTACGCCGTGACCGGAGGGTCGTTCCCGATCCGGGTCCGCGGTGCCGGTGTGGTCGCGGCCGCGACGGCCTCCGGCCTGTCCTCGACGGAGGACCACGACCTCGTCGTCGCCGGGCTCCGTGCGTTCCTCGAGGGACGCCGGTGACCGCACTCCGCGTCGCCGTGATCGGGACGGGCATGATCGCGGACGCGCACGTCCGGGCGGCCCGTGACGCCGGCGCGGTCGTCGGCGGGGTGCTCGGCTCGTCGGCGTCGCGATCCCGGCAGGCCGCCGAACGGTGGGGCGTGCCGACCGGGTACGCGTCCGTCGACGAACTGGTCGCGGACCGGCCGGACGTCGTGCACGTCTGCACGCCGAACGACACCCACGTCGACTACGCCCTGGCCGCCACGGCGGCCGGGCTGCACACCGTCGTCGAGAAGCCGGTCGCGATGACGCTCTCGGAGGGCCGACGGCTTGCCGATGCCGTGCGCGCCGCCGGCACGGTGAGCACGGTCCCGTACGTGTACCGGTACCACCCGATGGTCCGGGAGCTCCGTGCCCGGGTCGCCGCGGGCACGCTCGGCCGGGTGCTGACCGTGCACGGCTCGTACCTGCAGGACTGGATGGTGTCGCCGGACGCCTCGACGTGGCGGGTCGACCCGGAGCGGGGCGGTCCGTCGCGGGCGTTCGCGGACATCGGGACGCACTGGACCGACCTGGCCGAGTTCATCACCGGAACGAGGTTCACGGAGTTGACCGCCCGGACGTCGATCGCCTACGCCGAGCGCCCCGACCCCACCTCCGCCGGCGCATCGTTCGGCGGACCCGGAACCGGAACCGGAACCGGCACCAGCGCCGAAACCGGCACCGGCACCGTCCCGGTCCGCACCGAGGACACCGCCGTCGTGACCTTCGCCACCGCCGACGGCACCCTGGCCAACACCGTCGTCTCGCAGGTCGCCGCCGGCCGGAAGAACCGCCTGTGGATCGAGGTCGACGGCTCGCAGGGGTCTGCCGTGTTCGACCAGGAGCACCCCGAGTCCGTGTGGTTCGGCGGCGAGCACGGCTCCACGACGGTGCACCGTGCCGAAGGATCCGTCTCCGCCGGCCAGGCGCGGCTCAACCGGACACCGGCCGGGCACCCGCAGGGCTGGACGGACGCCTTCGCGGCGTTCTGCGCCGACACCTACGCCGCGGTCCGTGGCGAGACACCCGAGGGACTCCCCACCGTCGAGGACGGTGTCCGCTCCCTCGAGGTCGTCGACGCCGTCCTGCGCGGAGCCGCGACCGGACGGTGGACGAGCACCAGCACGGAGGAACGATGAGCACCACCACCAACCCCGTCACCCTGTTCACCGGGCAGTGGGCCGACCTGCCCTTCGAGGAGGTCGCCCGCCTGGCCGCGGAGTGGGGCTACGACGGTCTCGAGATCGCAGCGTCCGGCGACCACCTCGACCTCGCCCGCGCGGACGAGGACGACGCCTACCTGCGGAGCCGGCTCGAGGTCCTCGACCGCCACGGCCTCGGGGTGTGGGCGATCTCGAACCACCTCGCAGGGCAAGCCGTCTGCGACGACCCGATCGACTTCCGCCACCGCGCGATCCTGCGCGACACCGTGTGGGGCGACGGTGACGGCGAGGGCGTCCGGCAGCGCGCCGCCGCCGACATGCAGCGTGCGGCCCGCGTGGCGCGGAAGATGGGCGTCGACACCGTCGTCGGGTTCACCGGGTCGAGCATCTGGCAGTACGTCGCGATGTTCCCGCCCGTCGGGCAGGACGTCATCGACGCCGGCTACCAGGACTTCGCGGACCGGTGGAACCCGATCCTCGACGTGTTCGACGCCGAGGGCGTCCGCTTCGCCCACGAGGTCCACCCGTCCGAGATCGCGTACGACCACTGGACGAGCGTGCGTGCCCTCGAGGCGATCGACCACCGCTCGGCCTTCGGGTTCAACTGGGACCCGTCGCACATGGCATGGCAGGGCATCGACACCGTCGGCTTCATCACCGACTTCGCGGACCGCATCCACCACGTCGACTGCAAGGACACCCGCATCCGTTCCGCGTCGGGCCGGCAGGGCATCCTCGGATCCCACCTGCCGTGGGGCGATCCACGCCGCGGATGGGACTTCGTCTCGACCGGGCACGGGGACATCCCCTGGGAGGACGCGTTCCGCGCGCTCCGGCACATCGGCTACGCCGGCCCGATCTCCGTGGAGTGGGAGGACGCTGGCATGGACCGCCTGCACGGCGCCGCCGAGGCGGCCGCGTTCGTCCGCTCCCTGCTCTGGCCGCAGCCGCAGGCTGCGTTCGACGCCGCCTTCAGCAACCAGTAGCGGTGGTGGTCACCGCGTGACGGACGGGAGGCCCGGTTCCAGCTGGCACCGAGCCTCCCGTCCGTCACCTGGTCGCGTTCGCGACCCGCACCCGCTCAGGCGGGCAGCGGCACGAAGTCGAACTCCTGGAACGATGCGACCTCGTCCGCCCAGCGGGTGGCGACGAAGCGCTGGTGCGCGGGGTGTGCGTCGTACGCCGAGTAGGTGTCCTGGTCGGCGAACGCCATCGAGAACTGGAACCGGAAGTCGCTCTGCGTGGACACCTGGCGGGACACCGTGAAGTCCTGCACGCCGGGGATCGCCGGCAGGGTGTCGCGGGCGGTCTCGAGGAACGCTGCCTCGTGCGGGGAGCCGGCGGCGTGGACGAGCGTGAAGCAGACGGTGTGGACGATCATGCGGGGTCTCCGGTGGGGTAGTCGACGAAGGCGAAGGCGGACCCGTCGGGAGCCCACCCGTTGACGTTGAGGGTGCCCTGCCCGCCGTCGAGCTCGACGATGGTCTCGGCTGCCTGCCAGACCTCGGGTCCCCAGGCGCTGACGGATCCGTCACCGGTGACGAGGCGCAACCGCACGCGCTCGTCGGCCGGGTGCCCCTCGGTGCCGGGCGGGAACGACAGGTAGACGGCGGCGTCGTCGGTCGGGGCGGGGTGCGGGAACCAGTTGACGTGCTCGTCGACCGTGAGCTGCTCGATCCCGGTGCCGTCCGGTCGGACCCGGGCGATCTGCGCGTGCCCCGGTGCGGACTCGAACTGCTCGGTGTTGAACAGGATCCACGCGCCGTCCGGCGTCCACTCCGGGCCGTCGGCCGCGGAGGGGTCCGTCGTCACGGCGCGGTCCGAGCTGCCGTCGACGCCCATCACCCGGATCGTGCCCGAGGACCAGACGGCGTCACCGGACGGGTCGAGCCGGACGTAGGCGAGCTCGGAGCCGTCGGGGCTGACGCCGTGCAGGAAGTGCAGACCGCCGTCGTCCGCGGTGACCCGGGTCGCTGCGCCGCCGGCGAGCGGGGCACTCCAGATGTGGAAGTCGTTCGCGCTGACGTGCACGGTGACGCCGTCGGGATCGAGCACGTGGTCGTTGTTCAGGGGCGGGACGCCCTCGATCGCGACGTGCTCCGGAGCTGCGGCGCCGTCGGCCGGCATCGTCCAGAGGACCCCGTCGCCGTTCAGCACGAGACGGCCGTCGGTGGTCCAGTTCGGCGCTTCGTAGAGCCGCTCGGCGGACTCGTGCACGGTGGTCACGCTGCGGTCGGCTCGGTGCCAGATCCGGATCCGGCAGGTCTGGCCCGGTGCGAGCACGCGACCCGGGGCTTCATCGTTGAGGGGCATGGCACGCCTTCCGCAGTGAATGTTGGCTCGTGACAACCCTAGCCGATGTGGATCGTGATCCACCCCCCGCGTTGGGGATGATGACATGTCCTCGCTTCCAATAAGGTGAAGGGGATCGTACCTAGACGAAAGCTCACGTTGCCGCACTCCCCGCGCCCTTCCCGCCTGCCCTTCATCGCCGCCACCACCTCGGTCGTCGTCATCGCCGGAGCATTGCTCGCCGCGATCCCGAACACCGCAACCGCTGTGGAAGCACCGATCGCGACGCCGACCGCCACGCCGACCGCGACGGATGTGCCGGCCCCGACCTCCGAGCCGACCGCCTCGACCCCGGTTCCCGTCACGCCGTCCACGCCCGCGGCGCCGACGGCATCCCCGAAACCCACGGCGACTCCGAAGCCCACGGCGACTCCGAAGCCCAGCGCGACTCCGAAGCCCACGCCGTCGACGATCTCGGTCACCTACGCGGGGGACTCGCTGACCGCGATGGACGGCTCGTGGATGCGGCAGATGAACGACAAGTCGCTCACGAACATCGGCGGCACGGCCATCGGCGGTGCCACGACGCCGCGGATCCTGACCCGGTCGTCGGCGAAGGACGCTGACGTCCTGGTCGTGATGGCCGGCACGAACGACCTCCGGTACGCCTACAGCAGCAAGAGCATCCAGCAGAACATCGGCAAGATCGTGACGAAGATCGGCGCCCGGCACGTCGTCATCGCCGCGATCGCTCCGTCGAACATCACGAAGTACGGCAAGAAGCGCATCGACCGTCGCAAGCAGGGCGAGATCCTCAACCGTGACCTGCAGAACTACGCACTCACCCACGGCTACCTGTTCGTCGACCCGTGGGCGGCGGACCGGCAGCTGAACGGTGGATGGCCGTCGAGCCGTACGTACGACGGTGTCCACCCGACGGTCGCGATGTCGAAGAAGGTCGCGGTCCGTATGCAGCAGGCCATCCACATCGCGGTGGAGGGCGCGAAGGGCTAGCCTGATCGGACGGCGAACGTCCGACCATCACACCGGAGTCATGGCAACGCAGAACTGAGCCAGCGCACCCGCGCAGGCAATCGCATCGCGAGCGACCCGCTCGCGATCCTTCTGCACGCCCGCGACGGCTCTGCGTCGCGATGACTCCTGGGATCCTTCGTGTTCTTCGCCTCTGCCCGACTCCGGGCTGCACGCTCAGCACTCTCCGAACACCGCTTCGTCACGTTCGCGGTGCTCATCGACACTGTCGGCGCCGGCCTGACGCTGCCGCTGACGATCGTCTACTTCACCCTCACCACTGACCTACCGCTCGCGGTCATCGGTCTGCTGTCGACGGCGGCGTCCCTCGTCGCGCTGCCGATCGGTCTCCTGGGCGGGGTCGTGACTGATCGCCTCGGCGCGAAGGTGTCGATGATCGTCAACAACCTGATGTCCGCCGCGGGCTTCGCGGTCTACCTGATCGCGCACGACCCGGTCTTGGTGTTCGTCGCGATCTTCCTCGCCAACGCGTCCGAGCGCCTGTACTGGACGTCGTGGACTGCCTACGTCCACGACCTCGCGGACGGGCGACCGTTCGAACGGTGGTTCGCGTTCCTCGAAGCGATCAAGGCGGCAGCCCTCGGTTCAGGGGCGATCCTCGCGGCGGTCACACTCGCGCAGGGGCAGGACGGCCTCCGCTGGCTCATCCTCGCGAACGTGGTCACGAGTGTCGCGGCGGCGATCGTCTTCGCCACGCAGCGACCCGGCGAACGGGCACGTCACCCGCAGCCGCCACGCGGTGCGGACGAGTCGTCCGGCACGATCCGGGAGTTCTTCGCGGACCGCTCGATGCGGCTCATCACCCTCGGGCAGTTCCTCATCGGTCCGGCGATGGTCCTCCCGAACGTCGCCCTCAGTGTGCTGTTCGTCCAGCATTGGCACATGCCGCCGGCGGTGGCCCCCGTGCAGTTCGCCATCGCCACCGCGCTCTGTGCCGTCTTCCAGACCTCGGTCACGCGGTGGGTCGTCGGGCTCCGGCGCGGCACGTTGGTCGCGGTCGGCGCCCTGCTCACTGCGCTGACCGCGCTTCCGCTCATCGTCCTCCCGCCGCTGGACGGTGCCGCGGCCTGGTCCTACGTCGCCGTCGTTGGGGTACTGCTCGCAGCGGCGGACATGATCGCGCTGCCAGCCGCCAACGCCGTCATGGCCGAGGCCCCGCACCCGCGCGTGCGGGGTCGTGCGATCGGCGTCTTCCAGACCGCGAGCTCGATCGGGATGGCGCTCTTCCCGCTCGGTCTCGGACTGCTCGACACCGATGTGCCGTGGCTGCTCTGGGTGATGACGGTGCTGGTGTTCGCCGGGGCGGCGTGGAGCTGGCGCGCGGCCGTGAGCGGCCTGCCTGCCCGGGTGCAGATCGCCTCACCGGGTGATGCCGACAGCTGAGGGCCCGGAAGGACTTGTACCGAGCTGTTGACACACGTACACTCCGGCTTGTACCTTCTGGACAGTACATTGGAGGGGTCATGGAGTACGTCGTGGGATTCGCGGGAGTGCTGGTCGCAGCACTCGCCGTCGGTGGGCTGGCCGGATGGCTCCGGCTCCGTCGGTCCGTGTCGAGCGAACGAGGCGCAGCGGTGGTGGTGGCACAGCGGGCACTCCTGGTCCGGGTGGTCCTGAGCCTCGTCGTCGGCTTGGCCGTGTTCGTCGTCTGTGCGGTCGCGGGAACGAACGCGCGAGCGCTGCAGGGCGTGTCGTTCTTCGTGGGGCCCAGCGCCGGCGCAGGCGTCGCACTCCTCGTCTTCGCCGCGATCCCCGCCGTCGCGATCGACGGCGCGACGGCGCACCGCTCCGCGTCGTTGCAGGTGCGGTCCGCACGGAGCGCCCTGCTTCCGCAGCAGTGGCGGCGTCTCTGGTGGGCGGTCGGATGTGCCGTCGGCATCGTCCTGGTTGCGGGGCTCGGATCGGCTCCCGCGCCGGACGGGCGGTGGCTGTGCACGAGCGTGTTCCCGATGCAGTGCCCGGCCGGCGACGGGCCGTACCTCTTCCCCGGCTGGTACTTCGGCCTTCCGGCGCTCCTCGGCATGGCGCTGCTCTCGGCCGGGGTGTGGGCGTCGCTCTGGCGGATCGCAGTGACCCCGGCCGCGGCGTGGCCGGATCTCGATGCAGCGGACGGAGCGCTGCGCCAGCGTGCGGGGCAGGTCGTCGCACTGGTCGGGACTGCCGCTGCACTCCTGACCGCGGCGGTCTTCCTCTCGGCGGCCGGTCTGCCGTTGATGAACGCGCTGCACCTCGACTCCGGTCTGGCCGGAGGGGCCGCAACGGTGGTGGCGCGGCTGGGGATGGTCGTGGTCCTGGCTGGAGTCGTCGTCGCGTTCGCGGGCGTCGTCACGGCCGTCGCGGCGGTCGTCCGAGCCGTGACGGCAGCCCGCCTGATCGCGACGGGGGCGGTCGCCGCGTGATCACCCTCAGCGCCGATGACCCGACGCCACCGTTCGAGCAGGTCCGCAAGCAGCTGGCCGACGCGATCCGGTCCGGTGAGCTCACGGCCCACGAGCGGCTCCCGTCGATCAGACAGCTCGCCGGCGACCTCCGCGTCGCCCCGGGGACGGTCGCGCGGGCCTACCAGCAGCTCGAGGCAGACGGCTTGATCGCCACCGGCCGCGGGCGCGGGACCACGGTCCGTGAGACGCAGGCAGTGTCCGATGCAGTCGTCGCGAGTGTCGCGCAGATGGTCGAATCGGTGCGGGGCGACGTCGGACTCGACGCGCTCCTGGCGACCGTCGCGTCGATGTGGGAAGGACGTCGGCGCTGACGGTGCCGACGCGGTGCGCCGTGCCTCGAGACTGATCCCTCGCCCGGGTCAGGTGACCCGCGCCACGCGCCGACGTGCCCACAGCACGACGACGGCGGCGAGTGCCCCACCGACCACGGCGCCGATGGTGTTCGTGATCCAGTCGCTCGTGTCGCACGCCCGACCGATCACGGGGACGACCGCCTGGACGACCTCGATGAGGACGGAGAACGCGCTGGCGCCGACGGCTGCGACGACCGGGCGCCGCCACCGCACCCCGGCCAGGAACGCGCCCGGCACGAACAACAGCACGTTGGCCGTCGACTCGACCGCGGTCGGCGCCAGGTACGGCAGCCCGACGTTGCAGGTGACGTCGGACCGGGGAGCGCCGTCGGGGGACAGGGTGAGCGCGAGCGTCACGACCACCGCGAGGCCGAACAGCACGGCGGTGAGCCGCGGCAGGCGCGCCAGCCAGACGCCCACGACGGGCGCGACGACGATGACCGCGATCAGCACGCCGAACGCGAGCCACGGCACTTCGATGAGCAGGGTCGAGAGCATGGATCTCCGGACGGGAGGCTCGGTGCCAGCTGGCACCGAGCCTCCCGTCCCTCAGGGGTGTCGGATCAGAGCGCGGCGCGACGACGGCGCACTGCGCGTGCGCCGATCAGGCCGGCGCCGACCAGGACGAGGCCGACCGCCCACGGCAGGGCGCCGGTGGCGTCCGAACCGGTGTAGGCGAGCTGCCCCGTGGTCGGGGTCGTCCCCCCGACGGCGACCGTCGGTTCGGTCGACACCGTCGGCACGGTGGGGCGCACGTCGACCGAGAACGAGGTGCTCTGCAGCCCCTCGCCGCCGACGGTCAGGGTGTGCGTCGAGGCGTGCGGGAAGGTGACGCCGACAGCGCTCTCGGCGTCGAACTCGGTGTAGGGCGCGATCACGTCACTGGCGACGTCCGAGGTGACGATCGGCGTCCAGACGGGGTTGCCGTCCGCGTCGGCGGGGTCGATCGGGTTCCCGAAGCGGTCGACCAGGTTGCCGGAGACGACGAGTGTTCCGCCTTGCGCGACCGTCGGACGTCCACCGTCCACGACGTCGAGACCTCCGAAGGAGCCGTCCTCGTCGATGGTGAGCTTCACGGTCAGGACGGTGCCGTCCGTGCCGATGATCCACATCGTCTTCTTCGGCGCGTCGATCGACGCCGCGTCGAGGGTGAAGACCTGGACGCCGAACGCGGCAGCGGGGTCGACGGTCAGCTCGACGTACTGCGTGACCGACTCGGTACCGCTCGTGGCCGTGATCGCGAACTGGTACCAGGACGCCGTCGTGGCGGTGCCGCTCAGCTCACCGGTGGCGGCGTCGAAGGTGATGCCGTCGGGCAGCTGGAGGTCCGGACCGAACTCCTCGTCCGTGTCGTCCGGTTGGAACCCGAACCCGATCGTCCAGCCGGAGTCACCGGAGCCGCCGGAGGTGCCCGCGGAGAGCGCCGCTGCCTGTGACTTCGTCATGACGACGTCGCCGTCGTCGTCGCCGTCGTACCAGGCGAGCGCGTACGTCGGGGCGGGGGAGCCCTGCGCTCGGAAGGTGTACGAGAACGGGTCGCCAGCGGTCGTCTCGAGGGCGAGCGGGTCCCCGGCGTCTGCCCCTTCGGCGATCGGCGTGTCCGCGGCGTCGACGAACACCGGGTCCTGCGTGACGGGGGCCGAGGTCGCCGTCACGGTCGCCGTCGATCCGTCGGGCAGGGCACCGGTGACCTGGACCGACACCCGTTCCCCGGCCTGCGCCGCATCGATCGTGTACGAGCCGCTCGTCGCCAGGACCGTGGTGGAACCGGCCTGGGTCCAGACGTACCGGAATGCCCCGTCCTCGTCGAAGCCGACGGGGACGGCGGTGAGCACGGCGCCGACCTCCGTGTCGCCGGTGATGGTGACGGCGGGGTCGACGGCCTGCTGCGCGGTCGGCGCCGAGGTCGGTGACGGCGTGGCGGTGGGCACTGCGGCGGAGGGATCGGCGGCGGCTGTGGGGTCCGGTTCGGACGCCGTGGGCGTCGAGGCGTCGCTCGACGGCTCGGTGGTCGTCGGCGCAGCATCGGGCGACGGCGTCGCGGACGTCGGGGCGGACGGCTCCGCAGCGGCCGGCTCGGACGGGTCCGCCGTCGGCGAAGCGGCCGGCGCCGGGACGTCGGTCGCCGCGGGAGCGGACGTCGCGGTCGATGCCGCCGGGTCGCTCGCCGGCTCGGCGTGGGCGGCCGTCGCGGTCACGAGGCCGAGGCCCGTGGTCAGCGCGACGAGGGCTGCGGTGGTGCCGACGGCGCAGGCGCGTCGGACGGTGGAGGCGCTGTGGCGCACGGGTCCCCCTGGATCGTGTCCGGTCGGGTGCCGGATCGTGTGGATCAGCCGAGAAAGCTCAGGCGTCCTCGGATCGTAGGGCCTGGGACCGCTTCAGACCGACGGGGAGTCCGGATCGTGACCATGACTGGGGGCGGTCGTCGCGCGGAACCCCCGGTCGAGGAACGCGATGACCCACTCGAAGCTCGCGTCGACGTCGGTGCGCATCTGGAACCCACCGGACGTCTCGACGGTCGCGAAGCCGTGCAGGACACTGCGCAGCAGGCGGAGCGCGTGCACCTCGTCGGCGGGGTCGAGCCCGTAGCCGCGCAGCGCCGCTGCGAACGAGGCGAGGGTGCGCTCCAGGGCCACGGCCAACGGGTCGTCCGGCCCGGTGGGACGGATCCCGACCGTCGCCTCGTACCGGCCGGGGTGCCGCTGCACGTACCGGCGGACGGTCTGCGCGGCCGCCTCGACGGCGTCGCGCCCGGCGAGCCCCTGCATCGCGTCGCGCAGGTCGTCGCCGAGTTCGTTCGCGGCGAGGATCGCGATCCGGCGGGTCAGGTCGGTGAGTCCGTCGACGTGCTTGTACAGCGACGGCGACTTCACGCCGAGCCGTTCGGCGACGACGCTCATGCTCAGCCGTGCGAGCCCGATCTCGTCGGCCAGCCCCGCCGCGGCGGTGGTGACGGCGGCGGGGTCGAGTCCTGCCCTAGCCACGGTGGCCACCGACCGGCGCGAGCGTGCGGCCGAGGAAGGGGAGCACGAGCGTGAGGACCTCGGTCGGGGCCTCGGTGTGCGGGTAGTGGCCGGCACCGTCGATGACGGCCAGCTCGCCGAGTCCGTCGGGCAGGTCGGCCAGGACCCGCTCGCCCTCGGCACGCGGGACGGCCCAGTCCGGGTCGGCGCTGCCCTCGATCACCAGGACGGGGCACCGCACGTCCGCCAGCCGTGCACCGGCGTCGGCGGGCGAGGTCTTCGTCATCGCGCGCAGCACCGCCATCCGTTCCGGCTGCTGCAGCGTCGACTCGATGCGGCCCAGTTCCTCGGTCCAGTCGGTCGGCTTCGTCGGCACGGCGAGGTCCAGGTAGGCCAGCCAGCCGGCCAGGCTCCCGGTCGTCATCACCTTGGCGAGCTGGAACGTGCCGGCGCGGTGGTGGCGGTTCCGGAGCAGGCCGCCGAGGTCGAACGACTGCTTCCGCGTGAACGGTGCCAGCTCGACGATGCCGGTGACGACGTCGGGGGCATCGGCGGCGGCGATGGTGGCCGCCCCGCCGCTGATCGACTGCCCGACGATGACCGCGGGGCCGCCGAGGTGCCGGACGACGGCGATCAGGTCGCGAGCGATGTCGGCGCGCTGGTACGACGCCCATCCCGTGCTCGAGTCGCCACACCCGCGGATGTCGACGTTCGCCACCCGGTAGCCGGCGGCGACGAGTTCGGGGACCAGGAACCGGTAGGCGTGCCGGCTGTCGCCCATGCCGTGTGCGAGGACGACGAGCGGTCCGTCGCCGCTGACGTCGTACGCGATGGTGCCTTCGTCGGTGCGCAGGTGTTCGAGCATGACTGCCTCCATGGCTAAGTGTGTTAGCTAAAAGCTAAGACCATTAGCCGACGCTGTCAAGCCCGCCACGGCAGTTGCGTCGTGCGGCGGCGGACGGGAGGCCCGTGGCGGGCCCGCATCGGGCCTCCCGTCCGCTCGTCGGTCGCCGTCAGTGCACCGTGTCCAGCGTGTCGGACAGGTCCAGGGACCAGACGGCGACCCCGGTCAGGCCGAGCCGCTCGGCGAGGGCCACGCGCTCGCGCAGCGACCGCGCGTCGGACCACCAGAGCACCTCGCCGCTGGGCAGGGCCGCCGTCCACTCGCCTTCTGTGGCGTTCCAGGTCGGGGTGACGCCGGCCTTCCGGACGCGACGACGGGCCTGGTCGTCGGACAGCTGCCCCGCCGGTCGCGGCCCCTTCCAGTGGTAGCCGTACCCGGCGACGCCGAGCACGATCTGGTCGGCGGGCGCGAGGGTGGCGAGCGCCCTGGCGGACTTCGACGCCCAGGGCAACGACCCGACCGGCCCCGGTGCGTCCGGCTCCCACGGGCCGTGCTGGTCGTAGGCCATCAGTGTGAGGTGGTCCAGCGGAGCGCGGAGTGCCCGGATGTCGTACCCCATCCGCGCGTACCCGGCCGCGGTCGTCGAAGCCGACAGGGCGATGTCGAGCCGGACGTCGTCGCCGACCGCCGCACGGAGCTCCCGCGCGAAGGCCGTCAACCCCGCCGTGTCGGCCGCGGTCAACGCCTCGAGGTCGATCATGACCGAGTCCCACCCGCCGGATCGCACGTCGGTCGCGAGCGCGCGGACGACGTGGGACCGGTTGGCGGGGGACCGGAGCATCCTCCGGGCGATCGGCTCGCTGAAGTCGCCGTCGGCGTAGTTGCTGACGAGCAGCTGCGCCTCGAGCCCGCTGGCGTGCGCCCGGTTGCGTTGCGTCCTCGCCTCGCGGGACGGGGTGCTGACGCGCGTGCCGGTCCGGCTCAGCAGCAGCCCGTCGACGCCGACGACGTCCATCGCCGATGCGTTGACGTCGATCAGCGCGGGGTCCGCCCCCTCTGGCTGGAAGCCCGTGACGTCGAACCAGTCGGGGGTGCCGGACTCGGCGGTCGCGGGGCCCGTGCAGCCGGTCAGGACGAGGCCCGCGGTCAAGGCGGCGGCGAGGAGGACGGAACGCGGCCTGGTGATCACGCTCCGAGTGTGTCAGGCCGGAGCAGTCGTCGCGTCGACCGGTGTGCTGAACTGCTCGACCAGCGTCCGCTTCAGGACCTTGCCGCTCGGTCCGAGGGGCAGGGCGTCGACCACGTGCACGACCCGCGGGAACTTGTACGCCGCGATCTCGTCGGACACGAAGCGGACGAGCTCGTCCGGGCTGACGGTCGCACCGGCGCGGAGCACCACGGCGGCCTCGATCTCCTGGCCGTGCAGCTCGTGCGGGACGCCGAAGACCGCCGCCATGGTGACGTCCGGGTGCGTCGCCAGCACCTCTTCGACCTGCCGCGGGTACACGTTGTAGCCGTTGCGGATGATCATGTCCTTCGTGCGGTCGACGATCGTCAGGAACCCGTCGTCGTCCTTCGTGCCGAGGTCGCCGGTGCGGAACCACCCGTCGACGATCGCCGCGTCGGTGTCCTCCGGCCGGTCCAGGTACCCGTTCATCAGGTTGTGCCCGCGGATGACGAGCTCGCCGATCTCGCCGTGCGGCAGCAGCACGATCGCGTCCGGCGTGGCCGGGTCGGCGATCTCGACGTCGACACCCCACACGGGCGTCCCGATCGTCCCCGGTCGCGGCGCGCGGCCGACGTGGTTGAAGGTGGCCACGGGCGACGTCTCGGTCAGGCCGTAGCCCTCGTGGATCGGCGCGTCGAACACCGTCTGGAACCGCTCGAGGACGGCCAACGGCAACGACGCCCCGCCCGAGATCGCGTAGCGCAGGTCCGGGCGGGCGTCGTTGCGGGTCGCGGCGTCGAGCAGTGCCATGTACATCGTCGGCACCCCCATGAAGATCTCGCAGCCGTGCTCGACCATCGCCGACAGGGCTGCGTCGCCGTCGAACTTCGGGAGCATCACGATGGTGGCGCCCGCGCGGAACCCGGTGTTCATCGTGCAGGTCTGACCGAACGTGTGGAACAGCGGGAGCGCCCCGAGCAGGACGTCGCCGCGGTGCATGTCGAAGGTGCTCATCAGGTTCGTGTTGACCTGTTCGAGCAGGGCGAAGTGCGAGCCCTCTGCACCCTTCGGCTTGCCGGTGGTCCCGCTCGTGTACAGGATCGTCGCGGTGTCGAAGGGGTCGCGGGGGACGTAGGTGTCGAGGGGTTCGGCTGCCGCGGCCAGGGCCTCGAGGCGGTCCGGGCCGTCGTGGCCGTCGTGGTCGTCGTGGTCGGCCGGTGCGAGCACGGTGATGACGTCGACGCCGGCGAGCTCGGCGCCGGCCGCTCCCTCGGCGAGCAGCGGAGCGGCGCAGACGAGCAGCATGGCGCCGCTGTCCTGCAGCAGGTACTCGATCTCGCGCCGCTTGAGCAGCGCGTGGACGGGGACGACGACGGCGCCGAGTGCGAGGGTGGCGTAGTAGACGCGAGCGAAGTCCGCGACGTTCGGCACGAGCATCGCCACGCGCGATCCCTCGGTGACGCCGCGGGCCCGGAGCGCTCCGGCGTACGCCAGGGTCTCGGACCACAGCTCGGCGTAGGTCGTGCGGTGGTCGCCGACGATCACGGCGACGTCGTCCGGGTACCGCGCGGCGGACTCGGCCAGGATCGCGGCGACCGAGGCGGTGGCTCGGGTCGGTCTGGGGGTGCCGTGGTGAGCGGCGGTGGTGGGCTCGGTGCGCGTCATTCCGGTCTCCGTCTTCGGTGACGAGTGGTTCCCCGGATCATACGTCCGGCCGCCGGTCAGAACGTCGTGCGCTCCTCGAACACCGACATGATCATGGCCGCACCGAGCCGCGCGCTCCGGGCCGGCTTCGCCGAGCCCTGCACAGCTGACTCCACCCGGGCGCCCTCGACCAGCAGCGACAGGGTCTCGGCGATGTGCGCCGGCATGTCCGCACGGGTGCACAGCAACGTGAGGTGGCTCTCGACGTCGCGGAAGTGCTCGGCTGCGAGCGCGGCGATCTCCGGGTCCTGCCGTCCGAGTTCGGCGTGTCCGTTGATGAACGCGCAGCCGCGCCACCCCTCGTCCGCGAAGCACTCCTCGAGGTAGCTGAAGATGCCGAGGATCTCGTCGCGAGGATCCTCCGAGGTGGTGGCGATGTGGTCCAGGGCTCGACGCCACGCGCCGTGCCAGCGTCGCAGGACCGCCACCACGAGCGCCTGCTTGGACGGGTAGGCCGCCGTCAGCTCGTCCACGCTCATGCCCGCGTGCGCGGCGACGTCCTCGAAGCGCACCGGGATCACGCCGTGTGCCGTGAAGAGGTCGTCGGCGGCCTTGGATGCGGTGCGCTGCGCGGTCGTCTCGACGGCCGGGGGCGTGAGTGTGAGGAGCGTCATGGGGAAGTGTGGATCACCCTATCGATCGGTGGACGGACGGCGGGGTGTCAGGATGCGAAGAAGTCCGCGTAGCTCGGGTCGGTGTGACCCATGTGCGCACTGAGGCGGGCCTGGACGATCTCGTCGAGGTCGGCGGGCGGGGTCAAGCCCCGTCGGCGCCACTCGACCGGGTTGCTGCGGAGCTGCTCGAGCGTGCTCTGGTCAAGCATCGTGGCGTTCCTGTTCTGCGAAGAGTGCGGTCATGTCGATGGCTTGGGTGCGGACGTCCTCGACCGCCGATCCCTCGCGGATCACGCGGAGAGTCCGAGCACGGCGGCGGCGGATGCGAGGACGCTCACCGAGACGATGCCGGTGCTCACCGCGGCGATCTGCAGCGTGCGCTGTCGCTGGGCATCCCGCAGTTCGCTGAAGCCGCCGCGGTGGCGGTTGCGTCGGCCGGACACCGACGTCGCTTCGAATGCCTGCTTGGGTGCGCTGATCGGGTGGACCGGGGTTGCGGTCACGGCGGTCATGTCGTCCTCGTGTTCTCCTGAGCGGCCCGTTGCCGCCGGATGAGACGACCGTACGAGCAGCGGGGTCGTCGATGTGCACCAGGACCGACGACTCGACGGATCGCGGATGTCGGGAGCGGCCCGGCGGTCGAAATCCGGACATCGTCCCGTCGCCAGGAGCATCCGGTCCACGCGACGACGATCGTCGGTAGCGCTTCTCGGACAGCGACACGGACGACGCGTGTCCGTTCGGTCACACTGCTCTCGGTGAACCGATGACAGACGAACGAGCTCGCGTGCAGGACGACGTCCGGTCCGCCGACGTCGACGAAGCACGCGACTTCCTGGTCGGGGCGTACGACGCCTCCGAGTGGCGCGCCGAGACGACCGCGCAGCCCTTCACCTTCCGGTACTCAGCTGTCGGCGACTCGACGATGACGTTGCGCGCGATCCGGTTCGACGGGCACCTCGACGGCGTCATGACGCCGTCGGACGACTTCGTCGTGCAGTGGATCACCAGGGGTACCGGCTTCATCGGCGAGGGTGACGACCGCCTCGTGAGCGCCGTGGGCCGGCCGCAGCTGTGGCCGCAGGACGGCGCCGCGTTCACGTACCAGGACTACGACCAGCGTCTCGTCCAGATCAACCGGGCATCGCTCGAGGAGGTCGCCGGCGAGCGCGGTGCGGCGTCGGGCGGCGTGCAGCTCGACCACACCGTGCAACCCGACGACCGGGCGGTGACGATGTGGCGGAACACGGTCAAGCTCATCTCGCACACGGTGCTCGACCGGCAGGTCTCACCGCTGCTGCAGGCCGAGATGGGTCGGCTGGGGGCGCTGGCGCTGCTCGAGCTGTACCCGGTCGTCTCGGCCACGTTGCCGGACGAACTGCTGCTCCCGCGCAACGCGCACATCCGCCGGGCCGTCGAGTACGTGCACGAGCACGCCCACCTGCCGATCACGAGCACCGACCTGGCCGAGGTGGCCTCCCTGAGCCTGCGTGCACTGCAGCAGGCGTTCCAGCGGCAGCTCGGGGTGAGCCCGAACGGCTACCTGCGCGGGGTCCGTCTCGACCGGGTGCGCGACGAGCTCGTGCACGCCGACCCGGCGGGGACGAGCATCGCCGACGTCGCCCGGCAGTGGGGGTTCGCCCACGCTGGTCGGTTCTCGGCCGCCTACCTCGAACGCCACGGCGAGTACCCCCGGGACACGATGCGGCGGGCGTGACACCCCGACGGCCATGATGGGTGCGTGCTCGACGACGACACCCACCGCCACCGACTGGACGCGGTCCTGCGCGCCGTCGGGAGCTCGGACGCCCAGGCCGAACGGCTGCTGGGCGGATCCGTGAACCACACCTACCGGGTGCGGCGAGCGGTCGGTGCCGACGTCGTCGTGCGGTTCCCCGTCGACCCCCTGCGCTCGGACGAGTTCCCCGTCGAGGCGTGGGCCGCGCGAGCGGCTGCCGCAGCGGGCATCGCCGTCGCTCGGCCCGTCGACCACGGCGTCCAGGACGGCGTCCCGTTCATCGTGTCCGAGTACGTCGAACCCGACCCGCGGCCGATCGATCACCCCTGGACGTGGCTCGGCTCGTTCGCCCGCACCGTCGCCTCGATCGACCTGGGCGCGGCGCCGGCGTCGCTGTTCACCCGCTTCGGCACCGACCTGGCTCGGGCGTGGTCGGCGCACCTGGCCTACAACAGCGCAGCGCTCATCGCGGACGATCCACTCCGCCACGACGGTGCCTACACCTCGGCCGGCGCGCTCCGGAGGCACTTCGAGCGGCTGGCCGCGGAGCACTTCGCGTTCGGACTCGCACACGGTGACCTGGCACCGCGGAACCTGATCGCACGGGGACCGGGTCGTGCGCCCGCGCTCATCGACTGGGGTGCTGCCGAGACCGGTCCGTCACCGTGGACCGACGCTCGTCGGGTGTTCGAGTGGGCGTTCGTCGACGCGACGATCTCGCGGGCCGAGTACGACGAGTTCACCGCCGCCGCAGGGCTGGCCAGCCCGGCTGACCACGCGACCCTGGCGTCGCTCACCGCGCTGCACCTCGTCGACGTGACCCGGTGGGCGCGGGAGCAACGGCCGGACCTGTACGCCGAGTACGTCGACCGGTGCCGGGTCGGTCTCGAGCGCGTCGAGCGTTTCGATCGGATCGAGCGCGCTTCGGGGGAGTGAGCGGCGAGCGACCGCGGCGGCCCGGGGTGGTCGTCGGTCACGCCCCGAGCAGGCCGCACCGCCGCAGGATCTCGTCGACGACCGCCGACAGCGGCCGGGTCGCGTCGATCGGCGTGCCGGGAGGCGTGTCCGCACCGGACGCGTGGAGCTGACGGACCAGGGCCCGCTCGGCCGTGCGGCCCCGCCCCGCCCACTCGTCGCCGGCGCGCGCGTCGAGTCGGTCGTCGAGCGTCGCTGCGTCGACGGTCAGGACGAAGACCTCGTCGAACAGGTCGAGGAACGCGCCGACGTTCCGGGATCCGCCACAGAAGAAGGTCACCGGTTCCGAGCGGTCCGCCGCCCGCTCCCGGACCAGCTCGGCGTTCCAGAGGTGGTGGGCGTGCACGTCGAGGCCGGACACACCGTCGACGGCGGCGCCGGTGCGGGGATCTCCCTGGTACGCGAGTTCGCGGTCCCCGTTCACCGCCGGGAAGCCCCGCCGGCGCAACTCGAGGCAGACGGCCGTCTTCCCGGTGCCGGAGACGCCCTCCACGAGGTGGTTCCTGACGCCCATGCGTGGCACGCTACGCGGCCGTCGCCGTCACGCCCGTGCGCGCAGGAACGCCACCTGCCGTTCCCAGTGCCGGAAGCCGCCACCCTCGTGCCCGTTGTACGGGTAGACCTCGATCTCACGGTCGGCCAGCGCGTACGTGTCGTCCGCCCCGAGTGCGTTGAAGGCGGCGAAGGTCGTGCGCGGCGGCACGACGTCGTCCATCAGGGCCACGGAGAACAGCGCCGGGGCGGTGATGCCGGCGGCGTGGTTCACCCCGTCGAAGTACGACGCGGTGTCCCACACCGTGTCGGCTGCGTCGCGGTGTACGGACAGGTAGGTCGCGAGCTCCAGGTACGGGCCCCCGACGGCGATGTCGGTGCCGCCCTCCCAGTCGCACAGGAACGCGACGTCGGGCAGCACCGCGGTGATCGGTCCGACGTGGGCCTCGACCAGGGCAGCTGCGGCGATGGCGATGCCGCCGCCCTGGCTGCCGCCGGTCAGGGCGATGCGTGACGGGTCGACACCGGGCAGCGTCCGCAGGGCATCCACCAGGCGGACGGCGTCGGTGTACACCCGGCGGTAGTAGTGGTCCGCGGGGGATCCGATGCCGCTCGTCATCCACCCGCTCGCGTGCGGTCCGGAGCCGTGCGGGTCGGGGGTGTCGCCGCCGGCCCACCCGCTGCCCTGGCCACGGGTGTCCATGACGACGTGCACGTACCCGGCGAGGGCCCAGTGCACGCGTTCGCCGGGGCGCCCGCGGCCGCCGCCGTAGCCGAGGAACTCGACCACGACGGGCAGCGCCGTGTCACGACCGGCCAGCGGTCGCGAGACCCAGGCGCGCACCGGATCGCCGGCGAACCCCGGGAAGGTCAGGTCCTCGACGACGAGTCCGGTCACCGGGGTGTCGGCCGGAGCGAGGACGGCAGCCGTCTCCGCTCCGGCTGCCCGGGCCGCGGTGATCGTGTCCGCCCAGAACGCGTCGAAGTCGGCCGGTCGCCGGACCTCGGGTCGGTGTCGACGGAGTTCGTCGAGCGGGAGGTCGGTGCGTGCCATGGGTCTCCTCGGTCAGCGCGCCGCGGCGCGGTACTGCTCCAGCACCTCGGGGTGCGGGTCCGCCGGCACGGTCGTCGTCGCGAGGTCCCACGACGGCAGCGCGCCGGTCAACGCCCAGGCTGCCTGACGCGCGGCCCCGGAGGCCACGTACTCGCCGGGCTCCGGGATGAGCACGTCGCGCCCGAACACCTGCGCGGCGACGGTCCGGACGGCCTCGTTCCGCGCGGCCCCGCCGATGAGCAGCAGTCGCGACACGGTCACGCCAGTGCCCTCGACCGCGGCGAGTCCGTCGGCCAGGGCGCACAGCATGCCCTCGACCGCGGCGCGCGCCAGGTGCGGTCGGTCGGTCGTGCCCGGGGTCATCCCGAGCAGTGACGCGGTCGCGTCCGGCCGGTTGGGCGTGCGCTCGCCGACGAAGTACGGCACCAGCACGAGGCCGTCGGCCCCGGCTGGCGCCTGCAGCGCCAGCTCGCCGAGCGCGTCGTGGTCCACGCCGAGCAGGCCGCCGATCACCTCGAGCACGCGGGCTGCGTTGAGCGTCGTGACGATCGGGAGGCGCGACCCGGTCCCGTCGGCGAAGCCCGCCACGGTCCCGCTCGGGTCCAGGACCTCGGTCGCGGTGACGCCGAAGACGGTCCCGCTGGTCCCCAGGGACACCGCGATGTCCCCGGGAGCGAGCCCGAGTCCGAGCGCCGCACCGGCGTTGTCGCCGAGTCCGGCCGCCACGACCAGTCCGGCCGGCGCGACCGCGCCGTTCGGCAGCGCCACGTCGACGTCGAGTGTCCCCATCGCCTCGTCGTGGGCGACCACGCGCGGCACGACGACCGTGTCCGCGGTCGGCTCGGAGCCGGCGACGCGCATCGGGCGACCGAGCGCGAGTTCGAACAGCTCCGGGTCGTACTCCCGGCGCACCGGGTCCCAGTAGGCCGTGCCGCTGGCGTCCGAGGCGTCGGTGGCGAGTGCGTCGAGGTCGGGGCCGAGCGGACTCTCGTCGGCCGGGCCGTACCCACGCAGCCGCCAGGACAACCAGTCGTGGGGGAGCGCGACGGCTGCGACGCGGCCGGCGTTGTCCGGCTCGGCGTCGCGGAGCCACCGCAGCTTGGTACCGGTGAACGATGCCACCGGGACCAGTCCCGTCCGGGCGACCCAGGCCTCCCGTCCGATCTCCTCGACCATCTGCGCGGCTGCATCCGCACTGCGCACGTCGTTCCAGAGCAGGGCGTCGCGGACCACGTGACCGTCGGCGTCGAGCACGACCATGCCGTGCTGCTGCCCGGCGATCGCGACGGCGCCGACGTCGGTGAGCCCGCCGGCGTCCGCGACCGCGGTGCCGAGGGCGTCCCACCAGTGGCGGGGTTCGACGGACGTGCCGTCCGGGTGGGCGGCACGTCCCTCACGGACGACGGCACCCGTCGCCGCGTCGCGGATCGTGACCTTGCAGGACTGGGTCGACGAGTCGACGCCGGCGACGAGCTGTGTCATCCCCGCAGCCTGTCAGCGCGCGCCGAGCAGGTGCTCGATGGCGAGCTGCTGCAGTCGGACGAAGCCGAAGCCCTTGCCGCCGAAGTACGCGTCGGCGTCGAAGTCCTCGTAGGCCGAGCGGTCGGACAGGAAGGCGTCGTAGGACTCGCCGTCGTTCAGGGTCGGCGTGCTGAGCTCCCCGACCTTCGAGGCCTCGAGCGCGGCCTGCACCTCGGGGTCGGCGCGGAAGGCCTGCGCGCGCTCCTTGAGGAGCAGGTACATGCGCATGTTCGCGGCCGCCGAGTCCCAGACGCCCGTGATGTCCTCGGTGCGGCTCGGCTTGTAGTCGAAGTGGCGCGGGCCGTCGTAGGCCTGGCCGCCCTGCGGCGAACCGTGCTCGAGCAGGTCGACGAGCGAGAACGCGTTCTGCAGGTCGCCGTGGCCGAACACCAGGTCCTGGTCGTACTTGATGCCGCGCTGACCGTTGAGGTCGATGTGGAAGAGCTTGCCCTGGTAGAGCGCCTGGGCGATGCCGGCCGTGAAGTTCAGGCCCGCCATCTGCTCGTGGCCGACCTCGGGGTTGATGCCGAACAGCTCGGGGCGCTCGAGGGTCTCGGTGAAGGCGATCGCGTGGCCGAGGGTCGGCAGCAGGATGTCGCCGCGGGGCTCGTTCGGCTTCGGCTCGATGGCGAAGCGGATGCCGTAGCCCTTGTCGGTGACGTAGTCGGCGAGCAGGTTGACGGCCTCGCGGTAGCGCTCGAGCGCGGCCTGCACGTCCTTCGCGCTGTCGTACTCGGAGCCTTCGCGGCCGCCCCACATCACGAACGTCGACGCACCGAGCTCGGCGGCGAGGTCGATGTTGCGCAGGACCTTGCGGAGCGCGAAGCGGCGGACCTGCCGGTCGTTCGAGGTGAAGCCGCCGTCCTTGAACACGGGCGCGGAGAACAGGTTCGTCGTCACCATCGGCACGATGAGGCCGGTGGAGTCGAGCGCACCCTTGAGGCGGTCGATCTGCGTCTGCCGCTCGGCGTCGGTCGAGCCGAACGCGAACAGGTCGTCGTCGTGGAAGGTCAGGCCGTAGGCGCCGAGCTCGTCGAGCTTCTCGACCGCCTCGACCACGTCGAGGGCCGGACGGGTCGGCCCGCCGAAGGGGTCGGAGCCGTTGTAGCCGATGGTCCAGAGACCGAAGGAGAACTTGTCTGCACGGGTGGGCGTCGTTGCCATGGTGGTCACCGTTCGTCGTCGAAACAAAATGTTGCCGCGCCCAACATAAGCGGTAGTGTTGGCTGTGGCAAGGACGTGATCGCAAAGGAGCGAGCGGATGGCAAGTGTTTCGACGGCGCAGCAACGACTGCGGATCGCCATGGTGGGGCACGGCTTCATGGGAGCCGCACACTCACAGGCGTGGCGGACCGCCCCCAGGTTCTTCGACCTCGGGGTCGAGCCGGAGATGGCGGTGATCGTCGGGCGCGACCCGGAACGCACCGAGGCCGCTCGCGTGCAGTACGGCTGGCAGTCCGCGTCGACCGACTGGCGCGCCGTCGTGGCCGACCCGGACATCGACGTCGTCGACATCGTGTCGCCCGGGTCGTCGCACGTCGAGATCGCGATCGCCGCGCTCGAGGCCGGCAAGCACGTCCTGTGCGAGAAGCCGCTCGCCAACACCGTCGAACAGGCCGAGGCGATGACCGCCGCTGCCGCAGCCGCCCGGGCGCACGGGGTCCGCGCCATGGTCGGGTTCAGCTACCGCCGGGTTCCGGCCATCGCCTTCGCCCGACAGCTCGTGCAGGACGGCCGGATCGGCACCGTGCGCCAGGTCCGCGCGCTCTACCTGCAGGACTGGCTCGCCGACGAGGACGGCCCGATGACCTGGCGCCTCGACAAGGAGCTCGCCGGTTCCGGTGCGCTCGGCGACATCGGCGCGCACGCGATCGACCTCGTCGAGCACGTCACCGGCGCAGAGCTCACCCGGGTGTCGGGCCTGCTCGAGACCTTCGTGACCGAGCGCCCCCTGCTCGCCGACGGCGTCGGACTCTCCGGCACGGCGTCGAGCGAGCGCGGGCAGGTCACCGTCGACGATGCCGCGTTCTTCACCGCCCGACTCGGCGGCGGTGCGGCCGACGGCGCGATCGGCACGTTCGAGGCCACGCGCTACGCCACCGGCCGGAAGAACGGCCTGACGCTCGAGATCAGCGGGTCCGAGGGTGCGATCCAGTTCGACCTCGAGTCCATGAACGAACTGCGGTTGTACGAGTCGTCGGCACCCGCGGGCGAGCAGGGCTTCCGCCGCATCCTGGTCACCGAACCCGAGCACCCCTACATGGCGGCGTGGTGGCCGACCGGACACCTCATCGGGTACGAGCACACCTTCAGCCACCAGGTGAAGGACTTCGTCGAGGCGATCGTGGCCGGCACCGACCCGTCACCCTCGTTCGAGGACGGCCTGCACGTGCAGCGGGTGCTCGACGCCGTCGAACGCAGTGCCGCCGACGGCAGCAGCTGGACGGTGACCGCGTGACCGCCGCCGACGGCACACGCCAGGCGCTCGTCGTCCGCGGGGGCTGGGACGGCCACCAGCCCGTCGAGACCACCGACCTGTTCGTCCCGTTCCTGCGCGACAACGGGTTCGCGGTCCGGGTGTCGGACTCGACGGCCGTCTACGCCGACGGGTCCGTCATGGCCGAGGTCGACCTGATCGTGCAGGTCGTCACCATGTCGACCATCGCCGACGACGAGTTCGCCGGGCTGCAGCGCGCGGTACTGGACGGCGCCGGACTGGCCGGCTGGCACGGCGGCATCGCGGACGCGTTCCGGAACACCGCCGACTACCTGCACATGGTCGGCGGCCAGTTCGCCCACCACGCCGGCAAGCACCCCGACGAGCGCGTCGGGGAGCAGTCCGACAACTACATCCCGTACACGGTGCACCTCACCGACCTCGGACGATCGCACCCGATCACGCAGGGCATCGAGGACTTCGACCTCGTCACCGAGCAGTACTGGGTGCTGTCCGACGAGTACAACGACGTCCTCGCGACCACCACGCAGGAAGCGCGCGACTTCGACGCCTGGAACCGACCGGTCACCGCCCCGGCGATCTGGACACGGCAGTGGGGTGCTGGCCGCGTGTTCGTCTCCGCGCCCGGGCACCGCCGCGAGGTCGTCGAATCGCAGCCACTCCGCACCATCATCGAGAGGGGCCTCCTGTGGGCAGCACGGTGAACGAACCCGTCCTCCGCGTCGGGGTGGTGGGCGTCGGCGTGATCAGCCAGCAGTACTTCGAACACTTCCCGTCCCTGCCCGGCCTGTCGCTCGTCGCGGTCGCCGACCTCGACGTCGACCGGGCGCAGACGGTCGGCGCCGCACAGGGCGTGCGCGGGACGAGCGTCGACGAGCTGCTCGCGGCCGACGACGTCGACGTGGTGCTCAACCTGACGATCCCCGCCGCCCACGCCGACGTCGCGACCCGGGCGCTCGCCGCGGGCAAGCACGTCTACGGCGAGAAGCCCCTGGCGATGTCCACGGCCGAGGCCGAACCGGTGCTCGAGGCCGCCCGAGCCGCGGGCCTGCGGGTCGGCAGCGCCCCGGACACCGTGCTCGGCACCGGGATCCAGACCGCGCGGGCCGCCCTCGACGACGGCCTGATCGGCACCCCGGTCGGTGCCGCCGTCGCCTGGAGCGCCCCCGGCCACGAGCTCTGGCACCCGGCACCCGCGTTCTACTACCAGCCCGGTGGCGGCCCGCTGCTCGACATGGGCCCCTACTACCTGACCAGCCTCGTCACGTTCTTCGGACCGGTCGTCCGGGTGAGCGGCAGTGCCACCCGCTCCACCCGCGAGCGGACCGTCGCGACCGGACCGAACGCCGGCACGTCGATCCCGGTCGACATCGACACCCACGTGGTCGCGATCCTCGAACACGAGAACGGTGTCGTCTCGACCGTCACGGTCTCGTTCGAGGTGTGGGCGACCCGCGCACCGCTCTTCGAGGTGTACGGCACGGCCGGCACCCTCGGTGTGCCGGACCCGAACCGGTTCTCGGACCCGGTGTCGATCGCGACGGCGGACGACCGCGAGTGGCGCGAGCTACCGGTCTCCGCCGGGTACGCCGACGCCGGCCGTGGGTACGGGCTCGCCGACCTGGCGCACGCGATCGCCACGGACCGTCCGCACCGGGCGTCGGGCGACCTCGCGTTCCACGTGCTCGAGGTCATGGAGGCCGTCTCGGCCGCGGCCCGCGACCACGCGGTCGTCGACGTGCACTCGCGCGTCGACCGCCCCGCCACCGTCCCCGCCGGGTCCGACCCCGGGTCGTGGTGACAGCCCTCGAACACAGCACGCACCTCGACCACCGCACGGAAGGACGACGACGATGACGACGACGGACACGAGCGACCAGGCGGAGCCGACCCGGGCCTCCCGGCCGGTCACGCTGTTCACCGGACAGTGGGCCGACCTGCCCTTCGAGGAGGTCGCCCGGCTCGCCGGCGACTGGGGGTACGACGGACTCGAGATCGCCTGCTGGGGCGACCACCTGGACGTCCGGCGCGCCGCGACGGACCCGGCGTACGTCGCCGAGCGGCAGGCGATCCTGGAACGCAACGGGCTGCAGGTCTGGACCATCGCGAACCACCTGGTCGGCCAGGCCGTGTGCGACGACCCCATCGACCAGCGGCACGAGGACATCCTGCCGCCGCACGTCTGGGGCGACGGCGAGGCCGAAGGTGTCCGACAGCGTGCCGCCGAGGAACTGCAGTGGACCGCACGCGCCGCAGCGGCACTCGGGGTCGACACCGTCACCGGGTTCTCCGGTTCGTCGATCTGGAAGACCGTCGCGGGCTTCCCGCCGGTCCCGCCGAGCATGATCGACGCCGGGTACCAGGACTTCCACGACCGGTGGTCGCCGATCATCGACGTGTTCGAGGAGGTCGGGGTCCGCTTCGCGCTCGAGGTGCACCCGTCCGAGATCGCCTACGACTACTGGACCGCCAAGCGCACGCTCGAGCTCTTCGCGGGTCGGCCGGCGTTCGGGTTCAACTTCGACCCCTCGCACTTCGTCTGGCAGGACCTCGACCCCGCCGCGTTCCTGCTCGACTTCGCCGACCGGGTCTACCACGTGCACTGCAAGGAGTCGGTGAAGCAGCTCGACGGGCGCAACGGCCGGCTCGGGTCGCACCTGCCGTGGGGCGACCCCCGCCGCGGCTGGGACTTCGTGACCGCCGGACACGGTGACGTGCCGTGGGAGCGCGTGTTCCGCGTGCTGAACCACATCGGGTACACCGGCCCGACCAGCGTCGAGTGGGAGGACGCCGGCATGGACCGACTCGTCGGAGGACCCGAGGCGCTGGCGTTCGTGCGGCAGCTCGGCACGATCGCGCCGCCGGAGGCCTCGTTCGACGCCGCGTTCTCGCGTTCGCGGTGACCGGCGGTTCCGGGCGTACCTGCCGGATCCGGGCGTACCTGGTCGTTCGTTTCGACCAGGTGTGCCCGATCCCGCTTCCCATCGCGGGCGTTCTGGGAAGGACCGAACACGCGAGGATGGGCCAGCACACACGGAGCACGACCGAGAGGACCCGATGGCTCGCCTGACAGCGGCACCCGTCGTCGCGCAGACCCCGACACGCGGCAACGCTGCACGCGTCCTCCGCCTGGTGCACGAGGACGGTCCCATCACCCGCGCCGAGATCACCCGACGCACCGGTCTCAACCGGTCGACCACGCTCACGCTCGTCGGTGAACTGGTGGAGCGCGGACTCGTGCACGAGGACGTCCCCGCGACGGGCAGCACGAGCGCCGGTGTCGCGGGCAGTCCGAGCCCTGGCGTCGGCCGTCCGAGCCCCGTCGTTCGTGCTGCCGCCGAGGTGGTCGCCGTCGCCGTCACGGTCGAGGTGGACGCCGTCACCGTCGCGTTGGTCGGGCTCGACGGCAGCGTGCGCGACCGTGCGGTGGCGTCGAGTCGCTCGGCCCCGACCGCTGCCCAGGCAGTCGAGACCATCGCCGGACTCCTGGACGGCCTGGTCGCCGGCAACGCCGTACCCGCCCGGATCGCCGGCATCGGCGTCGCCGTGCCCGGGACCGTACGGGTCGAGGACGGCGTGGTCCGCTCCGCGCCCCACCTGGGCTGGCACGACGAACCGATCGCCCGTCCCCTCGCCGAGCGCACCGGCCTGCCGGTCCGTGCGACGAACGACGCGAACTCCGGTGCCTGGGCGGAGCGCCTGTACGGCAGCGGCCGCGGAGTCGACGACCTGATCTACCTCAACGGCGGCGCGAGCGGTATCGGCGGCGGTGTCATCAGCGCCGCCCGGCCCCTCAGCGGCGCGGACGGCTACGCCGGCGAGCTCGGCCACACGTTCGTCGCGGCGAACGGTGTCCGCTGCCACTGCGGGGCCGTCGGGTGCCTCGAGACCGAGGCCTCGCGCGACGCCCTCGTCGCGGCGGCCGGTGTCGCCCCGGACGACCCGTCCGCGCTCGCCGCGGTGCTCGCGCAACGCCGACCCGAGGTCGAGCGGGTGGTCGACCGCCAGGTGACGGCGCTCGCCACCGCGCTCCGCAACGCGATCCACACCGTCAACCCCGAGGTGGTCGTCCTCGGCGGGTTCCTCGGGGTGCTGCTCGAGCACGTCGGCGACCGCATCGAGGTCGAGGTCCGCGCCCAGTCGATGGCCGCCGTGACCGAACGGCTGCGGATCGCTCCGGCGGCGCTCGGTGCCGACGTGCTGCTCCGCGGCGCCGCCGAACTCGGGTTCCGTGACCTGCTGCGCGACCCGACGGCAGCCCGGCTCGTCCCGAGGCCAGCTCCAGCCGACTCCACGACCACCCACACGCCCGACCGCTCCACCACCCACACGCCCGACCGCTCCACCACCCCCACGTCCGACCGCGACGCCGCGGCCGAGGAAGCGAGAACCCCATGACCTCCATCCAGCGCCAGCGCACCAGCGTGCTGCTCGGGACCCAGGACCTGACCGTCGAGGACCGCCCCGTGCCCGAGGTCGAGCCGGGCGACGTGCTCGTCCGGGTCGCCGCCGTCGGGGTGTGCGGCTCCGACGTGCACTACTACCGCCACGGCCGCATCGGGGACTTCGTCGTCGAGGAGCCCCTCGTCCTCGGCCACGAGCTGTCCGGCACGATCACCGCTGTCGGCGCTGGCGTCGACCCCGCCCGCGTCGGGGAGCGCGTCGCCGTCGAACCGCAGCGCCCGTGCCACCGCTGTGCGCAGTGCCTGGCCGGCCGCTACAACCTCTGCCCGCACATGCGCTTCTACGCGACCCCGCCGGTCGACGGCGCCTTCGCCGAGTTCGTCACGATCGAGGCCGAGTTCGCCCACGTCCTGCCCGACTCCGTCTCGTTCGAGGCCGGTGCCCTGCTCGAACCGCTGTCCGTCGGGATCGCCGCGGTCCGCAAGGCCGGCATCGTCCCCGGGTCCTCGGTGCTCATCGCCGGTGCCGGTCCGATCGGGATCATCTGCGCCCAGGCCGCGCGGGCCTTCGGCGCCACCCGGATCGTCATCAGTGACCTGGTCCCCGAGCGCCGGGAGCGTGCGTTGCAGTACGGCGCCACCGAGGTCGTCGACCCGACCGTGGTGTCCGTCGCCTCGGACATCGCCCCGGTCGACGCGTTCATCGACGCCAGCGGTGCTCCCCGTGCCGTGTCCGACGGCATCAAGGCGGTCGGACCGGCCGGCGCCGCAGTGCTCGTCGGGCTCGGCAACTCCGAGATGACCCTGCCCGTCGAGCACATCCAGAACCTCGAGGTCACGGTCACCGGGATCTTCCGCTACACCGGCACGTGGCCCGTCGCGATCGGCCTGGTCGCCTCTGGACAGATCGACCTCGACTCGCTCGTGACGGGTCGGTTCGGCCTCGACGAGGTCCGCGAGGCACTCGAGAGCGACACCGACCCGGAGTCCCTCAAGTCGGTCGTCTACCCCGGCGGCGTCCCCGCCTGAGCGCGCACGGTGCGCGGTTCGCCGCCCCGTGCCGCGTTGTGTGCCACGTGCGGGGTTGCAACCGGACACGGTGCGCGGAAGCTCGCACCGGGTGACGACGCGCGCACGGTGCGGACGGGAGGCCCGTGGCCAGGCCGCCACGCGCCTCCCGTCCGGCTGGCGTCTGGCGCACGGTGCGAGGCTCGTCGTTGTGTCCACGGTCGTCGGCATGGTGTCGCCCTGTGGGCGGACACGGTGCGCGGAAGCTCGCACCGGGTGACGACGCGCGCACGGTGCGGACCGGAGGCCCGTGGCCAGGCCGCCACGCGCCTCCCGTCCGCTACGTGACCCGGAACGGGGCCACCGGCGCGTCACCGGGACGCGCTACGGTTCGCGCATGACCGCTTCACCGGCCGCCGTCGTGCCGCAGCGCACCGACCGGCGCGCGCTCGTGTCCTGGGCGCTGTGGGACTGGGGGTCCGCGGCGTTCAACGCCGTCGTCACCACGTTCGTGTTCAGCACGTACCTGGCCAGCCGGGCGTTCGTCGACCCGGCGAAGGTGGCCGACACGTCCGCCGCGGGCACGGCGTTGGTGGAACGCGAACTCGCCCACAACGCCGCGGTGGTCTCCACGGCACTGACGATCGCCGGCATCGTCGTCGCGCTCGTGGCCCCCGCCATCGGGCGCCTGGCGGACTCGTCCGGGCACCGCCGCCGGTCCGTGCTCATCGCCACGATCGGCATCGTGCTGTCCATCGGCGGCATGGTCTTCGTCGCACCGAGCCAGCCGTACCTCGTGCTCGGGGCGGCGCTGCTCGGCATCGGCACGGTCGCGTACGAGATCGCCAGCGTCGGCTACAACGCCATGATCGGGCAGGTCGCCTCGGGGGAGCGCACCGGCCGGGTGTCCGCGATCGGGTGGGCCGCCGGGTACTTCGGCGGCATCGTGCTGCTCGTGCTGCTGCTCGTGCTCTGCATCCAGGACTTCCGCGGCGACGGCGTCGTCGGCGGACTCCTGCAGCTGCCGGCCACCGTCGCGACCGGGCAGTGGGACGTCCGCGTCGCCATCGGCATCGCCGCCGTGTGGCTCGCGGTCAGCTCGATCCCGCTCTTCGTCGTCGTGCCCGAGGCCGCGCCCGACCACCGGCACACCGGCGGTGTGCTCGGTGCCTACCGCGACCTGGGTCGGGACATCGCCCGGCTCTGGCGCGAACGGCGGAACGTGCTCGCGTTCCTGGTCGCCAGCGCGGTGTTCCGCGACGGCGTCGGCGCGGTGTTCACCTTCGGCGGCATCATCGCGGCGCAGGTGTTCGGGTTCAGCGCCTCGCAGGTCATCCTGTTCGCCATCGCCGCGAACGTCGTCGCCGGCGTCGCCACCTTCGTGTCCGGACGGCTCGACGACCGCTTCGGCTCGCGCGCGCTCATCATGGTGTCGCTGATCGGCCTCGCGGCCTGCGGGCTCGGCGTCCTGGCGGTCGGTACTCGGACGGAGTGGTTCTGGGTGCTGGGGCTGACCCTGGCGTTGTTCGTCGGACCGGTGCAGTCGTCGTCGAGGGCGTACCTGGCGCGGCTGGCGACCCCCGGCCGCGAGGGCGAGCTCTTCGGCCTCTACGCCACCACCGGCCGGGCGGCGTCGTTCCTGGCGCCGGCGCTGTTCGGTGTCGCGGTGACGGTCGGCGGCTCGACGCGTTTCGGGATCCTCGGGATCGTGGTGGTGCTCGTCGTGGGGCTGGTGCTCATGGCGTTCGTGAAGGCCGAGCCGCGGGTGCTGCGCGCGTAGGTGTTCGGGTGTAGCTGGTCGTTTCGGGCGTAGCTGGTCGTTTGTTCCGGCCAGGTACGCCCGATCCCGCTTTCCATCCCGAGGTCGATGGGAAGGAACGTCCCCGGTGCGGTTGTGCGCACGGTTCTGCACAGGGCCGCGGTTCCAGCGGACTCCGCAGCGCGGGTGCGCCAGGATGGACCCATGACCGACCAGCGCATCGCCGTCGTCGTCCTCGCCGCCGGGCAGGGCACGCGCATGAAGTCGTCCACCCCCAAGGTGCTGCACCGGCTCGCCGGGCTGCCGCTCATCGCGCACGTCCTGCGGACGGCGTCGTCCCTCGGGCCGGAGCACGTCGCAGTGGTCGTGCGGCACGAGCGTGACCTGGTCGCAGCGGAGATCACCGAGCGTGCGCCCGACGCCATCGTCGTCGACCAGGACGACGTCCCCGGCACCGGCCGCGCGGTCGAGGTCGCGGTCCAGGCGCTTCCCGCCGACTTCGACGGAGCCGTCGTGGTGCTCTCCGGCGACGTCCCGTTGCTCGACGCGGCGTCGCTCCGCCTGCTCGTCGACGCCCACGCCGGCGGGGGAAACGGTGCGACCTTCGTCAGTGCGATCGCCCCGGACCCGACCGGCCTCGGACGGATCGTGCGGGATGCTGACGGCGCGTTCGTCGGGGTCGTCGAGCACAAGGACGCGACAGCCGAACAGCTGGCCATCGTCGAGGCGAACGCGGGCATCTACGCGTTCGACGTGACGCGCCTCCGGGCGGTCCTGCCGTCGCTCACCACGGCGAACGCGCAGGGCGAGAAGTACATCACCGACGCCCCCGCGCTGATCAGTGCGCGAGGCGGGCGCATCGACGTCGTCACGCTCACCGACCCGTGGCTCGTCGCCGGCATCAACGACCGCGCGCAGCTGTCCGACGCCGCCCGCGAGCTCAACGCCCGCATCGTCCGCCGACACCAGCTCGCCGGCGTCACCGTGCAGGACCCGGCCACCACCTGGATCGACCTCGACGTCTCGATCGAAGCGGATGCCGAGGTCCTGCCCGGCACCCAGCTCCTCGGCGCGACCGCCATCGCCGCCGGTGCCGTCGTCGGGCCGGACACCACGCTGCGCGACACCGAGGTGGGCGCCGGCGCGACGGTGAACCGGGTCGACGCCACCCTCGCGGTCATCGGTGACGGTGCCTCGGTAGGGCCGTTCGCGTACCTGCGTCCGGGCACGATCCTGGGCGACCAGGGCAAGATCGGCACCTTCGTCGAGACGAAGAACGCGAAGATCGGGCGCGGCAGCAAGGTCCCGCACCTGTCGTACATCGGCGACGCCGAGGTGGGCGAGGACTCGAACATCGGTGCGAACACGATCACCGCGAACTACGACGGCGTGCACAAGCACCGCACCGAGGTCGGCTCGCACGTTCGTACAGGCTCGCACAACGTGTTCGTCGCCCCGGTTAGGATTGGTGACGGTGCGTACACGGGTGCCGGAACGACGGTCCGCAAGGACGTCCCGGCCGGATCGCTCGCGATCAGCTACGCCCCACAGCGCAACACCGACGGATGGGTCGAGGAACACCGACCCGGCACACCGGCGGCCGAGGCTGCTCGGCACGCGAACGGCGAATAGATCCTGGCGACCACCGGTCGTCGACATCGACCCCACACGGGTCAGGGAGTGAGCACCGCACTTGTCCGGAATCAAGACAACCGGCCAGAAACGACTCGTCCTCGTCTCGGGGCGAGCACACCCGGCGCTCTCCGCCGAGATCGCAGAGGAACTCGGTGTCGACCTGGTCCCCACCGATGCCCGGACCTTCGCGAACGGTGAGCTGTACGTCCGGTTCGACGAGTCGGTCCGCGGGTGCGACGCGTTCGTCATCCAGTCGCACACGGCGCCGATCAACGAGTGGCTCATGGAGCAGCTCATCATCGTCGACGCGCTGAAGCGGGCCTCGGCCAAGCGCATCACCGTCGTCGCGCCGTTCTACCCGTACGCCCGTCAGGACAAGAAGGGCCGCGGCCGCGAGCCGATCTCGGCCCGCCTGGTCGCCGACCTGTTCAAGGCCGCGGGCGCGCACCGCATCATGAGCGTCGACCTGCACGCCGCCCAGATCCAGGGCTTCTTCGACGGCCCGGTCGACCACCTCTTCGCCATGCCGGTGCTGCTCGAGCACTTCCGCGAGATCCTCGACCCGTCGATGCTGACGGTCGTGTCGCCCGACATGGGGCGCGTCCGCGTCGCCGACATCTGGTCCGAGAAGCTCGGTGCACCCCTCGCCATCATCCACAAGCGTCGCGACCCGCTGGTCCCGAACCAGGTCACGGTCCACGAGATCGTCGGCGATGTCTCCGGCCGCTGGTGCCTGCTCGTCGACGACCTGATCGACACCGGTCGCACGATCGCCAAGGCAGCTGAGGCGTTGAAGGCTGCCGGCGCGATCGGCGTCGTCGTCGCCGCGACCCACGCCGTGTTCTCCGACCCGGCCACCGAGCTGCTGCAGAGCGAGTTCATCGACCGCGTCGTCGTCACCGACACCCTGCCGGTGCCCGTCGAGAAGCGCTGGGACCGTCTCGAGATCCTGCCGATCGCCCCGCTCCTGGCCCGCGCCATCCACGAGGTCTTCGACGACGGGTCCGTCACGTCGATGTTCGACGGCGCAGCGTAGCGGAGCCGTCGAACCATGGGCACAGCCGACGGCGCCTCACCGTCTCGTCGACGTGACGTGTTTGCGGAACGTTGGTGACCCATCCCGCGCGTGACGCCCTCGCGGCCCGGCTCCGGGCCGCGGGGAGCGTCTTCGCCGAGGACGAAGCCGACCTGCTCCTCGAAGCAGGCGACGGTGAACCCGTACGGCTGCGTTCCCTGGTCCAGCGTCGCCTCGCCGGTGAGCCGCTCGAGTACGTCCTCGGCTGGGCCGCCTTCGACGGACACCGCATCCGGGTGACCACTGGGGTGTTCGTCCCCCGTGCCCGGACGACCGTCGTCGTCGAGCAGGCTGCCCGTCGGTTGCAGCGCTACGACCGCGTGGTCGACCTGTGCTGCGGCGCCGGTGCGATCTCGGTGGCGTTGTTCGGCCGGGTCGGCGCGCTCGACCTCGTGGCCACGGACATCGACCCGGATGCCGTCGACGTCGCGGCCGAGAACATCGGCGACCGCGGGATCGTCGTCGCCGGCGACCTGTTCGCGCCGCTGCCGGACCGGTTCCGCGGTGCCGTCGACGTCATCGCGGTGAACGCCCCCTACGTCCCGACGGCGTCGATCGCGATGATGCCGGTCGAAGCGCGTGAGCACGAGCACCGCGTGGCCCTCGACGGTGGCGCGGACGGCCTCGACCTGCACCGGCGGATCGCCGCGGGAGCGGGGGAGTGGCTGCGCCCCGGTGGTTTGGTCGTGATCGAGGTGTCGGTGGCGCAGGCAGATGCGTCGGTCGCGGCGTTCGTGTCCGCCGGGTTCACGGCCGTGGTCGAGCAGGACGACGATGTCGACGGCACCTGCGTCGTCGCGACGCTCCCCGTCTGACCCGACGAGTCAGAGCCGCACGAGCCCGAGCCGCACGGGCTCGACCCGCACGGGCTCGACCCGCGCGAGTTCGGCCGGCACGGGCTCGACCCGCGCGAGTTCGGCCGGCGCCTGGTTCGCCGACCGGTCGCGACACGCCGCTCAGTTCCGTCGAGGTCGCACAGACGGCCGTTCGGACGCTCGACATGCCGAGATCTCGGAACCTCGACGACCAGCGGACGGCGTGCCGCGCGGCCCCACCCGACGCCCCCGAACCGCGCCGGCCAGCGCTACTTCGCGTCGACCGTCACCGACGCCCAGCCCGAGGCCCCGTTCGGCGCGGGCGGCCGCTCGACGCTCGTCTGCACCTCGCCGTCGGCGCTCACGGCACGGACCTCGATCCGGTGCGACCCCGCGGTCGGCGTCCACCGCAGCACCCACTGACGCCAGGTGTCCGCGGACACCGATTCGGCGAGTTCCGCCTGCTGCCACGCACCCGAGCCGACCCGGACCTGCACGGCCTTCACCCCGGTGTGCGGCTGCCAGGCGACCCCGGCGATGGCGACCTGCTCGCCGACGGTCACGGTCATCCCGTTCCGCGGGGTGTCGATGCGGGACTCGAGCTTCACGGGCCCGCGTTCCGACCATCCGCGCGGCGTCCAGTACCCCTGTGCATCGGCGAAGCGCGTGACCTCCATCTCGGTCACCCACTTCGTCGCCGACACGTACCCGAACAGCCCGGGCACGACCATCCGCGCCGGGAACCCGTGCTCGGTCGGCAGCGGTTCACCGTTCATGCCGATGGCGAGCAGCGCGTCGGTGCCCTCGTCCTGCAGGACGTCCAACGGCGTCCCGGCGGTGAACCCGTCGATGCTGCGGGACAGCACCATGTCGGCGTCCCCGGTCGGCTTCGCGCGGGCCAGCAGCTCCCGGATCGGGTACCCGAGCCAGAGCGCGTTGCCGATCAGGTCGCCGCCGACCTCGTTGGACACGCAGCTCAGGGTGGCCATGTGCTCTTCGAGCGGCAGGGCCAGCAGCTCGTCCCACGTCAGCGTGACCTCGTTCTCGACGGCGCCGTGGATGCGCAGGCGCCAGTCGGCCGGGTCGATCGAGGGGACACGCAGCGCGGTGTCGATCCGGTAGAAGTCGGCGTTCGGCGTGACGTACGGCGTGATCCCGTCGACGTCGAGCGAGGCGCCGCCCGGCACGGCCGGTGCGGGTGTCGCCGCCGCGGGCAGGCGCACGGCTCGTCGGGCAGCGGCGACCGCCTGCATCGCGGACGACCCCACCCGGGAGGCCGTGCCCACCACGACCGCGACCGCTGCGGTCGCGACACCCCAGACCAGGAACGCGCGGCGCTCGGTCGAGGCAGGTCGCGGTGACGCCGACGGGACGGCCGCTGCGGCCTCCCAGCGCCGGAGCCGACGGAGCAGCAGTCGCAGGGTGATCACGGCGGCTGCCACGCCGAACACGGTGGGAGCGCCGTCGAACGTGCCGCTGCCGGAACGGGTGCTCACCGCGATGAGCGCGAGCACGCCGCCGACGGCGAAGACCAGTGCCCCGAAGGGCGGCCGAGCGCGCTCGAGGACCCCGGCCCCGGCGCTGATCGCGGCGACGATGACGGTCATGAGCGCGAACAGTGCGACCTTGTCGCCGGTGCCGAACAGGGCGACCATCAGGTTCTTGGCCCCGGCCGGTGCGAGGTCGATCACGGTGGACCCGACGGCCACCAACGGACTGCCGGCACCACCGAGGAGCAGCGCCCCGAACTCGGCGATCCCGAGGAAGGCGGCGGCGGCCACGAGACCGACGGCCGCAGCGAGGACCGCGGGCCGGCGGAGCGGGGCTCCGGCGGGGCGTTCGTCCGTCGATGGGTCGTCCGGCGTCGGGACGTCCGTGGTGCGTTCGGTGGTCACCGCCCGAGCGTAGGTCGCCTGGCCGCTCGTCCGCTGTGCGTGCGGTTCCCCGGGCGTTCACCGACCCCGGCCAGCACCTGCCGATCGGGCCGTGCGAGGATCGGGGTGTGCCGAGGCGTCCAGATCCAGTTCCGCGCCCCGGCCGCGCCCGCCGCTCCGACCGCACGCCGATGTCGGCGGCGCAGCGCCTGTCCACGTTGCGGTGGGTGATCGTGGGCATCTGGGCAGCGCTCCTCACCGCGCGGATCATCGTCGTCGCGACGGCGCCCGACGTGGACCTGTCCTGGTTCGGGATCGTCGAGTTCGGTGCGATCGCGCTGGGCGTCACGGTCATCGTGGTCGCGGTCTTCCGTGCCGCTGCGGTACGTCGCCGGCACGCTGACGAGGCCCTCGCGCTCGCCATCCGCCGCATCGACCCCACGGTCTGGCTCGTGCCGGCGGCTCCGACGACCGAACTGCGCGACGCGATCGCCGAGGTCCGGCCGGAGGTGAGCCTCGGTGCCCGTGTGACGTGGGCGTTCGGGGCGACCGAGGCCTCCCTGTGGGAACTCGACGACCGCAAGGCCACACGGTTGCTCGTGGTCCGGTGGAGCCGGGTGGTGCACGTCGGGATCGAGGACGTCCACGGCGACGGTGACCGCGCCGATGCCCGTCGGGCGTGCGCGGTCGCGATCCACTACGTCCGGCCGGACGACACCCCGGCGGTCGCGACCTTCTTCGTGCGGACGGCTCCCGGCTCTCGTCGGCTGCTCGGCCGCGGACAGCGGCTGGACCGGCTCGTCGCCGACCTCGCGCGCGAGCGCATCGTCGCCTGAACCGAGCACATCGTCGTGACCGAGCGCACTGCTGTCGGACGTGGGAAGGGCCCCGCCGATCGGCAGGGCCCTTCGAGGGTGCGGTCGTGCCGCGGTCTAGTGGGTGGACGGTTCCTGGTCGACCTCGCGGCGGTCGTCGTCGGACCACAGCGTGTGGAAGGTGCCGTCCTTGTCGATGCGCTGGTAGGTGTGCGCGCCGAAGAAGTCGCGCTGCCCCTGGATGAGCGAGGCGGGCAGCCGCTCGGAGGCGAGCGAGTCGAAGTAGGACAGCGCCGACGAGAAGCCCGGCGCGGGGATCCCCGACGCGGCGGCGATCCCGACGATGCGGCGCCAGGCGGCTTCACCCTCCTGCACGGCGTTCGCGAAGTACGGGTCGACGAGCAGTGACTCGAGCTCCGGGTTCTTGTTGTACGCCTCGACGATGCGGTTGAGGAACTGGGCGCGGATGATGCAGCCACCCCGCCAGATCTTCGCCACGTTGCCGAGGTTGATGTCCCAGCCGTACTCCTTCGCCCCGGCGATGATCAGGTCGAAGCCCTGCGCGTAGGCGACGACCTTCGAGGCGTAGAGCGCCGCGCGGACGTCGTCCTCGAAGCCGTCGGGGACCTCGGCGATGTCGGGCCGGTCCGGGAACGCCTGCTGCACTGCGGCACGCTGCGACGGCTTCGACGACACCGCGCGGGCGAACACCGCTTCGCCGATGCCGGAGACCGGGATGCCGAGTCCGACCGCGTTCTGCACGGTCCACACGCCCGTGCCCTTGGAACCCGCTTCGTCGCGGATGACGTCGACGAGGGGCTTGCCGGAGTCGGCGTCGCGCTGCTTCAGGACCTCGACCGTGATCTCGATCAGGTAGGACTCGAGGTCGCCGCCGTTCCACTCCTGGAACACCTTGACCAGGTCCTCGACGGAGAGCCCGCCGACGCGGCGGAGCAGGTCGTAGGACTCGGCGATGAGCTGCATGTCGGCGTACTCGATGCCGTTGTGCACCATCTTGACGAAGTGGCCGGCGCCGTCGGTGCCGATGTGGGTCACGCAGGGCTCGCCCTCGGCGACCGCCGCGATCGACTTGAGGATGGGGCCCAGGGTCTCCCAGGCTTCCTTCGAGCCGCCGGGCATGATCGACGGCCCCTTGAGCGCGCCCTCTTCACCACCGGAGATGCCCGTGCCCACGAAGTTGAGACCCTTCTCGCGCAGGTCGTGCTCACGCCGGATTGTGTCGTGGAAGTTGGCGTTGCCGCCGTCGACGATGATGTCGCCTTCCTCGAACTTCTCGGCGAGCTGCGAGATCACGGCGTCGGTGCCCTTGCCGGCCTGCACCATGATGATCGCCGTGCGCGGCTTCGAGAGCGAGGCGACGAAGCCGTCGATGTCCTCGGACGCGATGAAGCCGGCGTCGCCGTGCTCCTTGATGAGTTCTTCGGTGCGGGCGTAGGTGCGGTTGTACACCGCGACCGTGTTGCCTTCACGCGACGCGAGGTTGCGTGCGAGGTTCGACCCCATGACGGCGAGGCCGATGACCCCGATGTTCGCCTGACCAGTGCTGTCTGCCACGTCGTCTCCTTTGTCCGGACGTGAGACCAACCTACGGTCGGCGCCCTGGGACCGCACGGGTGTTACGGCAACTGGGGACCACTGTTCACCCCGTCAATACTGTGGAGGGATGACCGACACCGCTGTCCTCCCACCCGTCCTCGTCATGGGCGTCTCCGGGTCCGGCAAGTCCACCATCGGGCAGGCGCTCGCCGACGCGCTCGCCGAGCAGGGCCAACCGACCGTGTTCGTCGACGCCGACGACCTGCACCCGGCCGGGAACAAGGAGAAGATGCGGCAGGGCATCCCCCTCACCGACGACGACCGCTGGCCGTGGCTCGACGCCTGCGCCGCGCGGATCGCCGCCGTCGAGGCGTCCGGGAGCCGCTGCGTGATGGCCAACTCGGCCCTCAAGCGCGTCTACCGCGATCGGCTCCGGCAGTCGGCGCCGGGCCTCGTCATCGCGTTCCTGGACGGCTCGCACGACCTCGTCGCCGAGCGGCAGGCGCACCGGCACCACGAGTACATGCCGTCGTCGCTGCTCGACTCCCAGTTCGCGACGCTCGAACGACCGCAGGCCGACGAGGCCGCCGTCGATGTCTCCATTGACGGGCCGGTCGACGACACGGTGACGACGATCCTCGCGGCGCTGTCGGTCACTTCCGGCTGAGCTCGGACAGCCGGGCGCGGTACTCCTCGGCGTCGATGTCGCCGCGCGCGAAGCGGTCGGCGAGGACGCCGCGAGCGTCGGAACGGGCCCGCCACGACCCGCGTCGGAGCACGCCGAACACCAGGAAGACGACGAGGAACGTGACGAAGAAGAACACCGGGAACACGAAGAACGGGAAGCCCGGGCCCTGCCAGTGCGGCCCGTACGTCGCTGCCGCGGTGAATGCTGTTGCCGAGATGGTGCTGAACACGGAGACCTCCAGTGGTCGGGTTGGGTGCCGCAGGAGCGACAGGACAAGCGTCCGGTCTGGAGGCCCGTCCCGCGTCCGCCACCGAGGGGCACTTCCGTCTGCTCCCGCGGGTGTGGACGGGATTCTCCTGCACACCCCGGTACTCCCGGGGGAGTAGTCCACAGGTCCTCGTGCGGCCGATGCCGCCGCGGACGGGCGACCCTAGGCTCGACCCATGACCACGGCACCGCGCAGCGATGACCTCGACCGGGCCGGTGCCCGGTGGCGGGGACGTCCCCGGTTCGCCCGGGTCGGGCGGGTCGTGCCGGTCGCGTTCGTGCAGATCGTCGGGACCCTGTTGGCCGCGCGGATCACGCCCGCCGGTCCGGGCGGACCACCGTGGACCCGATCCGCGGCGGCCGTCGGAGTGGACCCGGTCGTCCTGGGCCCACTCGCGGTCGCGCTGCTCGTGGCGGGGGTCGTCGTCCTGCCCTGGCGCTGGCGGTGGCCGCGCTCCGTGCTGTTGCTGACCCTGGCCACGACCGTCGGGTACGCCGTCGTCGTCAGTCCGCGCGGACCGTTCGTGGCCGCCTTGACGATGGCGATGGCGAACGCGTGGTTGCGCGGCCACCGTCGGACCGTCGCTGCTGCCGCGGTCGTCGCAGTGGCCGTCCTGCCGACGGCCGACGTCGTGCTCGGACGGGCACCGACGATCGACCTCGCGGCCGTCGGACTCTGCGTCGCGTGGGTCACGGTGACGATCGTGGTCGCCGAACTCGTCCGGGTGCGGACCGAACGCGTGGCCGAACGCCGTCGTGCCCGTGTCGAGGCCGAGCGTCGGCGCGCGGGTGAGGAACGGGTGCGCATCGCACGGGAGCTGCACGACTCGGTTGCCCACAGCATGTCCCTGATCACCCTGCAGGCCGGCGTCGCGCTGCACCTCGGTGCGGAACTCCCGGCTCCGACCAGACAGGCCCTGGTCAACATCCGTGACTCGAGTCGCGATGCCCTCGTCGAGCTCCGGACGATCCTCGGGGTCCTCCGGTCGGTCGACAGCGACCGGCGCGACGGTGACGGTGACGGACCGGACCGGAGTCCCGTCCCCGGACTCGAACGTGTCCCCGACCTCGTGGAACGTGCCCGAGCCGCCGGCGTCGCCATCGAGCTCTGCGTCGACGGCGATCTCGGGTCGGTGCAGGGGACCACCGGGCGCAGCGCGTTCCGCATCGTGCAGGAGTCCGTGACCAACGTCATGAAGCACGCCACGGGGCACGTCGCCCGCATCGAGGTCACCATCGGACCCGACGTCTTGGACCTCGCAGTCGAGGACCGACCGACGCCCGGCGCGCCGACCTCGTCCGACGGCACCGCCGTGCCGGCCGGGATCGGCACGACGGGCAACGGCGTCATCGGCATGCGGGAGCGAGCGGCCGCGGTCGGCGGCGACCTGCGGGTCGGCCCGACGACCGACGGCGGCTGGCGGGTTGCGGCCAGGTTGCCGCTGGGAACGGATGGTTCGGTCGACTCCGCGGGCGGCGCAGTGGATCCGGCCGACACGTCGGAAGGTGCCAGCGCATGACCACCATCACCGTCCTGCTCGTCGACGACCAGGTGCTCGTCCGCGCCGGTCTCCGGGCGCTCCTCGATGCCGAGCCGGGCATGACCGTCATCGGCGAGGCGGGGGACGGGGACGCCGCCGTCGACCTCGCCCGTAGCCTGCGTCCCGACGTCGTGCTCATGGACATTCGGATGCCGGGCACCGACGGCATCGCTGCGACGCGACGGATCAGCGCCGACGCCGCGCTCGACGGGGTGCACGTGGTCATCCTCACGACCTTCGAGCAGGACGACTACGTGTTCGAGGCGATCCGCTCCGGTGCCGCCGGGTTCCTGGTGAAGGACACGGAGCCGGCCGAACTCCTCCGGGCTGTCCGGACCGTGGTCGCCGGGGACTCGCTCCTCTCGCCGCGGGCGACCCGCTCCCTGATCGAGGCCTACGCGACCCACGCCAAGCCCGCGTCCCTCGCTCCGGGGCTCGGCGTCCTCACCGACCGTGAGCGCGAGGTCATGCAGCTCGTCGCGATCGGCCTCACCAACACCGAGATCGCCGAGCAGCTCTTCGTCAGCCCGCTCACCACGAAGACGCACGTGTCCCGCGCGATGATCAAGCTCGGCGCGCGTGACCGCGCGCAACTCGTCGTCTTCGCCTACGAGACCGGCCTCGTCACCCCCGGCTGGCAGCCCTGATGCCCCGGTACGCTCGCGGGATGAACGTCATGCGCACTGATCTCGACGCACTGCTCGACCGCGCGCTCACCGAGTACGCCGACGCGCTCACCCGCCTCGCGACCCGCCGGAGCTGACCGGACTCACCGCCGCTTCGCGCGGATGGCAGCGTGCGGCCGCTGTCCCTGATCGACCCGGGCCCGGACGTCCACCACGTCGAACCCGTGGTCCTCGAGGACCTCCGCCAGCGCGCCCGTCGGCCACCGGTACGCCGTGACGACCGCGTGGTCGAAGGACTCGATCGAAGGCCCCTCGAAGAACCCGACCAGCAGGCCGCCGCCCGGCCGGAGCACCCTGCGGAACTCGGCGAAGACCTCGCCGACGCAGGACGGATCGTGGTGGATCACGGAGTACCAGGCGAGCACCCCGTCGACGCTGCCGTCGTCGAGACCGGTGGACTCGATCGCGCCCAGGCGGAAGTCGACGCCGTCGTGCGCACGTCGTGCGTGCTCGACGAAGGGTGCGACCGCGTCGATGCCGATCACTGCGTGCCCACGATCCGCCAGGTGTGCGGCCCAATGCCCCGGCCCGCACCCTGCGTCGAGGATGCGAGCACCGGATCCCGACGCCCAGGCCTCGACCTGTGTCCGGTCCTCGTCCTGGACGGCCGACATCGATCCGAGGACCTCCGCGTACTCGCCCGCACGGTCGCCGTACGCAGCGGTGACGTCGAGGTCCATCGTCCGACCGTACCGGCGCCGGTGGCAACGGACGGCAACAGTCGCCGTCGGCACCTCGGACGAGTTGCATGGACCGCATGTCGTCCAGGGGACTCGGCGTCGTGGCCGGGGCAGAACTGACCGAGGTGGTCCGCCGCGCGGGCGCGGACCACGTGGAGCCGACGATCGCCGGCAACCTCGCGGTCCGCGACGGAACGGGGTGGCGGCGGAACGAGGTCTACGCCGGCCAGCGGTTCCCGTCCTTCGCCATCCTGGTGCCCGGCGATCTCCCGCTGCTGACCACGGAGCTCGGGACGGTCCGGTCGTACTTCGAGTCGGTCCTGCCGATCGTGCGGTCGGTCGCGGAACCGGGCGCGACGATCGTCTTCGGGTCGGGGACCGCTCGGAACGCTCCCGACGGCATGGCGGGCGACGACGCCCTTCGCCGGTTCGGCGAGGTGGTCCGGACCGCACGCGATGTGGCCGCCGCGAACGACCTGCGCATCGTGGTGGAACCCCTGAGCCGCGCGGAGACGAACGTCCTGCACACAGTCGAGGCGACGGTGTCGTTCCTCGACGGTGCAGCCCTCGACGGCGTCGGCGTCGTCGCCGACCTGTTCCACATCCGGAACGAGGGCGAGTCCTTCGAGGTCCTGCGGCGCCACGGCGACCGGATCGGGCACGTCCACCTCAGCGACCCGGACCGTCGGCCACCCGGCACGGTCGACGACGTCTGGCACGAGTTCCTCGCCGCCGTGCACGACGGCGGGTACCGGGGCGCCGTCTCGCTCGAGTGCCGGTGGGCGCTCGACGCCGAGACCGCCGAAGCCGAGATCCGTTCCGCGCTGGAACGCGTCCGCAGCGTCACAGCCCCGGCCCCGGCCACGGCCCGCACCGCTACAGCTTGAACGTCGCCCGCGGGATGTCGGACACGATCCGCCGTGCGGTGCGGACGGCGTCCTCTTCCGAGATCTCGTGCGTGACGACGAGTGACGCCAGGTACGCCGCGTCCGCTCGCCGCGCCATGTCGTGCCGCGCGGGGATGGAGCAGTACGCCCGGGTGTCGTCGATGAACCCGGAGGTCTTCGTGAACGACGCCGAGTCGGTGATCGCGGAACGGTAGCGGCCGATCGCCGCCGGGGTGTCGATGAACCACCACGGCGCTCCGGCGTAGACGGCGGGGTAGAAGCCGGCGAGCGGGCCGATCTCGCGCGAGAAGACGGTCTCGTCGACGGTGAACAGCACGAGGTGGAAGCCCGGAGCGGTGCCGAAGGAGTCCAGGAGCGGCCGCAGCGGCGTGGTGAAGGAGCCGACGGCGGGCAGGTCGTGGCCGGTGTCCGGGCCGAAGCGTTCGAGCGTCGGCGCGTGGTGGTTCCGGATGACGCCGGGGTGCAGCTGCATGACGAGGCCGTCCTCGACGCTCATCTCGGCCCAGCGGTAGAGCATGTCGTGCCGGTACGCGGTGGCGTCCGCCTCGGAGACGGAAGACGGGTCGCGGAGCGCCTCGGCGTGGATTCGCTCGCGCGACGTGGCGGACAACGGCGACGATCCGGCGTCGAGCACCCCGGTGTCCGTGGCCGTCGCGCCGTGCTCGATGAAGTACTGGCGACGTGCGCGGAGTGCTGCCAACAGCCCTGCGTGGCTGCCCGTGTCGATGCCGGCGGCTTCTCCGACGGACGCGACCACGGGCCTCCAGTCCGGCCGCGACGGGTCGAACACGGCGTCCGCGCGGAAGGTGGGGACCACCCGGCCGGTGAACGTGGGGTCGGCGGCGAGCTGCGCGTGCGCGGCGAGGTCGTCGGCGGGGCCGTCGGTGGTGGCGAGGACCTCGATGCCGAAGGTGTCGAACAGCGCGCGCGGGCGGAAGGCGGGGGAGGCCAGCAGGCCGGCGATGTGGTCGTACTGGGCGTCGGCGTTCGCCGCCGACGGCTGCTCCGTCAGTCCGAAGACGTCGTGCAGCTCGGTCTCGAACCAGTAGCGGACGGGGGTGCCGAGGAAGTCGTCCCAGTGGTCCGCCAGGTTCCGCCAGATGGCGCGACCGGGAGGCACGGGGCTGGTCCCCGACAGGTCCGCGCGTCCCAGCGCGGCCAGGTCCACCCCGTTCGCGTGCAGCAGGCGGAGCACGTAGTGGTCGGGCGTGATGAGCAGCGACGCGGGGTCGCTGAACGGCTGGTCGGCGGCGATGAGCGCCGCGTCGACGTGGCCGTGCGGGGAGATGATCGGTGCGTCCTTGACCGCGTCGTAGACGGTCCGTGCCACCTGGCGTGCACCGGGGTCGGCGGGGAGCAGCCGGTCGGGGTGCGGGGCGAGACGGGTGGCGGTGCTGGTCTGGGTCATCATCGACTCCTTCGGGGAACGGCCGGGACGGCGGGGAACGGGAGAACGGCGGGGAAGGGTGTGCGCCAGTGTCAGGCGGGCGCGGGACCCGTCGACTCCCGGACGGTCAGGTGGGTGGGCAGTGCGACGGCGCCGGTCATGTGCTCACCGGGCAGCTCGTCGGCGGGGATCGCACCGAGGCGGCCGAGCAGCATCCGGATCGCGACCCGGCCGGCGCGTTCGATCGGCGAGGTCATCGTGGTGAGCGGCGGGTTGCAGAAGTCGGCACCGAAGATGTCGTCGCAGCCGACGATGCTCATGTCCTCGGGGACGCGGACGCCCCGTTCCCGCAGCCGCGCGAGCATGCCGATCGCGATCAGGTCGTTGAAGGCGATGCAGGCCGTGGCCCCGGCGTGCACGGCGGCGTCGGCGGCTGCGGCTCCGGAGTCGACGAACGGCGCGTGCGGCCCGATGCGGGCGACGCGGACGCCGAGGCGCTTCGCGACGCGCACGAGCGCCTTCCACCGGCGTTCGTTCGACCACGAGCTGTCCGGACCGGCGACGTAGAGCACGTCGCGGTGGCCCAGGGAGACGAGGTGCTGCACGGCCTGCTCGACGCCGCCGGGGGTGTCGATGAGCACCGAGGGCACCCCGGCGGGGCGACGGTTGACGACGACGAGGGGGATCCGTTCGGCGAACCGGGCGATCTGGGCGTCGGACAGGCGTGAGGCGGTGAGGACGACGCCGTCGGCCTTCGCGCCGATCGAGCTCAGGGTGGCGAGCTCGGCGTCGGCGGACTCCTCGGTGTCGACGAGCAACTGCGTCCACCCGGCGCCGGCGAGCTGGTGCTGCGTGCCACGGATGACGTCGAAGTAGAACGGGTTCGTGATGTCGGAGACGAGCACGGCGACGGCCCGGGTGCGGCCCGACGTCAGGGCGCGTGCCTGCGAGTTGGCGACGTAGCCGAGTTCGCGGGCCGCTCGTTGGATGCGCTCCTGCGTGGTGTGGTTCACGCGGTCGGGCAGCGAGAGTGCGCGGGACACGGTGGACGGGGCCACGCCGGTCGCGTCGGCGATGTCCCGGATGGTCACGCGCCGGGCAGCGCTGAAGCCGGCGCCGGCGCTCGTGTCGGCGCTCGCGTCGGATCGCGTGCCGAAGCCGCTGCCGGCGCCGGAGACGTCGATGTCTGTGTCGCTCACGAGGCCGAACGTATTCGCGTCTGGCAACAAGTGGCAACCGGTTGCCGGATGTTGCCAACGGCGGAACAGTGGTGCCACCGGGCAGCGCCGCCCGGAGGAGGTCTCGAGGAGGAAGCCCCCGGATGAACAGAACACGGCTGAAGCCCCGCACCCTCGTCGGTGCCGTCGCGGTGATCGCCCTCGCCGCTCTCTCCCTGCAGGGCTGCGCCGTCGTGAACGGCAGCGGCGACGACCCGAACACCCTCCGCGTGATGATGGGCGCGGACACCACGTACCCCAAGGAGCGCAAGCAGTGGCAGCAGGACACCGCTGCCGAGTTCAAGCGCACCACCGGTGCGGACATCCAGTGGGAGACCTACTCGTCCGCGCAGGAGGAGTTGACCGCCATCCAGACCAGCGTCATCTCCGGCCAGGGCCCCGACGTCTACGCCATCGGCACCACGTTCACCCCGACCGCCTACGCCACCGGTGCCTTCGTCGAGATGGGATCGAAGGAGTGGAAGGCCATCGGCGGCAAGGACCAGTTCGACCCGGCCTCGTTCGGCATCTCGGGGCCGAGCGACTCGAAGCAGATCGGGATCCCGTTCGCCAGCCGTCCGTTCGTGATGGCCGTCAACAAGGACCTGCTCGCGAAGGCCGGCATCACCGACATGCCGACCACGTGGGACGAGCTGACCGAGGACGCGAAGGCGACGACGACCGGTGACCGGCACGGCCTGGCGATCGCCTACGCCGACGGCTTCGACCCGTGGAAGTTCGTGTGGGGCATGGCGCAGAACGCCGGCAACACCATCGTCGACGGCTCGAAGGCCGAGATCGACAGCGACGCCGTCGAGAACGCGTACCGGACCTACTTCGACTGGGTCACGAAGGACGGCGTCGTCGACAAGGCCGCGATCGGCTGGAACAACGCGCAGGCCCTGGCCCAGTTCACCGAGGGCAAGGCCGCGTTCTTCCCGATGACGACCACCACCGCGATCAACTCGTTCAAGGACACCAAGGTCGACGGCAAGTACGAGTTCGCCCTGCTCCCCACCGTCCCGCCGGGGGCCAGCGAGCGCCCGGCCGACGGCATCGAGGCCGCGAGCATCCTGTCCGGCGACAACTGGGTGGTGGCCGACTACGGCACGAAGCAGCAGCTGTCCTTCGACTTCGTCAAGCAGCTCAGCGCACCGAAGGCGCAGCTCGAGTACTACGACCTGTTCGGCAACCTGCCGACCAATGCGTCCGCCGCCGCTGACCTGGCAGCAGACAACCCGCAGCTCAAGCCGATCATCGACGCGGGCCGCCTGTCGAAGCCCACCGCCTTCACCGGCGCCTGGTCCGACATCCAGCTCGCCCTGGTCGACGTGGTCGTGCAGTCGATCCCGTCGCTCAAGAGCGGCGAGGTCACCGACGACCAGCTCCGCAAGCGTCTGCAGGACGCCCAGAAGGACGCCCAGTCCACCCTCGACCGTCAGAAGAACGGAGGTCTGTGATGACCAGCACCCAGACCAGACCGCCGCAGCGCACGGAGCAGACGGTCCGCCCGCACGGCACGACGCCGCTGTACAAGAAGGAGCGTCCGCTCTGGATGCTCATCCCCGGCGGGGTCCTCATGCTCGCCGTCATCGTGGTGCCGCTCCTGGTGGGCTTCTACATCGCGATGCTCGACCTGGACCAGTACACGCTGCGGCAGTGGTTCAGCGCTCCCTTCATCGGCTTCGCGAACTTCACCGAGGCCTTCACGAACTCGCCCCTGCTCCACTCGATCTGGATCTCGGTGTCGCTGTCCGTCCTGGTCACCGCGGTCACCGTGCCGATCGGCGTCGCGGCCGCGATCTCGACGCAGAACCGGTTCCCGGGGCGCGGCCTCGTCCGGTCGATCTACCTGATCCCGTACGTGCTGCCCGCGTTCGTCGTCGGCACGTTCTTCCGCACGATGCTGCAGCCGCAGGGCGTCGTGAACTCGATCCTGCACACCGACGTGCTCTGGCTGAACGGCTCCGCGTCGTACTGGGCGCTGGCCGGCGTGATGATCTGGACGAGCTGGCCGTTCGTCTACCTGCTGTCGCTCGCCGGACTGCAGGCCGTGGACAACGAGGTGCACGAGGCCGCCGCGCTCGACGGGGTGACCTGGTGGGCGAAGCTCCGCTACATCATCTTCCCGTACCTGCGCGGGCCGCTCAGCCTGGCGGTGATCATCGCGATCCTGCACAACATCAACAACTTCACCCTGCCGTTCGTGCTGTTCGGCATCCCGCTGCCGTCGAGCGTCGAGGTCATGCCCGTCCTGACGTACATCGCGAGCTTCCAGTCGTTCCGCTTCGGTCTGTCCGCGGCCATGGCGATCTGCTCCCTCGTGATCGTCGCCATCCCGCTGTTCGTCTACCTGCGAGCCGTCAAGCTCGACACCGGTGACGACGCGGGCCCCAACCGGAAGCAGCGCCGCGCCGACCGCGCCACGCTCGCCGCCGCCCCGACCGCCGCCGACATCGACGGAGCACGAGCATGAGCACCCAGAGCACATCCTTCGCCGGCACCACCCGGACCCGCCCGACGTCGACCTTGACCGAGAGCATCACCGCACCCGGTCGACGCCACAAGCGCCCCTACGACACCGACGTCACCCGGCTCCTGCCCCGCTGGCTGCTCATCGTGGTGATCGCGATCATCATCGCGTTCATCGCCGTCCCGGTCCTGTACATCCTGTTCGGCTCGGTGAACTCGGACGTCGCGGTCGCCCGCGGCGAGTACTTCCCGTCCGAGTTCACGCTGTCGAACTACGTCGAGATCTGGTCCACGGTCGCCCTCGGCGAGGGGCTGGTCAACTCGATGCTCACCGCCGGCGCGGTCGCCATCGCGAGTGCGGCGCTCGCCGTGTCCACCGCGTACGTGCTGGTCCGGTTCCGGTTCCTCGGCCGCCTGACCATCCTGCGTGGGCTCCTCGCGCTGCAGTCGATCCCCGGCACGCTCCTGCTGCTGCCCGTGTTCGTGGTGTTCTCGAACATCGCCAGTGCCACGGGCGTGCAGATCATCGGCACCCGCTGGGGTCTGTTCGTCACCTACCTGACGTTCGCCCTGCCGTTCTCGACCTGGGTCATGGTCACGTACCTGCGTGGTCTGCCCAAGGAACTCGAGGAGGCCGCCCGCATCGACGGCGCCTCGAGCACGAAGATCCTCACGAAGATCGTCCTGCCGCTGTCGTGGCCCGGCATCGTCGTCTCGGCGATCTTCGCCTTCCTGCTCGGCTGGAACGACGTCCTGTTCTCCACGATCATGACGACCCCGAACACCCGGACGGTGGCCGTGGTCCTGCAGGTGCTCGGCACCGCGCAAGAGGGCGGCGCTGTCCCGATCTACGGCCAGATGATGGCCGCCTCGATCGTCTGCGCCGTGCCGGTCGTCGCCCTCTACCTCATCTTCCAGCGCTACCTGGTGGGCGGTCTGACGGCCGGCTCCGTCAAGTGAGCGCGGCAGTCACCGCAACCCAGAACCGGACTGGAGGCCCGTGGCGGCCCCGCCACGCGCCTCCCGTCCGACACGAAAGGACACCATGACCGACCAGCCCACGTGGGAACTCTCCGGCTTCGGCGACGAGATCGACTCAGACCCCGTCGTCCAGGTCGCGGTCCTGCAGGCGCTCGGCGCGAGCGCCATCGAGGTCCGCAGCGCCTGGGGCGTGAACGTCGTCGACCTCGACGAGGACCAGCTCGCCGGACTCCACCGCCTGCTCGAGGAGCGCGGACAGACCGTGTCCGCCATCGCCTCGCCGATCGGCAAGGTCTCCGTCGACGAGCCCGTCGAGCACGAGGTCGGACGGCTCGGTCGCGCGATCGCCGCCGCGCACGCCCTCGGCACCACGAACATCCGGATCTTCTCGTTCTACTTCGAGGGCCGGCAGCCGGAGGACGTCCGCGACGACGTCCTCGTCCGGATGCGCGCCCTGGCCGACCTCGCCGCACGCGAGGGCGTGACCCTGCTGCACGAGAACGAGAAGGACATCTACGGCGACGTCCCCTCGCGCGTGCTCGACATCGTCGAGAGCGTCGGGTCCCCGGCGCTCCGACTGGCCTGGGACAACGCGAACTACGTGCAGTGCGGCGTCAAGCCGTTCACCGACGGGTGGGCGCAGCTCGCGCCCTACGTCGACTACCTGCAGGTCAAGGACGCCCTGGCCGCCGACTCGTCAGTCGTCCCCGCGGGTGAGGGCGACGGCGAACTGCTCCAGACCCTCACCGCGCTGCGCGACGCCGGCTACTCCGGCTACGCCTCGCTCGAGCCGCACCTCAGCGACTTCACCTCCCTCGGCGGGTTCTCCGGCCCCGCGGCCTTCGGTCGCGCCGGTCGTGCCCTCCGCACCCTCACCGACCAGATCGGAGTCACCCTGCGATGACCACCCCACTGAAGTTGGCAGTCGTCGGCGCCGGCGTCATCGGACGCCACCACGCCACGGTCGCCGTCCACCACCCGGACCTGCAGGTCGTCGCCCTCGTCGACGCGATCCCCGCCGCCGCCACGAGCGCCGCCGACGAGATCGAGGCGATGGGCGTCACCCGCCCCGTCACGACGTCCACCATCGAGGAGGCGATCGCGCAGACCGACATCGACGTCGTCGCGATCTGCTCGCCCTCCGGCATGCACGTGCAGCTCGCCGAGGCCGCCCTGGCCGCCGGCAAGCACGTCGTCATCGAGAAGCCCCTCGACACCACGATGCCCCGGGCCCGGCAGATCGCCGCGCTCGCCGCGGCAGCACGCGACCGTGGACTCGTCACGAGCGTCATCAGCCAGCACCGCTTCGACCCGGCCTCGGCCGCCGTCGCCGCAGCCGCCCACGACGGCGGGTTCGGCACCGTGACCTCCGGCCTGGCGAGCGTCGCCTGGTACCGGTCGCAGGGCTACTACGACTCCGGCGACTGGCGCGGCACCTGGGCGCTCGACGGTGGTGGCGCCGTGATGAACCAGGGCGTGCACACCGTCGACCTGCTCGTCTGGGCGCTCGGCCGTCCGGTCGAGATCTCGGCCCAGACCGGGCTGCTCGCGCACGACCGCATCGAGGTCGAGGACACCGCCGTCGCCACCGTCCGGTTCGCCGGCGGCGCGCTCGGTGTCATCCACTGCACGACCGCCGCGTACCCGGGCCTCTCCGCCCGCTACGCCGTGTACGGCACGCACGGGTCGGCGATCGTCGACGACGACCGCCTGGCGTACTTCCACATCGCACCCGACGCCGCGACCCTCGAGTCCGCGTCGACCACCTCGAACGCCTCGGCGGTCGCGGGCGCGGTCGACCAGAAGGACGACGTCGTCCCGCCGGAGCACGTCGTCGGCGGCCCTGCCGAGCCCGACCACTTCGCCGCAGGGCACGGTCGGCAGTACACCGACATCGTGGCTGCGATCCGCGAGGGCCGTGAGCCCGGCGTGACCGTCGACGCGGCCCTCGTGTCGCTCGCCACCGTCCGCGGGCTGTACGTCAGCGCGACGCTCGGGCAGCCCGTCCGGATCGACGACGTGATCGAGGGCAAGTACGACGACGTGGTGCCCGTGGTGGGCGCTGCAGCAGCGTCCGACACCGCCACCGAAGGAGCCACCCGATGAAGTTCTCCGTGTTCACCGCCTCCACCCCCGACTGGACCCCGTCGCAGGCCGCTTCGACGCTGGCCGAGCAGGGTTGGGACGGCGTCGAGTGGCGCATCGTCGACGACCGCCCCGCGGACGGCACCGTCGTGCCCGCCGGTCGCTCGTTCTGGGCCGGCAACAACTCCACGTGGCAGTTCACCGGCATCCAGGACCACGTCGGCGAGATCGCGCGGATCACCGACGCCGCCGGCCTCGAGTACTCCGGCATCGGCGGCTACCAGCAGGCGTCGGACCACGAGGGCGTCGAGACGATGCTCCGCGTCACGAGCGAGCTCGGCGCCCGCCAGGTCCGCGTCTCGATGCCGATGTACCGGCAGGAGAAGGAACGCACCGGCGAGACGTACGGGCAGATCTTCGACCGCACCCGCGCCGACCTCGAGTGGGCCGTGACCCGGGCGACCGAGCTCGGCGTGAAGGCGCTCGTCGAGCTGCACCACATGACGATCACGCCCTCGGCCTCGGCGGCGCTGCGGCTCGTCGACGGCCTCGACCCGGAGCACATCGGGGTCATCCACGACCTCGGCAACCTGGTCATCGAGGGGCAGGAGGACCACCTCGCCGCGTTCGAGCTCCTCGGCCCGTACCTGGCACACGCCCACGTGAAGAACGCCCGCTGGGTCGACACCGGCGACACCCGCGCCGACGGCAGCACGATCTGGCAGAACGAGTGGGCGCCGCTGCGCACCGGGCAGGCGTCCGTCTCCGAGTACCTCGACGCCCTCCGCCAGGTCGGCTACGACGGCTGGGTCACCATCGAGGACTTCTCCACCGACCTGCCGCTCGAGGCCAGGACCGCCGACAACCTGGCGTACCTGCGGTCCCTCGTCCCGGTGTCGGCATGACCGATCGCCGCCCCGGCATCGTCCACCTCGGGGTGGGTGCGTTCGCGCGCGCCCACCTCGCCTGGTACACCGCCCACACCACGGGGGAGCCGTGGGGCATCACCGCCTTCACCGGCCGCTCGCCCGCGGCGGCGGACGCCCTCACCGCGCAGGACTGCCGGTACACGCTGGTCACGCGTGCTGCGACCGGCGACGACGCCGAGGTGGTCGACACGATCGTGGCCGCCCACCCGGGCAGCGACGACACGGCCTGGAGGCACGTGGTCGCGTCCCCGGAGACCACCATCATCACGCTGACGGTCACCGAGCAGGGCTACCGGTCCGGTTCCGACGTCCCGGCCCGGTTGATCGCGGGGCTCGACGCCCGGCGGACGGCCGGCGGCGGGCACATCGCGCTGGTCAGCCTCGACAACCTGACGCACAGCGGCGCGGTGCTGCGCGAGGCCGTGCTGGGCGCCACCACCGACCCCGACCTGCGCGCGTGGATCGAGGCGAACGTCTCGTTCCCGTCGTCGATGGTCGACCGGATCACCCCCGCGACCACCGACGCCGACGTCGAGGGCCTCGCCGCCCTGCCGGGAGCGCTCGCCGGGGACCGGGTGCCCGTCGTCACCGAGCCCTTCGCGGAGTGGGTGCTCGAGGACGCCTTCGACGGGATCGACCGCCCCGCGTGGGAGACCGCCGGCGTGCGCGTCGTCGACGACGTCACCCCGTACGAGCAGCGGAAGCTCTGGCTGCTGAACGGCTCGCACTCGCTGCTCGCGTACCTCGGGCTCCAGCGCGGGCACGAGACCGTCGCCGCGGCCATCGACGACCCGGTGTGCCGTGCCGCCGTCGAGCAGCTGTGGGACGAGGCCGCCCGCGAACTGCCGCTCCCTGCCGACGAGGTCACCGCCGCCCGTGCCGCCCTGGTGGACCGGTTCCGGAACCCCCGCATCCGGCACACCCTGCGACAGATCGCCTCCGGTGGATCGCAGAAGCTGCCCGTTCGGGTCGTCGACGTCGTGCGGCACCGACTCGAGCGTGAGCCGTCCGCCGGCATCGGGCCCGGCGCCGCGACCGCGATCGCCGCGTGGTGGCTCCACGTCACGACGCAGCCCGACCTCGTGGACGACGACGGAGCCCCCGGGGCAGACTCGGACGTGCGCGACGTGCTGCGCGTCATCGCCCCCGACCTCGACACCACCGACATGGTCGACGCGATCACCGCAGCGGCCGACGACATCCGGGCGGCGAGCACCGCCGCACGCACCACCACCAGCACCGCCCGAACGAGCACCGACGAAGGAGTCCACGCATGACCGACACCACCACGAACCCCGCGGCCCCGGTGCCGGGCGCCGCCGACACCGGCGCGGCGACCGGGCACACCTCCGGGCGTCCGGACACGTGGGCGTCGGCCGACCGCGGCCAGCTCATCGAGCGTGCCGAGGTCATCGTCACCAGCCCGAACCGGAACTTCGTCACGCTGAAGATCACGACCGCGGACGGCGTCACGGGCCTCGGTGACGCGACGCTGAACGGCCGCGAGCTCGGCGTCGCCGCGTACCTGTCCGAGCACGTCGTGCCGCTGCTGATCGGCCGCGACGCCAGCCGCATCGAGGACGCCTGGCAGTTCCTGTACCGCTCGTCGTACTGGCGTCGCGGCCCGGTCACGATGGCGGCGATCGCGTCCGTCGACATGGCGCTCTGGGACATCAAGGCTAAGGTCGCCGGCATGCCGCTGTACCAGCTCCTCGGTGGCGCATCCCGCACCGGGCTGATGGCCTACGGACACGCCTCGGGCAAGGAGCTCCCCGAGCTGTTCGACTCGATCCGCGAGCACCAGGAGGAGGGCTACCGCTCGATCCGCGTGCAGACCGGCGTCCCCGGCCTCGAGAGCATCTACGGCATCGCGTCGAACAAGACCACCGAGGGCAACGAGGGTGTCCGGTACGACTTCGAGCCGGCACAGCGCGGAGCCTTCCCCGCCATGGAGGACTGGGACACCCGCGCCTACCTGCGCCACGTGCCCACCGTGTTCGAGGCCGTCCGCAACGAGTTCGGACCCGAACTGCCGCTCCTGCACGACGGTCACCACCGGATGACCCCGCTGCAGGCCGCGAAGCTCGGCAAGTCGCTCGAGCCGTACGACCTGTTCTGGCTCGAGGACTGCACCCCCGCCGAGAACCAGGAGGCGCTCAAGCTCGTCCGGCAGCACACCACCACACCGCTCGCGATCGGCGAGGTCTTCAACACGATCTGGGACTTCAAGGACATCATCCGCGACCAGCTCATCGACTACGTCCGCGGAGCCGTCACGCACATGGGCGGCATCTCCCCGCTCAAGAAGACGATGGACTACGCCGCGATGTACCAGATCAAGTCCGGGTTCCACGGGCCGACCGACATCTCGCCCGTCGGCCTGGCCGCGCAGATGCACCTCGGGATGGCGATCCACAACTTCGGCATCCAGGAGTACATGCAGCACGGGCCGCAGACGAACCAGGTGTTCCGGCAGACCTTCACCTTCACGGACGGCTACCTGCACCCCGGTGACGAGCCCGGCCTCGGGGTCAGCCTCGACGTCGACGAGGCCGGCAAGTACCCGTACGAGCAGGCCTACCTGCCGTTCAACCGCCTGGCCGACGGAACGGTGCACGACTGGTAGCGGCAAGCTGTGGGTGTGGAGTTCGCAGAGGTCGCCCGGGAGCTGCTGCTCGTCGCGCCGGGGGACTTCGTCGCCGAGCGCACGGCCCGCCAGCGCGCGGTCCGGAAGGACGACCGGGCCCTGGCGGCGGCGATCGGGAAGCTCCGGAAGCCGGCACCGGCAGCGTGGGTCGTGGACCTGCTCGCGCACGACGGCGCCCTCGACGACGCGGTCGACCTCGGGCCAGCCCTCCGCAAGGCCCAGGCCGACGCCGACCCCGGCGAGATCCGGACTCTCCGACAGCAACGCTCCGAGGTGATCGAGGCGCTGGCGCAGGCGGGGGCCGACCTCGCCTCGGACGCCGGACACCCCGCGACGTCGGCCGTGCTCGACCAGGTGCGCGCGACGATCGAGGCGGCGATGGCCGACCCGCACGCCGGAGCCGCCGTGCGGTCGGGGCTGCTCGTGACGCCGCTGGAGAGCGTGGGGTTCGACGCGGTCGACCTGGACGGGGCGCTCGCGGATCCGGACGCGGTGCCCGACGCCTGGTCCGGCAGCGACGCCCCACCCATCCCGATCACCCAGGCGAGGGGCGCGCGGAAGGCGAGCCGTGCCTCCCGGTCGACGGAGACGGAACCCCAGGACGGACCGGAGCCGGACGCCCAGCCCGAGCCGAAGCGTGACCCGGCCGCTGAGCGGAAGGCCGCACGCCAGGCGGAGACCGCCGCCCGGAGCGAGTCGCGCGACGCCGATGCCGCACTCGACGCCGCGGAGGCGGACCTCGAGCAGGCCGAGGAGCGCCGGGCCGACCTGCAGCGCGAGCTCGAGCACGCCGACGCCGAGGTCGCGCGGTCGGAACAGGCGCGTGACGCCGCCGGGGCCACGAGCAACGACGCCCGCGAGCTGCTGGCGGCCGCGCAGGAGCACCGGCGCAGCCTCGGTCGCTGAGCCTCGCGGAGCGTTCCTTCCCATCACGCGCGCGATGGAAGGTCGAATCGGGCGTACTCGGCCGAAAGGAACGACCACCTACGCCCGGAACGACCCACTACGCCCGGAACGACTCCCTCCGCGCGGCACGACCGCCGATCGTTACACAACAGTTGTCGTTCTTGACGAAGGGCGTTGGAGCGGTCTAACGTCGGACACCATGCTTCGGGCCGGCGATGGTCCGTCGGGAGCCGTCTCCGCATCAGCACGGGGCGCCCCGGGTAGAGGACTCGCATCATCGCCGACGCCCCGACCGCCCGCAGCCACTGCGCGGGCGGTCGGGTGCGTGGCGCGCGGCGCACCCCGGAGACATGCCGCGATGCCGGGTCGAGCACTCCGGGGCCCCTCCAGGAGAGACGACACATGTCGGAACCCCGCACCAACCGCACCACGACCCTGACCCCGCCGAACGGCGTGACGACCGCACCACCTGCCACCGCACCACCGTCTGCCGGGCGCGAGGGTCTCATCGCCCGCCTCGGCATCCCGCACCCGCTGCGCTGGGGCTTCCTCGGTGTCCTCGTCTTCATGACGGGCGACGGCATCGAGTCGAACTTCATCGCTCCGCACATCGCCGCGGCCCTCGGCTCGGGCGGCACGGACAGCGCCGCGATGGTGATCGGCATCTACGGCGTCGCCGTCCTGGTGGCGTCCTACTTCGCCGGCGTGCTCTCCGAGCTGTGGGGGCCGCGCCGCGTCATGACGATCGGGGCCGTCCTGTGGGTGGTGTTCCAGGTCGCGTTCCTCGCGGCACTGCCCACCGGGTCGGTCGGGCTGATCGCCCTGACGTACTTCCTGCGCGGACTCGGCTTCCCGCTGTTCGCCTTCTCGTTCCTCTGCTGGGTGAACCACACCGTGGCGCGCGACCGGAACGCCACGGCCGTCGGCTGGTTCTACGTCGTCTTCACCGGTGGCCTGCCGACGCTCGGTTCGCTCATCGCGATCGGCAGCATCCCCGCGTTCGGCGGCGGCCACATGGGTGAGACGTGGTCGATGGCCCTGTCGCTCGTCCTGGTCGTGGCCGGCTGGGTGATCGTCCGGTTCGGCGTGCACGAGCAGACCGGGCTCGGCCGCATCGCCCCGCGCTCCCACTCCGCCGCACGGGTCATCGCCAGCGGCATCGAGGTCTGCATCACGCGCCCCAAGGTCCTGCTCGCCGTCCTCATCCGGCTCGTCAACACGGCGCCCGAGTTCGGCATGTTCGTGATCATGCCGGCGATCATCGGTACCGAGCTCGGGTGGGGCCAGTCGAAGTGGCTCACGATGACGGTGATCGTCTACGCCGGCAACATCCTGTTCAACGCCTTCTTCGGTGCCCTCGGTGACCGCATCGGCTGGATCCGCACCGTCAAGTGGTTCGGCATCGGCGCCTCGGCGATCGGGCTGCTGGCCTGGTGGTACGTCCCGCACCTGGTGCCGGCCGGTTCCGAGTGGGGCTTCTGGCTCGCCACCGCCGCGGGGACGGTGTTCGGCATCATGCTCGCCGGGTTCACACCCATGGGCGCGATCGTCCCTGCCTTCGCCGGCGAGGAGCGCCGCGGCGCCGCGATGGCCATGTACGCCACGGCGGCCGGCGGTGCGACCTTCCTCGGCAACGCCGTGGTCAGCGCCGTCCTGCCGTGGGGTGGGCCCGGTGGCGTGGTCTGGACGTTCGTCGGCCTCTACGTCCTCGCCTTCGTGGTGCTGTCGTTCCTCAAGGTGCCGAAGGAGGCGGTGGCCGCTGGGCACTGAGGCACGACACGCCCGGCGGGTGCTGGTAGAGTCGGTGATTGACTTCGGCGAGGGCCGCGACAGCGGCCGTGATCGACGCGGTGGGAGACCCGGCCCAGCCCAGGGAACGTTCCTCACGCGTGCACGCGTTCGAGTTGCAACACCACAGACCCCCACGATGCCGGACCGCCGGTGTCGACCCCCGAGACCAGGAGGCACCATGGCCGACTACACGAAGCTCGCAGCGGACGTCCGCACCAAGTTCGGCAAGGGTGCAGCGCGCAAGCTCCGCGCCGCCGACAAGATCCCGGCAGTGGTCTACGGCCACGGCACCGAGCCGAAGCACATCTCGCTGCCCGGCCACGAGACCATGCTGCTCGTCCGTACCGCCAACGCGGTCGTCGACCTCGACATCGAGGGTGCGGCCCAGCTCGCCCTCGTCAAGGACGTCCAGCGTGACCCGGTGCGCCAGATCATCGAGCACATCGACCTCGTGGTCCTGCGCCGCGGCGAGAAGGTCACGGTCGACGTGCCCGTCGTCATCGAGGGCGAGTCCTTCTCCGGCACGATCCACGTGCAGGACCTGAACACCGTCTCCCTGCTGGTCCTCGCGACCGACATCCCGGAGCACGTCGTCGTCGACGTCGAGGGCCTCGAGGACGGCAAGCAGATCACGGCCGCCGAGCTCACCCTCCCCGAGGGCGCCGAGCTCGAGACCGACGGCGAGGCGCTCGTCGTGCAGATCGTCACCCCGCGTGGCACCGCTGACGACGACGCTGCGGACGAGGCCTCGGCCGAAGCCGGTGCCGAAGCCGGTGCCGAGGGCGGCTCCGAGCCGGTCGACTCCGAGTAACACCCCCTTCGAAGGCATCTGGTCGACGCTGTGGCGGATCGAACGCTGGTCGTGGTCGGACTCGGGAACCCCGGGCCCGACTACGCCGGCAACCGTCACAACGTCGGCCAGATGGTCCTCGACGAACTCGCGTCCCGCATGGGTGCGCGGTTCAAGAAGCACAAGACGCCGAACCAGGTCGCCGAGGGGCGCCTGGTGCCCGGCGGACCGCGCCTGGTGCTCGCGAAGCCCGGCTCGTTCATGAACACCTCGGGTGGACCGGTCTCGTCGGTCCTCGGGTTCTACAGCGCCACCCCAGCTGACCTCGTCGTCGTGCACGACGAGCTGGACCTGCCGTTCGACACCGTCCGCCTCAAGGGCAGCGGGGGTCACGGAGGGCACAACGGGCTGCGCGACATCATCAAGGCCACCGGCACGAACGAGTTCATGCGCGTGCGGGTCGGCATCGGTCGTCCCCCCGGTCGTCAGGACCCTGCCGACTACGTGCTGCGTGACTTCTCCGCAGCCGAGAAGAAGTCGCTGCCCATCCTGCTGGCCGACGCCGCGGACGCGGTCGAGGCGATCGCCGAGGTCGGACTCGTCGCCGCGCAGCAGCGGGTGCACGCACCGTCCTGACCGCGCTGGTCGATCCCGGCCGTGTTCGCCCGTCGCGCACCACGCGGGCGGTGTCGGTGGGGGCCGGTACCATCTCCTGAGTGACGATCTCGGGCATCATCCCTGCGCTCTCGCGCGCCTCCGCGTTCGATCGCGTGCTCCGCGCCGCGCCTCGTGACGCCGACTTCTCGGTCGTCGACGGCCTGCGGGTCCCGCTGCTCGGGGCGCTGCTCGCCGAGCGGAACGGGCCGCAGTGCGTGCTCGTCATCACGGCGACGGGGCGTGAAGCCGAAGCGGTCCGCGACGCCCTCGGCAGCTACGTCCCCGACGCCGACGTCCTCGAGTTCCCGGCGTGGGAGACCCTGCCGCACGAACGGCTCAGCCCGAGTGCCCAGACCGTCGGCACCCGCATCGCGACGCTCCGCAGGCTCGCGTCCTGGTCGGCCGCCGACGCCGCCGACCGCCGCACCACCATCGTCGTGGCGAGCGTCCGGGCCGCGCTGCAGCCGATCGCGGCGAACCTGACCTCGCTCGCGCCCGTGCTGCTCCGGACCGACTCGCGCGGCAACGACCTGGCGGCGATCGCCGCGAAGCTCGTCGACATGGCGTACGCCCGGGTCGACCTGGTCACCCGGCGCGGTGAGTTCGCGGTGCGCGGTGGCATCCTCGACGTGTTCCCGCCGACGGCCGACCACCCGGTCCGCGTCGACTTCTTCGGCGACGAGATCGAGGCCGTCAAGGCGTTCTCGGTCGCCGACCAGCGCACGACCGAGGACGACCTCGGCTCGGTCGAACTCACGGCCTCGCGCGAACTCCTGCTCAGCGACGACGTCCGGCAGCGGGCGCGCGAGATGCTCCACGAGTTCCCGAACCTGTCCCAGATGCTCGCGAAGATCGCCGAGGGGATCCCGGTCGAGGGCATGGAGTCCCTCGCCCCCGCGCTCGTGCAGGACCTCGTCCCGATGACCTCGTACCTGCCCGAGGACGCCACCATCGCGGTGTTCTCGCCCGAGCGGGTGAACGGTCGCGCGAACAGCCTGGCCGAGACGAACACCGAGTTCCTGCAGGCCGCGTGGAGCGCCGCGGTCGCCGGGGCCCAGGCGCCGATCGACCTCGACGCCGGCAACTTCCTGACGGTGCAGCAGCTCAAGAACACCCGCGGCCAGCGCACCTGGTGGACGGTGTCGCCGTTCGACTCCGGTCTCGACGAAGGCGACACCGCGCGCGTGCTCACCGACGCCGAGGCAGCAGCCGAGGCGGGGGAGTACATCCGCGTCCGAGCCGAGGCAGTACCGAGCTTCGCGGGCAGTGCCGACGGCGCGATCGCGCACGTCAAGGCGCTCACCGACGACGGGTGGGCGGTCGTGGTGACCGCTCAGGGCCAGGGTCTGGTCGAGCGGGCGGTGCAGGTCCTCGCCGACGCCGGGGTCGCAGCCCGTGCCGAAGCCCTGCCCGCGCCTCCCGAACCGGGTGTCGCCATCGTCACGACGGCCACCGTCGAGCACGGCTTCGCCATCCCGGATCCGCGCATCGTCGTGCTCAGCGAAGCGGAGTTCTACGGCCGGAGCGTCCAGCAGGGCGCGCGCACCGTCAAGAAGCTCGCGAGCCGTCGCAAGAACGTGGTCGACCCGCTGCAGCTCAAGCCGGGCGACGTCGTCGTGCACGCAACGCACGGCATCGGCAAGTTCGTGGAACTGGTGAGCCGCGAGGTCAGCTCCGGCGGCCGCAACGCGGTGAAGACGCAGCGCGAGTACCTCGTGCTCGAGTACGCGCCATCGAAGCGGAACTACCCCGGCGACAAGCTCTTCGTCCCGACCGACCAGCTCGACCAGCTCTCGCGGTACGTCGGTGGCGAGTCACCGACCCTGTCGAAGATGGGCGGTTCGGACTGGTCCGCCGCCAAGTCGAAGGCCCGCAAAGCCGTCCGCGACATCGCCGTCGACCTGGTGAAGCTGTACTCGGCGCGGATGGCGTCGAAGGGGCACGCGTTCGGCCCGGACACCCCGTGGCAGCGCGAGCTGGAAGAGGCGTTCCCGTTCGCCGAGACCGCCGACCAGCTCACCACGATCGACGAGATCAAGCGCGACATGGAACGCCCGATCCCGATGGACCGCCTGCTCTCGGGCGACGTCGGCTACGGCAAGACCGAGGTCGCGATCCGCGCCGCGTTCAAGGCGGTGCAGGACGGCAAGCAGGTCGTCATGCTCGTGCCGACGACGTTGCTCGTCCGCCAGCACATGGAGACGTTCCAGGAACGCTTCGCCGGGTTCCCCGTGCACCTGCGCGCCCTGAGCCGGTTCCAGTCCGAGAAGGAGTCGAAGGAGACCATCGCCGGGCTCGCCGACGGCACCGTCGACATCGTCATCGCGACCCACCGGATCCTGTCGCAGGGCATCACCTTCAAGGACGTCGGGCTCGTCATCATCGACGAGGAGCAGCGGTTCGGTGTCGAGCACAAGGACCAGCTGAAGAAGTTCAAGACGAACGTCGACGTCCTGGCGATGTCGGCGACCCCGATCCCACGCTCGCTCGAGATGGCGGTCACCGGGATCCGCGAGATGTCGACCCTCGCCACCCCACCCGAGGACCGCCACCCCATCCTGACCTTCGTCGGGCCGCAGTCCGACCTGCAGGTGGCCGCCGCGATCCGCCGCGAGCTCCTGCGCGAGGGCCAGGTGTTCTACGTGCACAATCGCGTGCGGGACATCCAGGGCGTCGCCGCGCACCTGGCCGAGATCGTGCCGGACGCCCGCATCGCCGTGGCACACGGGCAGATGTCCGAGAGCACCCTCGAGCAGGTCATGGTCGACTTCTGGGAGCGCCGGTTCGACGTCCTCGTGTCGACGACGATCATCGAGACCGGCCTCGACATCGCGAACGCGAACACGCTGATCATCGACAAAGCCGACAAGTACGGGCTGTCGCAGCTCCACCAGCTGCGCGGTCGTGTCGGCCGAGGGCGCGAGCGCGGGTACGCGTACTTCCTGTACGACTCCGAGAAGCCCCTGTCCGAGACCGCACAGGACCGCCTCGAGACCATCGCGGCGAACAACGAGCTCGGCGCGGGCATGCAGGTCGCCATGAAGGACCTCGAGATCCGCGGCGCCGGCAACCTGCTCGGCGGCGAGCAGTCCGGGCACATCGCGGGCGTCGGGTTCGACCTGTACCTCCGGATGATCGGCGAGGCCGTCTCGCAGTTCCGCGGAGACGTGGCCGAGGGGCAGACCGAGCTGCGGCTCGAGATCCCGGTCGACGCGCACATCCCCGAGGACTACGTCGAGTCCGAGCGGCTCCGGCTCGAGGCGTACCAGAAGCTGTCAGCGGCCTCGGCCCCGACGGCGCAGCAGGACGCCATCGACATGGTGCTCGACGAACTCACCGACCGCTACGGGCAGCCGCCGCAGGCCGTGCAGACGCTGGTCGAGGTCTCCCGCCTGCGTCGCATGGCGCAGCAGGTCGGCCTGTCCGACGTGGTCGTCATGGGCTCGAACCTGCGCGTGGCGGGCAAGGAGCTCGCCGACTCGTCGCAGGTGCGGCTCAAGCGGATGTTCCCGGGCGCGAAGTGGTTCCCGCAGCAGAACGCGGCGAGCATCCCGATGCCGCGGCCGCACGACCAGGCGCTGCCGGACGACGCCCTGATCCAGTGGGTCGAGAGCATCCTCACCGCCGTGTACGGCGCGACGACGCCGGCGGAGGCGCCGGCCGCGTAAGGGGTGCAGTGGTCGCGAGCGGCGACGGACAGGAGGCACGGTGCGGGCTGGCACCGTGCCTCCCGTCCGCTCGTGGGCGCGTCCACCGCGCGCACGCTGTCCGCGACGATCCACGCGTCGATCGACGCGTGGATCGTCGAAAAGGTGGTGCGGGCCCGGAACCGCGCCCCGCTACTCGGTCGCCTCGGCCTCGGACAGCTCGCGCCGCCCGCGGTACGCCCGCGCCCGCAGCGTGACCACGACCGCCGACGCGACGATGGCGATGCCCGAGCCGACGAGCACGGCGAGCACGCCCTCGTCGAGGATCTCCTCGTTCCGGGCGAACGCGAGCTCGTTCATGAGCAGCGAGACCGTGAAGCCGATCCCGCCGAGCACCCCGACGGTGATGATCGAGAAGAACGACAACGACGACCGCCCTGGTGAGCGGAAGATCCGCGTGGCGACCGCGCCGAACAGCGTGATCCCGATGACCTTGCCGACCGGCAGCGCGATGACGACCGCCCAGAACGTGGGGGAGAGCTCGCCGATGCCGACGGCGGGGATGACCACCGCGGCCGACGCGAACGCGAACACCGGCAGCACGATCGCGTTGGACCACGGCTCGACGTTCTCGTGCAGGGTGTGGCCCGGACGGCGGGGGAGCACGAGCCCGAGCGCGACGCCGGCGATCGTGGCGTGCACGCCGGAGTGGTAGACGAGCCACCACGTCAGGAGCCCGACCACGACCATCGCCACGATGAGCAGCGTCTGCCCGTTGCGCCCCGGACGGAGCATCCGGCCGAGCAGCCAGAACACCGCGAGCGTGACGACGGCACCGGCGAGGGCCAGGAAGTCGGTGTCGTGCGCGAACACGACGGCGATGATGATGATCGCGATGAGGTCGTCGAGCACCGCGAGTGCGAGCAGGAACACCCGGATGCCGCTCGGTAGCCCGCGACCGAACATCGCCAGGACACCGAGGGCGAACGCGATGTCGGTCGCCGTCGGGATCGGCCAGCCGTGCGTGTACTGCGTGCCAGCGGTGACGAGCAGGAAGATGCCCGCCGGCACGAGCACGCCGCCGACCGCCGCGATGGCGGGGATGATCGCGGTCTTGGGGTTCGACAGCTCACCGTCGACGAGCTCCTGCTTCAGCTCGATCGCGACGAGCAGGAAGAAGACCGCCAGCAGGCCGTCACTGATCCAGTGCGCGATCGACAGGTCGAGACCGACTGCGCCGAGCGGCAGGTGTGCGTCGAGCAGCCGTTCGAGGCCGGGCCCGACGGGTGAGTTCGCGACGACCAGGCCGAGCACGGCGGCGGTCAGGAGCGCGATGGCGCTGAAGCGGGGGGAGCGGACGAGGGACGACATGGATCTCCGTCTCGAGGGGTCGGGTGAGTGTCCGTCGACCAGACTTCCCGACACGCCACCTCCAGCATACGCGGGTGAGACGATGGCGCGATGACCGCCGTACCGGACCTCGTCACCGTCGTCGACCGCCTGCTCGCCGAGGACGGGGGCTGCGTCTGGAACCGGGCGCAGACGCACGCCACGCTCGCGCGCTACGCGGTCGAGGAGTCCTACGAACTCGTCGACGCCATCGACGACGGCGACCCGGACGACGTCCGCGAGGAGCTCGGCGACGTCCTGTACCAAGTCGTCCTGCACGCCGGGATCGCCGAACGCGCGGGGGAGTTCACCCTGGAGGACGTCGCCGCCGGGGTCCGCGACAAGATGGTCCGTCGACACCCGCACGTGTTCGGTGACGAGACCGCGGACACCGTCGACGACGTGGTCCGGGTGTGGCGCGCGGCGAAGGCGGCGGAGAAGTCGGCCCGGACGAGCGCCCTCGACGGCGTCCCGCGTGCGATGCCGCCACTGGAGCGGGCCGTCAAGCTGCTGGAGCGCCTGAAGGAGCACGGTGCTGCCGACACGGCCGTCGCGTCGGTCGTGGCCGCCGCGCCCGCCGCATTCGGCTCGGTCGCTGACCGGGAGGCCCGCGGCGCGTCCGCCACGTCAACTGCGGCACCCGGAACGGGGACCGCTCGGGCATCGGTCGGGTCGCCGGCACCGGCCGACGGTGCGGGGGCGGTGGACCCGGCGTGGGGGATCGCGATGCTGGAAGAGGTGGCCGGAGCGGTGCGGGACGGGATCGACCCCGTCGCGAGTCTCCGCACGGCGGTCGCTGCGCTCGAGGAAGCCGGCCGCGCGGCGGAGTGAGTGCGCGGCAAACGAGAAGGGCGCCCTCCTAACCCGAAAAAGGAGGGCGCCCGTGAGCGGGTGGGCACACCCCCAGGGAGAGGTGTGCACGCAGAACCCGCTCGGGTCGCGGGGCACACTGCAGCACGGTGCCCACGCGATCGGTCCGGAGAGTGGATCAGGCACGCTCCGAACCGAGGTACTGAATGCAGTATGCCAGTAGGACGCATGCCGCGCAACTCGTCGATGCGCATCTGCCAGACTTGACGCCATGGCGACGACCGTGACGGCACCCCGTGGCATGCGTGACTTCCTCCCCGCGGACAAGGCCCGACGCGAGCACGTGCTCGGTGTCGTTCGCGACGTCTACTCGCGGCACGGGTTCGACGAGATCGAGACCCCCGTGGTCGAGGACGCCGCGCGGCTGCACTCCGGGCTCGGCGGCGACAACGAGAAGCTGGCGTTCGCGGTCATGAAGCGCGGGCTCAGCACCGAGGACCTGCAGGCTGCCCAGGCGCCGCTCGACCTCGCTGACCTCGGGCTCCGGTTCGACCTGACCGTGCCGCTCGCCCGGTTCTACGCCTCGCATCGCGCCGAGCTGCCCTCGGTGTTCCGATCGGTGCAGATCGCGCCGGTCTGGCGCGCCGAGCGTCCGCAGAAGGGGCGCTACCGCCAGTTCGTGCAGTGCGACATCGACATCCTGGGGGAGCCCGGGCAGCTGGCCGAGATCGAGCTCATCCGCGCCACGACCGCCGCGCTCGATGCGCTCGGGGTGACCGGCACCACGATCCGCATCAACGACCGGCGGATCCTGCTGACCCTGCTGGCGTCGTGGGGCATCGCGGACCCCGCTGCCGCCGACCGCGCACTCATCACGGTCGACAAGCTCGACAAGATCGGCCCGGACGGCGTCGCCGCCGAGCTCCGCAGCACCGTCGGACAGGAGCTGCCGGGGCTCGAGGACACCATCCGTGCGCTCGAGGCCGCGGACTGGACCTCGGTCGAGGGGGCTGCGTGGCTCGACGCCGAGGCGTTCGCCGACCTGCTGCGCCTGCGGGAAGCGCTGCCCGGCGTCGACCTCCGCTTCGACCCGACGCTCGTGCGCGGCATGGGCTACTACACCGGCACGATCTTCGAGGTCGCGCACCCCGACTTCGGCTACAGCCTGGGCGGCGGCGGTCGGTACGACGGCATGATCGGTCGGTTCCTCGGGCAGGACGTCCCCGCGGTCGGCTTCTCGCTGGGCTTCGAGCGCTTGGTCGACCTCGTGACACTCCCGGAGTCCGCCGAGTCGGACGCCGTGGTGCTCGTCTACGACAAGGACGTCGACCCGGTCCGGCTCGCGGCCCTCAAGACCGAGGCGCTCGCATCGCACCGGCGCGTGCGGCTCGAACGGCGCACCAAGAACACGAAGAACCTGCTCGCCGGTCTGGCCGCGCAGGGGTTCTCCGCCTTCGCGACCGTCGGCGCCGACACGACGTCGCTCGAGGGTGTGGAGTTCCGCCCGCTCGACTGACTTGTCCACACCGGGCGTCACGGTCGACGTCGTGTTCACCTCGGCTCGCTAGGATCGGTCCCGCAAACACCACAACCAATGTGTAGGGAGTACCCCGTGGCCCTGATCGATGCCGTAGGCGCACGCGAAGTCCTCGATTCCCGAGGCAACCCGACGGTCGAGGTCGAGGTCCTCCTCGACGACGGCGTCGTGTCCCGCGCGCTCGTCCCCTCCGGTGCCTCCACCGGCGCGTTCGAGGCGTACGAACTCCGCGACGGCGATGCCTCGCGCTACGGCGGCAAGGGCGTGCTCAAGGCCGTCGACGCCGTCCTCGACGAGATCGGCCCGGCGCTCGAGGGCTTCGACGCCACCGACCAGCGCCTCGTCGACGCCGCGCTCATCGAGCTCGACGGAACCGAGAACAAGTCCCGCCTCGGCGCGAACTCGATCCTCGGTGCCTCGCTCGCCGTGGCCCGTGCCGCTGCCGACTCGGCTGACCTGCCGCTGTTCCGCTACCTCGGCGGCCCGAACGCGCACACGCTGCCCGTTCCGCTGATGAACGTCGTCAACGGCGGTGCCCACGCGGACACCAACGTCGACATCCAGGAGTTCTTCCTCGTGCCCTACGGCGCCGAGTCGTTCTCCGAGGCGCTCCGTTGGGGCGTCGAGACCTACCACGCCCTCAAGGGCGAGCTGAAGAAGCAGGGTCTCGCGACCGGCCTCGGCGACGAGGGCGGCTTCGCGCCGGAGCTCGCGTCGAACCGTGCGGCGCTCGACTTCCTGCTGACCGCGATCGAGAAGGCCGGCTTCACCCCGGGCAAGGACATCGCCGTCGGCCTCGACGTCGCGTCCACCGAGTTCTTCCACGACGGCAAGTACTCGTTCGAGGGCAAGCAGCTCTCGAGCCAGGAGTTCACCGCGTACTTCGCCGACCTCGTCGCGAACTACCCGCTCGTCACCATCGAGGACCCGCTGGCCGAGGACGACTGGGAAGGCTGGTCGCACCTGACCGCCGAGCTCGGCGACAAGGTCCAGATCGTCGGCGACGACCTGTTCGTCACCAACCCGAAGCGTCTGCAGCGGGGCATCGACGAGAAGGCCGCGAACTCGATCCTGGTGAAGGTCAACCAGATCGGCACGCTCACCGAGACCCTCGACGCGGTCTCGCTCGCGCACCGTCACGGCCTCACCTCGATCCTGTCGCACCGCTCCGGCGAGACCGAGGACACCACGATCGCGGACATCGCGGTCGCGGTCGACGGTGGTCAGATCAAGACCGGTGCACCGGCTCGTTCGGACCGCGTCGCGAAGTACAACCAGCTGCTCCGCATCGAGGAAGAGCTCGGCGACGCCGCGGTGTACGCCGGTCGCTCGGCCTTCCCGCGCGCCAAGTCACTGTAAGCAGCTCGGCCAGCAGCACCGGCACCACCGAGACGCCGTCCTCCTCCGGGAGGGCGGCGTCTCGTCGTGTGCGGACCTCGATCGCGTCCCTCCGTGCCGGGGTCAGTACCTGCCGCGCGCGCTGCGTCGAGTGGTCACGAGTCGTCGGCTGGCCCGGGCTTGGCCGACAGGACGTGACCGCCGGACGCGCGCCGGGCGGTGGGTCGTGACCACTCCTGGCACGGGCCGGACAGTGCGGACCGGAGCCGCGCCTCCCGGCAGCATCGATCGGACGACACGAGTCGCTGAGAGGCCACCGAACGGCCGCGTGCCGGGCGCTCCCACCGCGTCGGTCGGGTTATCGTCGGGACGTGCCCAGCCAGAAGCCCCGCGTCCGCCGCGTCCCCGTGGCGATGCCCGACGGCAGCACGTCGGCGCAGCCCTGGTACCGCTCGATCCACTTCTCCGGGTTCAGCCTGCTGATGCTCGCGATCATCGTGCTCTTCGTCGTGGTGCTCGCCCCGTCGCTCCGCACGCTCATCCAGCAGCAGGAGCAGATCGCCCAGCAGCAGCGTGAGGTCGCGAGCCAGAAGGCCGACGTCACGCAGAAGAAGAAGGACGTCGCCCGCTGGGACGACCCCGCGTACATCGAGGCGCAGGCGCGCGACCGCCTGCTCTACGTGTACCCGGGCGAGGAGAGCTACCTCGTGATGGGCGCCGAGGACCGGAAGGCCGAGACCACGCCGACGACGGACTCCGGCACGCCCGTCAGCACGAAGGTCCAGACGCCGAAGGTGGACTGGGTGCAGGCGATGCTGTCCTCGGTGCTGCAGTCGGGGCTCACCGACGAGACCGCCGCCGACCTCGTGGCCCCGGACGTCTCGGGCACCGGCGAGAGCAAGTAGCTCCGAGCCGGACCCGTCCGGCACGACGGTGCGCGGGGTACCGGGTCTCCGGTAGGCTCACGTTCCCGTGACGACCCCTCCCTTCGACCCGCCCTCCGACCGCGACGTCCAGGTCGTGTCGGCGCAGCTCGGCCGACCGGCACGCGACGTCATCGGGATCGCGGCACGGTGCGTCTGTGGCAACCCCACGGTCGTCTCCACGAAGCCCCGACTGTCGAACGGCACCCCGTTCCCGACGTTCTACTACCTGTGCCACCCCGCGGCCACCGCCGCGGTCAGCACCCTCGAGGCCAACCAGGTGATGCCGGAGCTGGCAGCACTGCTCGAGGACGACACCACCGCGGCCGCGTACCTCGCGGCCCACGAGTCCTACCTGGCCGATCGCGAGTCGATCGAGCACGTCGACGAGATCGTCGGCATCAGCGCCGGTGGCATGCCCACCCGTGTGAAGTGCCTGCACGCCCTCGTCGGTCACGCCCTCGCCGCCGGACCCGGCGTCAACCCCATCGGCGACCTCGCGCTCGAGCGCGCGGACTGGTCGCCCTCCCGGTGTGAGTGCCGGGCGTATGATGACGGTGCAGACGCTGGAGTCGGGGCGGGTGGCGGCGAAGTCTGACTCGACTCCGAAACCCCCATCCAAGGAGATCATCCCCCGTGCCCAAGATCCTCGTCGTCGGCGGCGGTTACGCCGGTTTCTACACCGCATGGAAGCTCGAGAAGCACCTTCGCCAGGGCGAAGCCGAGGTCGTCATGGTGGACCCGCTGCCGTACATGACGTACCAGCCGTTCCTGCCCGAGGTCGCTGCCGGTTCGATCGAGCCGCGTCACGCGGTCGTCTCGCACCGCCGCCACCTCAAGAACACCCGCGTCGTCACCGCGAAGGTCACCAAGGTCGACCACGCGACGAAGACCGCCACGATCACGCCGACCGAGGGCGAGGCGTGGGAGGAGTCCTACGACCAGATCGTCATGACCGCCGGCGCGGTGTCCCGCACGTTCCCGATCCCGGGTGTTGCGGACGAGGCCATCGGCCTCAAGACGATCGAGGAAGCCGCGGCGATCCGCGACAAGATCCTCACGAACTTCCACAAGGCGGCGAACCTGCCGGCCGGTCCCGAGCGTGACCGCCTGCTGACCGTCGTCGTCGTCGGTGGTGGCTTCGCCGGCATCGAGGTGTTCGCCGAGCTCCGCTCCTTCGTCACCGACCTGCTGAAGAGCTACCCGCAGCTCTCCTTCGACGAGACGCGCTTCCACCTGGTCGAGGCGATGGGCCGCATCATGCCCGAGGTCTCGCTCGAGACCTCGCACTGGGTGCTCAAGAACCTGGCGCAGCGCGGTGCGAACGTGCACCTCGAGACCCAGCTGGCCTCGGCCGTCGGTGGCGTCTGCGAGCTCAAGACGAGCGACGGCGCGATCGAGAAGATCGAGTCCGACCTCATCATCTGGACCGCCGGTGTCATGGCGAACCCGATGGTCAAGGGCACCGACTTCCCGCTCGAGCAGCGCGGTCGCATCCGCGTGCAGCCCGACCTGCGCGTCGTCGACGACAACGGCGTGATCGCGGACGCATGGGCCTGTGGCGACGTCGCAGCCGTGCCGGACCTCACCGGTGGTGGCGTCGGCGGCTTCTGCGTGCCGAACGCCCAGCACGCCGTCCGTCAGGCGAAGCAGCTCGCGAAGAACCTGGTCGCGACCATCCGTGGCGAGGCCACGACCGACTACAAGCACGAGAACCTCGGCGCCGTTGCGGGCCTCGGTCTCGGCATCGGCGTGTTCCAGTCCGGCAAGTTCGCCATGAAGGGCTTCCTGGCGTGGGGCGCGCACCGTGGCTACCACGGCATGGCGATGCCGTCGTGGGAGCGCAAGTGGCGCGTCATCGGCGACTGGGTCGGTGGCTTCTTCCTAGGCCGCGACATCGCGTCGCTCGACGACCGTGAGACCCCGCGCGCTGCGTTCGAGGCCTTCGCGTCCCGTCCGAAGCCCGCGGCCGAGGCCCCGGCAGCTCCGGCCGCCGCTCCGGCTCCGGAAGAGGGCAAGCCCGCTGGTGCCGCCGGCCCGGCGTACGGCGAGCCCGCCAAGGACGTCTCGAACGAGGCCGAGCCCGTGAAGGCCCCGGCCGACGCCAAGTAGTCCCAGCAGCAGTCCACGAGAGGCGGTCACCCTTCGGGGTGGCCGCCTCTCGCGCATCGGTAGGCTGTTGCGGCCCGCCCCCGTGGCCCAATCGGTAGAGGCATGCGACTTAAAATCGCCGAGTTGTGGGTTCGAGTCCCACCGGGGGTACCAGTTCGAGTCCCGCGAAAGCGACAGTCTGCCGCCAACCGTTCGCGGCACACTGTCGCCCTGGCGGGCAAGACGGCGCGACCGCGGGTGCATCTGTCGCTTCGGCGGGTGTGAACCGGCCCCAGCCCGGCCGGGAGGCCCGTGGCGCGCCCGCACCGCGCCTCCCGTCCGTCACACGCGTGCGTCCCGCGAAAACGACGTCGTGCCGCCAACCGTTCGCGGCACACTGTCGCTTTCGCGGGCAGGACGGCGCGTCCGTGCGGACAACTGTCGCTTTGCCAAGCGCGAACCAGGTCCGCGCACGAGCATGTCCGGCCGAATTCAACTTAGGGTTGCCTAACCTAACTCCTGTCCCTATGCTCAGGGAGTTAGGTAAGGCTACCCAAACTTGGAGACCACCCGAATGCACCTGTCCTCTCCTCGCGCCCGGCGTCTGGCCGCCAGCGCGACCGCCGTCGCCCTCGGCGCGACGATCGCCGCGGCCGCCGCGCTCGGCGCTGCCCCCGCGAACGCCGCCTCCGCCGACGTCACCGACGCGTCGCTGTCCTGGAGCCTCAGCAACGAGGCCAACGCCGGCGCCTACTTCGGCGGCTGCAACTTCCTGTCCGCCGGGATCGCCGGCAACTCGGGTGCCTCGGCTCCGTGGACCGCGACCAACCCGTCGCCCGGCTACGCCGCGTCGGCTGGCAACGTCTCGATCGCCTACCCGAAGGCCGCGGGCGGCACCTCGACCCCGACCTTCGCCACGAAGTGCCAGACCGGCGACGGGACCACGGTCCGCCCGGGCACCACGACCGCCGGCGTCCTGACGCTCGCCGCGGGGACGGGCACCGTGGACGCCGCAGCCGGCACCGCGGACATCGCGTGGGACGGCGGCTTCACGGTCGCGTTCTACGGCGGCCTGACCTACTGGTCCGCCGAGGACCCGGAACTGCACGTCGCAGCGGACGGCACGGGTGAGCTCACGGCGACGGTCTCGGGCTACGCGGCCTCGCGCGACGGGGGCAGCTGGGCGCCGCTGACGCCGCGCACCGTGCACCTCGCGACCCTCACCGACGTCGAAGTCACGAGCTCGGGCATCACCGTGAGCCCGGACTGGCAGGGTGTCGAGCCCGCGTCGGCGACGAGCCTGAACAAGACGAACGCCGACTGGGGTTCGTGGCCGGCGGACTTCGTCGACTTCCAGAACGAGACCGGTCAGAGCTCGTACTGGTACACGTCCGGCGCGAACGACGCCGCGGCCAAGAAGCCGCAGCCGATCTCGATCGCCTACACGGCGGCCGAGGCACCCACGCCCGAGCCGACCGAGCCGAGCGAGCCCGGCACGCCGGAGCCGACGACCGAGCCGAGCGAGCCCGGCACGCCGGAGCCGACGACCGAGCCGAGCGAGCCCGGCACCCCGGAGCCGACGACCGAGCCGAGCGAGCCCGGCACCCCGGAGCCCACGACCGGCCCGACCACCGGCCCGACCACGGAGCCCACCACCCCGGCCCCGTCGATCAGCACCGGTGGCACCACCACCTTCACGGTCGGCGACTCGGTGCCGCTGCGCGCCGAGGGCCTGCCGGCAGCGTCGGAGTACTCAATCGTCATGCACAGCGACCCCGTCGTCCTCGGCACCGTGACCACGGACGCCGACGGGGCCTTCGCGACCTCGGTCGTGATCCCCACGGGAACCCCGGCCGGAGCGCACACCATCGCGGTGGAGTCCTCGGACGGCACCGCCGTGGTCTCGCTCGCCATCACGGTCACCGCGGACGGCACCGTCGTCGTCGACCCGATCGACACCACCACGGCCGTCACCACCGGCGCAGCCGTGAACACCGGAGGCACCGTCTCCGGCACCTCGGCCCTGCCGTGGATCGGGCTGTCGGCCTTCGGCGTCGTCGCCCTCGGCTCGGTCGCGTTCATCGCGTACCGCCGCCGCGTCACCCAGCAGGACTGACGCACCGGGATCCGCGGGGCGGTCGACCCCGCCACGCGGATCCCGGCACCCAGGTGTCGGACGGGAGGCGCGCCTCCCGTCCGACACGTCCGTCACCACCCCGGAACGGAAGATGACCGCCCCACCCACCCGACCGCGCACCGCGCTGCTCTGGACGATCGCCGTGCTCGCCGCGGCGTCCCTCGTCGTCGGCGTGGTCGGTGTGGTCACCGCGACCACCGGAGCCGCATCGCCGACGGCGATCACCGGCACGTCGCTCGACGGCGAGCAGGTCACGCTCGACCCGGGCGAGTCGGGGACCGCGGCGTCTGCGTCGAACGCCGTCGCCGACACCGGCGTCCAGCTCGTGGTGCCGTCGGTCGGGCTCGACGTGCCGCTCGGCGAACTGGACGCCGTCGACGGGCAGATCACGCCGCCGGGGTTCAGCGAGGCCTACCGGGTCCGCAACCTTGGGGTCCCGCTGGCGGACCGCGCGGACGGCACCGTGTTCGTCGTCATGCACTCGCTGCGGAACGGTGCGATCGGCCCGGGCAACCTGCTCATCGACGTCGACGGGCAACGCTCCGAGGTCGTGGTCGGCAGCAGCGTCCGGATCGGCGACGCGCGGTGGACGGTGACCGGTTCCGAGCGGATCACGAAGGCGACCGTGGCCGCCGATGCCGACGTCTGGGCGGACGAGCCCGGCCGGCTCCTGCTCATCACGTGCCTGCAGCGGCCGGACGGCTCCCCGTCGGTCGACAACGTGGTCATCGAGGCCACGCTCGATCGCTAACATCGCCTGCGTGGTCGGACTCGGAAGCGCACTCGCGAACCTGCAGAACGCCCTCCGTCGGCCCGAGGCCCACGTCGAGGTCGTCGACGGCGAGACCGTCCCCGTCGGCATGCTCCTCGGCACGCTCGGTGCACTGCTGCTCGACGCGGGCAGCTCCGTCACCGACGTCCGCTCGGCGCTCGAGAAGGCCCGCGACGCCGCCGGGGTCGGTCCGACCCTGGCGATCGGGGTGCTGCCGGCGCTCGTGATGGTGAGCGAGGTCTCGACCGGTGCGGCGACGATCGTGAACGCCGAGGGCGTCGAGCTGTCGTCCCGACAGGCTGCACGGGCGAACCGGGTCGTGCTCGGGTTGGAGAGCGGGTCGATCGCCCTCGCCGAGATCCCCGCGCGGGTCCGGGCCATCCGTGCCGGCACCGTCCCGCCGCCCGCACTGCCGTGGATCCTCGGCAACGCGCTGACCTCCGCCGGGCTCGCCGTCGTGTTCCGGTGCCCGTGGTGGGCGATCCTGCTCGCGCTCCTGGTCGGTGCGCTCGTCGGGGTCATCGGACTGCTGCTCCGGCGCTTCCGCGAGGCCGTCGCGATCATCCCGTTCCTGGCGGCCTTCGTGTCGACGGCCATCGTCGGACTCGTCGCCGCGGGTGCCGGGTTCGAGCAGGTCCCGCTGTTCGCCGTGTGCGCCCCGGTGGCGGTGTTCGTCCCCGGTGCCCTCATCACCAACGCCCTGCTCGAACTGACCGCCGCGGACATCGTGACCGGGTCCTCGCGGCTGGTCCAGGGGCTCATCATGCTCGGCTTCATGGCGGCCGGCATCGCCTCGGGCAGTGCGCTGACCGGGCTGCACGTCGACCCGTCCTCGGCGGCGCTCGTCGGCGAGGTCGCCGGCGTCGGCACGGACCTGGCCGGGTGGGAGTCCGTGCCGTCCTACTGGGTGTCGTGGGTCGCCGTGGTGGTCCTGGCGGTCGGCCTCGGCCTGGTGTTCCGGTCGGGCTGGCGGCTGACGCTCGTGTCGGTGGCCGTCATGGTCACCGCCTACGCGCTGGTGAGCGGGACGACGCCGGTGTGGGGGAGCGTCGTCGCGACCGGCGCGACGGCGGCGCTGTTGTTCGTCGCGACGCGGTTGCTCGAGCGGCTCGTGCCGGCGATCCCGGCGACGGTGTCATTCTTCCCGGCGTTCCTGCTGCTCGTCCCCGGGACCGTCGGGCTGGTGGCGGTGGCCACGTTCGACCCCGAGTCCCTCGCGACACCTCTGGCGACCTTCGTCAGCCTGTGCATCGGGACGAAGATCGGTGGGTTGCTGCCGGGTCTGTTCGCCCGGAACGCGCCGAGCCACACGTAGCGCGGCCCGGGTGTACGTGGGCGTACCTGGCCGGATCGGGCGTACCTGGTCGGAAGTTTCGACCAGGTACGCCCGATCCTGCGGAGCACCGCACGCGGCATGGGAAGGAACGCACGCAGGCACGGCCGTGGACGCGACCGGCTGACGGACGGGAGGCGCGGGGCGGGGCCGCCACGGGCCTCCCGTCCGACGCCGCGCACGTCCAGAGCGCGCTACGGCTCGAGCAGTCGGCCCGCCGCCTGGTCCTCCGCCGCCGTCGCCTTGGCGAGGTAGTGCACCTTCTTGCCCGTCGCGTTGTACGGCAGCTCGTCGACGAACCGGTACCGCCGCGGCCGCTTGTAGCGGGCGAGCCCGGGGTGCGAGCCCGTCCACTCCTCGAGCTCGGCGGCGGCCGCGACGTCGTCCTCCGGTAGCCGTCCCGCTGCACGGACCACGTACGCCGTGACGACCTCGCCCCAACGCTCGTCCGGGATCCCGACGACGATCGAGTCGGCGACGCCCGGGTGCTCCTGCAGCGCGGCCTCGACCTGGACGGGGTGGACGTTCTCGCCGCCGGAGATGATCATGTCGTCCTTGCGGCCGACGATCGTCACCCGCTCGTGCTCGTCCCACGTGGCGAGGTCGCCGGGGTAGAACCAGCCGTTCGCGAACTTCTCCGCCTCGAGCCCCGGGTTGCGGTACGAGTAGCCGGACTTCACGGTCCGGACCGCGAACTCGCCGATCTCGGAGCCGTCCTTCGGCACGGTGTCGCTCGGGTCGGCCAGGCGGTCCTCGTACACGCGCACCACGGCGACGTCGTCGTCCGTCGATGCTCGTCCGGTGGAGCCGGCACCGTCGGGGAAGTCCTCAGGACGCAGGAACGTGTTCCAGAAGGTCTCGGTCGTCCCGTAGCCGTTGAAGATCCGCGGGGACAGGAGCTCCTGGTAGCGGAGTGCGGCGGCGCGGTCGAGCGGGGCACCCATCGTGACGATGCCGTGCAGGGACGACAGGTCGCGGGGCCGGGCCTCTTGCGCGTTCGCGAGCTGCACCAGGTTCGGCGGCGCACCGATCAGGAACGTCAGCCGCTCGGACTCGACCAGGTCGAGCACCCGCTCGGCGTCGAAGTGCCGCAGGGTGGTGAGCTCGGCGCCGACGTAGAACACCGGGTTCGGGCCGCCCGAGTACAGGCCGCCACGGTGGAACAGCGGCGACATGTTGAGCGTCTTGTCGAAGGGGCTGAGCGGGAAGTGCATGACGACGTCGTGGGCGCTGAGCACCTCGACCAGGCTCGGCAGGGGCACCGGCTTCGGTCGCCCGGTGGTGCCGGAGGTGTAGAGCCGGGTGGTCTCGTCGTAGGTGCTGCGGGGCTCGGTCGCGGCGAGCTCGGCGGGGGTGACGGGGTCGGCGGCGAGGAGGGCGGTGAACGCGACCCGCGCGTCGTGTGCGGGGTCGTCGTCGTGGTGCGCTGCGTGGTCGTCGCCACCGACGACGACGATGTGGTCCGGACGGTGCGGCGCGGTCTCGAGCGCTCGGGCGATGTCGTCGCCGCGCACCGCGTCGTGCACCAGCACCACGGGCGCGGAGTCCTCGATAATGAAGGCGACCTCGTCGGGCGCGAGCCGGAAGTTCGTCGGCGAGAACACCGCGCCGATGCGGTGGCACGCCAGGTAGAGCATCGCGAACTCGGGCGAGTTGAACAGCTCGACCATCACGACCGAACCCCGCCCGGCACCGTGCCGGACGAGCCACCCGCCGATGTGGTCGACGACGTCCCCGAGTTCCGCGTAGGTCCACGACCGACCCGTGTCCGGGTCACGCAGCGCGGGCCGGTCCGCGAAGCGGTGGGTGTTCCGCGCGAAGCCGTTCGCGTACGTGTAGCTGCCCTCGAACACCTCGCGGAACCGCGTCGGGTCGTAGTCGGATCGGGTCTCGGTCATCATCGCTCCCTGGGGCGGTCGAACGGCGCGTCACGCACCGATCGTCACTGTATCCGCCGCGCGGGGACGGCGGACGGGAGGCCCGGTGCGGGTCAGGTGGCCGCGTCCGGTCGCGCGGTGCGCGCCCAGAACCAGGCCCCGATCGCGCCCGCCACGCAGGTCGCGCCGACCGCGCCGAGCAGCACCGGCGACGCGTGGGTCCCCGCGGGACCCGAGTAGACCGCGGCGGTGAGCGCGACCGCGACGACCGCCAGTGCCACGTACCGGGCACGCGAGGCCATCAGGACCGCACTGCCGGCGGAACCCGCGAACGGCAGCAGCGTGGCGACGACGGCTCCGACCCCGCCGACGCACAGGGTGATGGCGAACTCCGACGTCAACGCGGACCAGAAGCCCCCGCCCGCGGTCAGGCTGTGGAGCACCCACCCCGCGGTCGCGAGCCCGAGCAGCGCGATCGTCCGCCAGGTCGCGCTCCGGGCACCGGCGGCGATCCCGGAGCCGAGGCGCAGTGCGGCGGTGTCCAGGTCGGGGCGTCCCGACGGCACGAGCACCATCCCGACGATCAGGGCGGGGGAGAGGTCCGCGGCCCGCGTGATCCCGCACGCCACGAGCGCCGCGAGCACCAGCCACGGGGACACCCGGAAGCCCACCGCACGGTGGTCGGGTCCGGCTGCCCACCGGGTCACGAGCACCACGGCTGCCGTGAGCACCGCGGTGCCGAGCAGCACGGCGATGGCGAGGCGGACGTAGCGGGCCTCGAGCGAGACGCCCACGCCGAGCAGTGTGCACAGGGCGGCGACGGCCACCGCGACCGTGATCGACACCCAGGTCGGCAGCACGTCGTCGGACCCGGAGCGGTCCGAGCGCGAGCGGTTCCGCCCGAGCAGTCCGGCGAAGGGCGAGCGGATGCGCCCGCGGGCAGCGGCCGCGACGAGCGCGAGGGGTGCGGCGATCAGCAGGAGGAACCCAGCGGCGACGGCCGTGGCGATCAGGACGGTCCGCCACGAGAACGCGGCCTGGATCGTCGGCACGGTGCGGTCGTAGGCGGTGGCAGCGGTCCAGTCGCCCGCGGGGCCCGACCAGTCGGTGTGGCCGCCGGAGCCTGCGACCCCGGGGGTGCTCGTGCCGGTCGGGTCGGTGCCGTCACCGGGCGCTGCCGCCGATCCGGGGCCGTCGTCGCCGGTGCCGCCGGCGTTCCCGGTTCCGGTGCCGGCCGGGGTCCCCGCGTCGCCGGGGGTCTGGCCGTCACCCGGTGCGGTCGGGGGGCCGGTGGTGTCGGTTCCGGTGCCGGTGGCGGTGGCGGTGGCGGTGCCGTTGCCGGTGGTGCCGGTGCCGTTGGTCGGTGCGTCCCCGCCGGTTCCGGAGGTGCCGGGGGTGCCGGGGGTGCCGTTCGTGGTGCCCGAGGTCGACCACACGGTGACCTGCACGGCCGCGGACGACCGCGAGTAGTTGCCGGCGGCGTCGTGCTGCGTCGCGGTGAGGTCGTGTCCGCCGGCCCGCAGCTGCGACCCCGCGGTGGAGCAGGACCAGGAACCGTTCGCAGCGACCTCGGCCCGGCAGACGGGTGCGCGGTCGACGTAGACGGTCACGTCGGCGCCGGGCTCGCCGGTGCCGCGGACGACCGTGGCGCGCGAACCGACGCGGTCGCCGTCGTCGGGTGCGGTGATCCGCGGAGCCGCCGGTGCTGTGCGGTCGACCGTGATCCGCACCGGGGCCGAAGATGCGCTGCGCAGGTCGGAGCGGTAACCGCGGGCCGTGCTGGCGGTCTGCGAGGCGGTCACGGTGACGGTCGCGTCGGACCGCAGCGCGAGCGAGGTCACCCACCGACCGTCCGGGCCGACCGGGGCGGTCTGCTGCGTCGACGATCCGGAGACCGACAGCACCACGGTGGAACCGGGGAAGCCCGTGCCGGAGAGCGCGCCACTGGTCGGGTGGTCGGACGCGATGGTCGGCGGCACGATGACGTCGGAGGCCGGGGCACTCGCGGGCGGCTGGCTCGGCGCGGTGACGTCCCGCACCGTGAAGACCTGCTGCGGACCCGACCGCACCGTACCGAGGCACGACCACGAACCGTTCGCCTGCACCTGGGCCGAGCACCCGGCCGAACCGGTCGACGCGGGGCCCGCGACGCGGACGACGTGCGCCGGGGTCCCGGTGCCGTGGAACCGGGCGGTGCTGCTCGTCACGTCCCCTGGGTCGGCGATGGTCGGTGCGACGGGCGGTCGCCCGGTGGACGCGGGCGGGGGCGTGGGGGTGCCGGGGCGACCGCTGCTCGGCGGGCCGACGAGTTCGCCCGGTGCGGGGGTCGCGGTGCTCGCGGCGCTGACGCGTTCGGTGGTCGCCTGTTCGTGGGGCGCCGTGCCGGCGAACGCGGGTGCGGCTGCCGTCGCCAGCAGCGCCGCGGCGAGGACGGCCGTGGCCGAGGCGAGCGCGACGAACCGGGTACGACGACGAGGGCCGTCGCCCCCGACGGCCCGGTCGTCCACGTTGTCCCCTCGCGTGCTCACCGGCTCCATCCCACGTGATCCGGGCCGCTGGGTCAATACACCTCGCGGATGATGTCCCGCATCCGGTCGTGTTCGCCCCGCAGCCCGAACGCCCGGTGTGCGTGACTCGGGAATCGCCCGTGAACCCTGGCGGTCGACGCGAGCACTGCGGACGCGTCGGTAGACTTCACGACGGCCGTTCAGGCCACGCAGCACCGCGGATCCGAACGCGAGAAGGAGCACCCACGCATGGACACCGGACTCGTCACGACGCTGATCGTCGTCGGAGTGGTGGTGGTGATCCTGGTCATCATCGGGATCTACCTCTGGGTGACGTACAACTCGCTCGTCACGCTCAAGGTCCGTGTGGACGAGGCCTGGAGCGACATCTCGGTGCAGCTGAAGCGGCGCGCCGACCTGATCCCGACCATCGTCGACACGGTCAAGGGGTACGCCACCCACGAGAAGGCCGTCTTCGATGACGTCACCAAGGCGCGCTCCGAGACGCTGACGGCCGGTGACGCCGGCACGGCCTCCGCGGCCGAGGGACACATGCAGAAGGCGCTGAAGAGCGTGTTCGCGGTCGCCGAGGGGTACCCGCAGCTGCAGTCGAGCCAGAACTTCCTGCAGCTGCAGACCGAACTCGTCGACACCGAGGACAAGATCCAGTCCGCCCGGCGCTTCTACAACGGCGGCGTGCGCGAGCTGAACACGAAGATCCGGGTCTTCCCGAACTCCACGTTCGCCAAGCGACGGGGCTTCGCCGAGGCGACCTTCTTCGAGACCGCCGAGCCGGCAGCCATCGCCGAGCCGCCGCGCGTCCAGTTCTGACCCCAGCCTCGCAGCTGCCGTGTACAGCGCCATCGCGCGGAACAAGCGCAACACCGTCGTCATCGTCCTGGTCTTCCTGCTGATCATCGGCGCACTCGGGTTCCTGGGCGGCTACCTGGCAGGCAACGTCTCGATCGGCGTCATCGTGCTCGCCGTCGCCCTGGGCTACGCGGTGCTGCAGTACTTCTTCGCCGCTCGGCAGGCGACCGCCATCGCCGGTGGCATCGAGATCGACCGCACCTCCGAACCGCGGCTCTGGCGGACGGTCGAGAACCTCGCGATCTCGACCGGCATGCCGATGCCCCGGGTCTACGTCATCCAAGACCCGTCGCCGAACGCCTTCGCCACCGGGCGCGACCCGGAGCACGCCGTGGTCGCGGCGACGACCGGGCTGCTGCAGATCATGGACGACCAGGAGCTCCAGGGCGTGATGGCCCACGAACTCGGGCACGTCCGCAATTACGACATCCGGGTCTCGACGATGGTGTTCGGGCTGGTGGTCGCCGTCGGCCTGATCGCCGACGTGCTCCTGCGCATCTCGATCTTCAGCGGCCTGTCCGGCGGCCGGAACCGCAACTCGGACAACGGCGGTGGCGCGAACCCGGTGCTGCTCATCGCCGGCATCGTGGCTGTGGTCGTGGCGCCGATCGCCGCGGCGGGCGTGCAGGCTGCGGTGTCCCGGCAGCGCGAGTACCTCGCCGACGCCACCGGTGCGATGACGACGCGCCACCCCGAGGGCCTCGCCCGGGCGCTCGAGAAGCTCGGCGCGTACGGCCGTCCGATGCAGACGCAGAACTCGTCGATGGCGCACCTGTGGATCGCCGACCCGATGCGCCCCGGCGTGATGGACCGGCTGTTCTCGACGCACCCGCCGCTGCCGGACCGCATCGCACGGTTGCGGGCGAACGCCGACCGCTTCTGACGCCGGTCAGGCCTCGACGGCGTCGAGCTGCTCCGTGGGTTCGGGGGCATCGGCGTCGTCGACGGCTTCGTGCGGGACCAGCGGGAGGCCGAGCGCCCCGGCGACCGCGGCTGCAGCCGTGCCCCGATCCGTGACCTCGACCTCGTCGAGTCCCTGCCAGGCGGCGGTGCGTCGGAGGGTCTCGGCCAGCCGCTCGGCATCGAGGTGCTCGCCGGGCTCCTGCCACGCGGTCCGGACCCGCAGCACGCCACGCTGCCGGTCGCTCTTCAGGTCGACCCGGCCGACGAGGCGGTCGTCCTGCAGCACGGGCAGCACGTAGTACCCGAACACCCGCTTCGGCGCCGGTGTGTAGATCTCGATCCGGTAGTGGAACCCGTACATCCGCTCCGCCCGTCGGCGGAACCACACGACCGGGTCGAACGGGCTGAGCACCGCGTCGGCGGTCAGCTGCCGGGGCACCCGGGCATCGGGGTGGAGCCAGGCCCGCTCACCCCAGCCCTCGACCCGCACGGGCAGGAGCTCGCCGGCCGCGGTGAGCTCCGCGATGGCGCCGGCGGTGTCGTCCGACCGCAGTCGGTAGTAGTCGGCGATGTCCGCTCGGGTGCCGACGCCGAGGGCGCGGGTGGCGTGCCGGACGAGTTCGAGCACTGCGGCAGCGCGCGGCGGTGCCGTCTCGAGGAACCCGGCCGGCAGGACCTGCTCGGGCAGGGCGTACACGCGCTCGAAGCCCGACCGTCCGGCGCTCACGGCCTCGCCCCAGCGGAACATCTGCTCGAGCCCGAGTTTCACGTCGCTCCAGCCCCACCACGGACCACGGCGGACGTTCGACTCGTGCTCGACCGCGCTGGCTCGCATCGGCCCCTCGGCACGCAGGAGCGCGTGCAGCTCGCGTCGGACCCCGGCGGTGCGGGTGACGCCGTCGATCCGGGTCGGGCCGGCGTCGCGCTCCCGAAGAGCGTCCATCCGCCAGCGGAACAGCCGCAGGTCGTCGCGCGGGATGAGGGCTGCCTCGTGCGCCCAGTACTCGGTGTAGGGCCCGGACCGGCCGAGGGTCAGCCGGTCGAGCGTGGACCGGTCGTACGCCCCCAGCCGTGCGAAGAGCGGCAGGTAGTGGCTGCGCTCGAACACGTTCACCGAGTCGATCTGCAGCAGCCCGAGCCGAGCGAACGCAGCGTTCACCGCACGCGTCGAGACGTCCGTCGCCGGTGGTCGACCGAACCCCTGCGCGGCGAGGGCGACGCGGCGGGCTTCGGCGGCGGAGAGCGAGGACCTGACCATGCGGCGACGCTACCGAACCCCGCCGACAGCGCGGCGTCCGAACGTATGCCGTATCTGGAACGCGAGGACGTCTGGATCGCTAGGATCGGCCCATGGCCTGGGGAAAGAAGACACCGCACACGGATCCCGTCGTCGTCGATGACGCGGTGCCGCCCGGCATGCGGATCGCCGGTGCGTGGTCGTGGCGGATCCTCGTCGTGGTCGGCGTCGTCGCGGTGGTCATCTACCTGGTCACGCTGTTCAGCGAGATCCTCATCCCGTTCCTCATCGGCATCGTCGTCGCCGCGCTCCTGGTCCCGCTGTCGAACTGGATGCAGCGCCACCACGTGCCGAAGTGGCTCGCCGTCATCGTCAGCCTGGTCGGTGGGCTCGCCGCCGTCGGGGCGCTCATCTGGCTCGTCGTCGACCAGATCGCCGCCGCCTACCCGTCGCTCCGCGACCGAACTCTGTCGCAGTACGACAACATCCGCGACTTCGTGCTCAGCTCCGGGCTCGGGATCAGCCAGAAGGACCTGAACTCCTACCTCAACCAGGCGACCGACTGGCTGCAGAGCAACTCCGGCTCGATCCTGTCCGGAGTGGCCAGCGCGGGGTCGTCGCTGACGCACATCCTCACCGGCCTGTTCATCGTCATCTTCACGGTGATCTTCCTGCTCATCGACGGCAAGAACGTCTGGCGCTGGACGGTCCGGCTCTTCCCGAAGAACGCCCGCAGCGCGATCGACGGTGCCGGGGTCGCCGGCTGGACGACGTTGACGAGCTTCATCCGGGTGCAGATCTTCGTCGCGTTCGTCGACGCCGTCGGCATCGGCCTCGGTGCGTTCTTCCTGCAGCTGCCGCTCGTCGTGCCGATCGCGGTCTTCGTGTTCCTCGGGTCGTTCATCCCGGTCGTCGGCGCGATCGTCACCGGGTTCCTGGCGGTGTTCGTCGCCCTGGTCTTCAACGGCCCGGTGGCGGCGGTCATCATGCTCGGCGTGATCCTGGTCGTGCAGCAGGTCGAGGGACACATCCTGCAGCCGCTCGTCATGGGCAGCGCCGTCAAGGTGCACCCGCTCGCCGTCGTCCTCGGGGTCACCGCGGCGTCGGGTCTCGCGGGCATCGCGGGCGCGTTCTTCGCCGTTCCGCTCATCGCCACCGTCAACTCCATGGTCACGACCATCTCGAGCGGCCGGTGGAAGACGATGGACTCCGACCACGTGCTCGAGGCCAAGCAGGACGCGCACGACGAGAACGTCCGGACCAAGCGCCGGCGCAAGGTCCTCAAGCTGCGCAAGCGCCGTGGCGACGTCCCGAAGCCGGGCACCGACGAGCAGCCGACCGCGGTCAAGGGGACGGCAGGCTGACGCTGAACGATCCCTCGTGTCACGGGTTCGCCGCGGACGCCCGGAACGACGATGATGGGGGAGTGACCGACACCAGCGCCTCCCAGCACACGCTCGCCTCGATCCCCACCCTCGCGGACATCGAGACGGCGCGGGAGACCATCTCGGGCGTCGCGCGCGTCACCCCGATGGAGACCTCGCAGTTCCTGGCCGAGGTGCTCGGTTCACCCGTGCACCTGAAGTGCGAGAACCTGCAGCGCACCGGCGCGTACAAGGTCCGCGGCGCCTACAACCGCCTGTCGACCCTGTCCGAGGAACAGCGCGCCAAGGGCGTCGTCGCGGCCAGCGCCGGCAACCACGCCCAGGGGGTCGCCCTCGCCGCCCGCGAGCTCGGCATCCCGGCGACGATCTTCACCCCGGTCGGTGTCGCGCTGCCGAAGCTGCAGGCCACCCGCCACTACGGCGCCGAGGTCGTGCTGCGCGGCCACTCGGTGGAGGAAGCCCTGAGCGCCGCCAAGGACTTCGCTGCGCACACCGGCGCGGTCTTCATCCCGCCGTTCGACCACCCCGCCGTCATCGCCGGCCAGGGAACCCTCGGCCTCGAGATCATCGACCAGGTGCCCGACGTGGACACCGTCGTCGTGCCGATCGGCGGCGGCGGGGTCATCTCCGGCATCGCCCTCGCGGTCAAGGGCATGGCCGAGCGGCTCGGACGACCGATCAAGGTCATCGGGGTGCAGGCCGAGAACGCCGCTGCCTACCCGTCGTCGATCCGCGCCGGCGAGCCCGTCACCATCACGACGACACCGACGATCGCCGACGGCATCGCGGTCGCCCGCCCCGGCGACCTGAACTTCCCGATCATCCGCGACCTGGTCGACGACATCGTCACGGTCTCCGACGACGACACCGCCCGCGCCCTGCTCGTGCTGCTCGAGCGCGCGAAGCTCGTGGTCGAGGCCGCCGGAGCCGTCGGCGTCGCCGCGATCATGTCCGGCGCGGTCCGCGACACCGGGCGCACCGTCGTGCTGCTCAGCGGCGGCAACATCGACCCGCTCATGATGGAGCGCGTGATCACGCGCGGTCTCGTCGCCGCGTCGCGCTACATCGGCATCCGCATCATGCTGCCGGACCGTCCGGGCCAGCTCGCCCGGGTCGCCCAGGTGATCTCGGACGCCGGCGCGAACGTGGTCGAGGTCCTGCACACCCGCCACGGACAGGGCCTGGTCATCAACGAGGTGGCCCTCGACCTGTCGATCGAGGCGCGCGGCCCCGAGCACGCGCAGGAGGTCATCCAGCGCCTGCACGAGGTCGGCTTCCGCCCGGAGCTCCTCGAGCACTAGCCCTGCGACGATCCACGAGTCGTTCGACGCGTGTCCTGTCGGATCCGTGGTGCGCCCCGGCGGGCGGGGCCGTGGAGGCGACCAGCGGACAGACGGGAGGCCCGTGGCGGTGTCGCCCCGGGCCTCCTGTCCGTCTGTGGTGCTGCCTACGGCTCGTAGCGCTCGATCTTGACGACCTCGACCGCGATCTCCTTGCCGTTCGGCGCCGTGTAGGTGGCCTTGTCGCCGGCCTTGAGGCCGACGATCGCCGCGCCGACGGGGCTGACCGGGCTGTAGACCGTCAGGTCGGAGCCCTCGGCGACGATCTCGCGGCTGCCGACCAGGAACGTCGACTCGTCGCCCGCGATGACCGCGGTGACGACGGTGCCGGGCTCGACCGTGCCGTCGAAGACCGCTTCGCTGACGGTCGCGTGCTTGAGGAGGTTCGTGAGGACGCGGATGCGCGCCTCGATCTTGCCCTGCTCGTCCTTGGCGGCGTGGTAGCCGCCGTTCTCCTTGAGGTCGCCCTCTTCGCGAGCGGCCTCGATGCGGCGCGCGATCTCGGCACGGCCCTCGCCGCTCAGCTCGTCGAGCTCCGCCTGGAGACGGTCGTGCGCCTCCTGGGTCAGCCAGGTGACCTGCGTGTCGTTGCTCATCTTCTGTCCCTTCGACCATGAAAAAACGAGACCGGCCGAGTGGTCGGTCTCGAGAGGCGAATCAGGACAGTCTAGGGAATCCAGCAGTCGTGGATCAAGCCGGTGACGCCACGGGTCGTGGTCGTCACCTCGGTGCTGACACTGCGGGTGCGCTGCTCGGACGGGGCGAGGGTGATCTCCTTCCAGCCGACGATCGAGTAGCTCTTGTCGAGGACCTGGACGGCGCACTTCGCCCGGACGCCCGGGTCGACGGAGACCTGCGAGTGCACGACCGTGCTGTGCTGGGAGAGGACCTCGTACCCCACGACGTCGTCGGTCAGGCCGCGGTCGGACTGGTCGAGACCCGCCCAGATCACCCAGGCGGCGAAGACCACGACCACGGCGATGGCGGCGGTGATCGCGACGGCCTTGCTGCGGCGCGCTCGGGCCGGGGTGCGGCCGTAGCGGTCGTCGAGGGTGGCGGTGTGGTGCTGTTCGGACAGTTCGGGGCTCCCGGGGTGATTATCCTGATCCCAGGGTAGTTCACGCGTCGCTGTGCACTTCCCGTCCCCGCTCGTCCTCCGCTCGCCCACGCTCACCCACGTGAGGAAGTCCCGTGCCGTACCGCTTGCTGGCCGTCCACGCCCACCCCGACGACGAGTCGAGCAAGGGGGCGGCGACCGCGGCGAAGTACGTGGCCGAGGGGCACGAGGTGCTGGTCGTCTCCTGCACCGGGGGCGAGGCCGGCGACATCCTCAACGACCAGCTCGGCGAGCCCGCGACGAGCCGCGCGCACCGCGACATGGCCGGGTACCGCCGCGGTGAGATGGCCGCCGCGCAGGCAGCCCTCGGCATCGACCACCTGTGGCTCGGCTACCACGACTCCGGGTTGCCCGACGCCGAGAAGGGCGAGACCGTCCGACCGGGCACGTTCTCGACCGTGCCGCTCGAGTACAGCACCGAGGCGCTCGTCCGGGTGATCCGCCGGTTCCGTCCGCACGTGCTCGTCACCTACGACGAGAACGGCGGCTACCCGCACCCCGACCACATCCGCACGCACGAGGTGTCCGTCGCCGCCTGGGCAGCCGCGGCCGATCCCGCTGCGTACCCCGCGGCCGGCGAACCGTGGTCGATCGCGAAGCTCTACTACGAGCGCACGATGAACCCGCGCCGCTTCCGCACGATCTTCGAGGCGCTGCAGGACCGCGACCCGGACAGCCCCGCGATCGAGCAGCTGCGCGAGTGGGTGGAGCGGTTCGCCGACCGACCCGACCTCGCCACCACGCACGTCGACGTGCACGAGTACTTCGACCAGCGCGACGCCGCGCTCCGTGCCCACGCCAGCCAGGTGGCGCCGGACAGTGCGTTCTTCTACTGGCCGAACGACCTCCTGGCCACGGTGTGGCCGACCGAGGACTACCAGCTCGTGGAGGCCCGCGTGCCCACCGAGCTCCCGGAGACCGATCTGTTCGCCGGGATCCCTGCCGACAAGGAACCGACCCCGTGAGCTCCATCGCGGCGGCACTCGCCGCCACCCCCAGTCCCAGCCCCAGCGTCGTGCCGGACGTGAACGTCACCCCCGGTGTCGTCGGGTTCATCGCCATCGCGCTCGTGGCGATCGCGACGATCGTCCTGGTCGTAGACATGACCCGGCGCATCCGGCGGACGCGCTACCGGTCGGAGATCCGCGAGCGTCTCGAGGCGGAAGCGAACGGCACCGCGGTCGACGGTCCGGCGACGGACGAGTCGGAGCGGCGTGCGGCCGAGGACGGCCGAGCCGACGTCGGGGACGACACCGAGCGCGGTTGACCCGCTAGCGCCTGACGGAACCGGGCGTACCTGGGCGGATCGGGCGTACTTGGTCGAAAGTTCCGGGTGAGTACGCCCGGAACGACCAGGCATCGCGCGCGTTCTGGGAAGGAACGTGCGACCGTCAGCGCACCGGGTCCAGGGCGACGATGAGCACGCCGACCCACTGCGCGCCGAAGGCCACGACCGTCAGGGCGTGGAACACCTCGTGGAAGCCGAACTGGGTGGGCACCGGGTTCGGCCGCTTGAAGCCGTAGACCAGCGCGCCGATGATGTAGGCGACACCGCCGGACAGGATGAGCACGGTCATCGGGACGCTCGCCGCGAAGAACTGCGGCAGCAGCCCGAGCGCCGCGCAGCCGAGCACCAGGTAGATCGGCACGTACAGCCACCGGGGCGCGTTGATCCACAGCACCCGGAAGGCGATGCCGAGGGCGGCGCCGGACCACATGACCCAGAGCACGACCACCATCAGGGTGTGCGGCAGGGCGCAGATCGCGATCGGCGTGTAGGTGCCGGCGATGAGCAGCAGGATGTTCGTGTGGTCGATGCGCTTGAGCACCGCCTTGACGGTCGGCCCCCACGGGAACCGGTGGTACGTCGCGGAGACCCCGAACATGGCCAGCGACGTCGCCATGAACACCGCGCTGCCGACCTTCGCCGCCGTGCTGTCGGCAAGGGCGATGAGGACGATGCCCATCGCGATGGCGAACGGGAACGCGCCGAGGTGGATCCAGCCGCGCCAGGCGGGGCGGGTGTCCTCCGTGGTCGTCGCGGCCTCTTCGGTGAACGGGACGTGGGGGAGGGTGGCGGTCTCGTGCTCGTCCTGCATGTGCCGACTGTAAGCCCCGTGCCCGAACGGATGCCACGAGTTCTGGGGGAGCCGCACTCGGGACGCTCCGACCGACGGTGCACTACGCTCGGTGCGTGACCGGCAGGGTGGGATGGGCAGGACGAGGGATCCTCTACCGCGCCTACCAGAGCCGCATCCGCCGCCAGATCGAGGGCAGCGCGAAGCCGAAGCACGTCGCCATGATCGTCGACGGCAACCGTCGGTGGGCGAAGCAGCTCGGGCTCGAGTCCGCAGCGCACGGCCACCGCGCCGGTGCCGCGAAGATCCCCGAGTTCCTGACCTGGTGCGACGAGCTCGGCATCGAGGTCGTGACGCTCTACCTGCTCTCCGCCGACAACCTGACCGGGCGTGCCGGAGCGGAACTCAGCGAGCTCGTCGGGATCATCGGCGACCTGGCCGGGGTGCTCGCCGACACCACGGACTGGCGCGTCCAGCACGTCGGGTCGAACGAGGGCCTGCCCGACTCGCTCGTGTCCGCGCTCGCGCAGGCCGAGGAACGCACCGCCGGCCGGACCGGACTCCACATCAACCTGGCCGTCGGCTACGGCGGACGCCGCGAGATCGCCGACGCCATGCGCAGCATCGTGGAGTCGCACGGCGCGGGTGGCGGCACGATCGACACCCTGGCCGAGGTCCTGACGCCCGAGCTCATCGGCGACCACCTGTACACGCAGGGGCAGCCCGACCCCGACCTGGTGATCCGGACCTCGGGCGAACAGCGGCTGTCCGACTTCATGCTGTGGCAGAGCGCGCACAGCGAGTTCTACTTCGTCGAGGCGCTCTACCCCGACCTGCGCGAGGTCGACTTCCTGCGCGCCGTCCGCGACTTCGGTCTCCGGTCGCGGCGCTTCGGCGGCTGACGCTTCCTCGCTACTGCGCGGATCGGCCTGGGTTCGCTGACGTTCAGCGATCCCAGTAGACTCACAGGGTTTTCGTCCCGTGGAAGGTTGCACCTGTGAACATCGACGAGTACGCCGCCGGCTTCTCCGAGGACCCCGGCTACCTCGACCACGCTGCGTTCGGCCCCGTGCAGACCGCCGTGCTCGAGGAGCAGCGCGTGCTCGGCACGATCCAGGAGCACATGCGCTTCGGCGCCATGGAGACCCTCGACGAGCAGGACGCCCGAGTCCGCACGGTCGCCGCCCGCTTGGTCGGTCGCCGCGAGGACCAGGTCGTCTCGCAGACCGCGACGACGCCCGGCCTGCTGCACACGGCCTTCGGCCTGACCGGCGGCGTGCTGGTGTCGGCCGACGAGTACCCTTCGCTGCCGCTCGCGCTGGCGAGCGCCGCCTCGGCGACCGGCGGCCGGGTCCAGCCGGTCGTCATCGAGTCCGGTGCCGGGTGGATGACCCCCTCGCTCATCCAGGAGCGCCTGACCGACGACGTGACGGCCGTGGCGGTGTCGCTGGTCGACTGGCGCACCGGCTACCTGGCCGACCTCGCCGGCATCCGCGAGGTCATCGGCGACCGCCTGCTGATCCTCGACGCGATCCAGGGCTTCGGGGTGGTCGACGCCCCGTACGAGATCGCGGACGTCGTCGCGACCGGCGGCCAGAAGTGGCTGCACGCCGGCTGGGGCACGGGCTTCACCGCCTTCAGCGACCGCGCCCTGAACCGCCTGCGTCCGGCGCTGTCCGGCCCGCACGGCACCACCGGCTGGCCCGTGGACGTCCCCGCCGTGCGCCCGGGTGCCGCCGGGTACCAGATGACCCGCATCGACCCCATCGCGCAGGCCCGCCTCGCGGTGTCGCTGGACCGGCTGACCGCCGTGGGTGTCGCCGCCGTGCAGGAGCGCGTCACCGAGCGCGTGGAGCGCGTGTTCGCGATCGCGGACGAGTTCGGGCTCGAGGTCGAGTCCAGCCGCGACCCGCGCGAGCGCGCCGGCATCGTCGTGCTGCGGCCGGCCGAGGGGCGCCTGACCGCGCTGTCCGCGGCGCTGCACAACCACGGCGTGACCGCGACGACGCGGCTCGGCGTCGCGCGGGTGTCGGTGTTCGCCTCGACGACGGACGAGACGCTCGACATGTTCCGGGACGCCTGCGTCTCGTACGCGACGCTGCAGTAGCGCGGTTCCGCGAAAGCGACAGATCTCCGGCTTGGGTTCAAGGGGTGGTTGCAACACCTTGAGTGGTGAGGTGTTGGTGTGGGTCGTTGGCACACGCGTGAGGACAAGCGACGGTTCTGGGCTG
>NZ_RKIA01000009.1:0-131400 GCF_003751685.1 Curtobacterium sp. PhB78
CAAACGCCTCGACGCCATGACGCCGAGAGAGGCTCTCGACGAGCTACTCTCGGCGTCACTGACAGGCGGTGTTGCACCGACCACTTGAATCCACCGCGAACGTTCCGCAGGGATCTGTCGCTTTCGCGATGGCGGACGGGAGGCACGTGGCAACGCAGCCACGGGCCTCCCGTCCGCCCCGCGGCCGGCCGTGAGACTCGGCGTGAGCGACCGATCTCACGGTTGGCGCTACAGATTCGGTCGCCCAGCCCGAGACTCGGTGCCGCCAGTTCCGCCAAAGCGACAGATTCCCGCGAACGTTCCGCAGGGATCTGTCGCTTTCGCGATGGCGGACGGGAGGCCCGTGGCGGTCTCGCCACGGGCCTCCCGTCCGTCCCTGGTCGCGACCAGGGCCGCACCCGCCTTCGCGCGCTACCAGCTGACGGGGAGCGGCTTGCCCTCTTCGTAGCCGGCGGCGGACTGGATGCCGACCAGGGCGCGCTCGGAGAACTCGGCCAGCGACGCGGCGCCCGCGTAGGTGGCGGAGCTCCGGACGCCCGTGGTGATCATGTCGAGCAGGTCCTCGACGCTCGGACGCTCCGGGTCGAGGTAGATCGTCGACGACGAGATCCCCTCGGCGAAGAGCTCCTTGCGGGCCCGCTCGTACGGGTCGAGCCGCTCGAAGCGCTCGCGGACGGCCTTCGCCGACGCCATCCCCCAGCTCTCCTTGTAGGCCTTGCCGGCGGCGTCGCGACGGAGCACGCCCGGCGCTTCGAGGGTTCCGGCGAACCACGAGCCGATCATCACGGCCGAGGCGCCAGCCGCCAGGGCGAGGGCGACGTCGCGGGGGTACCGGACCCCGCCGTCGGCCCAGACGTGCGCGCCGAGGGACCGTGCGGCGGCGGCGGTCTCGAGGACGGCGGAGAACTGCGGCCGACCGACGGCGGTCATCATGCGCGTGGTGCACATGGCGCCGGGTCCGACGCCGACCTTGATGATGTCCGCGCCCGCGTCGACGAGGTGGGCCACGGCGTCGGCGGTGACGACGTTGCCGGCGACGAGCGGGATGCCGAGCCGGAGCCCCGCGACGGTGCGGAGCGCGCGGAGCATGCTCTCCTGGTGTCCGTGCGCCGTGTCGAGCACGAGCACGTCGACCCCGGCGGCGGCGAGGGCCTGCGCCTTGGCGGCGACGTCGCCGTTGATGCCGATCGCGGCCGCGACGCGCAGGCGACCCGAGACGTCGACGGCCGGCGTGTAGATGTCGGAGCGGATGGCGCTGGTCCGGCTCGTGGTGCCGACGACCTTGCCGTGCCGCACGACGGGTGCGAAGTCGACCTCGGCGCCGCTCAACACGTCGTAGACGTGGCGGGGCGTGCCGGCGTCCTCGGCGTCGATCGCGGTCGAGGCGCCGTGCAGCAGGTCGCCGAGCGTCGCGTCGGGGCCTGCGTCGCCCAGTCGGCTGGCGGGGACGCACCCGAGGTACTCCCCGGCGGTGTCGCGGACCACCACGCCCCGACCGGCGACGGGCAGCAGCTGCTCGAGCGCCTCGGCGACGGTGGTGGACGAGCCCATGTCGTAGGCGGTGTCGTAGTCGACCGGCTGGTCCTTCACCCAGCGGATCGCGGCGTCGAGGTCCTGCAGGTGCATGTCCTGCGGCAGGACGCCGAGGCCCCCGCGCCGGGCCAGGGTCGCGGCGAGGCGCGGACCCGTGACCGAGTTCATGTTGGCGCTCACGATCGGGATCGTCGCACCGCTGCCGTCGTTCGACGCGAGGTCGACGTCGAAGCGGCTCGTCACGCCGGAACGGCTCGGGACGAGGAAGACGTCGGAGTAGGTCAGGTCGTGTGTCGGCCGCGTCTCGTAGAACCTCATGGGCCCCACTGTACGGCTCCGCCCGGAGGCCGGACCGGGCCCCGACTCGCGCCACGGCTGACACCGAACGGACATGTGCGAGCGGCTAGGCTTGGCACCTGTGCGGGGCAGGGTTGCGCCGCACGACACACACGAGCATCTATCGACGGAGAGTGGGCGATCGGCTGTGTCGAGCCATCTGACCGGAACGGACGAGACCGCGGGCGAATTCGGGGCGAACGAGTGGCTCGTCGACGAGCTCTACGAGCAGTTCGTCGCGGACAAGGAGTCGGTCGACAAGTCCTGGTGGCCGGTCCTCGAGAGCTACCACCGCACGCAGGTCGGCGGCGCTCCGGCAGCTGACCAGCAGTCCTCGACGCCCGCGCAGTCGACCACGCAGCAGCCCGCGACCGGTGACGCGCCGGCCCCGCAGCAGCAGGCGGCAGCGCAGGGTGGTCCGATCCAGGCGAAGACCACGTCGCGCCAGCCGACCCCGCCGCCGATCCCGGCCGAGGCCAACGACGCCGCCGACGACCACGAGGAGACCCACGAGGACGTGGCGACCCCGCTCCGGGGCATGGCGAAGACCCTGGCGTCGAACATGGACGCCTCGCTGACGGTCCCGACGGCCACGAGTGTCCGGACGATCCCGGCGAAGCTGATGATCGACAACCGGATCGTCATCAACAACCACCTGCGCCGTGCCCGCGGCGGCAAGATCTCCTTCACCCACCTCATCGGGTGGGCGATGGTGCAGGCACTCAAGGACTTCCCGAGCCAGAACGTGTTCTACGAGGAGCGCGACGGCAAGCCGTTCGTCGTCGCCCCGGCGCACGTGGGCCTCGGCATCGCGATCGACGTCCCGAAGAAGGACGGCACCCGGTCGCTCCTCGTGCCGAGCATCAAGCGTGCGGAGACCCTGACCTTCGGCCAGTTCCTGTCGGCCTACGAAGACCTCGTCAAGCGGGCCCGCGACAACAAGCTGACGCCGGCCGACTTCCAGGGCACCACGATCTCGCTCACGAACCCGGGCGGCATCGGCACCGTGCACTCGGTCCCCCGCCTGACCAAGGGGCAGGGCTCGATCATCGGCGCCGGAGCCCTCGAGTACCCGGCGCAGTTCCAGGGCTCGGCGTCGAAGACCCTGGTCGAGCTCGGCATCGGCAAGACCATCACCCTCACGAGCACCTACGACCACCGGGTGATCCAGGGCGCCGGTTCGGGCGAGTACCTCAAGCAGGTGCACGAACGCCTCATCGGCGAGCACGGCTTCTACGACGGCATCTTCGCGGCGCTCCGGATCCCGTACAAGCCGATCCAGTGGGCGAACGACATCAACGTCGACCTGGCGCACCGGGTCAACAAGACCGCCCGCGTGCAGGAGCTCATCAACAGTTACCGCGTCCGCGGGCACCTGATGGCCGACATCGACCCGCTCGAGTACCGCCAGCGCACGCACCCCGACCTCGAGATCGAGAGCCACGGGCTGACGTTCTGGGACCTCGATCGCGAGTTCGTCACGGGCGGGCTGGCCGGCACGACCAGTGCTCCGCTGCGCGACGTCCTCGGGATCCTGCGCGACGCCTACTGCCGCACCGTCGGCATCGAGTACATGCACATCCAGGACCCGGAGCAGCGCCGCTGGGTGCAGGAACGCATCGAGGTCCCGTACTCGAAGCCGTCGAAGGACGAGCAGCTGCGCGTCCTCGGCAAGCTCAACGAGGCCGAGGCGTTCGAGACCTTCCTGCAGACCAAGTACGTCGGGCAGAAGCGCTTCTCGCTCGAGGGCGGCGAGTCCACCATCGCCTTCCTCGACACGCTCATCCAGCACGCTGCCGCTGTCGGCCTTGCCGAGGTCGCGATCGGCATGGCCCACCGCGGTCGCTTGAACGTCCTGACGAACATCGCCGGCAAGACCTACGGCCAGATCTTCCGTGAGTTCGAGGGCTCGTCCCTGCCGGGCTCGGTGTCCGGTCAGGGCTCCGGCGACGTGAAGTACCACGTCGGCACCGAGGGGCTGTTCCGCACCTCGGACGGCTCGAGCATCCCCGTGACGATCGCGGCGAACCCGTCCCACCTCGAGGCCGTCGACGGCGTGCTCGAGGGCATCGTCCGCGCCAAGCAGGACAAGCAGGGCCCCGGTTCGACGAACGTCCTGCCGGTGCTCGTGCACGGCGACGCGGCGATGGCCGGTCAGGGCGTGGTCGTCGAGACGCTGCAGATGTCCCAGCTCCGCGGCTACCGCACGGGCGGCACCGTGCACCTGGTCATCAACAACCAGGTCGGGTTCACCACCCCGCCCGAGTCGGCGCGCAGCTCGGTGTACTCCACCGACGTCGCGAAGACGATCCAGGCGCCGATCTTCCACGTGAACGGCGACGACCCCGAAGCCGTCGCACGCGTCGCCGACCTGGCGTTCGCGTACCGCGAGGCGTTCCACCGTGACGTCGTCATCGACCTCATCTGCTACCGCCGCCGCGGGCACAACGAGGGCGACGACCCCTCGATGACCCAGCCCCTCATGTACAACCTGATCGAGGCGAAGCGGTCCGTCCGCACGCTGTACACCGAGGCCCTCGTCGGCCGCGGGGACATCACGCAGGAAGAGTACGACGAGGCGCACCGCGACTTCCAGGACCGTCTGGAGCGTGCCTTCGCCGAGACGCACGAGGCGCAGACCGGCACCATCCCGGTGATCCAGGTCGACGACGACGGTGCCGTGCAGGGGCTCGAACGCCCGGCGGCGCAGCAGGACGACTCCGAGGTCGAGGTCCGCGAGACGGCAGTGTCGGAAGAGCTCGTCCGCTCCATCGGTGACGCGCACAGCAACCCGCCGGCCGGCTTCTCGATCCACCCGAAGCTGCAGCAGCTGCTGTCGAAGCGCACCGACATGACGCGCAACGGCGGTGTGGACTGGGCGATGGCCGAGCTCATGGCCATCGGTTCGCTGCTGGTGGAGGGCAAGCCCGTCCGGTTCGCCGGCCAGGACGCCCGCCGCGGCACCTTCGTCCAGCGCCAGGCGGTGTTCCACGACCGGTCGAACGGCCAGGAGTGGCTGCCGCTGTCGAACCTCACCGAGGACCAGGCCCGGTTCACCATCTACGACTCGCTGCTCAGCGAGTACGCGGCGATGGCGTTCGAGTACGGCTACTCGGTCGAGCGTCCCGAGGCCCTCGTGCTCTGGGAGGCGCAGTTCGGTGACTTCGCGAACGGCGCCCAGACCGTCATCGACGAGTTCATCTCGTCGGCCGAGCAGAAGTGGGGGCAGCGCTCCGGCCTCGTCCTGCTGCTGCCGCACGGCTACGAGGGCCAGGGACCGGACCACTCGTCCGCCCGCATCGAGCGCTACCTGCAGCTGTGCGCCGAGGACAACATGGTCGTCGCCCGCCCGTCCACTCCGGCGTCGTACTTCCACCTGCTGCGTCGTCAGGCGTGGGAGCGTCCGCAGAAGCCGCTGATCGTGTTCTCCCCGAAGGCCATGCTCCGCCTGCGCCAGGCGACGAGCGCGGTCGAGGCCTTCACGAACGGCACCTTCGAGGAAGTCATCGACGACGACCGCGTGGCCGACAAGGCGGCGGTGCGTCGCGTGGTCCTGCACTCCGGCAAGGTGCACCACGACCTGCGCGCCGAGGCGGACAAGCGCGGGGTCACCGACGTCGCCCTCGTCCGGCTCGAGCAGCTCGCACCGCTCCCCCTCGAGCGGATCCTCGAGGTGCTGGCCGGCTACCCGGACGCCGACGTCGTGTGGGCGCAGGAGGAGCCGGAGAACCAGGGCGCCTGGCCGTTCGTCTGCATGAACCTGTCGCCGCACCTCGACGGTCGACCGCTGTCCGTCGCCGCCCGTGCCGCGAGCGCCGCGCCGGCCACCGGGTCGTCGAAGCGTTCCGCACAGGAAGCCACCGAGGTCATCACCAAGGCGCTCGGCTAGACCCCACGCCGGGGTGCGCTACGCGATCTTCGTGTAGCGCACACCCGCGTCGTGGTACCCGCGCTTCTGGTAGAACCGGTGCGCGCTGTCCGTCGCGGCCGCGCTGACGGCGCTCAGGCGACGCGCGCCCTGCTCGACGGCCCACGCTTCGAAGGTGCCGATGAGCGCCGAACCGGTGCCGAGCCTCCTGGCCGTGTCATCGACCACCAGCAGCAGGAGCTGCGCCGTCGGCTCGTCGCTCGCGTACGCCCAGGTGACCTGCGCGCCGGCGACGGCGACCGCGCGACCGTCGTCGCCGCGCACCACCCAGGTGCGGTGTCCGGCCTCGGGCGTGAGCCGTTCGAGGCGTGCGCGCATCGCGGCGTCGTCGACCTCGTGGCCGAGCAGGCGGACGAGGGCAGCGACGTCGGAGACGTCCGTGTCGGACCAGGTGGTGATCGACTCGACGAGGAGGGTCATGTCCGTGACACTACCGACCCGACCCGCCGTGTGACGACGGAGCCGAGGACCTCAGTGGGTCGACTGCTCCAGCCGGATGCGCGCGAGGATCTCGCCACGCAGTTCTTCCGGAGCGGTCTCCTTGCACGCGCGGCGCACGGTCTCGATCAGGACGACGCCGACGCGGTGTTCGGTCGTGCAGTCCTCGCAGTCGTCCATGTGCTCACGGATGTCCGCCGCGTCCTCGCGGCAGAGCTCCCCGTGCAGGAACTCCTCGAGCTCGGCCTTCGCCTTGGAGCAGTCGCAGCCGCTCATCGTGCTTCCTTCCCATCGACGCGACCCTCGGTCGCGGCAGTCTTCCGGCCTCGTCCGCGCATCGTCGCCGTCGACGCTGCGTCCGGGACGATGCCTGTCTCACGGGCGTGGTCCGCCAGGAGCCCCCGGAGGAGCCGGCGACCACGGTGCAGACGGCTCATGACCGTCCCCACGGGGGTCTTCATGATGTCGGCGATCTCCTGGTACGAGAAGCCCTCGACATCAGCGAAGTACACGGCCATCCGGAAGTCCTCGGGGATGGCCTGCAGGGCGTCCTTGACGGCGGACGACGGCAGGTGGTCGATCGCGTCGGCCTCGGCGGACCGTGCGGAGATCGACTGGGTGACGCTCTCCGCGCCGCCGAGCTGCCAGTCTTCGAGCTCGTCGATGGTGCCCTGGTACGGGTTCCGCTGGTTCTTGCGGTACGTGTTGATGAACGTGTTCGTCAGGATCCGGTACAGCCAGGCCTTCAGGTTGGTGCCCTGCTTGAACTGGCGGAACGCGGCGAACGCCTTGACGAAGGTCTCCTGCACGAGGTCCGACGCATCGGCCGGGTTGCGGGTCATCCGCATCGCCGCACCGTAGAGCTGGTCCATGAAGGGCAGTGCCTGGGTCTCGAAGAGGGCCCGGAGTTCGTCGGCCGACACGGTCTTGGCGTCGACGAAGGACTCGTCGTCCGCTTCTTCCGCCTCGACCGCGTCGAGCTGCTCCTCGGTCTCCTCGACCAGGTCGTGCGGTGCTGCCTGCGGCTCGTCGGTCGTCATCGCGGGCCAGTCTAGAGCGAGCGACGTGGACACGCCGGGCAGGCGCGTCCGCGAGGGTGCGAGTGCTGTCGCCAAGGGTCCTCCCGATCGTTTCAGTAGTCTTGTGAACCGATGGCAGACACGACGCATTCCCAGAGCGGTGCACAGGCCGCCGCGGACCCGGCCCCCTGGATCGCCCCGCTCGCGCGCGGTCCCCTGCGTGGCGACGTCGCGCTGCCCGGCTCGAAGTCGCTGACGAACCGCGAGCTCGTGCTCGCCGCCCTTGCCGACGGCCCCTCCGTCATCCGCCTGCCGCTGCACTCGCGCGACTCGGCGCTCATGATCGCGGCGCTCCGGCAGCTCGGCGTCGGGATCGACGAGGTCGAGCCGGCACCGGGCGCGCAGCCGAACCCCTACGGCCCGGACCTCCGGATCACCCCGGCACCGATGCACGGCGACGTCCGCGTCGACTGCGGCCTCGCCGGCACCGTGATGCGGTTCCTGCCGCCGCTGGCCTCCCTGGCGGTCGGCCCGGTCGTCGTCGACGGCGACCCCTACGCCCGCAAGCGTCCGATGCACGCGATCATCGGGGCGCTCGTCGACCTGGGCGTCGACGTCACCGACGACGGCGACGGCTCGATGCCGTTCGCGTTCACCGGCACCGGTTCGGTGCGCGGTGGCGCCCTGTCGATCGACGCATCGGCGTCGTCGCAGTTCGTGTCGGGCCTGCTGCTCTCCGCGCCCCGCTTCGACGAGGGCCTGCACCTCACCCACGTCGGGGAGCGCCTGCCGAGCCTGCCGCACATCGAGATGACCGTCGCCGCGCTCCGTGCCCGCGGCGTGACCGTCGACGAACCCGCGGTCGGTGAGTGGGTCGTCCACCCCGGTCCGATCGGCGCGCGCGACGTCACGATCGAGCCCGACCTGTCGAACGCCGCGCCGTTCGCGGTCGCCGCGCTCGTCGCGGGTGGCACCGTCCGCATCCGCACCTGGCCGCGCGAGACCACGCAGGTCGGCGCCGACCTCGAGACGCTCCTGCCCCTGTGGGGCGCGACCGTGGCCCGTGACGGCGACGACCTGGTCGTCGACGGCGGCGTCGGGATCCGGGGCGGGGCCTCCTTGCCGGGTCTCGACCTGGACCTCAGCCGCGGCGGCGAGCTCGCACCGGCGCTCGTCGCGCTGGCCGCGCTGGCCGGTGGGCCGACCGAGATCACCGGGATCGGCCACCTGCGTGGGCACGAGACGGATCGTCTCGCCGCGCTCGCGGCGGACGTGAACCGGTCGGGAGGCGCGGTGCACGAACTCGACGACGGCCTGCGCATCGAGCCTGCCGCGCTCCACGGCGGCGGCTGGGCCGCGTACGACGACCACCGGATGGCGACGGCCGGCGCCGTCGTGGGCCTCGTCGTCGACGGCGTCGCCGTCGACGACATCGGGTGCACGGCCAAGACGCTGCCGCAGTTCCCCGAGCTGTGGGCGGCGTTGGTCTCGACCGGGGACGCGGGGGCCTGACGCATGAGCTGGTGGGACGACGTCGACGGTGACGACTCCGACGCGGACGAACCGTACGGACAGTACGACGAGTCGAGCGTGCGGGTGCGTCCGAACCCGAAGGGCAACCGGCCCCGCACGAAGACCCGGCCGACGTACGACGACGCGCCCGTGGGGTGGGTCACGAACGTCGACCGTGGGCGCTTCGGCGTGCTGGTGGGGACGGGCTCCGGCTCCGATTCCGGATCCGAGCACGTCATCACGGCGACGAAGGCCCGCGAGCTCGGCAAGAAGTCGGTCGTCACCGGCGACCACGTGTCACTCGTCGGCGACGTCTCGGGTGACCCCGGGTCACTGGCGCGCATCGTGAAGGTCGCCGAGCGCACCACGCTGCTCCGCCGCAGTGCCGACGACTCCGACGAGGTCGAGCGCGTCATCGTGGCGAACGCCGACCAGATGCTCATCGTCGTGGCGGCCGCCGACCCCGAGCCCCGCACCCGGCTCATCGACCGGTACCTGGTCGCCGCGTTCGACGCCGGGCTCGACCCGATCCTCTGCATCACGAAGACGGACCTCGCCGACCCGGCACCGTTCCTGGCGCACTTCGCGTGCCTGGACCTCCGGATCGTGACGAGCCGGTCCGACGACGTCCCGTTCGAGGCCCTGCACGACCTGCTCGACGACAAGGTCACCGTGACCGTGGGGCACTCCGGTGTCGGCAAGTCGACGCTCGTGAACGCCCTGACCGGGTCGACCCGGGCGATCGGCGTCGTGAACTCGGTGACCGGGCGCGGGCGGCACACCTCGTCGTCGTCGATCGCGCTGCGGGTCCGTGACGGCGGGTGGATCATCGACACCCCCGGCGTGCGGTCGTTCGGCCTCGGGCACGTCGATCCCGCGAACGTGTTCCGCGCGTTCGCCTCGCACGCGATCCCGGTGCGCCCCGCTCGGGACGGCATCCCCCTGGCGCAGGCCCACGACTGGGAGATCGTCGACCGGGTGCAGGACGGCGAGCTCGGCGTCACCGGCGTCGAACGGCTCGACTCGTTCCGCGCGCTCCTGACGGGCATGGGCGCCTCCGACCCCGGCCTGGAGTAGCCCGCGGCGCGCTCCCGCGCCCGCGCCCCGTCGCGCCCGCGCCCATCGGCGTGCGCCGATGGGTCACGAACTGTCGCCTGACGGAGCAGCATTCAACGGTTCGTGGCCGCTCGACCTCCGACGCACGGCATGTCGTGACCACTCCGGCGCCCCGACCCGCCCCATCGAGGTTCCGAAATCTGCACATCTCGGCGGTGGTTCGGGCCGTTCGTGGAACCTCGGCGAACCGCGTGCGGCATGTTGTGGAACCTCGGCGGAGAGCGCTCGGGCGTGGCGCCTCGTCCCACCGCGCCCGGCCCGACCGCACCCCCACCCAGCACGCGTCGACAAGTGTGCAGCGGTGTTGTACAGTGAACCCTCGTGTCTGAAGTTGCAAAGTACAACTTTGCGCCGACCCCCGCCGTCGACGCCCCGTCCTCGAGCACGACAACGACGTCGCACGCGCACCACTCCCCCACCCACAAGTCCTCCCGAGCACCGCGACCGCAGCGCACCGACAGCGTCCTGCGCCCGGCCGGCCTCGGACGGGTGCTCCTGACCTTCGCCACGCACATCCTCGTGCCGCTGTTCCTCGCCGCCGGCATGGGCCTGGCGTACCTCGGTGCCTTCCACGCCCCCGCGCCGAAGGAGCTGCCGGTCGGCATCGTCGGGCAGTCCGCCGCCACCCAGGTGTTCGCCCAGACCGTCACCGACGAGTCCGACGGGGCCCTCGTCGCCCACGTCGTCGCCTCGACCAAGGACGCCGAGCGGCAGATCCGCGACCGCGACCTGGCCGCCGTGTACGCCCCGACCACCACGGGCGCGACGCTCTACGTCTCGACCGCGGCATCGGAGACGACCGCGAGCGCCGCACAGAAGGTCTTCCTGCCGATCGCGTACGAGCAGCACGTGCCGTTCCGGGTCGTCGACGTCGTCCCCACGGGCGAACAGGACAGCACCGGCCAGGGGCTGTTCTTCCTGCTCGTCGCCCTGAGCGTCGGCGGCTACGCATCGGCCATCGCCGTGGCGTCCGTCGCGACGAAGCTCCGCGCGGTGTGGACCGCGGTGGTCGGCCTCGCCACCGCCGGGGTCGTCGCCGGCATCGGGATCATCGTCGCCGGGCCGATCTACGGCGTCATCACCACGCACCACTGGCAGGTGTTCCTGTTCGCCTGGCTGTACGACGCGATCATCGTCGCGATCGGCGTCGGCCTGCACCCGGTCCTCGGGCGGTGGACGACCCCCGTGCTCACCATGCTGTTCGTGATGCTCAACTTCACGTCGTCGGGCGGCATCTTCCAGGCGTCGTTCGTGCCCGGGTTCTTCTCCGCGCTCCACTCCTTCTGGAGCGGCGCCGCGTGGCTGCAGGCGGCACAGGACCTGCAGTACTTCCCGGACGCCTCGCTCGGCCGGTCGTCCCTGGTGCTCGCGCTCTGGCTCGCCGCGGCCGTCCTGCTCTGCGTGGTCGTGCACGGTCTCGTCGCCCGCCGCACCCGCATCGCTCGCGAGCGTGAGGTCACCCGCCTCGAAGAGGAAGAGGTCGTCGCCGCGTAGCCCCGCTACGCTCGACCCGTGGACCTCAGCGCCGACCTGGACTTCGCCCGCTCGCTCGCCGACATCGCCGACACGATCAGCCTCGAGCGGTTCCGCGCCGCCGACCTGCACGTGTCGAAGAAGGCCGACAGCACGCACGTGACCGACGCCGACCAGGCCGTCGAACACGCCCTGCGCGAGCGGATCGCGACCGAACGCCCCGACGACGCGTTCCTCGGCGAGGAGACCACGGCGGACACCGGTGCCGAGGCGACCAGCGAGGGGCACCGTCAGTGGGTCATCGACCCGATCGACGGCACCGCGAACTACCTGCGCGGCGTGCCGGTGTGGGCGACGCTCATTGCCCTGGCGGTCGACGGCCGCCCCGTGCTCGGCGTCGTGAGCGCCCCCGCGCTCGGCAAGCGCTGGTGGGCGGCCGAGGGCCTCGGCGCGCACTCGTTCGACGGCGACCTCCGCGTCTCCGGCGTCGCGGACCTGTCCGACGCGAGCCTGAGCTACAACAGCATCCAGCAGTGGGACGACGACGACCGGCTCGAGTCCCTCGTCGACCTGTCCCGCAAGGTCTGGCGGACGCGCGCCTACGGCGACATGTGGTCGTACATGCTGGTCGCCGAGGGGGTCATCGACATCGCGGGCGAACCCGACCTGAAGCCGTGGGACATCGCGGCCCTCGTGCCCATCGTGGAGGAAGCCGGCGGGCGCTTCAGTTCGCTCGACGGCGACCCCGGGGCCTGGCACGGCAGTGCACTCGCGACGAACGGCCTGGTGCACGACGCCGTCGTCGAGGTCATCCGCCGCTAGCACGACCCCGAACGACACGCTCGACGTCGGATGACGTCGCGGGTGTCGTTCCGAGTCGATCAGGCGGCCGCAGCCGCCGCCTCACGCCGAGCCGCACGCCGCCGCACCATAAGGTCCCCGACCGCCAGCACGAGCGCGAGGGCCATCAGCGAGACCGTGAACGTCGTGCCGCTCCGGAACGCGTCGTGGTACGCATCGAGCCGACTCCCGCCGGAGTCGCCGGCAGCAGCACCCCGCACGATCCCGTAAAAGATGCTCGTCGCCACCGCGGTCCCGATCGCGGTCCCGACGCGCTGCCCGAGCTGCTGCATCGACCCGGCGACCCCGGACTGCTCCACGGGGATCTCGGCCAGGGTGAGCGTCTGGTTCGGCGACACCACGAACCCGCCGCCGAGCCCGCCGACCAGGAACGCCCCGGCCATCGCCCACGGCGTGACCTCCGGCGGGGTCAGCACCGCGGCGAGCATGAGGAGCACGAAGCCGACGACGACCATGAACAGCCCGAAGACCACCAGGGCCCGTCCGACCCGGTCGACGATCCGTCCGCCGATGTAGGACCCCACGGCGCTCGTGGCCGCGAACGGGATGCTCACCATGCCGGCGAACAGCGGTGACAGCCCGAGCCCCTCCTGCAGGAACAGCGTCACCATCAGGAAGGACGCCGGGATCGCCGCGAAGTAGACGGCCACGATCGACAGCCCGTTGCGGTACGACGACAGCCGGAACAGCTCGAAGTGCACCACCGGTGACTTGCCCTGCTGCTTGTACCGGACCTCCCAGAGCACGAACAGGCCGAGGAACACGACGAAGGCGATCAGCCAGAGCCACCGGGCACCGGAGTCGCCGGCACCCGTGGTGAGCACGAACGGCAGCATCAGCGTGATGATGGCGGCGCCGAGCAGCAGGATGCCGACGATGTCCAGCTCGCGGTCCTTCGCCTGTCCCTGCGCCCCCTTGGGCAGCAGCCGCATCGCGAAGAACAGCGCGACGAGTCCGAGCGGCACGTTCATCCAGAACAGCAGCCGCCACCCGTTCTCCTCGCCGCCGATCGCGATGAGGCCACCGCCGATCGTCGGGCCGAGCGCCGTCGAGATGCCGATCATGGCGCCGAACAGCCCGAAGGCCCGTCCGCGCTCCGGGCCCCGGAACAACTGCTGCACGAGTCCGATCACCTGCGGCATCTGGGTGCCGGCGGCGAAGCCCTGCAGGATCCGTGTGACCATGAGCACCTCGATGCTCGGCGCCACGGCGCAGAGCAGGCTCGACACGGTGAACGCGACGAGTCCGATGATGAACAGGGCACGGCGGCTCTTCAGGTCGCCGAGCCGACCGGCGGGCACGAGGGCGAGACCGAACGCCAGCGCGTACCCCGCCACGATGAGCTGCAGGGATGAACTGGTGGCGTCGAGGGACTTCTCGATCGACGGCAGCCCGACGTTGACCTTCGACAGGTCGAGGATCGTCAGGGCGGCCACCGCGACGCACACGGCGAAGGCCCTCCAACGCGTGCGGTCGTCGAGGCGGGCGTCGGTCGGGTCAGCGCTGGACATCACCATCGTTCGTACACCGACCGGCCTCCGGGCGGGCGAGACCCACCCCCGGGTGGGTGACACCCCCTCGTCGTGGCCCCCCGGACTGGGGGCACCGTTGCCGGATACGCGGTGCGCGGGGCGGCTCAGATGGTCAGGACCTGAGTTATCGTGCTCGTACGGAAGGTCACGCAAGCACCTGGATTCCCTAGATCCGAGTGCACGTGCACGGCCTCCCGTGTTCGTCCGAAGACCCTAACCCGAGGGGTGATACAGACGATGACATCATCGTTCCCGAGCGGAACCGAGTGCACCCTCACTCGTCGACCGCATCCAATCCACGACAGCTCCGGCGCGCGCGCAGTCGCCGCCATCCGTCCGCACTCCGACACGGCCACCCACCGTGCAGCAGTCCGGTCCGCCTCACGGCGCCCCGTCGCAGCGCTCGCAGCGTTCGCCGACGACCTCTCCGCAGGATCCGCTTCCGGGCCCGGAGGCCGGTGAGTCATGGCACTCACCGGTCGACGCCTCGAGGTCGACCGGATCGCGACCCTCGCTGTACTCCCTCGGGAGTCCGCGATGGTCGTGGTCGGCGACCCTGGTTCCGGACGCAGCAGCGTCCTCGACGCGGTCTCGAACCGCGTTTCCCTCCCCGTCGTGCGGGTCGGTGTCAACGGGAGTGAATCCCGTTGGCCGCTGGCCGGCGTGACCTCCTTGTTCACCGCGCTCGACGACCCTCGTGCGACGGCCCACATCGCCCATCTCCTGCAGACGGGTGAGACGGCGGTCCCCGTGACCGCCGGACTGGCGGCGGCGCACGACTTCCTCGACGCCGTGCACGCCCTCACCCTGCCGCCGACGCTCGTGCTGATCGACGACCTCGACCGCATGGACGTCGAGAGCCAGGAGCTCATCGCGTTCCTCGCCGGCCGACTCGCAGGCACCGCCCTGCGCGTCGTGGCGACGGTCCGTTCGGTGCCGTCGGACGGTCCGCTCGCGGCCCTGCCGGCGCTCCGCATCGAGCCGTTGCCGTCCGACGAGGCACTCATCCTCGCCCGGACCATGGCACCGGAAGAAGCGAACGACGGCGTCCTCGCCGTCCTCGCCGCGGAGACCGGTGGCAACCCCGGCGCGCTCCGCGAACAACTCGCGGTGCTCAGCCGCGAGCAGCTCACCGGCGCGGAGCCGATCGTGCTCCCGCTCCGACCCACTCCGACGACCGAGGCCCTCGCAGCCCTCGCACTCGGGTCCGCCGCGGGACGAGATCTGGACGTCCTCGCGAAACTCGCCCTGGTGCCGGTCGCGAAGACCACGGCCTGGGACCGCGACGAGTTGGACGACCTGGTCGGAGCAGGCCTCGCCACCGTGCGGGGCCAGAGCGTGACGGTCCGCGACCCCCTGGTCCGGTCCGCGCTGTACTGGCGGATGCCCGCCCGTGACCGCCGCGCGGCGCACGCCGCGCTGGCCACGGCGAGCGCCGAGTCCGACCCGCGGGCAGCCGCGTGGCACCGGAGCTTCGTCGACGACGTCCCCGACGTGGTCGCGTTGCTCAGCGCCGCACGGTCCTACGTGGTGGACGGCAACGTGCACGCCGCGATCGCCCTCACCGAGCGTGCCCTGCACGTCGGTGGTGGCACCGAGGACGAGCTCGTCGCGCTGCTCGGGGTCGCTGAGCCCCTGCTCGGCAACCGGCTGCTCGGCTTCGCCGCGCGCTACCTCGCCGCGCTCCGTCCGTTCCGGACGACGGCGCACGAGGTCCGCCGGCTGCGCCTGCAGTACTCGGCGCAGTACCTCAGTGGCGACGCCGTGCACGCGGACGAACTCCTCGTGTCGGTGGACGCGACCGAGCCGGCCGACGTGGACGCGGTCGCCGGGCTGATGGCCATGGTGGCGTGCTTCCGTGCCGAGGCGTGGGAGCTCGACCAGGCGAAGGACCTGCTGCACCGCGTCGAGCCCCTCGAGGCGTCGGCGTCTCCGCACACGTTGGAGATCACGACGACCGCGCGGGAGCTCATCGCCGCGATCGACGGCACCCTGCCGTCGGACACCGACCTGCACGACGGGCTCGCGACGTCGGTGCTGCTGGCGATGTCCGACCCGGCCCTGCTGCTCCTCGCCCACGCGCTGAGCATCGCCGAGCGGTACCGGAGCGCGCGTCGGGTGTTCGCACTCGTCCTCGCCCGTGGCCCGCAGACGGCGCCGGTGTGGACCGAGGCAGCCCGCTACCTGACCGCCGAGAACGAGGTGCGCTCCGGGAACTTCCGGCAGGCGCTCCGCGCGATCGACGTGTGGGAGGCCGGTTCCTCGGTGGTCGAACGGCTCCGTGAGCCGTCGCGGGCCATCGCGATCGCCTGGCGGCACTTCGCCGAGGGGCGCTCCGCCGATGCCCTGGCGGTCGTGGACCGGTGCCTCGAGCACCGTTCGACGAGCCGCCTGTGGGGTGCGACGGCGAAGCTGCACGCGCTCCGCGGTCGGGTCCTGCTGCTCGACGGCCGACTGGAGGAGGCAGCCGCCGCACTCGAAGCGGCGGACGCCATCGGCCGGTCCCTGCGGAACCCCGCGGTGCTCCGGCACCTCGGCGACCTGGTCGAGGCGTACGCACGCCTCGGACGGATCGACGACGCCCGCACCATCACCGCGCGGCTCGCTGCGGACCACCACGCCCGACCGGGTCGCTGGGGTGCGCTCGTGCTGGCGAGGAGCCTCGCGCTCGTCGCTGACGACACCACCCGGGACACCGCCCGTCGCCGCGCGTTGGAGCTGTTCCAGCCGCACGACTCGCAGTTCGAGCGGGCACGGACGTTCGCGGCCCTCGCGACGGTCGGCAACCCCGCCGAGCGTCCGCGTCTCGGTGCGGCAGCAGCGGCGGCGTACGAGGCGGCCGGCATGCGCCGTCCCCTCGTCACCCCCGCACCGGCAGCGGCCATGCCGCAGTTCGGCACGGGGCCGTCGCTCCGGTCCGCACCGGTGCTGTCCGCGTCGATGCCGGGGACGCCCCGGAGCGCTCCGGACGCCTCTGCGGTGCTCACCTCGCTCACGGCCGAGGAGCGCGCCGTGGTGCAGAAGGTGACGGAGGGCTACCGCAACCGCGAGATCGCGTCGTCGCTGTTCATGTCGCAGCGCACGGTGGAGCTGCGGCTCACGCAGATCTACCGCAAGGTGGGCGCGCGGTCGCGCTCCCACCTGGTCGCGCTGCTCACGTAGTCGACGCGAGCACAAGGCGGACGGGAGGCCCGGTACCAGCTGGTACCGGGCCTCCCGTCCGCCTTTTCGCTGTCCAGGACGCGGCGTGCGTCGCGCGCGCACGTTGCGGGAGTCCGCACGCGACCGCACCGCGGCGTCCCCCGCACGCGGGGAACCGCAAGAGCAGCCGACGACTGTTGCCGTGGCGGCGTCGCCGGGTGAGGCTTCTCATGCACCGACCGCCGTGCCCCTCCCGAGGGGCCAGACCGCGGTACCCCGTCCGGTACCCGAACCTCGTGGCCCACCCACTCCGTCGTCCGTCCTCGCCTGATCCGAGGACGGGCGCCGGTCAGGACCGCGAGGGCCCGGACGCGCGGCAGACCCGACGGCGGTCGGTGCCGAACCCCGCTCCACTCCCCCACCCCGTTCCCCCGAAGGGACAGCCGATGTGCGGCATCATCGCGGCCCGCGTGTCTGACGACGCGACGCCCTACCTGCTCGACGGACTCGAACGACTCGAGTACCGCGGCTACGACTCCGCCGGCATCGCCGTCCGGACCGCCGCCGGACGCACCGAGACGATCCGCTCGGTCTCCCGCGTCGGGGACCTGCGCACGCTCGTCGCCGCCCGGTCCGGCGACGCCCTGACCGGCGTCGGCATCGGCCACACCCGCTGGGCCACGCACGGTGCCGTGCGCGAGGCGAACGCCCACCCGCACGCCGACTGCTCGCGCCGGATCAGCATCGTGCACAACGGCATCATCGAGAACGCCGACCGCCTGCGCGACATGCTCACGGCGCAGGGCCATCGGTTCCGCTCAGAGGTCGACTCCGAGGTCATCGCGCACCTCGTCGAGCGCGCCCTGGCCGTCGACCCGGACCTGATGCTCGCCGTGCAGATCGCGACCGCGCAGCTCGAGGGGTCGTGGGCGATCGTCGTCCTCGACGCCCGCGACGGCCGGATGGTCGTTGCCGCGGACCGTTCCCCGCTCGTCGTCGCCCGGTCCGCCCGCGGTGACTTCGTGGCGAGCGACATCGGCGCGATCGCCGAGTGGTGCGAGACCTTCGTCGCGCTCCGCGACGGTGACGTCGTCGAGCTCGGCGAGGCCTGGACCTGGTCGTCGAACGGGATCACCGTCCCCGTGCCGTTCCCCACCCCGTCGCCGTTCGCCGCCACCGCGCTGGACCTCGGCGACCACCCCGACCACATGGCGAAGGAGATCGGCGAGCAGGCCGACGTCGTCAGCACGATCCTGGACCGCATCGCCCGCCGCACCGCGGACGGCAGCATGTGGGTCGGCCTCGGGCTGCCCGCCTTCCAGCGCCTGGCGATCGTCGCCTGCGGCACCTCGCTCAACGCCGGCCAGGTGATCGCCACCGCGCTGCGCGGCATCGGCGGCGTCCCCACCGACATCGTCGTCGCCAGCGAGGCCGACCAGGCCGTCCTCGGCCCCGACACCCTGGTCGTCGCGATCAGCCAGTCCGGCGAGACCGCCGACGTCCTCCGCGCGCTCGACCGCTTCGAGGACCGCCACCCGGTGCTCGCGCTCACGAACAACATGCACTCCTCGCTCGCCCGTCGCGCCGACGCCGTGCTCGACTGCCACGCCGGTCCGGAGATCGGCGTCGCCGCGACGAAGACGTTCACCGCGCAGGTCGTCGTCGGAGTCGCCGCGGTGATCTCCGCGCTCGTGGCGTCCGGCCGCATCGAGGTCGCACGTGCCCACGCGCTCGTCGACGAACTGCTCGACCTGCCGGCACGCATCGAGCACGCCACGCAGGTGTCCGCCGACCGGATGCCGCTCCTGGTGTCGAGCGTGAAGGAGGCCACCGGCTTCCTGTTCCTCGGCCGCGGTGCCGGCCTGCCGTACGCCGCCGAGGGCGCGCTCAAGCTCAAGGAGCTCAGCTACCGCTGGGCCGAGGCGTACCCCGCGGGCGAGCTGAAGCACGGTCCGCTCGCACTCGTCGACGAAGGTACCCCCGTCGTCGTGATCGACCACGGCGAGCCGAAGATCCAGTCGGCGATCGCCGAGGTCCGGGCCCGCGGCGGGTTCGTCATCACCATCGGCGGCGAAGGCTCCGACATCCCGGCGCTCGGCAGCCGCGGCACCGGCGGACTCGCCTGGGGCGCCATGGCGGCGCCGTGGGGTCCGCTCGAGGCCGTCGTGCCGCTGCAGATGCTCGCCCGCGAACTCGCGCTGCAGCTCGGCTGCGACGTCGACAAGCCGCGCAACCTGGCGAAGTCGGTGACGGTCGAGTGATGCGCGGTCGGATGAACCACCTGACGACGTTCCTGGTCGTGCTCACGGCGTTCGCGATCGCCATGACGACGGTGCTCGTCGTCGTGGTGGCGGGGCCGACCGTCCTGGGCTGAGCCGGGCGCGCGGGCGGGCGCCGACTCGGATCGACGTTCTCGATGTCGTACGACGTCGAGGGTGTCGTTCCACATCGTCCTCGACGCCGGGTCTCGGGCAGTTCGCGGGACACGGCTGCGATGCTGGTCCCTTGACCACCGCAGCCCCGCCCCTCGTGTTCGTCGCGCTCGTCGTCGGCGCGCTCCTGCCGTTCCTGCCGCTCGTCGGACGCGTCGCACGGATCGCCGCGACCATCGCGCACGAGGTCGGGCACTGCATCGTCGTCGTCCCGTTCGGCGGCCGCATCCAGCGCATCGACCTGCACCCGGACGGCTCCGGCGAGGCCTGGGTCCAGCTCGGTCGGGTCCCCGGCGGCATCCGCTGGCTCGTCCGGATCCTCAACCTCTACGCCGGGTACAGCGCGCCGCTCTGGGCCGGGGTGCTCCTGGTGACCGGGGTGCTGCACGGCTCGCGGTGGCTGCCCGTCGCCGTGCTCGGGGTCATCGGGCTCGTGGCGCTGGTGTTCGTGCGGAACTGGTTCGGGCTGCTCGTCGTCCTCGGGTTCGACGTCCTGGCGCTGTGGGTGGCACTGCGTCCGTCCGAGACCACGGTGCTCGTGGTCGCCGCCGTCGGGGCGTTCTTCGTCGTCGACGGACTGCGGTCCGTCGTGCAGGTCGCACGGTGGCTGCTCACCGGCGCCCGCGTGCAGACGGACTTCCACATCGCCGCAGCCGAGACGCGGGTGCCGGCCGGGGTCTGGTTCGTGCTGTTCGTGCTGGTGAACGGCCTGGCGGTGTGGCTCGCACGGGTCCCGTTGCTCGAGGTCTGGGACACCGTGGTGGCGGGCGTGCGCGCGCTCTTCTGACAGGGTGCCGTGGTCGACCCGGAACGACGCCCTCGATGTCGTACGACGTCGACCTCGTCGTTCCGCGTCGTCGCCACCACCGCGTCGTCGCCACCACCGCGTCCCCCTCACCACACCTGGGAGGATGGTGCGGTGCTGCTCGACACCGTCACCACCGCCCTCGCCACCGCTGACGATCGGCACCGCGATGGGTTCGCCGCGTTCGTCGCCGCCCGACGGGACGCCTCCCTGTGGCGTGACGGCGGCCCGGAGCACCTCACCGCGTCGTGCTTCGTGTTCTCGCCCGACCTGGTCCGGGTGCTGCTCTGCCTGCACCGCAAGGGCGGCTTCTGGGTGCAGTTCGGCGGGCACCTCGAGCCGTCGGATGCCTCGTTGGCCGACGCCGCTCGTCGCGAGGCGCGCGAGGAGTCCGGCATCACCGACCTCGAGCTCGTCGACGACCGCATCGCGGACCTGGACCGGCACGAGCTCGGCGCCGGGTTCGCCTGCGCGGCGCACTGGGACGTCGGCTTCGTCGCCCTCGCCGACCCGTCGGCGGTGACGGCCGTCAGCGACGAGAGTGACGACGTCCGCTGGTTCGCGCTCGACGACCTGCCGGCCGAGATCCCGCCGGGGCTGCCGGGCCGGCTGTCGGCGGCCGTCGCATCGGTCAGTTACCGCGGCTGACGCCTCGCGCATCCTGCTCGCACCACGTCCGCGACGATCCACACGGTGATCGACTGGTGCAATGTCGCAGAACGGGTGCGCAGCCCCGCGCCTACTCCCAGGGGCGCTGCGCGAGCTCGGCGGGGTCGAACACCCGGCCGCCGGCGACGACGAGCGACCGCGGCACCCGTCGCACCAGGGCGTCCATCGGGTTCTCGGCGTCGAGCAGCACCACGTCGGCACGCGCCCCCGCCACGAGGTCGTGCGCCTCGTCGGTGACGAACCGGGCACCGTCGCGCGTGGCGAGCTCCACCACGCGGGTCAGGTCCTCGTCCCGCACCACACCGCCGGCCCGCGCGTACTGCCACGCGATGCCGAGCAGGTCGCCGTCGCCGTAGGGGCTCCACAGGTCACGGATGCCGTCGGTGCCGAAGCCGAACCGCACGCCGGCCTCGTCGAACTCGTGCAGGGGAAGCTGTCGCATCCGCACCGGGGCGACGGTGGTCATCGTGACGCCGAGCGACGCCATCCGGGCGAGCAGGTCGCGGCGACGCACGGGATCGACGTCGACGATCGCGAACCCGTGGGCGATGTTGACCCTGCCCGGTGCGATGCCGAGCCGCTCCACCCGGTCGAGCACCAGGTCGAACGCGAACGCACCGAGCTCGGCGGGCTCGTGCAGGTGGATGTCGATGCCGCACCCGGTGTCGGCGGCGATGGCGAACAGGCCGTCGAGCTGCCCGACCGGGTCGCGGTCGATGAGCGACGGGTCGAGCCCGCCGATGTGGTCCGCTCCGGCCGTCGCCGCCTGCCGCAGCAGGTCGAGCACACCGGGCCGCCGCAGCACGCCGTCCTGCGGGAAGGCGACGATCGACACCTCGACCGCACCGTCGAGCGCGTCGGCCGCCGCATGCACGGCCTCGATCCCCCGCAGCCCGACGCCGAGGTCGACGTCGACGTGTGTGCGGACCCGGGTGGTGCCGGTGCGCAGCCCCTCGCGCAGCACCCGCGTGGCGACGGGTTCGCTCGGGATCCCGAGGGCGTCACGCCGAGCCCGTTCGTGCGCGATGCGCCCCTGCGTGCCGGGCTCGCCGCCGTACGACTCCCACTCGTGCCCCCACCAGCTCTTGTCGACGTGGGCGTGCGTGTTGACGAGCCCCGGCAGCGCGAGCTGGCCGCGCCCGTCGACGACCCGAGCACCAGCACCGGCACCGGCACCGGCACCGGCACCGGCACCGCCACTGGCACTGGCACTGGCACTGGCACCGCCCGCGACGCCGTCGCCCGCTCCGGTCGCGGTGACCGAGACGATGCGGCCGTCCGCCACCCGGATGTCCGACCGTGCACCACCCCACGGACGGACATCGCGGATGATCAGGGTCGCTTCGTCGGTCGCCATGCTCCCATCGTGGCAGCCGCCAGGGCCCCGCCGCGACCCCACCGCACCCCGGTTCCGCGTAACGGAACGCCGCAATCGCCTGTCCACGCAGCGAAGGCTGCGAGGCTACCGCCAGACGACTCCCGGAGGTGTCCCATGGCGAACGACGATCACGGTTTCTCGACCGAACAGGTGCACGGCGGCTTCGTGCCCGACGCAGGGCACGGCGCACGGATCCCGGCCATCCACATGTCCTCCGGCTTCCTCTTCGACGACTTCGACCAGGCGCGCGACCGCTTCGCCGGCACCGAGGACGGCTACACCTACACCCGCCTCGGCAACCCGACGAACGCCGACGTCGAGCGCCGCGTCGCCCTGCTCGAGCGGGGCGTCGAGGCGATCCTCGTCGGCAGTGGCCAGGCAGCCGCCACCATCGCGTTCCTCGGGCTCCTGCAGGCGGGCGACCACGTCGTCGCCGCCCGCAGCATCTACGAGGGCACCAAGGGGCTGCTCGTGCAGAACCTCGGCCGCCTCGGCATCGAGGTCGACTTCGTCGCCGACCAGCGCGACCTCGACGAGTGGGCACGGCTCGTCCGCCCGAACACGAAGGCGTTCTTCGCCGAGACGATCCCGAACCCGAAGAACGACGTCCTCGACATCACCGGCGTCGCCGACACCGCGCACCGTGCCGGGGTCCCCTTGATCGTGGACAACACCCTGGCGACGCCGTACCTGGTCCGCCCGGTCGAGCACGGTGCCGACATCGTCATCCACTCGGCATCGAAGTTCCTGTCCGGCCACGGCGCGGGCCTCGGCGGCGTGGTCGTCGACGGCGGTACGTTCGACTGGTCCGCCTCCCCCGAGCGCTGGCAGCACCTCACCAGCCCGGAGCGGTCGCTCGGTGGCGACAGCTACGTCGAGCGCTACGGCAACCGGGCGTTCGTCGTCTTCGCGCGTGACGTCGTCGCCTCGCGCATCGGGCCCACCCCGTCGCCGTTCAACGCGTTCCTGATCCGCCAGGGCATCGAGACGCTGAGCCTGCGCGTGGAACGCCACAGCGCGAACGCGCTGGCGGTGGCGCAGTGGTTGGAAGCACAGCCGGAGGTGACGAGCGTCGACCACGCGGGTCTGGCCTCCAGTCCGTTCCACGATCTCGCCCAGCGCTACCTGCCGCGCGGAGCCGGCTCCGTCTTCGCGTTCACGCTGGCGGGCGGCGAAGCCGCCGCGCACACCTTCATCGACAGCGTCCAGCTGTTCAGCCGGATGACCCACCTGGGCGACGTCCGCTCGCTGATCCTGCACCCCGCGACGACGACGCACGCCGGCAAGACCGCCGCGGAGCGCGCCGACCAGGGCATCGACGACGGCCTGATCCGACTGTCGGTCGGCATCGAGGACGTCGCGGACCTGCTCCGCGACCTGGAACGCGGGTTCGCCGCGTTGCGTTCTGCAGACGGCAGAGTCGGTCTGGAGGCCCGTGGCGCGTCCGACGCGGAGCGCGCGTCCCTGGAACACTCGGTCCCGGGCACGCACGTGATCTCGGAGGAGCTCTAGACGATGGCACGACCGCAACACTTCGGGTACTTCTTCTCACGCGGGTTCGGCCCGCAGGCGTGGGGGCGCTCGGACTGGGACTGGGGCCACGACTGGACCAAGCCCGACCTGTACCAGCAGTCCGTCCGCACGCTCGAGCAGGCCGGCATGGACCTGGTGATCGCGGAGGACGCCATCTCGCTCGGCAACCCGTCGACGCTCGACCTGCGCATCCGCCAGGCGTACGGCGGCCCGAAGCACGACCCGTTGCTGCTCGCGCCGTACCTGTTCGCGGCGACCTCGCACATCGGCATCGCGCCGACCGTGAACGCCGGGTTCACGCCGCCGTACCTGGCTGCACGACAGTTCGCCACGCTGGCGCACCTGTCCTCCGAGCGGCTCGGCATCAACGTCGTGACCGACGTCGGCAGTGCCCGGCACGCCGGTCTGCCGCCGCTGCCGCACGACCAGGCGTACGACCGGGCCGAGGAGTGGATCACGCTGCTCCGCCGGCTCTGGGGGTCGTGGGGGTCCGGGTTCATCGGGAACCGATCGGACTGGAGTTTCGCCGACGGGGACGCGCTCGACGCCTTCCACCACGAGGGCGCGTACTTCACCGCCGACGGCCCGCTCAACGCGCTGCCCCTCGACTCGGACCCGGTGGTCGTCTCCCCCGGTGGCTCCGGTCGGGGCCTCGCGTTCGCCGGGACCCACTCGGACGTGCAACTCGCGCTCGCGCCGCTGTCGGCCGCCGCGGTGGTGGACTACCGCGGTCGCGTGATCGCCGCAGCGCAGGCCGCCGGACGCACGGCCGCCGACCTGCGCATCCTGTTCGTCCTCAAGCCCGAGATCGTCTCGTCGTCCGACGAGGCCGACCGGATCGTCGAAGCGTCCCGGCACCCGTCCGACGACGACCTGCGGACCGCGGCGATCGCGTGGTCGAGCGACTCCGAGACGGACCTGCTCGCGCTCGACCTCGACGCACCCGTGCCGGACGGGACCTTCGGCGACCACGTCTCCGCCGGCACGATCCGCGGGCTGCTCGGCGACACCCCGGACGCTCCCCTGCGCTCGCTCCTGGAGCGGAAGGCCCGCAAGGGGCGGGTCTCCTCGCGCGAGGGCTTCGTCGGGACCGCCGACGAGTTCGCCGACTTCATCGAGGAGCTTGGGTCGGACGCCGACAACGACGGCATCATCTTCTCGGGCGACCTGCACCCGGCGCAGATCCACCGGATGTTCGGCGACCTGGTGCCGGTGCTCCGGCGCCGTGGGCTCCTGCGGCGGGAGTACGGCGCCGGGGGCATCCGGGCGAACCTGTTCGACTTCTAGTGGTGGACCGGCTCGACTAGTGGTGGACCGGCTCGACTAGTGGTGGACCGGCTCGACCACGCCTGATTCCTCGACGTCACGGACGTCCTCGGCCGTGCGGAGGATCTCCGCACGGTCCGACGCGGAGTTGATCGCCCAGTAGTAGATCACCAGTGAGAACACCGCGACCACGACGATGTCGATCCACAGCGGGAACACCGGGTGCGTCAGCGGACCGAAGTCGCTGAGGAACACGATGAGCCCCATGCCGATCAGGTACGGCAGCAGCCACTGCGCCGCCTTCCAGTCCCAGCGCGGCCGGACGCTCGAGGCACCGCGGAACACGTTGTTCAGGATGATCACCACGGCACCGATGAGGATCGCGACGCCGAGCTTCCAGTCGGTGTCCCACCCGGTCCACAGGATGATGAGGTTCGCGACGATGAACGCGATCGGTGACAGCACCGCTGCGGCGGGCATCCGGTAGGGGCGCTCGATCTCCGGGATCCGCTTCCGGAACGCACCGAGCGCCAACGGGGCACCGGCGTACATCAGGACCGACGCGCTCGTGATGAGGCTCACCAGCCCCTGCCACGAGGGGAACGGTGCGAAGCACGCGCAACCGACGACGAACGCCGCGACGAGCCCGACCCACGGCACGCCCTGCTTCGTCGTCCACTCGAACGCCTTCGGGAAGTACCCGTTGCGACTGAGTCCGTAGGAGATGCGGCTCGTCGCCGTCACGTAGATCAGCCCGGTCCCCGCGGGCGAGATGATCGCGTCGATGAAGATGACCACCGCCAGCCACGTGATGCCCGCGGCCATCGCGATGTCGGCGAACGGCCCCGTGTACTTCGTGAAGTCGGCGGTGGCCCAGGACCCCTGGATCGCATCCGACCGGAGCACCCCGAGGAACACGACCTGCAGCAGCAGGTAGATCACCAGCCCGATGAGCACCGAGCCGATGACGGCACGCGGGATGTCCCGCCGCGGGTTCTTCGCTTCACCCGCGAGCTGGTCGGCCTGCTCGAAGCCCAGGAAGGCGAAGATGATGCCGGAGGTGGACACCGCCGCCAGGACCCCCTTGGCACCCTCGGGCATGAAGCCGTCAGCCGCCGTGAAGTTCGAGCCGTGGAACCCGCTGAACGCCAGCACGACGATGACCAGCAGCGGGATGGCGACCTTCCACCACGTCGCCGCCGAGTTCGTGTTCGCGAGGATCCGGACGCTGAGCAGGTTGATCACGGTGACCACCGCCATGAGGACGACGGCGACCGCGATGCCGGCGCCGGTGAGCAGCTGCTGCGTCTCCCCGTCCACCGTCGTCGTGTGCAGCCACGGGTGCGCGAACTGCCAGTGCTGCGCGTACTTGATCATCGCCTCGACCTCGATCGGGGCGACGGTCACGGACTGCAACCAGGAGAACCAGCCGAACGACGCGCCGGCGATGCCGCCGAACGCGATGTGCGGGAACCGTGCCGTCCCGCCCGCGATCGGGAACATGCCGCCGAGTTCGGCGTGCACGAGGGCGAGGACGAGGATCGCCACACCGCCGATGAGCCACGAGATGATCGCGGCCGGGCCGGCGGTCTTCAGGGCCTCCTGCGACCCGAAGAGCCAACCGGAGCCGATGATCGACCCCGTCGAGGCCCAGATGAGCCCGATGAAGCCCACGTTCCGCTTGAGGCCGGAGTCCGGCAACGCCGGCGTCGTCGTTGTAGCCACTGCTGCTCCCGTCGAGTGAGCGGGCCCCACGAACGGGGGTCGCGCTCATCGACTCTGGCACCGGGACAGCGGGTTGGCCGGATTCTTTAACATGCCGGAAACAATTGTGCTGTATAAGTACTCAGGCTGCTACTTCTTGGACTTCTTCTTCTTGCCGTCGGCCTTCTTGTCCGACTTCTTCTTGTCGGACTTCTTCTTGCCGTCGTCCTTCTTCTTGGACGGCTTCTTGGCGTCCTTCTTCTGCTTCTTGCCGTCGTCCTGCTTCTTGGACGGCTTCTCGTCCGACTTCTTCGGCTTCGCTCCCCCCGAGGGCAGCGGGAGGACCGGGGTCAGCTCCGGCGACTCGACCCCGTCGATCGGCTCGACGACCACGGCGGAACCCGTGTCCAGCGCGACGTCGACCGCGTGTTCCTCGAGCACGGGCGCGAGCGCGTCCGTCACCCGCTCCACGGTGAGCACCGCGTCATCCTCGGCGAGCCGCAACAGCGCCTGCGCGGTCCGCACCCGGGTCGTGGTCTTGCGTGCCAGGACGTCGGCGCGCGCACCCTCGAGGAACGTGCGGAGCGTGCGCTCGACGACCGACCGTCCACGCGGTGCAGCGCGGTCCAGGCGGTCCAGCTCACCGGCGACCCCGGCCACGTCATCGGCGACGTGCTCGTGCCGCACCGACTCGATCAGCGCCGCGATCGCTGCTGCACCCCGTTCGACAGCAGCCGAACGCTGGTCGAGCACGACGAGCATCTCGACGACCGAGCCGTAGGTGACGGTCTCGAGGCGGACGGGTTCGGCACCCCGGCCGCGGACGACCAGGCGGGCGTCGGGCGTGGGCAGCCAGGCGGCGAGGGCAGCGACGGTCGCGACGGACCCCACGATCCGCTCGTAGTCGGCGAGCACCACTCGCTCCTGCTCGCGCAGACGGACTCGGATCGCGATCTCCTGCACCACGTGGGGGCCTTCCGTTCGGGGTCGGCGCGGGCGTTTCCCTGCGCCTCCTCCGGAGCGTAGTCCCCGGACGTGGCGAGACAGCGAACGCCCCGGCATCGTCCAGGGACGGTGACGGGGCGTTCGTGCAACACGTGGTGACAGCGGCTCGACGACCGGCGAATGGTGGAGATGGGGGGAATCGAACCCCCGTCCATCGCTGCAATTCGACGTCTTCTACGGGCGTATCCGGATAGTTCGTTCTGCTCGGCCCCGTCCTTTGCTACCGGCTTCTAGGACGACGGGCCCAGTCTCAGTGCAAGTCCCGCACGGCCCTGAGGCGCAACCGTGCAGCAAGTCCTCTGGATGACGCCGGGATCAGGTTAGGGGACGGTCACCTGGCCGACGGACTTCATGTGCTGGGCTGCTTACGCAGCGAGAGCGAAGTCAGTGCGCTTGGAATTGGCACTTGTTGTTTTCCACGGATCGTTCACGAGATAACCGTGGGTCCTCGGCCCGCTTCCCGTCGGCACACAGGCAATGTCGAAACCGATCATCCCCATGCGGGCCGGACGTGCGAGCCGCTGTCACGCTGTTGAGTTGTGTTGCGACTGCTCCGATCGGAGCAGTCCCTCAGTCTAGCTGACCGAGGTACGAGGCCGCTACTCGCCGACGCGGTTCTTCGTGCGCATGGCCCGCTCGGCCTCACGCTTGTCGGTCTTCTCCCGCATGGCCTGACGCTTGTCGAACTCGCGCTTGCCCTTGGCGACCGCGATCTCGATCTTGGCCCGACCGTCGTGGAAGTAGATCTGCAGCGGCACGAGGGTGTAGCCGCCCTGGGCCGTCTTGTGCGAGATCTTCACGATCTGCTGCTTGTGGAGGAGCAGCTTGCGCTTGCGCCGAGGTGCGTGGTTGTTCCACGTGCCCTCGGTGTACTCGGGGATGTGCACCGCATCGATCCAGGCTTCGCCCCGGTCGATGTAGGCGTACCCGTCGACCAAAGAGGCACGTCCCATGCGCAGGGACTTCACCTCGGTGCCGGACAGGACCATGCCGGCCTCGTACGTGTCCTCGATGAGGTAGTCGTGTCGGGCGCGACGGTTCGTCGCGACGATCTTCTCACCGCGTTCCTTCGCCATGACGACTCCTCTCGTTCCGGGCACTGCGCTGCGCAGCCCTACAGACTACCCAACAGCAGGCGCCTCACGCACCTTCCCGGCGCGGCGGATCAGACCTTGAGGTAGCGGCGGATGGCGATCGACGCCGACACCGCGGCGAGCAACACCCCGATGACGATCACCGACGGCACCACGATGGCCGCATCCCCCATGCCGATGAACGCCGTGCCGGTGAAGCGCTCGGCCAGGAAGTTCCGGACGAAGAACCACACCACCGCGGTGATGGCGCCACCCGCCAGGACGGCTCCGATGGCGGCGGCGATCACCCCCTCGAGCACGAACGGCGTCTGGATGAACCGGTTCGACGCACCGACCAGCCGCATGATGCCGAGTTCTCGCCTGCGACTGAAGGCGGACAACCGGATCGTGGTCGCGATGAGGAGCACGGCGGCGACGAGCATCAGCGCCGCGATGCCGATCGCCGTGTACGACGACGCGTTGAGCAGGTTGAAGATCGGTTGCAGGTAGCCGCGTTGGTCGACGACGCTCTGCACACCGGCGACCTTCGACAGGCTCTCGACGAGGACGTCGGCCTGCGACGGGTTCTTCAGGTTCACCCAGAACGTCTCGTTCAGGTACTCGGGCTTGACGAACTCGGTCGCCGCGGAGTCCTTGAACTGCTCCTTGAAGCGGGTGAACGCCTGGTCCTGGTCCTCGTAGTACGTCTTCTCGATGTACGGCTTGAGGGTGGACGACTCGAGCTGGGCCTGGACCTGCTTCCGCTGGTCCTCGGTGGCCTTGGCACCCGTGCAGTTGCCGGTGGTGTCGGTGTCGGTGCACAGGTAGACGGCGACCTGCGCCCGGTCGTACCAGTACCCCTTCATCTGGTTGATCTGCATCTGGAGCAGGATCGCGGTCCCGACGAAGGTGAGCGAGATGAAGGTCACGAGGACGACGGAGACGACCATCGACGCGTTGCGCCGCAGGCCCGAGCCGACCTCGGACATGACGAGCCCGAGCCTCATCGGATGAGCCCCGGGATGGTCTGGATGCCGGTGGTGTTCGACACGGTGCCGCGCTGGATCGGGACCGCCTGGGTCTGGTAGCCGCCGGACTGCTCGTCACGGAGGACCGTGCCGTTCGACAGCTCGATGACCCGACGCTGCATCTGGTTCACGATGCTGGCGTCGTGGGTCGCCATGAGCACGGTGGTGCCTCCCTGGTTGATGCGTTCGAGGAGCGCCATGATGCCGGCGGACGTGGTGGGGTCCAGGTTGCCGGTGGGCTCGTCGGCCAGCAGGATCGCCGGCTTGTTGACGACGGCGCGGGCGATCGCCACGCGCTGCTGCTCACCACCGGAGAGCTCGTGCGGCATGCGGGTCGCCTTGCCCGCGAGTCCGACGAGCTTCAGCACGTCGGTGACGGCCTCGCTGATGAAGCCCTTGCTCTTGCCGATCACCTGCAGTGAGAACGCGACGTTGTCGAAGACATTCTTGTTGGGCAGGAGTCGGAAGTCCTGGAACACGACGCCGAGGTTGCGCCGGAAGTACGGGACCTTCCGCGACGCCAGGGACCCGAGGCGCTGCCCGAGCACGTGGATCTGGCCGCGGGAGGGCTTCTCCTCCTTGAGCACGAGGCGCAGGAAGCTGGACTTGCCGGAACCCGAGGCGCCCACGAGGAACACGAACTCGCCCTTGAGGATCTCGAGGGTGAGGTTGTCGAGCGCCGGACTCGGGTTGCCCGAGTAGACCTTGGTGACCTGGTCGAATTTGATCATGACCGGATCAGGGTAGGTCGCCCCGCTTGGAAAGCAAGCGAGGCGCGCGGCTCACGAACCCCTACGCGTCGACGGATTGCTTGCGCCAGCGGATGCCGGCGTTGATGAAGCCGTCCAGGTCGCCGTCGAACACGGCTGAGGGGTTGTTCACCTCGTGCTCGCTCCGCAGGTCCTTGACCATCTGGTACGGCGCCAGCACGTAGGACCGGATCTGGTCGCCCCAGCTCGCCGTGATGTTGCCGGCGAGCTCCTTCTTCTTCGCGTTCTCCTCTTCCTTCTTCAGGAGGAGCAGGCGCGACTGCAGCACGCGCATGGCGGCCGCACGGTTCTGGATCTGCGACTTCTCGTTCTGCATGGAGACGACGGTGCCGGTCGGGATGTGCGTCAGGCGCACCGCGGAGTCGGTCGTGTTGACGGACTGCCCGCCGGGGCCCGACGAACGGAAGACGTCGACGCGGATGTCGTTCTCGGGGATGTCGATGACCATCGTCTCCGGCATGAGCGGGATGACCTCGACCGCGGCGAACGAGGTCTGCCGCTTGCCCGCTGCGCCGAACGGCGACATGCGGACGAGTCGGTGGGTGCCGGCCTCGATCGACAGGGTGCCGAATGCGTGGGGGGCGTCGACCTCGAACGTGGCGGACTTGATGCCCGCTTCTTCGGCGTAGGACGTCTCCATCACGGTGGTCTTGAAGCCGTGCTGTTCGGCGTACCGCAGGTACATGCGCATGAGCATCTCGGCGAAGTCCGCGGCGTCGACGCCGCCGGCCCCGGCGCGGATGGTGATCACGGCGGGGCGGTCGTCGTACTCGCCGTCGAGGAGCGTCTGCACCTCGAGGTCGCCCATGGTCTTCTGGATCGCCTTGAGCTCGGCGACGGCTTCGTCGGCCGAGTCCTGGTCGTCGCCCTCGTTCGCCATCTCGACGAGCACCTCGAGGTCGTCGATGCGACGCTCGGTGTCGGTGATCTTCTTGAGCTCCGACTGCCGGTGCGAGAGCGCGCTCGTCACCTGCTGCGCGTGCTCGACGTCGTCCCAGAGGTCCTGGGCGCCCGCCTGCTCGCTGAGGTCGGCGATCTCACGCTGCAGGCGGTCGACGTCGACCACCGAGCGGATGTTGCCGAAGGTCTCTCGGAGGGCGGAGAGCTGCTCGGTGAAGTCCAGTTCGACCATGGTCACCGATCCTACCGGCGCGGCAGGCCGGTCGGCGTCGCACCCGCGCCGGCGGGCGCGCTACCGCCCCAGCAACGGCTCCCGCGACGCCATGCCCGCAGCCCCGGCCCGCGCCACCGCGTCGGGCAACGCCGCCAGGAAGGCGTCGACGTCCGCATCGGTCGAGGTGTGTCCGAGCGTGATCCGGAGCGCACCGCGGGCGTCCTGCTCCGACAGGCCCATCGCGAGCAGCACGTGCGACGCCTCGGGCACGCCGGCCTGGCACGCCGACCCGGTCGACACCGCGACCCCGGCCGCGTCGAGCAGGAACAGCAGCGAGTCGCCCTCGCAGCCCGGGAACGTGAAGTGCGCGTTGCCGGGCAGCCGGTCGTCGGGGTCGCCCATCAGCACGGCGGACGGCACGGCCGCACGGACTCCGGCGACGAGCCGGTCGCGCAGGGCGACGAGCGACGGGTGCGGCATCGGCTCGGCGGCGACCATCGTGGCCGCGACGCCGAACGATGCTGCAGCGGGGGCGTCCTGGGTGCCGCTCCGCACCTGCCGCTGCTGCCCGCCGCCGTGGATGAGGGGCTCGACGGTGGCCTTCCGCCCGAGCACCAGCGCACCGATGCCGACCGGTCCGCCGACCTTGTGCGCGGAGACGCTCAGGGCGTCGAGGCCGGACGCGGCGAACGACACCGGCACCTGGCCGTAGGCGGCGACGGCATCGCTGTGCACGGGCACGCCGGCGGCGTGCGCCAGCTCCACGATCCGTGACACGGGCTGGATGGTGCCCACCTCGTTGTTCGCCCAGAGGAACGTGACCAGGGCGACGTCGTCGGCGGAGGCGAGTCGTGCCTCCAGTCCGACGAGGTCGACGCGACCCTGCGCGTCCAACGGGACCACGTCGATGACGGCGCCCTCGTGCGTCTCCAACCAGGTCAGGGTGTCGACGGTGGCGTGGTGCTCGCCACCCGGGACGACGATGCGGGGGCGGGCACGGTCGCGTTGACGAGCCCAGAACAGGCCCTTCACGGCGAGGTTGATGCTCTCGGTGCCGCCGGAGGTGAACACGACCTCGACGGTGTCGGCGTCGAGCGACCGGGCGACGGCGGCGCGGCCGTCCTCGAGCAGCATCTTGGCGCGCTGCCCGGCGCTGTGGATCGAGGACGGGTTGCCGACGGTTCCGAGCGCGTCGGTGAACGCGGCGAGCGCCTCCGGCAGGATCGGCGTCGTCGCGGCGTGGTCGAGGTAGACCGGCATCTGCACCCCCTGGAACGAGCGGTGTCCAGGATACGCGTCGGTCCTCGTACCCTTGTCGGGTGCACGAGACAGCGATCGACCACACCCCGGGGTTCGACCTCGGGGCCGACGTCCCGCGGTTCTCCCTGCGGTCCGCCACCGCCACGGCCGTCGTCGTGGTCGTCGAGCGAGCGGACGGGCAGCCGGTCCGGTACCCGCTCGAGCGGCTGCCGGCGACCGACCTGTGGACGGCCGAGACCCCCGGCGCCGCCCCGGGTGACCGCTACCACCTGCTCGTCGACGGGCCCGTCGGACCGCGGAACGAGTTCGACCCGACACGCCCCCTGCTCGACCCGTACGCCCGCGGCATCGCACCGACAGGGCCCGGGACGCCCCGCTGGACGAGCGTCGTCGTGGACGACGCCTTCGACTGGGGCGGCGTCGTCAAGCCCACGGTCCCGCTCGACCGCGCCGTGGTCTACGAGGCGAACGTCCGCACCCTGACCGCCGCGAACCCGCACCTGCCGGAGCACCTCCGCGGCACGTACGCCGGGGTGGCGCACGAGAGCACCATCGCGCACCTGCACCGCATCGGTGTCACGACGCTCGAGCTCCTGCCGGTGCAGGCCTTCGACACCGAGAACTGGCTGCGGGACGCCGGTCGCGAGAACGCCTGGGGCTACAACACGCTCGGGTTCTTCGCGCCGCACGCCGCGCACGCCTCCGCACCCGCACGGGCCGAGGGCGCGTCCGCGGTCCTGCGGGAGTTCAAGGGCATGGTCCGACTGCTGCACGAAGCGGGCATCCAGGTGGTGCTCGACGTCGTCTACAACCACACGGCGGAGGAGGGCCTCGGCGGACCCACCACCAGCCTGCGCGGCATCGACGGCGCGAACCGGTACCGGTGGGCCACGGGGGAACCGCCGTTCCGGGACACCTACTACGACACCACCGGCTGCGGGAACACCCTGGACACCTCGGTGGAGTCCACCGCCGACCTGATCGTCGACAGCCTGGTCTACTGGGCCCGCGAGGTGCAGGTCGACGGCTTCCGCTTCGACCTGATGGCCGCGCTCGCCCGCGACGCCCACCACGTGTTTGACCCGCAGCACCCGCTGCTCGAACGGATCCGGAACCACCCCGACCTGCAGGACACCCTGGTCATCGCCGAACCGTGGGACGTCGGCCCCGACGGCTGGAAGACCGGCTCGTTCGGCGCGGCGGGCGCCCGGACCAGCGAGTGGAACGACGGGTTCCGGAACACCGTGCGGCAGTTCTGGCTCACCGACATCGCCGAGGAACGCCGAAACGGCATGCCGCACACGGGCATCGGCGCGCTCGCCGGCGCCTTGACGGGCTCCCGACACCTGTTCGGCGCCGACCGGGGTCCGCTCGCGGGCGTCAACTTCGTGACGGCCCACGACGGGTTCACCCTGCTCGACCTGGTGTCGTACGACGGCAAGCACAACGCGGCGAACGGTGAGGAGAACCGCGACGGCTCGAACGACAACCGTTCGTTCAACCACGGCATCGAGGGCGACACGGCCGACCGCGGCGTCCGGGCGGCGCGCGGCCGTTCGATGCGGAACCTCGCCGCGACGCTGCTGCTCTCGGCCGGCGTGCCGATGCTCACCGCGGGCGACGAACGGAGCCGGACGCAGCACGGCAACAACAACGCCTACGTGGTCTCCGACGACCTCACCCCGGTGGACTGGTCCGACGACGAGGACGCCGAGTCGATGACCGAGGCCGTCGCCGCGCTCGCCCGGTTCCGCGCCGCGCACCCGGCGCTGCGGCCGACACGGTTCGGCATCGAGGGGCAGGAGACCCCCGGGGCTTCACGGATGTCCTGGTACGGGCCGGACGGGCACCCGATGACCGTCGAGGGCTGGGACCAGCCGGTGCACCGCGTCCTGCAGTACTTCGCCGAGTCGACGCCCGAGCACGAGCCGTACGACCGCGTGCTGGTCGTGGTGCACGGCAGCGGGCGCACACGTGACCTGACGCTGCCGGTGCGCGAGGACGTGCTCGGCTACCGCCTCGCGTGGTCGAGCGAGAAGCACCGCGACCACGAGCGGCTCCGCCCCGCCGGTCAGGTGTTCACCGCCTACGGCCCCGGCATCCACCTGTTCGAGCCGGCGTAGCGCGCGATCCGGCCCGCGCCCGGAACGCGACCAGCGGGCGGACGGGAGGCCCGTGGCGGCCCCGCAATGGGCCTCCCGTCCGGTTCCTCCACAGGTCCACGGCGCGCCCGACCGTCCACAGCGGGCGGATTCCGGGGAACGCGGAGGCGCTCGCCGGGTAGCGTCGCCTCCGTGGCCACCGCAGACCGACCCCGCCGACCGAAGATCGGGCGCATCCCGATCACCGAACTCGCCCCGAGGACGCCGAACGGTTTCCCCGGCAAGGCGTTCGACGGCGAGGTGATCACGTTCGGTGCGACCGTCTTCCGAGAAGGACACGGCATCATCGGGGCCGACCTCCTGCTCGAACGCCCGGACGGGGGCACCAGGACCGTCCCCTTGGCCCTCGGTGCGCCCGGGACCGACCGGTACGAGGTGACCGTCCAGGTCGACCACGTCGGCGTCTGGACCTGGCACGTCGAGTCCTACTCCGACGACTGGGCCACGTGGCTGCACGCCGCACGGCTGAAGATCGCGGCCGGGGTGGACACCGAGGCGACGCTCCTCGACGGCGCCCTGCTGCTCGACCGACTGGCCGACGAGACCGACTCCCCCGCCGCCACCCGTGCGGCAGCCAAGGTGCGCGACACCGACCTCGACCCGGCCGAGCGCCTGGCCGCCGTCGACGACCCGCGCATCGTGGCCGAGGTCGAGGAAGCCCCGCTCACCTCGCTCCGGACGCACTCCCCGACGCAGCTGCTCGACGTCGAACGCACCCGTGCCGGCGTCGGTGCCTGGTACGAGTTCTTCCCCCGCAGCGAAGGCGCGAAGAAGAACCCGGACGGCTCGTGGAAGAGCGGCGACTTCCGCACCTCGGCCCGCCGCCTGCCCGCCGTCGCCCGGATGGGCTTCGACGTCGTCTACCTGCCGCCGATCCACCCGATCGGCACGACCGCGCGCAAGGGCCCGAACAACACGCTCACCCCGGGGCCGCACGACCCCGGCAGCCCCTGGGCGATCGGCTCCCCCGAGGGCGGGCACGACGCCATCCACCCCGACCTCGGGTCGGAAGACGACTTCCGCGACTTCGTCGAGACCGCCAAGAACACCGGCATGGAAGTGGCGCTCGACTTCGCGCTCCAGTGCTCCCCCGACCACCCCTGGGTCACCGAGCACCCGAACTGGTTCACGCAGCGCGCCGACGGCTCGATCGCGACGGCCGAGAACCCGCCGAAGCGGTACCAGGACATCTACCCGATCCAGTTCGACTCCGACCCCGAGGGTCTGGTCGCCGAGGTCCTGCGCGTCCTGCGGCACTGGATCGACTTCGGCATCCGGATCTTCCGGGTGGACAACCCGCACACCAAGCCGCTCTGGTTCTGGGAGCGCGTGATCCGCGAAGTCCGCGACGAGCACCCGGACGCCGTGTTCCTGGCCGAGGCGTTCACCCGTCCGGCGATGATGCGCGCACTGGCAGAGGTCGGGTTCCAGCAGTCGTACTCGTACTTCACGTGGCGGAACACGAAGGAAGAGATCGAGTCCTACTTCGAGGAGCTGTCGCACGAGACGAGCGACTACCTGCGCCCGAACCTGTTCGTGAACACGCCGGACATCCTCACCGAGTACCTGCAGTTCGGCGGCCGCGCCGGCTACAAGGTGCGTGCCGCGCTCGCTGCGACGGGCGCCCCGACGTGGGGCATGTACTCCGGGTACGAGCTGTTCGAGGACGTCGCCCGACCCGGCTCGGAAGAGAACATCGACAACGAGAAGTACGAGTACAAGCCGCGGGACTTCGCCCTGGCCGAGGCCGAGGGCGCGTCGCTCGCCCCGTACGTGACGATGCTCAACCGGCTCCGTGCCGCGCACCCCGCGCTCCGCCAGCTGCGGAACCTGCACGTGCACGCCGCCGACGACCCCGCGACCGTCGTGTACTCGAAGCACCTGTCCGGCGAGTTCATCCGCTCCGGGCACGCCGACACCGTGATCGTCGTCGCGAACGTCGACCCGCACTCGGCACGTGAGACCACCGTGCACCTGGACCTCGCTGCGCTCGGCCTGCCGGCCGACAGCCGGTTCGACGTCCGTGACGTCGTGACCGGGCAGCGCTGGGTCTGGGGCGCGTCGAACTACGTCCGCCTGGACGCGTTCCAGGAACCCGTGCACCTGCTCGTCGTGGAAGGACTGCACCGATGACGAACGACCCGACCGCACCCCAGCCGCCCCCAGCCTCGGGCCGTGGGCCCGCCGTGCCGCCGGTGCCGCCTCCGCCGCCACCCGTGCCCGCGCGGACGCCGTCCGACGCGAAGCCGGAGCCGCGGTACGAGCCGCGGGTCTCCGCCCCCGACGAGGACCTGCCCGGTGCGCCTGCTGCACCGCGCGAGGCGCCCGACCGCGGGGTCGCCGAGTCCGCCACGCTGGCGGGGCACGCCGCCGACGCGACGCACCCGCGGGTTCCGTCCGTCGACGCCGTCTCGTCCGCTCGGACTCCCGCCGTCGGCCACGCGGCAGACGCGTCCACCGTCGCGCCGTCGACCGCCCTCCCGACGCCATCGGATCCCGAGCCCGCCACCGCCGACGGCACCGGCCCGCGTCCGGCACCGGTCGACCAGTGGCTGCGCCAACAGGTCGCCGAGGGCCGCTGGTCGCAGCCCCACGACGTCCTCGGCCCGCACGCCGTCGACGGCGGCACGAGCGTCCGCGTGGTGCGTCACCTGGCACAGGCGGTCCGGCTCGTCCGGCTCGACGGCGACGACGTCGAGCTGACCCACGAGGGCGACGGTCTCTGGGCCGGTGCCACCACCGAGGAGCTCGGGCGCTACCGGGTCGAGGCCGACTACGACTTCGACGAGTCCTCGGAAGAGGACGACGCCACCTGGACGACCGACGACGCGTACCGGTTCGCCCCGACGCTCGGCGAGCTCGACCTGCACCTGTTCGGGGAAGGCCGCGACGAGCAGCTCTGGCACCACCTCGGCGCGCACGTCCGCACGATCGACGGCGTCGACGGCGTCGCGTTCTCCGTGTGGGCACCCCGAGCGACGGCCGTCCGCGTGATCGGCGACTTCGAGGGCTGGGAAGGCCGGACCACCGCGATGCGGCGCCTGAGCGACCTCGGCGTCTGGGAGCTGTTCTGGCCCGGAGCCGTCGCCGGACAGCGGTACAAGTTCCAGATCCTCACCGACTCGGGCTGGGTCGAGCGCGCGGACCCGTTCGCCCGCGAGGCCGAGATCGCCCCGGCCACCGCCTCGGTCATCACCGAGTCGAGCTACACGTGGTCCGAGGGCGACCGCGCCTGGATGGAACGCCGCGCGGAGACGACCACGCACGACCAGCCGATGAGCGTCTACGAGGTCCACCTCGGCTCGTGGCGTCCCGGGCTGTCGTACCGCGAGGTCGCCGACCAGCTGATCGGGCACGTGCAGTACACGGGCTTCACGCACGTGGAGTTCCTGCCGCTCGCCGAGCACCCGTTCGGCGGCTCGTGGGGCTACCAGGTCACCGGGTACTACGCCCCGACCGCACGCTACGGCTCCCCCGACGACCTGCGCTACCTGATCGACCGCCTGCACTCGGCCGGCATCGGCGTGATCATGGACTGGGTCCCCGGACACTTCCCGAAGGACGAGTGGGCGCTCGGACGCTTCGACGGCCACGCGCTGTTCGAGCACCCGGACCCCCGCCGCGGCGAGCAGCTCGACTGGGGCACCTACGTGTTCGACTTCGGGCAGCCGCAGGTCCGGAACTTCCTGGTCGCCAACGCCCTGTACTGGCTCGAGGAGTTCCACATCGACGGCTTGCGCGTCGACGCCGTCGCCTCGATCCTGTACCTCGACTACTCCCGCACCGACTGGCTGCCGAACATCCACGGCGGCCGCGAGAACCTGGACGCCGTCGCGTTCCTGCAGGAGACGAACGCCACCGCCTACAAGCGCTACCCGGGCATCGTGATGATCGCCGAGGAGAGCACCTCGTGGCCCGGCGTGACCCAGCCGACGAGCGCAGGTGGTCTCGGTTTCGGCCAGAAGTGGAACATGGGCTGGATGCACGACTCGCTCGAGTACGTGCAGCGCGACCCCGCGTACCGCAGCTACCACCACGACGAGATCACGTTCTCGCTCGTCTACGCCTTCAGTGAGCAGTTCACCCTGCCGATCAGCCACGACGAGGTCGTGCACGGCAAGGGTTCCCTCTACGGCAAGATGCCCGGCGACGAGTGGCAGAAGCTCGCGAACGTCCGGGCCTACCTGGCGTTCATGTGGGCGCACCCCGGCAAGCAGCTGCTCTTCATGGGGCAGGAGTTCGCCCAGCCCGCAGAGTGGTCCGAGGCGAAGGGGCTCGACTGGTGGCTCCTCGACCAGCCCGGGCACCGCGGCGTGCAGGACCTCGTCGCCGCCCTGAACCGGGTGTACAAGGACACGCCCGCGCTCTGGACGCACGACAGCACTGCCGACGGCTTCGAGTGGATCGAGGGCGGCGACGCACCCCACTCGACGCTCGGGTTCCTGCGCAAGGACGGCGACGACCGGCTGGCGGTGTTCGTGAACTTCTCGGGCGTGCCCGTGGAGCGCCGGTTCGGCCTGCCGAGCGCCGGCGAGTGGCACGAGGTGCTCAACACCGACGCCGCGGAGTACGGCGGCTCCGGTGTCGGCAACCTCGGAGTCGTCACCGCCGAGGACACCCCGTGGGCCGGCCGCCCCGCGTCGGCGCACCTCGTGGTGCCGCCGCTCGGTGCCGTCTGGCTCAAGCTCGAGCGCTAGCTGTGGCCCGCGTCCTGGACGCGGCCGGCAGACAGGCGGGAGGCCCGGTGCCAGCTGGCACCGGGCCTCCCGTCTGCTCGTTGCAGGCGTCTAGTACAGGGCGCTCGCCAGGCGACGGCGGGCCGCGACCACGCGCGGGTCGTCGGTCCCGATGAGCTCGAAGTACTCGACCAGGCGGACGCGCAGGGCTTCACGGTCCTCGCCGAACACCGTCGGCACCAGGTCGAGCAGGCGCCCGAAGGCGTCCTCGACGTGGCCACCGGAGATGTCGAGGTCGGCGACCGCGAGCTGCGCCTGGACGTCCTTCGGACCCGCACCGGCGGCGGCACGGATGTCGTCGGCGGTGTGACCGTTCAGCCGGTCCAGGAGCGACACCTGCGCGAGCCCCGCGACGGCCATCTGGTCGTTCGGGTCCTGCAGGATCGCGGTCTTGTACTCGGTGATCGCCGTGGCGTAGTCGCCCTGCTCGATCGCGTCGTACGCGGCCTGGTGGTGCGGCGGCAGCGCTTCCGGCTCCCGCTCGCCCTGCTCGGCGGTGTCCTCGGGCGCGGCAGCACCGTCCACGGTGACGCGACCGGAGACGCCGTTCTGCTCGGCTGCCTGGAGGACCTGCTCGTACACGTCGCGGACCTGCGCCTCGGGCAGCGCGCCGACGAAGAGCCCGAGCGGGCGCCCGCCGATCAGCGCGGCCACGGTCGGGATCGACTGCGCCTGGAACGCCTGCACGAGCTGCGGGTTCGTGTCGGCGTCCACCTTGGCGAGCAGCACGCGCCCGCCGTACTCGGCGGTGAGCTGCTCGAGGATCGGCGAGAGCTGCTTGCACGGCCCGCACCACTCGGCCCAGATGTCGACGATGACGGGCACAACGGACGACAGCTCCAGGACGTCCTGGAACGTGTCGTCGGTGACGTCGAGCACGAGCGACGGGACGGTCAGGTCGCCGCCGGTCTCGGTGCCCGGCGCTGCTGCACCGGTCGGGCTTCCCGCCTGCGCCGGAGCACCGGCGGGCGGCTGGGGCGGCCGCTGTGCGCGGTCGACGAGGGACGACAGGTCCACGGCTCCGCGGAGCCCGGACGGGGTCGGGGGGATGTTGCTCATTGCACCTCACTCGCTGCGGTCAGGCCCTGCGTGAACCCGAGCAGGACCACTTTGTCATCCGAGGCGACCGGCGGCACGTAGAAGAGCAGCTGGACGCCGTACGTGGCGCTGATGCCCTTCTTGCTCGTGTCGACCCCGGACAGTGCCTTGACGGCACCCTCGGTGTTGACCTCGGCGCCGGAGGCGGTCGGGGTCACCTTCTCGATCTCGTTGAGGTCGGCGGAGACGAGCGCGCCGGCGTCGTCGGTCGCGATCGCGACGGCGGAGTCCTCCGGGGCCTCGGACGAGTACTCGATCTTCGCCGTGTCCGGCAGGGACTTCGCCTTCTTGTCCTTGTACGCCTTGCCGATGGTGGTGCGGAGGCCGTCACCCTCGGTGGCGAACAGGTCGGCGTACTCGCTCTTCGAGTCCTTGGACAGGATGTCGCCGTAGGCGGTCGCGACCTGGTCCGGGGCGATCGCGAGGAGCTTCGACTGCGGAGCCAGGAGCGCCGCTCCGATCGACGTCGGCGCGAGGCTCGGGATCTTGGCGTCGGCCTCGAGCGAGACGTCGTAGGCGACCTTGTACGGGTCGCGCGCAGTGTCCTGCACGAGCGTCAGGGCCTGCGGTGCCGACTTGGCGTCGCAGTCCTCGGCGACGATCACGAAGACCGTGCGCGGCCACGTGTCGGTCTGCTGGGGCAACGCGACGCACACCTGACCGGCCGAGATCGCCGGCGGTGCCTTGGCGTCGGAGTCCTTGCCGCGGATGGAGTAGTTCGCCAGGCGCAGGTCGAGCGCGGCACCGGTGAAGCGGGTCTTCGCCAGGTCACGGTCGCGGGCGCCGTCGGACTGCTTCGCCACCGTGGCGATCCGCTCGACGACCCGGGTGATCTGCTGCTTGGTCGCCGCCGTGGGCTCGGTGGTCTCCGCCGCGCCGGTCGCGCTGGCCGTGGGGGTCGGGGTCGCGAGCGAGGGGTCCCCGCCCTGCGGCCAGTAGTCGGAGGAGCAGCCGGCCAGGGCGAGCGTGCCGACGAGCACCACGGGGACCGCGATGAACGCGCGCGATCCGCGGCGGCCCCGGGTCGGGACCTGTGCGCCGGCGGCGGCGGCGCGACGCGAGGCCCGCACGCGCGGCGGTCGGGTGCCACCGCTGCGACGACGCGGCCCACGACCGCGGCGCTGGTGCAGGAACGCCAGGATCAACAGCACGATGCCGCCGAGTGCGAAGACGCCACCGGCGACCAGCAGGGGCCCGACGGACGGCGTCGCGGTGTCCTTCGGCCAGGTGACCGAGACGTCGCTCGGGGCCGCGGCGGTGCCGTCGCTGACGATGAGGACCGAGACGTCCTGCGGCAGGCGGACCGTGAACTGCCCGGAGCCGTCGTACTCCTGGTACCAGAGGTCACTGCCCTTCGGCGACGGGACGGACGCCTCGGAGCCGGTGGTCTTGCCCACCAGCTTCGCGCTCTCGGCGTCGAACCGGAGCGTGGTGTGCTCGGCGTCACCGACCCACGCGTCGACGTCGGCCGTCTTGCCGTACGCCGCGAAGACCTTGCCGGAGCCGGACACGTTGATGCGCTGGTAGCCGGGGTTCGCGTTGAGCGTCGAACCGGGGATCACGGTGACCGGAGCAGAGCTGGTGGTCGAGCTGTCCGCGACGAGCGAGGACGGCGGAGCGAACACGGTCCGCTGTCCGACCGCCAACGCGACGAGCAGCAGGCCGATGACGAAACTGACGATCGCCAGGACGAATCGCACGAACACTCTCCCTACCGCGCCGGGGTGGGGATGTCGGCGCGCGAATCAGCGACTCAGGATAGCGAGCATGGCTGAGCAGCGCATCCATCCGGGCTGTCGTCGGACTCAGACGACCCCGTCGGGCCACCACTACAATCGACCGCGGGCCGGATCGGGCCCTCCGCCGAGCACCCAGGAGCGACACGTGGCGAACGACGAGGCAGAGTTCGGGACCGAGCTGCGCGGGTACCGCCGCGACGACGTCGACCGCTCACTGAACGACCTGCGCCGTGAGCTCATCAAGTCGAACACCGACCGTGCCGACGCCGCGAAGGAGATCCGTCTCCTGCAGTCCCGCGTCTCCGAGCTCCAGGGCGAACTCGACGAGGCCGGCACCCCCACCTACAGCGGCCTGGGCACGCGACTCGAGTCGACCCTGCGCGTGGCGGAGGAGCAGTCCACCCGTCTCATCAGCCAGGCGGACATCGACGCACAGCGCCTGCGGGCGTCGAGCCGGGCCGAGTCCGACCGCACCGTGCGCGAGGCACAGGAAGAGGCCCGCGACACCCTCGAGGACGCGCGCACCCGCTCCACCAACGAACTCACCCGTGCTCGTGCCGAGGCCGCCGACACCGTCGAGCGTGCCCGTGCCGAAGCCGGCCTGCTGACCCAGGACGCCCGCAACGAGGCCGCGGCCATCCGGGGTGCCGCGGTGACCGAGGCCGCCGAGGTCCGCTCCGTCGCCATCCGTGAGACGAACGCCCTGCGCGCCCAGGTCGAGCACGAGGTCGCCGAGCTGCGCGAGATCGCCCAGCGCGAGTCGGCCGACTCCCGCACCGCCGCGGCCGACCTCGACCGCGAGACCGAGCACCGCCGCTCGGTGTTCGAGGCCGACCACGCCCGCCGGGTCGAGGACCTCGACCACGAGGAGTCCACCCGCCGTCAGGCACTCGAGCGCGAGGTCGCCGAGGGGCGTGCTGCGTGGCACCGCGAGCGCGACGAGCAGCAGCAGGCGCACGCCCTGGCGATCGAGACCGGCCGCGCCGAGCTGCAGGCCGAGGTCGACCGACGTCGCGCCGAGATCGACGGCGAGTTCGCCGACCGCCGCCGTGTCGTGGACGAGGAACTCGCCGCAACCCGTGCCGAGTGGGACCGGGAGCTCGCCTCCGCTCGCACCGCCCTGGCACAGGAGGCCGAAGCGTCGCGTGCGCAGCTGCGCGTCGACGAGGAACAGACGCGCGTCGAGAACGAGCGCCTCGTGCAGGAGACCGCCGACCGCATCGCACGCGAGCTCGAGGAGCACGACACCCGCATCGAGCGGGAGCGCGCCGAGGCCGACGCCGCTGCCGAACGCGCGGACCGCGAGCACGAGAACGCGCTCGCCGCCCGCCGCGAACGCGAGCACGCCGAGGTCGACACCGAGATCGCCGACCGCCGCTCCGCCGAGCTCGACACGCTCGAGTCCGAGCGCACCGCCCTCCGTCAGGAGATCGACACCGCCCGCGCCGACCTGGCGAAGGAACGTGACGAGGCCCGTGCCGAGGTCGCCCGCGAGCGTGACGAGGCCCGCACGACGCTCGAGTCCGAGCTCGCCTCACGCCGGGACGACGCCGAGCAGGACTACCTGCAGAAGCACCACGAGACCGTCACCGAGACGCAGAAGTACCTCGACGAGGCGAACCTGCAGCTCGCCGAGGCCACGCGCCGTGCCACCGAGGCCCGCGAGCGAGCCGAGCGGCTCCAGCAGGAAGCCGACGACCTCGAGCGCACCAGCACCGCCGACGCGCAGGAGCACGCCCGCACCATCGTCGCCGATGCCCAGGACCGCGTGCACCGGATGGTCTCCGATGCCGAGGAGCGCACGGCTGCCATCACCGCCGAGGCGGAGGACCGACTGTCGGCGATCCGCACCGAGCGCGAGGCCGTGGCTGGCTACCTGGAGAACCTGCGCGGCGTGCTCACGCACGCGACCGGCCTGCTCGGGACCGCACCCGGTACCGCGCCCGGAGCGGCCGACGACGCAGTGGACGCGACCGAACGCTGACGCGAGCCGACCAGGAGGCGCGGGTCGCGCCTCCTGGTCGGCCCACCGCACCGAGGTGGGCACGCACCGTGCGTCGGACCGGCGAGTGCCGTCAGACCGGCCAGTGGGTCGGCAGCGGCGCGCTGCCCGGCACGACGAGGTCGGCGACGGCGTCGAGGACGATCCGGACGTAGCGCTCCCCCACCCACAGGTGCTTCGCGCCCTCGATCGGGACGACCCGGACGTTCGGGGCGACGGCGAACCGGGCGATCGCTTCGTCGGGCTGCAGGAAGTCGTCGTGCTCGGGCACCAGGGCCACCACCGGGACGTCCACGGCTGCCCAGCGCGCGAGCTCGTCCTCCGTGGTGCGGTGCAGCGGCGGCGAGAGCAGGACCACGCCCGCCACGGTGCCGGCCTCGACGTGTTCCAGCGCGTGCTTGAGGATCACCTCGGTGCCGAAGGACCACCCGACCAACCACGGCGTCGGCAGACCACGGTCGACCACCTCGGCGACGGCGGCTCGCAGGTCGAAGCCCTCGGAGACGCCCTCGCCGAACACACCCTCGGACGTGCCGCGTGGTGACGTCACCGACCGGAAGTTGAAGCGCAGGACCGCGATGTCCGCCAGGGCCGGCAGACGCGCGGCGGCCTTCTTGAGGACGTGCGAATCCATGAAGCCGTGCGCGGTCGGCAGTGGGTGCAGCGTCACGACGGTGCCCCGTGCCGGGCGCGACTCCGGTTCGGCGAGCTCCCCGACCAGGGTGAGGTGGTCGTCGGTGACGAGCTCGACGTCGGTGCGGCGAGCGGGCAGCTGCGTGGCGGAGCGGATCTCGCCGTCGGGCTCGGTGTGCTCGCTCATGCGATGCTCCAGCAGTGGTTGTGCCAGTGACGGCGTGATGCCAGGTCGGCAGCGTCGCCGAGGACCCCGTCGGAACGCCAGACCACCACGTGTGCGGTGCCGGGCAGGACCGTACCGCCGCACCCGGGGCAGACGTACTCCTTCTGCGCCGAGGCCGCGGAGACGGGCTGGACGAGGTACTCCCGCCCGCGGCGCACCTCGGTGCGCTTCCACGAGCTCATCAGCCGGTCGAGGCCGGTGTCCTCGTCAGGCTCGACGTCGCGACCACGGGGACGCCGCGGCCGGTTGCTGCGCGGCACCCCAACTGCCGATCAGTACCAGTTGTTCGCCTGGCTGTGGCCCCAGGCGCCGCAGGGCGTGCCGTAGACACCGGCGATGTAGTTGAGACCCCACGTGATCTGCGTCGCGGGGTTCGTCTGCCAGTCGGCACCGGCGGTCGCCATCTTGCTGCCAGGGAGTGCCTGCGGGATGCCGTACGCACCGCTGGGGTTGTAGGCGTTCACCCGCCAGCCGGACTCCTTGTTCCACAGCGAGACGAGGCAGTTGTACTGATCGGTGCCCCAGCCCCGGGCCGTGACGAGCTGCAGGGCGATCGCCTGTGCGCTGCCCGCGTCGGGCGTCGCGGCGACGGCGGCCAGCGTGTTCGCGGCGGAGACGGTCTCGGTCTCGGTCGCGGCGGCGTCGGTCGTCTCGTCGGTGGTGGCGTCGTCGGCTTCTTCCTCGACGACGGGCTTGACGACCTTGGGCGCCGGCACGGTCACGCCGTAGCCGTCACGGTCGGCAGCGGCGTCGCCGTAGGTGCCGTGCGCGGTGTACTGCTGCGGGGCCTGCGGCGTCTTCACGAGCACCGGGGTGTCGACCGCGGCCTGCGCGACGTCGGCCTGGAGCGGGTTGAAGAGCGACGCCCCGACGAAGAGGAAGACCCCGACGAACGAGAACGCCGGAACCGAGGAACGCTTCCGTGCGAAGGCGTTGACCGCGGCGGCTGCGCCACGGCTCGGCTGCTGCGCCGTCGCGGTGCGCTGCTTCGCGGCACGCGGGTCCACCCGGGCCGCGGGGGCCTCGTGCGCGAACGCGACGATGCGTTCGTCGGACACGCGGTTCGCTGCGACGGACTTCGGCGTCGCGACGGGACCGGTCTCCGGCAGGACCTGCGGGTTCGCCGGGAGCACCGAGGTGTCCGCCGTACGGGTTCGGTTCAGTGCCGCGCGGCGCTCACCCGAAGCCTGGAGGCTGAGGTGCTCGCGGGGATCGCGGTCGGAGCTGTGGTCTGCCGTGTGCCTGCCCATGAGTAGGACCAGGGTAACGGAACGATCACGGAAAGCGAAGCACCTGGGTGCAGCGCGTCGTCAGCGGACGGCGAGCATGACCTCGACGACGGCGTCGAGCAGCGCGTCCACCTGGCCCTCGCGGTAGCCGCCGTGCTTCGGGCGGAACACGATCGACCGCACCTCGGTGAGGCTCAACGGCTTGCCCTCGCGGAAGTAGCCACCGAGGCGGGCCGCGAACGCGTCGACGTCCTTCGGGTGGTAGCCGGTGCCGAGCACGCTCACCCGGTTGAACCGCTGTCCGTCCGGGCGCTCGAGGCGGGCCACGACGTCGGAGGCCTTCGTGCGGGCTTCGGCGTACCAGGCCTTCTGTCCGGCGTCCCCGATCTCCCGCTCGCGCTCCCGGGCCGCGAAGGCGTCCTCGAGGCGCTCCAGCGCTGCGTCGACGTGCGAGGTGGAGTAGCCGCCCTTGCGCATCGAGAACGCGGTGGCGCGGATCTTCGCAGCCTCGATGCCGGGGGCGCTGTCGTCGGCGGAGTACGCACGACGGGCGTCCTCGAGGAAACGCTCGACTTCGTCGACGTCGTATCCGAGGGCGGAGCGGGCTGCGGTCGGGAAGGTGGTGGCCACGGCGTCATTCTGCCAGTCCCGACCCGTGGCACAACCTGGACGCGCTGAGGGTGGCGCTCAGGGTGGGCCGACGAGGTCGATCGAGGTCGGTCAGTGGTTGACGATCAGGTACAGCACGTAGGCGACGGCGGCCGACGGCAAGATGCTGTCGATGCGGTCGAGCAGTCCGCCGTGCCCGGGCAGGAAGGACGAGATGTCCTTGATGCCGAGGTCGCGCTTGATCATCGACTCGGTGAGGTCACCCAGGGTCGCGGACCCGGAGATCAGCACGCCGAGCACGACGCCGGTCCACCACGGCAGGCCGAGCATGAGCCAGGCGACCAGGATGCCGACGATGATGCTCGCTGCGACCGATCCGGCGAAGCCCTCCCACGTCTTCTTCGGGCTGATCCGCGGCGCCATCGGGTGCTTGCCGAGGTTCAACCCGGTGGCGTACGCACCGGTGTCGACGGCGACGACGACCAGGATGAAGCCGATCACCCACAGGTTGCCCTGCGACTGCGCGGAGAGCAGGACGACACAGGCGCCGAGCAGCGAGATGTACGCCTGCACGAACAGACCGTTCGTGACGTCGCGGAACACGTCGCCGGCCGACGGCTTCTGCCGCGAGAGCGCGACCTCGACCAGACGCCAGAGGCTGATCAGGACGATGCCGCCGAGCAGCGTGAAGAGTGCCGCGACCTGCCCGAGCAGGAACGCCGCCGGCACGATCGCGATCGCGACGGCGACGCTCGGGATCCGCGGGACGTCCCGGCCGGCGAAGCGCATGGCGCTCGTGAGCTCGTAGACGCCCACGCCGAGCAGGAACGCCGCCACGACCATGAACGACGGCGGCCAGATGAGGAGCGTGCCGAGCATGACCACGGCGAACGCGAGCGCGATGCCGATCGCCGCCGGCAGGTTGCGCCCGGTGCGCGCCGTCAGGGCCTCGTTGCGCGCACCGAAGTCGGCCTTGCGCTGCCGGAGCTGCGCCTCGAAGTCGGTGCGGGCCGCTCGGGCACGCGCATCGAAGTCCTGGCGGAGCCCCTTCTTCACGGGCCCGGTGTGGTCGGGTCCGTGCTCTGCTGTGGGGCGTTCACCGCCCTGGTCCGGGCGGCGCATCAGACCTCGAGGAGTTCGGCTTCCTTCTTCTTCAGCGACTCGTCGATCTGGTCGACGTGCTTCTTCGTCAGGGCCTCGAGGTCCTTGTCGCCGCGCGAGATCTCGTCGTCCGAGATCTCACCCTTGAGTGCGTCGAGGTCGTCCTTGGCCTTGCGGCGGATGTTCCGGATGACGACCTTGTGGTCCTCGCCCTTCGTCCGCACGAGCTTGACGAACTCCTTGCGGCGGTCCTTGGTGAGCTCCGGGATCGTCACGCGGACGATGTCGCCGTCGTTCGTCGGGCTGGCGCCGAGGTTCGGGAACGTCGCGATGGCGCGCTCGATCTCCTTGAGCGCCGTCTTGTCGTACGGCGTCACGATGAGCGTGCGGGCCTCGGGCGTCTGCAGCGACGCGAGCTGCGCGAGCGGCGTCGGCGTGCCGTAGTACTCGACCGGGATCTTCTGGAAGAGCGCCGCGTTGATGCGGCCGGTGCGGACGGTCGAGAAGTCGTCCTTGGCGACCTCGACAGCCTTCGCCATCTTCTCGGTGGCTTCGGTCAGGACATCACTGATCACGGTGTTACTCCTTCGGTACTGGCGTCGAGTCTAGTCAGCGGTGCGGGTCAGTTGCTGACCACGGTGCCGATGCGCTCGCCACGGATGGCGGCCTGGACGTTGCCGTCGCCCTCCATGCCGAAGACGTGCATCGGCATGCCGTTGTCCATGCAGAGCGAGAACGCGGTGGCGTCGACGACCTTCAGACCCTTCAGGAGCGCGTCCTGGTAGGTCACGTGGTGCAGCTTCTCGGCCGTGGCGTCCTTCTTCGGGTCCGCCGTGTACACGCCGTCGACACCGTTCTTGGCGACGAGGACCTCGTCGGCCTTGATCTCGAGTGCTCGCTGCGCGGCCACCGTGTCGGTCGAGAAGTACGGCAGACCGGCGCCGGCGCCGAAGATGACGACGCGGCCCTTCTCGAGGTGCCGCTCGGCGCGCCGCGGGATGTACGGCTCGGCGACCTGGGTCATCGCGATGGCCGACTGCACGCGTGTCGCGGCCCCGGCCTGCTCGAGGAAGTCCTGCAGCGCCAGCGCGTTCATCACGGTGCCGAGCATGCCCATGTAGTCGGCACGGCCGCGGTCCATCCCGCGCTGCGAGAGCTCGGCGCCGCGGAAGAAGTTGCCCCCGCCGACGACGATCGCGATCTCGACCTCGCGCGCGGCGACGGCGATCTCCTTGGCGATGGCCCCGATCACGTCGGGGTTCACGCCGAGCGATCCGGCCCCGAAGGCCTCTCCCGACAGCTTCAGCAGTACGCGGCGTCGTCCGGTCTTCTCGTCGGTCATCTGATCGCACCCTTCGTCGTGGTCTCGTGGAAATGTACTCGCGGATGTGTCGCGTGTGTGTCGCGCCCGGAGGCGCGAAAAACGGGGCCAGGAACCTGGTTGGTTCCTGACCCCGTCACGGGTTCGTTACGCGCCGACCTTGACGCGGGCGAAGCCCTGGATCGTGATGCCGGCGTTCTCGGCGGCCTTCGCGACGGAGATCTTGTTGTCCTTCGCGTAGTCCTGGTCGAGGAGCGACACCTGCTTGATGTAGGCGTTCACCCGACCCTCGACGATCTTCGGGAGCGCAGCCTCGGGCTTGCCCTCCTCGCGCGTGATCGCCTCGACGGTCGCACGCTCCTTGGCGATCTCGTCGGCCGGGACCTCGTCGCGGGTCAGGTACGTCGGGTTCGCGAACGCGACGTGCTGGGCGATCGAGCGGGCCTCGGCAGCGTTGTCACCCTCGTACGCGATGACGACGGCGATCTGCGGCGGCAGGTCCTGGCTGGTCTTGTGCAGGTAGATCTCGAAGGCCGAGCCCTCGACACGGCGGACCGTGCGGACCTCGAGCTTCTCGCCCAGTGCGGCGGCCGACTCGTTGACGACCTCGAGGACGGTCTTGCCGTCGACGGGGGCGGCGTTCGCGGCGGCGACGTCAGCTGCACCGGCGGCCGCGACGGCCCCGAGCACCTTGTCGGCCAGCGTCGTGAACTTCTCGTTCTTCGCGACGAAGTCGGTCTCGCTCGCGAGCTCGACGACCGTGGCGGCGCCGTTCTCGGAGCTCGCGACGACGACGCCCTCGGAGGTGGCACGGTCGTCGCGCTTGGCGACGGCCTTCGCACCCTTGATGCGGAGCAGCTCGACGGCCTTGTCGTAGTCGCCGTCGGCCTCGACGAGCGCGTTCTTCGCGTCCATCATGCCGGCGCCGAGGTCCTCGCGGAGCTTCTTCACGTCAGCAGCGGTGAAGTTTGCCATTGACTGTCCTTTCTGGACGGTACGTGTGTGGAGAGTGGTGACGCAGGCGCCGGACCCGATCGGGTCCGGCGCCTGCGACAGGTCACTCGGCGGGGGTGGTCTCCGCGGCTGCCTCGGCCTCGGCCGTCGGCTCCGCGTTCTTCGCGTCGTCGGCGATCGGCTCGCCGATCTCCTTCGCGGCGACCTGCGCGTCAGCGTTGTTCTCCTCGACGGTCGCACCCTCGGGAGCGGCGTCGGCGGACGGCGTCGCGGCGTCGCCACCGAGGAGCTCCTGCTCCCACTCGGCGAGAGGCTCTGCGGCCTCTTCGTCGTCGCCACCGTTGTGGCGGGTCTTCAGGCCCTCGGCCGCGGCGTCGGCGACGATGCGGGTGAGGAGACCGACGGAGCGGATCGCGTCGTCGTTGCCCGGGATCGGGTACGTGATCTCGTCGGGGTCGCAGTTGGTGTCGAGGATGCCGATGATCGGGATACCGAGCTTCTGCGCCTCGTCGACGGCGAGGTGCTCCTTCTTGGTGTCGACGATCCAGAGCGCGCTCGGGGTCCGCGTGAGGTTGCGGATACCACCGAGGGTCTTGTGGAGCTTGTCCAGCTCGCGCTTCTTGATGAGGAGCTCCTTCTTGGTGAAGCCCTTCGTCGTGTCGTCGAAGTCGATCTCCTCGAGCTCCTTCATGCGCGCGAGGCGCTTGGAGACCGTCTGGAAGTTCGTGAGCAGACCGCCGAGCCAACGCTGGTTGACGTACGGCTGGCCGACGCGGGTCGCCTGCTCGGCGATGGAGCCCTGGGCCTGCTTCTTGGTGCCCACGAAGAGGATCGTGCCACCGTGCGCGACCGTCTCCTTGACGAAGTCGTACGCGCGGTCGATGAAGGCCAGCGACTGCTGCAGGTCGATGATGTGGATGCCCGAGCGCTCGGCGAGGATGAAGCGCTTCACCTTCGGGTTCCACCGACGGGTCTGGTGTCCGAAGTGGACGCCGCTGTCGAGCAGCTGGCGGATGGTGACGACGGCCATGTGCCGTCCTCCTTCTGTGTTCTCGGAGCGCAGCTGTGCTGTGCCCCTGTTGCGGTTGTGTCGAGCACGACCGGAGGTCGTGATCCCTGGTGTCCTGGCACGCGACCGCCCGCTCGTGAGAGCGGGACCGGTGGTCGGGTGCCGGGTCGGAGACGGCGAACCGTTGACGACCCTGTGGACACGCGAAGTCAGCGCGCATCAGCGCACTGCTGGAGAAATGCTAGCAGACAGGAGGCCCGGATCACGCGCGCCGACCGGCTGAAGTGATCCGGGCCTCCTGTCCGGTGTTCTGGGTGTCTCAGACGCGACTGATCACGCCTTCGCGTTCACCGTGTCGCCCTCGGCGGAGATGCCCATCTCCTCGAGCGAGCGACCCTTGGTCTCCGGGATCTTCGCGATGACGAAGAAGAACGAGATCAGCGCGAACAGCGCGTAGATGCCGTACGTGACCGTCAGGTTGAAGCCGGACAGCACCGGGAAGGTGATCGTGACGATGAAGTTCGCGACCCAGTTGGCAGCCGAGCCGATGCCGAGCGCCGTGGCGCGGATGCGGTTCGGGAACATCTCGCCGAGCAGCACCCACATGAGCGGACCCCACGTCGCACCGAACGACACGACGAACAGGTTCGCGAAGATAAGCGCGATGACGCCCCACGCGCCGGGCAGGCTCGGGTTGCCGTCCACGATCGTCGACTGCGAGAACGCGATCGCGACCATCGCCAGCGACACGAACATGCCGGCGGAACCGGTGACGAGCAGCGGCTTCCGACCGACCTTGTCGACCAGGAAGATCGCGATGAACGTGACCGCGACGTTGACCACCGACGTGATCGTGGAGATGAGGAAGGAGTCGCTCTCCTTGAACCCGACCGCCTGCCAGAGCGTCGTCGAGTAGTAGAAGATCACGTTGATGCCGACGAACTGCTGCAGCACGGCCAGGATGATGCCGACCCAGACGATGGGCTGCAGGCCGAAGCGGTTGCCCCGGATGGAGCCCTTCTTCTCGTTGGCTTCCTTCTTGATGCCGTCCTGGATCTCCTCCAGGCTCGTGTTCACCGTGTCGCGCGGGACGATCTTCGTCATGACCGCGCGGGCGTCCTCCGTCCGCCCCTTGGCGAGCAGGTAGCGCGGCGACTCCGGCAGCGTGATCGCCAGGATGCCGTAGACCACCGACGGGATCACGCCGACCAGGAACATCCAGCGCCAGGCCGGCAGACCGAAGACCTCGGCGGACGCGCTGCCTGCCGTGACGGCGAAGAACTGGTCGGAGAGCAGCGCGGCGAAGATACCGAGCGTGATGGCGAGCTGCTGGAATGAGGCCAGGCGCCCGCGGATCGCCTTCGGCGAGACCTCGGAGATGTACGCCGGCGCGATCACCGAGGCCGTACCGATGCCGAGGCCGCCGACGAGACGCCACAGGACGAAGTCCCACGTGGCGAACGCGAAGCCGGAGCCGATCGAGCTCACCAGGAACAGCACCGCGGCCCAGAACATCACCCGGGTGCGACCCCAGCGGTCAGCGAGTCGACCGGCGAAGTAGGCGCCGAACGCACAGCCGATGAGGGCGGACGCGACGGCGAAGCCGCTCGCCGCCTCGGACAGGCCGAACTCGCCCTTGATGGCCTCGACGGCGCCGTTGATGACCGACGAGTCGAAGCCGAAGAGGAAACCGCCCACCGCTGCTGCGATGGCGAACGCGGTGACCTTCCCCTTGAACGCACGGTCCTCGCCGTGCCCGGTGGCTGTGTTGGACACGATGCTCCTGGGTTCTGCCGGCCGTGCTGCTGTGGGCACGGTGCCCCGGCGGTCGGCTCGTTCGCCGTCCGTGCGGCGTTGCGTGGTCCGGAGCGGCCCCGACTGTACTCCTCGTGGTGGATGTGGTCATAACCGGGTGCGCTCGGTGCGCGGGGCGGGGCGCGGGGCGCGGGCGGGGTGGTCTGGGTGTGGGCGTGGGCTTGCGCACGACCGTTCCGACAGTCCACGCGGTGATCACCTCGTGCTTCGTCGCGAGACGCGTCCGCATGCTCGTTCGTTGCGGTCGCGTCGTCCCTCCACAGGCCGGGAGGCCCGCCCCACCCTCCACGGACCGCCTCACCTCGGTCGTGTGGCCGGTTCGTGGCGGACAGAGTGGCGGCATGCTCCCGTTCCCCGGCTCCGGCACTCGGCTCCCTCCGGTCGCCGCGATGGTGGTGGTGATCGGGATGCTCGGGGCGCTCTGGACGGCCACCGCGTCGTTGCCCGGACCCGTGCCCGCGCCGGAGGACCTGCGCGACCACCGGGATCGCTCGGCGGCGACTCGTGCTGCCGAGCCGTGGGTCTGGCCGACCGACACGCGGGTGGTCGAGCGCGGGTGGGAGCCGCCGTCCGACGACTACGCCGCCGGTCACCGCGGGATCGACGTGCCGGCGCCGCTCGGCACGAGTGCGGCGGCGGTCGACGACGGCACGGTGGCGTTCGCCGGACCCGTTGGCGGCAGGAGCGTCGTGACGGTCGATCACGGCGGCGGGCTCGTCAGCACCCTCGACTCGGTGCAGCCGCTCGTCGCTGCCGGGGACGACGTCCGACAGGGTGATCCGGTCGGCCGGGTGTCCGTGGGGCACTGCCCGGCCTCGGCACCGTGTCTGCACCTCGGCGCGCGGGTCGACGGCCGCTACGTGGACCCGACGTCGTACCTTCCCGCGGCCGAGTGGCCCGTCCTGTTGCCGGAGTCCGCCTGGCCGGGGTGAGCGTCGGCGACGAGCGGTGGGCGACGGGCGACGTCCACGTGCGACGGCCCGGTGGCTGGACGGGTGTGTGGCCGAACGTCAGGCGCGGCGGTCGCGCCGTCAGGCGCGCGGGTGGGCCGTCCGGTAGACCTCGCGCAGCCGTGCCGAGGACACGTGCGTGTAGATCTGCGTCGTCCCGAGGCTCGCGTGCCCGAGCAGTTCCTGAACCGCCCGCAGGTCCGCTCCCCCGTCGAGCAGGTGCGTCGCCGCGGTGTGCCGGAAGGTGTGCGGTCCGCTCGGCCCTTCGCCGGGAAGGTCCCCGAGCAGCCGAGCCACCACGCGGTACGCACTCCGCACCCCGAGCCGACCACCCTGGTCGCCGAGGAACAGTGCCGTGCTCGGTACGTCGGCCCGCGCCGCGAGGGTCGGACGCCCCCGCGACGTCCACGCCTCGAGTGCGTCACGGGCCGGGAGGCCGAACGGCACGACCCGCTCCTTCCCGCCCTTCCCGAGCACGCGGACCGTGAGCCGCCCGCGATCGACGTCGGCGACGTCGATGCCGACGAGCTCGCTCACCCGGATCGCCGCGGCGTACAGCAGCTCCACGAGCGCCAGGTCCCGCAGCGCACCGGGATCGTCGGTCGCTGCACGGGCCGCGAGGCCGTCGAGCAACCCACGGACCTGGTCGGCCGACACCACCCGCGGCAGGTGTGAGCCGCCCTTCGGTGCACGGAGCCGCACGCCGGCGTCCGTCGCGGTCACCCCGGTCTCGCTCGCCCACCGGGTGAACGCCCGCACCGACGACGACCGGCGGGCGATCGTGGACCGTGCGAGCCCCCGCTGGTCGGCTTCCCACAACCAGTCGCGGAGGAGTTCGAGGTCGACCCCGTCGATGCCGACGACGTCGCGTCGCGCGGCGAACTCGACGAACTGCTCGAGGTCGTTCGCGTACGCGCGGAGCGTCTGCTCGCTGAGCCCCCTGGCGTGTCGAGCGTGCCCGAGGAACGAGTCGACCGCTGCCACGAGTCGCTCTTCCTTCTGCTCTGCTCGGTCCGCCACGTCGTCAGCGTACGGCTGGCCGACGTCATGCGCGGCCCCACCCGCCGCTGCTGTGCGCCACGAGCCCCTGCAACTGCGCGAGCGCGAGGGCGTCCGCCACCGCAGCTCCGGACAGCCCGGACCGTCGAGCGATCTCGGCCTCTGGCAGGGCACGACGGCCGAGCGCGTCGAGGACCCGGACGACCTCGGGATCGCGCTGGACCGACACGAGGGGTTCGTCCGACGCCGCGGTCGCAGCGGATGGGGGCACGGGACGCATCGCGGCGACCGGGTCCCCCGGGTGCACGACGAGCTGCGCCCGGCCCTGCGCCACGAGCCGGTGGCACCCGACCGACGCCGAGGACGCGAACGCTCCCGGGACGGCGAACACCGGGCGACCGAGCTGCCCGGCGTGGTGCGCGGTGTTGAGCGCACCGGACCGCGCACCGGCCTCCACGACGACCGCAGCATCGGCGAGGGCGGCGATCAACCGGTTCCGGGCCAGGAAGCGCCACCGGGTCGGGCGGGTCCCCGGCGCCGACTCCGCCACCAGGGCGCCCTGCCGAGCGACGTTGTGGAGCAGCTGGACGTTGCCGGCGGGGTAGAGCTGATCGATCCCCCCGGCCAGGACCGCGATCGTCGGGACCCCTGCGGCGATCGCCACCCGGTGTGCGACCGCGTCGATCCCGTAGGCGCCGCCGCTGACGATCGTGCAGCCGGCGTCCGCGGCGGACGAGGTGATCTCGGCGGCTGCTTCGGCCCCGGCGATGGTGTTCGCCCGCGACCCGACCACGGCCAGGGCGGGTGCCCCGTCGCCGACACCCGCCGTGGCGCTGCGCGTCCAGAGCACGAGTGGTGCGTGGGGGCCGAGGTCGTCGATCGCCGTCGGCCACCCAGCGGACCCGGGCACGAGCAGTCGTGCCCCGACGGCTTCGGCCGAGGCGACGACGTCGGCCACGTCGGACCGGACCAAGCGCGGTCGCCACCGGTCGATGGCCGTGTGCAGGACACCGGCGAACGCATCGGGATCCTCCGCACCGGGTACGCCGGCCTCCACACACCCGTCGAGCAGATCCTCGAACGCACCGTCGGCTGCCAGCAGGACCGAGCCGAGGGCGCGCTCCGACCCGAGGGCCGCCATGAGCTCACCGGCGACGGAGTCCCCCGGCTCCACGATCACGGACCACGCGACCCGAGCGGCGGTCTGGACCGGGTCCGACGCCCCGTCAGTCCCGAGGACCCGACGGATCCCGGCGAGCAGTTCGCTGCCGTGGCCGGGCCCCACGCCGCTCACAGTGCGCTCCGCAGGGCAAGAGCACCCCGGACGTGTGCTCTGCTCGGACGGTCGACCGCTTCGAGGTCGGCGAGGGTCCACGCGAGCCGCATCACCCGGTCCCATCCCCGCATGGTCAGGGTGCCGAGGTCGAGCGCCCGGTCGAGCTCGGTGGTCGAACCGGGTTCGATCCGACCGTCCGCCCGCAGCCAGGCTCCGGTGACCTCGGCGTTCTTCGTCCACCCGGTGTCCCGGAGGCGTTCCGCCATCCGAGCGCGGGCCGCGGCGACGCCGGCGCGGGCCTCGGCCGTCGTCGGCGTGCTCCCGTCGGCACCACGCATCTTCCCGGTCGTCACCCGGGGCACGAGCACCCGGATGTCCATCCGGTCGAGCAGCGGTCCGGACATCCGCCCGAGGTAGCGCCGGACCGCACTCGGCGGACACTCACACGGTTGGCCGTGCGCTCCGCCGGCGTTGCCGCACGGACAGGGATTGGCAGCGAGCACGACCTGGCACCGCGCGGGGAACTCGGCGGCGCCCGCAGCCCGGTGGATGGTGATCCGACCGGACTCGAGCGGCTGGCGGAGCGCGTCGAGCACCGCACGGGGGAACTCCGGTGCTTCGTCGAGGAACAGGATGCCGCCGGTCGCCCGCGACACTGCTCCGGGGCGCAGTACACTGGAGCCGCCGCCGATCAGGGAGATCGCCGACGCGGAGTGGTGCGGGGCCTCCCACGGGGGCTTCGTGCTCCACGACGCCGGTCCGAGTCCGGCGACGGACCGGACGGCGGCGACCTCGAGCGCGGTCGCGTCGTCGAGGTCGGGCAGGAGTCCGGGCAGGCGCTCCGCGAGCATCGTCTTGCCGGCACCGGGTGGACCGAGCAGGAGCGCGTGGTGTCCTCCGGCCGCCGCGGCGACGACGGCGCGCACCCCGATCGGGTTCCCGACGACGTCCGACAGTTCTGCCACCGGGCGTTGGACCGAGGGCGCCGGCACCGGCAGCACCGCGTCGACCTCGACCGGCGGTAGGAGCGCGCCGGCGTCGATCGCAGCCGCACGGAGTGAGTCGACCCCGGTGGTGCGCACGCCGTCGACCACGCGGGCCTCGGGCAGGTTGCCGATCGGCAGCACGACCCGGTCGGCCCCGGCGTCGCGGGCGGCGAGCAGCATCGGGATGACGCCGGCGACCGGTCGGACCCGACCGTCCAGACCGAGCTCCCCGATGTAGACGATCCGCTCACTGACGTCGGGTGCGAGTCCGGCGCCGGCGAGCACGGCCATCGCGATCGCCAGGTCGAACCCGGAACCCCGTTTCGGGATCGCCGCGGGCGTGAGGTTCACCGTGATCCGGCGAGCCGGCAACGGACACCCGGCGTTCGCAGCGGCGGCACGGACTCGCTCGCGCGCCTCGCCGAGCGAGGTGTCCGGCAGTCCGATGATGCTGAAGGCGGGCAGCTGGCTGGTCAGGTGGGCCTCGACCTCGATCCGGCGCCCGGTCACGCCGAGCAGCGCAACGGCCGCAGCACGGCCTATGCCCGTCACAGCACACCAGCCACGTGTTGGACGGCCGTCCGGGGACCGTCGACGTGGACCGCGACCACGTCGATGCGGATCGCGCGTGCCGACACCTCCGGATGGGCGTCGAACCACTCGGCCACGAGTCGTCGCATCCGGGTGAGCTTCGTCGCCGTGATCGCCTCGAACGGATGCCCCGTCGTCGTACCGGATCGCGTCTTCACCTCGATGAACGCGAGTGTGCAGGAATCCCACGCGACGATGTCGATCTCGCCCCGGGCGCACCGCCAATTCCGCTCGAGGACCCGGAAACCCCGTTCGTGCAACCACGCCACGGCCTGGTCCTCGCCGAACCGCCCCAGGCGGCCGTTCCGGAGTGTTCGTCCGGGGCGATCGTGCAGCTTCTGTTCCATGTCATTGCCTCCACGGCAACGATCGCGGGAACGGCAGCGCGGATGGCCGCCGATGGAGACTCTGTGGAATCAGACGACGACGATCGCCCTTGGGGAGGAATGACGAAGGACCCGGGTGATCGCGATCATCCGGGCCCTTCGTCGACAGCGGCTCAGTGTGCGGCTGCGTACGCTTCCTGCACCTGGGTCGAGATACGACCACGGGTCGAGACCTCGTAGCCGTTCTCCTTCGCCCACTCGCGGATCTTGCCGAGCTCTTCGGAGTTGCCACGCTTCGGGGCCGACTTCGGGGCCGTGCTGCCGGTGCGACGACCGGAGACCTTGCGCGCTGCGGCGATGTAGTCGGAGATCGCTTCGCGGAACTTGTCGACATTGTCGTTCGTCAGGTCGATCTCGTACGACGAGCCGTCGAAACCGAATTCGACCGTGCGACCTTCACCGGTGGTGATGGGGGAATCGTCGAGGTCGTCGACGAGCTGGACGGTGACCTTCTGTGCCATGCGCGGCTCCTGTTCATTGGACGGGAAATCCCGACCAGAATAGCGCGTGGAATTCCGGCACGTCACCGATCACCGGCGATTCACCGAATGCACCGGAATTGACGATCACTCGTCGAGTGCGAGTTCCTTCGGCAGTTCGAGTTCTCGCGATGTCAGTTCTTCGACATTCACGTCCTTGAACGTGAGGACGCGGACGCCCTTGACGAACCGGTCGGAACGGTAGACGTCCCACACCCAGACGTCGTTCATCGTCAGTTCGAAGTAGAAATCGTGTTCGGTGTCCCGGCGCACGAGTTCGACCTCGTTCGCCAGGTAGAAACGCCGCTCGGTCTCGACCACGTAGCGGAACTGCGACACGACGTCGCGGTACTCGCGGTACAGGGCCAGCTCGACCTCGCGGTCGTAGTCGTCGAATTCGTCCTCATCCATTGCGCCCACAGTCTACGGCGGCAGCCGCACCAGTGCGCGACAGCAGCTCGAGGGATGCACCCGAAGACGGAAGTGCGAGCAAGCTCGGCGTCCGCTCCCGATCCGAGCCCACCGAGGTTCCACAACACGCCGTGTGCGCTCCGCCGAGGTTCCGCTGCGGCACCGTGCATGCGCCGAGATGCCGAGATTTCGGAACCTCACGAGCCGCCGCCGGGGCAGGGCTAGCGGGCCGCAGCCACGGCAGGCGGGCGACCGCAGCGCGTCAGCTGACGAGCGCGTCGAAGCCCTCGAGTGACACGCTCGACGCCTGGTGCAGCCATGACTTGCGGTGGAGTGCGTGCGCCCCGACCGCGCGGATGGCGTCGTAGTGCGCGGTCGAGCCGTAGCCCTTGTTCGACGCCCAGGCGTAGTGCGGTGCCTCGTCGTGGGCCGCGATCATCAGGGCATCCCGCGCGACCTTCGCCACGATCGACGCCGCCGCGACCGAGGCGCAGTCCCGGTCGGCCTTGACCTGCACGACGACCTCGAGCGGGTCCGTCGTCGGACGGAGCGAAGCGGGGACGGCACGGGACAGCCAGTCGAAGGACCCGTCCAGCACGACGACGGCGCCGTCGAGCGACAGGCCACCGGCGACCAGCGACTCGAGCGCCTGCGCCCCTGCGGCTCCGAGCGCCGGGACGATCCCCTGCCGGTCGACGTACTCGGCGGACGCCATGCCGACGGCGGTGCGCGCCCACCGGGTGACGACGGGGACCAGGTCCGTCCGGCGGGTGGCGGACAGCAGCTTCGAGTCGGCCAGACCCTGCGGGACCCGCCCGACGTCGATCGTCACGGCCGCGACGCCCACGCCGACGGGACCGGCGATCGCACCGCGTCCGACCTCGTCCATCCCGATGACCGTGACACGGCCTTCGGCCAGCAGCCGCTTCTCGACGCGGAGGGAGGGGCGGACGGGCGTCACTGGTCGCGCTCCTCCACCCCGGCGAACACCTCGGGGTGGTCGTCGAGCCACGTCCAACGGCTCGTCGGCCAGGAGATGACGAAGGCGCGGCCGGTCACGTCGGACAACGGCACGAACCCCTTCGACGGCGTGTCCCCGTTGTAGCGGGAGTCCTTGGAGTCGTTGCGGTTGTCGCCCATCACCCAGATGGTGCCCTTCGGCACGGTGACGGAGAAGTCGCTCGCTGAGGCAGGGGCGCCGGCCGGCAGCTTGAGGTACGGCTCCTTGATCGGGACGCCGTTCACCGACATCTGCCCGAGGTCGTTGCAGCAGGAGACCTTGTCCCCCGGCAGACCGATCACGCGCTTGATGAGGTGGTCGTCGCTGTCGCCCGTCCCGAGGCCGATCTGCGTGAGGACCCAGTCGATCGCCTTCGCGGGCTGGGTGTCCGGCGTGACGCTCGGCACCTCGGACCCGGCGAGCCATCCACCCGGGTCCTTGAACACGACGACGTCGCCGCGTTTCAGTGCCACGACACCCGGGACGAGTTCGTTGACGATCACGCGGTCGTTGATCTGCAGCGTGTTCTCCATCGACGCCGACGGGATGTAGAACGAGCGGATCAGGAACGTCTTGACCAAGAACGACACGAGCAGCGCCGCGATGAAGATGATGACGAGGTCGCGGAGGAATGTGAGGATCCCGTTGCGCTGCTTCTCGGGCCGGGGCCTGCGCCCGGATTCCTCAGTCGTGTCCGTCATTTCCGCTCTCGTTCACACCGTGCCCGCCCGGGTTCAGTGGGCGCAAAGGGAAAGCCCCCCGTCGATGCACAACCGTACATCGGCGAGGGGCCAGCAGCGGCGTCCGGCTCGCGGGCGCTCACTGTGAAGGCGATCAGGCGTCGCGCTTCTCCTTGATCTTGCGGCGGGCTGCCTTGCCGCGCAGTTCGCGCAGGTAGTAGAGCTTCGCGCGACGGACGTCACCCTTGGTGACGATCTCGATGTGGTCGATGATCGGCGAGTGCACCGGGAACCAGCGCTCGACGCCGACCTGGAAGCTCACCTTGCGGACCTTGAAGGTCTCGCCGATGCCGTGGCCCTGGCGGCCGATGACGACACCCTGGAAGACCTGGATACGCGAGCGCGTGCCTTCGATGATGTTCACGTGCACCTTGATGGTGTCACCGGCGCGGAAGTCCGGGACGTCGGTCCGCAGCGATGCTGCGTCGACGTTGTCGAGGAGCTGGCTCATGGCTGTTCTACTCTCTGCGGACGCACACGGGTCGCCGCGGATCGATGTCTGATGAAGTGGTGGTGCGTGCCCGGTGTCGGCGACTCCCCCGTGGCAGAGTCCAGCCAGGGCACAGCGATCCATACTGCCACACAGAACGCCGGGGGCAAAACAGCGAGGATGGACCCATGATCGAACTGCGCACCCCCACGGAACTCGACGGACTGCGCGTCGCCGGTCGGTTCGTGGCCGACGTCCTCGACGAACTGCTCGCCACGGTCGACGTCGGCGTGAACCTTCTCGAGCTCGACCGCGTCGCCGCGCGGATGATCGCCGACCGGGGCGCCGAGAGCTGCTACGTCGACTACCACCCCTCGTTCGGCAAGTCGCCGTTCGGCAAGAACCTGTGCACCTCGGTGAACGACGCGGCGCTGCACGGTCTGCCGTTCGACCACGTGCTGCAGGACGGCGACCTCGTCAGCCTCGACTTCGCCGCGAGCGTCGACGGCTGGGTGGCGGACTCCGCCGTGTCGGTGCAGGTCGGGACGCCCCGCGACGAGGACCAGACGCTCATCTCGACCGTCGAGCGCGCCCTCGCAGCCGGCATCGCGCAGGCTGCTCCGGGCAACAAGCTCGGCGACGTGTCGCACGCGATCGGACACGTGGCGAAGGAGGCAGGCTACGGCGTCAACCTGCAGTTCGGCGGGCACGGTGTCGGTCACACGATGCACGGCGACCCGCACGTGCCGAACGACGGGCGACCCGGTCGCGGTCTGAAGCTCCGGCCGGGCCTGGTGGTCGCGATCGAGCCGTGGCTCATGCAGGGCACCGACGAGCTGTACCAGGACGACGACGGCTGGACGCTCCGGAGCGTCGACGGCTCACGTGCTGCGCACGTCGAGCACACGGTGGCGGTCACCGAGGCCGGACCCGAGGTCCTGACCCTGCGTCGCGCCCAGCGCGCCGACCCGAGCGCCTGACGGACTGGCGCGGCCCGCTCAGCGGTGACGCGCCAGCGTCACGCGGGCCGCGCCGACCGAGCCTGCGAGGGAGGACGGTGCGGTCCCGCCCCGCGCCTCCCGTCCGACACGGGTCGCGACCAGTGCCCCAAAGCGACAGATCTCGGCTGTGGCCGCCGTCATGTGCGCGACAGCGACAGTTGCCCGCGGATGTTCCGCGGCAGACTGTCGCTTTCGCGAAAGCGACAAAACAGGCGGCAGGCGTCAACCGGCAGCCCGTCACGCAGGCGGCAGCAGATCCGGCCGGACGCGCCGCGTCCGCTCCACCTGCTGCTCGTGCCGCCACGCAGCGACCTTGCCGTGGTGGCCGCTGAGCAGCACCTCGGGCACGGCGTGGTCACGCCACACGGCGGGCTTCGTGTACGAGGGGTACTCGAGCAGGCCGTCCTCGTGGGACTCCTCGACCAGGGACTCGGGGTTGCCGACGACGCCGGGGACGAGTCGCCCGACGGCCTCGATCATGGCCATCGCAGCGACCTCGCCGCCGTTCAGCACGTAGTCGCCGAGCGAGAGCTCGACGACCGAGCAGCGTGACGCCGCCCACTCGAAGACGCGGGCGTCGATGCCCTCGTACCGCCCGCAGGCGAACACGAGGTGGTCGGACGTCGACGCGAGCGAGCGCGCGATGGACTGCTTGAACGGCGTTCCGGCGGGCGTCGGGACCACGAGGGTCGACGAGCCGTCCGGCCGCAGCAGGGCGTCCAGCGCCTGCGCCCACGGTTCCGGCTTCATCACCATGCCGGCGCCACCGCCGTACGGGGTGTCGTCGACGGTGCGGTGCCGGTCGGTCGTCCAGGAGCGCAGGTCGTGCACGTGCAGGTCGAGCAGCCCACCGGAGCGGGCCTTGCCGAGCAGGGACACGTCCAGCACGGAGAAGAACTCCGGGAAGATCGTGACGATGTCGATCCGCACGGCAGCTAGTCCGTGACCGTCTCGGGCCGGGAGGTGTCCTCGGGGTCCTCGAACAGACCCTGCGGCGGCGTGACCGTGACGGTGCCGGACGCGATGTCGACCGCGGGCACGATCGCCGCGACGAACGGCACGAGGACCTCGCCACGCGACGGGGTGTCGATCGCGAGCAGGTCCTGCGCCGGCATGTGGTCGACCCGGGCGACGGTGCCGACCTCGACGCCGTCGCGCAGCACCTTCAGCCCGACCAGCTGGTGGTCGTACCAGGCGTCGTCCTCGCCGGTCTCGGCGTCGGCGTCCTGCTCGACCCAGAGGATGATCCGGGCGAGCGACTCGGCGCCGGTGCGGTCGTCGATCCCCGCGAAGAACGCGACGGGGTGACCGTTGTACCAGCGGAGCTCGTCCAGCTCGAGGGTCTTGCCCGACCACGGTGAGTCGTCGGGGACCTGGAGCGTGAACGTGGCACCGGGGGTGAACCGACGATCCGGGTCGTCGGTGTAGAGCTCGAGCTTGATGCCGCCCTTGAGCCCGTGTGCCTTCGTGATTCGACCCACCCGGAGCTGGGTCGTCTCCCTAGGAATCGGTGTCGACCACGTCGACCCGCACCCGCTTGCCGTCGGCCAGGGCCGAGACGAGGGTGCGGAGTGCCTTGGCGGTCCGCCCGGCACGACCGATCACGCGGCCGAGGTCCTCGGGGTGCACGCGCACCTCGAGGACCTCGCCCCGCGGGGAGGTGGAGCTGGCGACGCGCACGTCGTCAGGGTGATCGACGATCCCCTTGACGAGGTGCGTCAGCGCGGATTCGAGCAAGGACTACGCCTCGGTCGTCTCGTCGGCGGTCTCGGCGTCGTCGGTCTTGGCGGCGGGAGCCGTCTTCTCCGACTTCGGCTTGAGGACGGCCTTCTTCGAGGAGTCGACCTGGAAGGCCTGCTTCGGCTCGGCGACCTTGACCTTGGACGCGGTGTCCTTCTCGCCCTTGAACTTGGCCCAGTCGCCGGTCAGCTTGAGGAGGGCAGCGACCTGCTCGGTCGGCTGCGCGCCGACGCCGAGCCAGTAGAGCGCACGCTCGGACTCGATCTTGATGACCGAGGGCTCCTCGGTCGGGTGGTACTGACCGATCTCCTCGAGGACACGACCATCGCGCTTGGTGCGCGAGTCGGCGACGACGATGCGGTAGTAGGGCGCACGGATCTTACCGAGACGCTTCAGACGGATCTTGACAGCCACAATTGCTCCTGTTTGCTTACGTTGTGGTTGAACTGGAACCGCGGGCGTGGGGGCACACACGGTGAAAGCTCGAGAGAGATCGCTCACAGCTGGATAGAGGGTCGAGCTGCGGCGATTCGACCGTTCATTCTTACAGATTCCGGGCCGTGATGCGAGCCGACGCGCTACGGCGCGAGTCGCCGGACCGCTTCGAGGGCCTCGGACGTCGCGCGGACCGCGTCCACGCTCCGTGCGTCGCGTGCGCCGCCGACGACGGCGAACGGCACACCGGCGGCCTGGAGGCCCGACACGAGTCCGTCACGCACGTCACCCTCGGTGTCGATCGCGCGTTCCTGCCCGGCGCAGACCACGACGTTGTCCGCCGGGATCGCACGCTCCTCGCCGTGCTCGTCGCGGATCCAGAGGGCACCGGGCTCGATGCGCAGGTACTCCTGCACGCCACCGACCATGCGCACCCCCGCGTCACGGAGGCGACCGATGGCGACCCAGCGCGAGGTGATCCCGACTCCCTGCCCGAACTTGCCCGATCGGCGGAGCACGGTGACGTCGGAGCCCGGCCGGATCGTGCGCGACGCAGCGGGCAGCCGCTGGGGGACGTCGCCGACGAGCTCCTCGGAGACGTCGAGGTCCCAGCGCGCCGCGAACTCGGTGGCGCGGACCGACTCGTCCGGCGACTCGGTCAGGAACGCTGCGGTGTCGACGCCGATGCCGCCGCCGCCGATGATCGCGACGGTGCCGGCGGGCACGCCCTCGCGCAGAGCCCGCTCGTACGACAGGACGTGCGGCAGGTGTGCACCGGGGACGTCGACGTCGCGCGGGACCACCCCGGCGGCGAGCACCACGGCGTCACTGTCGGCCAGGTCCGCGCGCGTGGCCGGGCGGCCGAGGTGCACCGTGGCTCCTCGCTCGTCGAGCTCGGCGCGGGCAGCCCGCACGGTCGCGGCGTAGTCCTCCTTGCCGGGCACGAGCGCAGCGAGGCCGAACTGGCCGCCGAGCCGGTCAGCGGCTTCCCACACGGTGACGCGGTGGCCGCGTCGGGCCGCGTCGACGGCAGCGGCGAGACCGGCCGGTCCCCCGCCGACGACGTCGACGCGCTTGGGGTCGGTGGTCGGACGCGCGGGGAAGGCGACCTCGCGGGCGGCGCGCGGGTTCACCAGGCAGGACACCGGCGCACCGATGATCGAGCGGTCGAGGCACGCCTGGTTGCAGCCGATGCAGGTGTTCACCAGCGCGAACCGGCCCGCGAGCGACCGGTTCACGAGCGCAGGGTCGGCGAGGAACGGTCGGGCGAGCGCGACGGCGTCGATGATCCCGTCGGCGAGGACGGTCTCACCGTCGCGCAGGTCGGTCATCCGGTTCGACGCGATCACCCGGACGTCGGGGTACGACGAGGCGCGCACGACTCCGGCGATGCGCGCGGCGTAGGCGAGCCAGGCGCCGTGCGGCACGGCGGCCTGCACGGTCGGGGTGCGGGACTCGTGCCAGCCGATCCCCACCGAGATGCCGTCGAGCCCGAGCGGCAGCAGGTCGTGCACCAGGGCGTCGACGTCGTCCTCGGTCGACGAACCGGGCATCAGGTCAGCGCCGGAGAGCCGGATCGTCACGGCCAGGTCGGGCACCGCCGCACGGACGGCCTCGACGACCGCCACAGTGAAGCGCCGTCGACGCTCCGGCGAACCGCCCCACTCGTCGTCACGCAGGTTCGTCAGCGGCGACTGGAACTGGTTGATGAGGTAGCCCTCGGACGCCATGATCTCGACGCCGTCGAACCCGATGTCGCGCGCGGACCGGGCCGCGGCGGCGAAGTCCTCGATGGTGCGCTCGATCTCGGCCGGCGTCAGCTCGGTCGGCACCACGCCACGGGCGGCCGCCCAGGGCAGGGCCGACGGTGCCACCACGCGCTGGGGGTCCCCGTGCCGGTCGACCATCCCCGCGGCGAGCGCGTACCGCCCGGCGTGGAACAGCTGCGCGAGGATCGTGGAGCCCTCCTCGTGCACGGCGTCGACCGCGGCGCGGAACCGCTCGTCCGCTCCCCCGACACCGAACACGGCGAAGTCGGGGCCACCACGGGCCTCGTCGTTCACCGCGATGCCGCCGGTGATGATGCAGGCGGCGCCGCCGGCGGCACGTTCGCGGTAGAACGCCGCCATGCCGGCCCCACCGTCGTCGTGCACCTCGAGTCCGGTGTGCATCGACCCCATGACCACCCGGTTCGGCAGGGTCAGGGGGCCGAGTGTCCACGGCGAGGAGACGACGGCGAGCTCGGGCATGGCGACGGTGCTCATGCCCCTACTCTGCCGCGTCGACAGCCGCGTCGTCAGCAGGGAGCACCGCGTCGCGCAGCGGCGACGTCGTGTCCGCCCAGAACGGCGGGGCGATCACGGTCAGGCCGCCGTCGACCGACAGCACCTGCCCGGTGATGTACCCGGCCTTGTCGGACAGCAGGAAGTCCACCGCGTCGGCCATGTCGTCGGCGGTGCCGGGGCGCTGCAGCGGGAGCTTCTCGAACACCGAGTCGATCGGCGCCTGGCCGGGGACCTTCGTGTAGAAGTACTCGAGCGAGTCGGTGTCGATCAGGCCACCGTTGACCGCGTTCACCGTGATCTGGCGCGGACCGAACTCGACCGCCATGTACTTCATGTACGACTCGCTCATGGCCTTCGCCGCGCCGAGCGCGGCGTAGGTCGGGAACGCGCGGAGCGATCCGTACGAGGTCACGACGACGATGCGCCCACCGCGGTCCATCAGCTCGGCCGCACGCTGCGCCCCGAGCACGAACGAGCGGGCGTTGGTGGCGTAGCTGCGGTCCAGGTGGTGCAGCTTCAGTTCCTTGAGCGGCTTGAACGCGCTGGCAGCGGCGTTCGCGACGAAGTGGTCGAGGCGACCGTAGGTGTCCCGTACCAGGTCGAACAGGGCGTCGATCGACTCCGGCTGCTCGATGTCGACCTGCGCGGTGATCCCGTCGCCGCCGGCGGCCTTGACGTCGGCGAGCGACTCCTCGGCCAGGTCGGCGTTGCCCTTGTACGTGACCACGACGGTCACGCCGCGCTGGCCGAGCTTCTGCGCGAGCAGGCGGCCGATGCCGCGCGAAGCGCCCGTGATCAGTGCGATGGGTGCGTTGGTGTTGTCGGTCACTGCGGTCCTCTACGTGTGGGGAGGGACGGGAGGCGCGTGGCGGGCCCCGCCACGGGCCTCCCGTCCGGTGGGTGGTTGCTGTCTAGAACCCGGCCTTGCCGGTGACGACGGCGCGGCCGACGACCAGCTTCTGGATCTCGTTGGTGCCCTCTTCGAAGCGCTGCGCGCGCGCGTCGCGGTAGACACGCTCGATCGCGTTGCGCTTCCAGTAGCCCTGGCCGCCGTGCACCTGCAGGGCCTTGTCGGTGACGCGGGCGAGCATGTCGACCGCGACCATCTTCGAGGCGCTGGACAACGTGCCCGCGTCGGGGCGGTCCTCCTCGTAGGCGCGGGCGGCCTCGAGCACCAGGGCGCGGGCGGCGGCGATGTCGGCGTAGTTCTCGGCCAGGTAGAACTGGATCGCCTGGCGGCTGGACAGCTGCTTGCCGAACGTCTCGCGCTTGTTCGCGTACTCGACGGCGAGCTCGTTCGCACGCTCGGCGAGGCCGACGGCGCTCATCGCGACGGACACGCGACTCGGCAGCAGGAAGCCGCCGAGCGCGACCTCGAGCCCCTGGCCCTCGGCGCCGAGCAGCGCACTGGCCGGCACGGGCACGTCGGTGAAGCGCAGGATCGCGTGGTCGGTGCCCCGGATGCCCATGGTGTCGGAGTCGTCGATCACCTCGGCGCCCGGCAGCCCGCTGTTCGGCATGAGGAACGCGACCGTGCCGTCCTGGCCGCTGGTGCCCTCGAGGCGGGCGGCGATGAGCCAGTAGTCGGCCTGCACGCCGAACGTGATGAGGTGCTTCTCACCGTTCATGACGTAGGTGTCGCCCTCGCGGCGGACGGTGGTGCGGATGTCCGCGCCGGTGCCGGCCGTGGCCTCGGTCAGGGTGAACGCGACGAGCTTGTCACCCGCGACGCTCGGCTTGACGACCTGCTCGATCTGCTCCGGCGTCGCGTAGGGGGCCATCGCGCGCCAGGTGCCGTTGACGACGTGCACGAGCATCCGGATCGACGCGTGCGAACGCGAGACGATCTCCATGATCTCGAGGTAGCGCGAGAACGGGATGGCCCGTCCGCCGAGCTCGGTCGGGGCGGCGAGGCTGAGCCACCCCTTGTCCTTGAGCTCCTGGAACAGCTCCGGGGCGACCCGGCCGGTGCGCTCGATCTCGTCCGCCCACTCCTCACCGCGGCCGCGGACCCACTCGGTGACCTCGGCCTTGAGCTGCTGGAAGGCGGCTTCGGTGGCGGTTTCCATGACCAGCGTCATCGTGTCTCGTTCTCCTTCGTGGTGCTCGCGGCGACGAGCGCGGCTGCCTGCTCACGCAGGACGTTCTTCTGGACCTTGCCGACGGCGTTGCGCGGCAGTTCGTCGATGGACTCGAGCCGCTCTGGCCAGTAGTACTTGCTCACGCCCGCCTTGTCGAGCGCCTGCTGCATCGCCGCGAAGTCGAGCCGCTCGGCACCGGCAGCCGGCACGACGAACGCGCACGCACGCTCACCGAGTCGGGGGTCCGGCATCGCGACGATCGCCACGTCGGTGACCAGGGGGTGCTGGTAGAGCAGGTTCTCGATCTCGACGACCGGGATCTTCTCGCCACCGCGGTTGATGACGTCCTTGATCCGGCCGGTGATCGACAGGAAGCCGTTCACGTCGACCTTCGCCAGGTCGCCGGTCTTGTACCAGCCGTCCTCGGTGAAGACGTCGTCGGTCAGGTCCTGGCGGTCGAGGTACCCGTCGAACATCGTCGGCGAGTGCAGCTCGAAGTTGCCCTCGGTGTCGGCGGGGAGCTCGTGGCCCTCGTCGTCGACGATCCGGATCCGGATGCCCGGCAGCGCACGACCGTCGTGCCCGTACGCTGCCGCCGGGTCGTCGATCGGGCTGGACAGGGCGCCGAGGCAGGTCTCGCTCGTGCCGAAGGCGCCGAGGATGGCCGTGCCGAGCACCGTCGCGGCCCGCTGGGCGAGGGCCCGCGGCACGGCGGCACCGGTCGGCACGAAGATCCGCAGCGACTCGGGCTGGGCGGCACCGGCTTCGACGAGGTCGACGAGGTCGGTCAGGAACGGGGTCGCGCACTGCACGAACGACGCCTGCGCGACGCCGAACGCCTGCTCGAGCGCGACGGTGCCGTCCCACACCGGCTGGATGACCTGCGGCGCACCGAGCCGGAACGCCAGCAGCATGCCGTACAGGAACCCGGTCTGGTGCGCGAGCGGCGACGGGATGTAGATCCGGTCCGCGCTCGTCAAGCCCGACTGCGCGACGTGCATGGCCGTGGCCAGCCCGAGGGTGCGGTGCGGGTGCTGAACGCCCTTCGGCTCCCCCGTCGTGCCGCTCGTGAACAGCAGCTGGCAGACGTCGTCCGGGCCCGGCGCGCGCGAGGTGATCTCGTCGACGTCCACGTGCACGGCGTCGAGGGCGTTGTCGAAGTAGCGCCAGTGCCAGTCGCTCGTGGCCACCCGGTCCAGGGCGTCGGCCGGCAGCGGCGGCTGGTTCGTCGGGGCGTCGACCTGGCCGCGCGCCTCGGACCGGAGCACGATCACGTGCTCGACCGACAGCCGGCGCTGCTGGGCCTTCGCCTCGTCGATGACGTCGAGGAGCTCGAGAGCGGGCCGGCGCTTGCGGAACACGTTCGGCAGGAACACCACACGGGCGCGGGACCGGGCGAGCGTCATCGTCGTCTCGCGCGGTCCGAACACCGGCATGATCGGCGTCGCGACCGCTCCGATCTGGATCGCGCCGAGGGTGATGGAGACGAACTCGCGCCAGTTCGGCAACTGCATGGCGACCGACTCGCCCGTGCGGACCCCGAGCTCGAGCAGGAGCGCGGAGACCTTGTCGGCCTCGTCCTGCAGTTCCCGCCACGTGGTGTTCACGGGTGCTGCGCCGCCGACCTCGATGACCGCGAGGCCGTCGGGATCGGTGGTCGCGAGCGCGCGGACCTTCTCGCTCAGCACGAGGGGGTCCGCGTCGACACCGGCGAGCGCGAGCGGCTCCGGGGTCGTGGGAGCGACCGGGTGCTGCTCGTCGAGGTCGGCGCGCTCGCCGCCGGCGCGCTCACCGTCGGCGGGCTCACCGTCGGTGCGCTCGCCATTGGTGCGCTCGCCATCGGCGCGCTCGCCATCGGTGCGCTCGCCGAGGTCGGTGCGCTCGTCTGCGATCGCGGCGGCCTCGGCCGCGTCGGCCCGGTCGTCGCGGGCGATCTGCGCGGCGAGGGCGTCGCCGACCTCCATTTCGAGGCCGACGGAGTTCATCGCCTCGAGGAACGTCGGGTACGAGATCCGGTAGGCCCGCGGGTAGGTCAGCCCCGAGGTACCGCGCGCCTTCGAGGCGGCGACGGCGAGTGACATCAGGACCCGGTGGTCGTTGAACGACGACATCTGCGCGCCGTGGAGTCCCTCGGCCCCGACCCCGGTGACGCGGAGTTCGTCGGCACCCTGCTCGGCCCGGCCACCCATGCGGTTGAGCTGCAGCATCGCCGCGACGCGGTCGGACTCCTTCAACCGGATGTGGGCGACGTTCCAGAGCCGGGTGGTGCCCTCGGCGAAGGTGGCCATGGTCGACAGGACCGGCAGCAGGTCGGGGATCGGCTGGCAGTCGATGTCGAGCGGTCGCAGCGGGGAACCGTCGTGTTCGATGCGCACGAACCCGGTCTCCTCGTCGATCCGCATCGGGACGCCCATCGCCGTCGCGAGGTCGAGGAACTCGCTCTCCGGGTGGTCGGTCTCGGCGGTGGTGAAGGCCGTCATGCCGCGCAGGAGCAGGTTCGACTCGCGGATGCCGGCCGCGGCGATGCCGAACGCGGCGGACCCGATGTCCGGCGGGATGACGTAGTCGTGCGGGGTGGCCTGCTGGTTCGCCGGGATCCGGTACTCGAGCCAGTCGTCGGAGACCTCGACCGTCAGGCCGAACTCTCGCATCATCCGGACGGTCAGCTCGACGTAGGGCTGCTCGTTGAGCCGGTCGCCGGTGATGTGGATCCGGGTCTCCTGCTCGGCGAACGGGGCCACGAGGAGCAGGCCGGAGACCCACTGCGACAGGGTGCCGGCGATCGTGACGTCGCCGCCGCGGGGGCGCTTCGGCTGGACGGTGACGGGCGGGCAGTCGTTCGTCGCCTCGAGCTCGATGCCCATCTGGGTCAGCGAGGTCAGCAGTGCCTTGATGGGCCGGCGCTGGAAGTACTTCATGCCCACGAGCGTCATCGGCTTGTCGGCGAGCGACGCCAGACCCGTCATGAAGTAGAGCGTGGTTCCGGAGGACCCCATGTTCAGGATGCCGTCGGCGCCACGGGACCCGTGGTCGACGACGTCGGTGGCCTCGTACCGGCCGCCGAGCCCGGTGACGTGGTACTCGTCCCCGCGACGCTTCACGTCGACGCCGAGGGCGCGGAGCGTGCCGACGGTCCACTCGACCTGGCGGGTGGCGCTGATGCCGGAGACGATGCTCGTCCCCTTCGCCAGCGACGCGAGCACCAGCGCGCGGTGCGCGTGGTACTTCGAGACGGGGACGTCGAGTTCCCCGACGAGGGGTGCGGACGTGCCGCGCACGACCAACTGCATGCGTACCTCTTCCTGCTCTGTACATATCAACGGTACGCCCGGTGTGGAACTACTGTGAATCGGATCCGCACGACCAGAAGCCGCCGTCGTTGTGCGTGTCCGACAACCTTCCGGGCAGGATGTACAGCATGGACATCCGCTTCACCGAGTCCCCTCCGTCGACCATCGGCGTCGAGTGGGAGCTCCCGCTGGTCGATCTGTCGACCGGCGACCTCGCGCCCCGTGCCCCTGCCGTCATCGCGGCCGTGCACGAACGACTCGGCGATCGCGAGCGGGTGACCGAGGAACTCCTGACCAACACCGTCGAGGTCGTCTCCAGCGTGCACTCACGGGTCCGCGACGCCACGAGCGAGCTGTCCGGCATCATCGGCGAGGTCATCGACGCCGCCGAACCGCTCGACGCCCAGGTCATGTGCTCCGGCACGCATCCGTTCGCCGTCTGGGACCAGCAGGAGATCACCCCGGACAGCGAGCACTACACGACCCTGATCGACCGGACGCGCTGGTGGGGCCGGCAGATGCTCATCTGGGGCGTCCACGTGCACGTCGGCATCGACGACCGCGACAAGGCCCTGCCGATCCTCGGCGCGATGCTCGCGTACGTCCCGCACCTGCAGGCCTTCACCGCATCGAGCCCGTTCTGGGCCGGCATCGACACCGGGTACGCCTCGAACCGCGCGCTGATGTTCCAGCAACTCCCCACCGGTGGACTGCCGCCGGCACTCGGTGCGTGGGCGAACTTCGAAGAGGTGGTGAGCGACCTCACGCGCACGGGCGTCATCGACAGCGTGAAGGACCTGCGCTGGGACATCCGCCCGTCGCCGAAGTGGGGGACGCTCGAGAACCGGGTCTCCGACGGCATCTCGACCCTGCACGAGGTCGGCGCCGTGACCGCGCTCGTGCAGTGCCTGGTCACCGCGATGTCCGACCGACTCGACGCCGGCGAGAACCTGCCGACGATGCAGCCGTGGTTCATCCGCGAGAACAAGTGGCGCGCCGCCCGCTACGGCATGGAGGCCGAGATCATCACGAACGCCGCCGGCGACGAGCGGCTCGTGACCGACGAGGTGCACGACCTGGTGCAGCGGCTCGACCCGGTGGCCGAGCGGCTCGGCTGCCAGCAGGAGTTGCACCACCTCGACACGATGATCGCGAACGGGGCGTCGTACCAGCGGCAGCTCCGGGTTGCGCAGGAGCACGGCGGCGACCTGCGCGAGGTCGTCCGCCACCTGGTGACGGAGTTCCGCGAGTCCCTGTGACCCCGGGCCGTTCCGCGTAGCTGGTCGAATCGGGCGTACCGGGTCGTTTTTTCCGACCAGGTACGCCCGATTCCGCTTTCCATCGCGCCCGTTCTGGGAAAGAGCGGCGCGAGCCCGCCCCGCGCCTCCCGTCCGCGCCCACCGACCTGGTCGCTCCGGGCACACCTGGTCGATCCGGGCGCACCAGGTCGTTTCTTTCGACCAGGTACGCCCGATTCGGCTTTCCATCGCGACCGTTCTGGGAAGGAACGTCACGAGCCCGCCCCGCGCCTCCCGTCCGCGCCCACCGACCTGGTCGCTCCGGGCACACCTGGTCGATCCGGGCATACCTGGTCGTTTCTTTCGACCAGGTACGCCCGATTCCGCGTTCCATCGCGCCCGTTCTGGGAAAGAACGTCGCGACGTGCGCGCAGACGGACGGGAGGCCCGGTGCCAGCTGGCACCGGGCCTCCCGTCCGTCAGGGGGTCGCGACTAGCGCCCCAGGAACTTCTGCAGGCTCGCGAGCTCTTCCTCGGTCGGCGCCTTGCCGCCCTTGGCGGCACCGCCGAGGCCGAGGCCGGAGCCCTTCGGTGCCTGCTGCGGAGCGGCAGCCGTACCGGCGGCGATCGCCGCACGCTTGGCCGGGTTGCCGACCTTCGACTTCTTCTTGCCGCCCTGCTGCTGCTTCTTGCCGCCGTGCATGCCCGGGATCGGACCCATGCCCGGCATCTGCGGCACGCCACCGCGGGCGACGGTCTTCATCATCTTCGCGGCCTGCTCGAACCGGTTCACGAGGGCGTTGACCTCGGTGACCGTGGAGCCGGCACCCTTGGCGATGCGGAGTCGGCGCGATCCGTTCAGGAGCTTCGGGAGTTCGCGCTCCTTCGGCGTCATCGACTGGATGATCGCCTCGGTGCGCACGATCTCGCGCTCGTCGAAGTTGTCGAGCGCCTCGCGCATGCCCTTGGCGCCCGGGAGCATGCCGAGCATGCCCTTGATCGAGCCGGCCTTGCGGAGCTGCTGCATCTGCTGCAGGAAGTCGTTCAGCGTGAACGAGTCGGACGCGATCTTCTCGGCGACCGCGCGGGCTTCGTCCTCGTCGAAGGCCGACTGGGCCTGCTCGATGAGCGACATGATGTCGCCAAGGTCGAGGATGCGGCTCGCCATGCGGTCCGGGTGGAACGGCTCGAAGTCGTCGAGGCCCTCACCCGTGGAGGCGAACATGATCGGGCGACCGGTGACGCTGGCCACCGAAAGTGCCGCACCACCACGGGCGTCGCCGTCGAGCTTCGACAGCACGACACCGGTGAAGTCGACGCCTTCCTGGAACGCGCGGGCCGTGACGACGGCGTCCTGACCGATCATCGCGTCGATGACGAACAGGACCTCGTCGGGGTCGACGGCCTTGCGGATGTTCGCGGCCTGCTTCATCAGCTCGGCATCGACACCGAGACGACCGGCGGTGTCCACGATGACGGTGTCGTACTGCTGGTCGACCGCGGCCTTGATGGCGTTCTTGGCGACCTTGACCGGGTCACCGACGCCGTTGCCGGGCTCCGGAGCGAAGACGTGGACGCCGGCCTGCTCGCCGACGACCTGCAGCTGCTGCACGGCGTTCGGACGCTGGAGGTCCGCCGCGACGAGCATCGGGGTGTGGCCGTCCTTCTTGAGCCACTTGCCGAGCTTGCCGGCGAGGGTCGTCTTACCGGCACCCTGCAGACCCGCGAGCATGATGACCGTCGGCGGCTTCTTCGCGAACTCGAGGCGACGCTGCTGCCCGCCCAGGATGCCGACGAGTTCCTCGTTGACGATCTGGACGACCTGCTGCGCCGGGTTCAGCGCGCGGTTGACCTCGTCGGAGAGGGCACGCTCGCGCACTGCTGCGGTGAACGCCTTGACGACCTCGAGCGCGACGTCGGCGTCGAGGAGCGCCCGCCGGATCTCGCGGACGGTGCCGTCGACGTCGGACGGAGTCAGCCGACCCTTGCTCCGCAGATTGCGGAAGGTCTCGGTCAGCCGATCGGAGAGTGAACCGAATTGCGCCATGATCCGTCGATTCTACAAGGCTCGGAGCGCGGGTCCCGGTCGGTCAGCGCAGCAGCACGCCAGGCGTGAGCTCGACCGGGGCGTCCAGCCCGACGTCGAGGACCACCGGCGCGGTCGACGGCAGGCGGTCAGCGGTCGGGAACCACCGCCGCTCCGGCGACACCAGGATGACGAGACCGTCGACGTCGCCGACCGCGGCGAAGCCCTCGCCTGCTGGGTTGGCGTAGGGCTCGAGTCCGGCGCGGCGCAGTTTCTCGACTGCGCCGAGGACGTCGGGCACGGCGATGCCGACCTCGCTGACCGACAGGAGCGGGACGGCGGACGCGAACGCGGGCGCGGCGGACGCGGGCCCGGACGCGGGTGCGGCCGCGGCGAGGTCCCGTCGCTCGATCAGTTCGAGCAGCTGCTCGTCCGGACCCTCGAAGTACACCGATCGCGAGTTCCAGTTCGGCGGGCCCTCGAACTCGTCACGGCCGTCGGCGTCGACCAGCACCGTCGCGATCTCGGCGATCCACTCGGCAGCAGTGGCGAACGTGTCAGCCGGGATCGTAATCGCGAGGTGCAGCGCACCGGTCATCCCCGGCAGCTCCCGGAACAGGAGCCGCGTCGACCCCACCACGACCTCGACCACTCCGTCGGCGCGGTCGACCGGGCACCCGAGCCGTTCCCAGAACCGGGCCGTGTCGTCGAGCGAGCGGGTGGCGAGCTGTGCCTGGCGGATGTCCATGTCCGCCATCCGAAGCCCTCAACCACGGTTCAGGTCAAGGTCGTCCGTGTTGTTGTACTCCGTCCAGAAACCGTCGTAGGCTCGCTCGCATGCCGGAACTCGAGATCGTGCGGCCTGCCGGGCTGCTCGACTACGCCGAGGGACTCGCGCTGCAGCGGGACCTCCACGCCGACGTCGTCGCCGGCCGCTCCCCCGGGGTTCTCGTGCTGTGCGAGCACCCGTCCGTGTACACCGCTGGCCGCCGCACCGAGCCGTCCGACCTGCCGACGAACGGCGCGCCGGTGGTCGAGGTCGACCGCGGCGGGCGCATCACCTGGCACGGCCCCGGGCAGCTCGTGGCCTACCCGATCGTCCGACTGGCCGTTCCGATCGACGTCGTGGCGTGGGTGCGTGACCTCGAGCAGGTCATCATCGACGCGGCGGCGACCGTCGGGGTGGACGCGCGGCGCATCGACGGCCGGAGCGGCGCGTGGGTCCGCGGAGCGGACGGCACGCCGCCCGCCAAGGTCGGCGCCATCGGGCTGCACGTCGCCGAGGGCGTGACGACCCACGGCATCGCGATCAACTGCGACAACGCACTCGACGCCTACGCCGCGATCGTGCCGTGTGGCATCGCCGACGCCGGGGTGACGACGCTGAGCGCCGCCGCCGGGCGGCCCGTCACCGTCGACGACCTCGCCGACACCGTGGTCGACCGCATCCGCGCTGCCGAACACGGCATGCGGACCGGCCACCGGATCGGCAGCGCCGCCCAGAGCACCACGACGGCCCGCATCACGACCGCCGACACCACGTCCCCCAGCACCGCGCCCGCACGACAGGAAACCCTCGTATGACCCTCGCCCCCGAAGGCCGCCGGATGCTCCGCGTCGAGGCCCGCAACGCCGAGACCCCGATCGAGACGAAGCCCGGGTGGATCAAGACCCGTGCCACCCAGGGCCCGGAGTTCCGCGAGCTGTCCGCCCTGGTCAAGGACAAGCAGCTGCACACCGTCTGTCAGGAGGCCGGCTGCCCGAACATCTTCGAGTGCTGGGAGGACCGCGAGGCCACGTTCCTGATCGGCGGCTCCCAGTGCACCCGCCGGTGCGACTTCTGCCAGATCGACACCGGCAAGCCCGAGCCGCTCGACCGCGACGAGCCCCGCCGGGTCGCCGACTCGGTCGTGTCCATGGGACTCAAGTACGCCACGGTGACCGGCGTCGCCCGCGACGACCTGCCCGACGGCGGGTCCTGGCTCTACGCCGAGACCATCCGCCAGATCCACGAGCACTCCCCCGGCACCGGCGTCGAGATCCTGGTGCCGGACTTCAACGGCCGCCCGGACCAGCTCGGCCAGGTGTTCGACGCCCGCCCCGAGGTCTTCGCCCACAACGTCGAGACCGTGCCGCGGATCTTCAAGCGGATCCGACCGGCGTTCACGTTCGAGCGCTCCCTCGACGTCATCACGCAGGGCCGCGACGCCGGGCTCGTCACGAAGTCGAACCTGATCCTCGGCATGGGCGAGGAGCGCATCGAGATCGAGGACGCCCTGCAACGCCTGTTCGACGCCGGCACGGACATCATCACGTTGACGCAGTACCTCCGCCCGTCGCCGCGGCACCTGCCGGTGGCGCGCTGGGTCAAGCCGGAGGAGTTCGTCGCGCTGCGTGAGGTCGCCGAGGAGATGGGCTTCGCCGGGGTCCTCGCCGGCCCGCTCGTCCGGTCGTCGTACCGCGCCGGACGCCTGTGGGCACGCGCCACGGTCGCGCGCGGCGGCTCGGTTCCCGAGCACCTGTCGCACCTGCTCGACGCGGCGCCGGGTCGCCAGGCCGTCTGAAGCCGGCCACCGGTCCGCGAAAGCGACAGATCTCCGCCGACAGTTCGCGGCAGTCTGTCGCTTTCGCGGCACTGGTCGCGACCACGGACAGACGGGAGGCACGGTGCCAGCTGGCACCGTGCCTCCCGTTCGTCCATCCGCCCGTTCAGGGCGACGCGAGCGCTATGCGCGACCGCGGATGCTCCTGAGGAGCCAGCCGATGACGGCCAGGATGATGAGGACGATCCCGACCCACAGCAGGAACTTCAGCGCACCGACGAAGATGCCGCTGAAGAGCAGGACGAGGCCGACGATGATCGCGATGATCAGGAGTGCTGGCATTGAAGGGCTCCTTCCGGTGTACCTGGACGATCCCTGTACTGCGGAGACAGTACCCGGAATCAGCCGACGAGGTTCTGCACGAACACGTGCGGGGTGAAACCGGTCAGGTCGTTGATGCCCTCGCCCTGCCCGATGAGCTTGATCGGGATGCCCGTCTTCTCCTGCACGCTGAGCACGAACCCGGCCTTCGCGGAGCCGTCGAGCTTGGTGATGACGAGGCCGGTGACCCCGGCGCCCTCGATGAACGCCTGCGCCTGGGCCAGGCCGTTCTGCCCGGTGGTGGCGTCGAGGACGAGCAGCACCTCGCTGATCTCGGTCTGCTTCTCGACGACGCGCTTGATCTTCGTCAGCTCGTCCATCAGGCCTGCCTTGGTGTGCAGGCGGCCGGCGGTGTCGATGACGACGATCTCGGTGTTGTCGCGGATCGCCTTCTCGACGGTCTGGTACGCCACCGAGGCGGGGTCCTGCCCGGGCTGCGACGGGCGGACGACGTCGACGCCGGCGCGCTCGGCCCAGGTCGCGACCTGCTCGACCGCGGCAGCACGGAAGGTGTCGGCCGCACCGACGAGGACCGTGCGGTCGTAGGTCTTCAGGAACTTCGCGAACTTGCCGATCGTCGTGGTCTTGCCGACGCCGTTCACCCCGACGACGAGCACGACGGCGGGCCGCGCGCTGAGCTTGAGCGTGGTGTCGAGCTTCGACAGCCGTTCCTCGAGCACCTCACGCAGCATGCGCTGCAGGTCGGCCGGGTCGGTCGTGCCGTAGCGGTCGACGCGCGCGTGCAGGTCCTCGATGATCGCCTCGGAGATGTCCGGACCGAAGTCGGCGCCGATCAGCGCGGTCTCGAGGTCCTCCCACGTGGTCTCGTCGATCGTCTTGCGCTGGAAGAGGCCGCGCAGCCGTGAGGACAGTGACCAGGAACTCGCCATGCTCCCAGCTTAGAGCGCGGCGCATGTCCGCTGTGCCCGGTATGCTCGGTCTCACGAAGGGGAGTATTCCCTCTCGGTGACCCCGTCAGTACGGCCCGGAACGATCCGGACCCGGGGCGCCGGTCGTGCAGCACCGGTTCCGGTGCGACACGGCGGAAGAGACCTTCAGGCCTCGGCGTACCCGCACATCAGCGGCGCGCCCTACCTGAAGGAAACCGTGGACGTCCCACTCTTCGTCTGGCTCCTCACCATCGCAGGCATCCTCGCCCTGCTGGTGTTCGACTTCTACTCGCACGTGCGCACCCCGCACGTGCCACACATCCGCGAATCCGCGTTCTGGTCCGTGTTCTACATCGGACTCGCGATCCTGTTCGGCTTCGGCATCCTGGTCTTCGGCGGCGGACAGGCCGGCGGGGAGTACTTCGCCGGGTGGCTCACCGAGAAGGCGCTGTCGGTCGACAACCTGTTCGTCTTCCTCATCATCATGACGAGCTTCGCCGTGCCGAAGGAGTTCCAGCAGAAGGTCCTGCTCGTCGGCGTCGCGATCGCCCTCGTCGCCCGAGGCATCTTCATCGCCCTCGGCGTCACGATCATCGAGAACTTCTCGTGGGTGTTCTACCTGTTCGGTGCGCTGCTGTTCTGGCTCGCGTGGTCGCAGGCCCGCAGCGGCAACGACCACGGTGGCGACGAGGGCGACTCCCGCCTGATCCGCATCCTGAAGCGCATCATCCCGACCTCGGACCACTACGACGGCGACCGCCTGACCACCAAGGTCGACGGCAAGCGCCTGTTCACCCCGATGCTGCTCGTCATGGTCGCGATCGGTCTCACCGACGTGCTGTTCGCGCTCGACTCGATCCCCGCGATCTTCGGGCTCACGCAGGACGCCTTCATCGTGTTCACCGCGAACGCGTTCTCGCTGCTCGGGCTGCGGCAGCTGTACTTCCTGATCGCCGGACTGCTCGAGCGCCTGATCTACCTCGGCCAGGGCCTCGCGGTCATCCTCGGCTTCATCGGTGTGAAGCTCGTCTTCCACGCCATGCACGTCAACGAGCTGCCGTTCATCAACGGTGGCGAGCACATCGAGTGGGCGCCGGAGATCCCGATCTGGTTCTCGCTGGGCTTCATCCTGCTGACCATCGCGGTCGCGACGACCGCCTCGCTGGTCGTCTCGAAGAAGCGCCAGGAGCGCGGGCTCACCCCGACGGGCGAGCCGAAGGAGTCGGTCGCGGCCGACGCGGAGTAAGCGTCACGCCCTGGACGGGCGGCAACACGGACGGGAGGCACGGTGCCAGCTGGCACCGTGCCTCCCGTCTGTCCGTGGTCGCGACCAGAGCTACGAAAGCGACAGATCTCGTCGCGGGCCCACGATCCTCTCCATGAAAGCGACAGATTGCCGCGAACTGTTGGCGGAGATCTGTCGCTTTCGCGGCGCGCGACCGCAGCCAGCCAGCCAGCCGGCTACGCGACCGCGTCGGCGGGCTCGCGCTTCTGCACCCGCTGCCCGACGACGGCGGACACGCCGTCCTGCCGCATCGACACCCCGTACAGGGCGTCGGCGATCTCCATCGTGCGCTTCTGGTGGGTGATGACGATGAGCTGCGAGGACTCGCGGAGCCGCTCGAACACCGTCAGCAGGCGACCGAGGTTGGCGTCGTCGAGGGCGGCCTCGACCTCGTCCATGATGTAGAACGGCGACGGCCTGGCGGTGAAGATCGCGACGAGCAGCGCCACTGCGGCCAGGGACCGCTCGCCACCGGACAGCAGCGTCAGGCGGTCGATCTTCTTGCCGGCGGGCTTCACCTGCACGTCGATCCCGGTGCCGAGCAGGTCGGTCGGGTCGGTGAGGTTGATCGAGCCGGAGCCGCCCGGGAACAGGATCGGGAAGATGACGTCGAAGGCGTCCTTCGTGTCGTTGAACGCGGACTCGAAGATCGTCTGCATCTTCGTGTCGAGCTCGTCGATGATCGTCATCAGGTCGGTGCGGGTCTTCTGCAGGTCCTCGAGCTGCTCGGCGAGGAACGCGTGCCGCTGCTCGAGCGCCTGGAACTCCTCGAGCGCGAGCGGGTTCACCTTGCCGAGCCGGCCGAGGTCGCGTTCGGCGGCCTGCAGGCGGCGTTCCTGCTCGGCGCGGACGTACGGCACGGTCTCGACGTCGGCGGGGTCGACCTCGTCGGTGACGTCGAACTCGGGCAGGGCGGGGCCGCCGGGCAGGGTCGATTCGGCGTCGACGAGCGCCACCGTGTCGTCGCCGGGGCTGGTGTCGAGGTCCGCCGTGCCGTCGTCGGGGGCGATGTCGGTGTCGGCATCGCCGACCGGCACCGTGTCGCCGTCGACCGGCGCCGTGTCGCTGTCGACCGGCGCCGTGTCGGACGCGTCGGACGCGGCTGCAGCCGCCGCCGCAGCAGCGCGCTCGGCGTCGCGGTGCTTCCGCGCCAGCACCCGCGGGTCCACCAGCACGTCGACCGGCACCGGCACGGTCGGCCCGTACTCGGTGACGAGCACGGCCTCGGTCAGCCCGAGATCGCTCAGCGCCCGGTCGAGCACGCCCGACACGTGCAGTTTCTTCTCGTAGATCTCCATCTCGAGCGAGTGGACGCCGTCGGTGATCGTCTGCAGCCGGTCGCGGAGCTCGCGCTCCTCGTTCCGGATCGCCTGCAGTTCGGTGTTGCGCTTCGACCGTTCGGACTCCTCGGTCGCGAGCTGCACGCGTGCCTCGGCCAGCGACCGGTCGACGGCGCCCAGCACGCCCGGCAGGTCGGCGAGGACGGCTTCGGCGGTCTCGATCTGCCCGCGGCGGATCACCGCACGGCGCGCTGCTTCCTCTGCCGCCGCGCGCTCGGCCTCGAGCTGGCGTTCGAGCTGGTCGGCGCGGTGCCGTTCGGCGCGGACACGCTCGCGCACGGTCTGCACCTGGATGCGCTGCTCGACCTCGGCGGCGCGTGCGGCCTCGAGTGCGTCCTGCAGGCCCGGACGCTCGGAGGCGTCGACGACGGGTCGCTCCTGCTCGGTGAACGCGCGGTGTGCCGTCTCGGCCTCTGCCAGGGCGGCGTCGACGACCTCGACGGCGCCGTCGGTCTCGGCGAGGGCGGCACGCAGGCGCTCCACCTCGGCCGCTGCGTTCTCGGCCTTCGCCCGCGTCGAGGCGCTGGCCCGGTCGTACTCGGCCGTCGCCTTCGCGTGCGCGCGGGATGCTGTGTCGGCTTCGTCCGCACGGCGGCGTGCGTCCTCGACGGCGGTGCGTGCTGCCTGGAGGCCCGTGGCTGCGTCCTCGGCGTCCGCCCTGATGGCGTCGCGTCGCGTCACGGCGTCGTCGCGCTCCGCGACGAGCTCGATCCGCGAGGTCACGCGTTCCCCGCCGCCGGTGACGCGGACGGCGCGCACGAGGTCACCGGACCGGGTGACGACCGTCGCGTGCGGGGCGGCGGCGAGCACGGCCTCCAGGTCGAGCGTGCCGGAGTGCGCGTCCGCGTGCCCGTCCGCGTGCCCGCCCTCGCTCTCCGGGACGTCCGCGATCAGGGTGTTCCGCAGGATCGCGGCGATCGCCGGCGGGCCCTGCACCAGGTCGAGGGCCCGGCGGACGCCGGCCGGCAGCGTGTCCGGCAGGTCCGTGGGGAGACCCTCGGCGTCCGCGACGACGACGTCGATGCGTCCGATGTCCGCGGAGCGGGCGTGGTCGACGGCATCGAGCGCGACCGACCGGTCGTCGGCGAGGACAGCGTCCGCGAGCCCGTCGAGCGCGACGGCGACGGCGCCCTCGAACCCGGGCGCCACCGTGAGCGCGTCGGCCAGACGCCCGACGATGCCCGCGCGTCCGGCGTCGATGAGCGCCTGCGAACCGTCGCGGACGTCGATCGACATGCCGAGCGCCGCGACCCGCGCGTCGAGGGCGTCCCGCTCGCGCTCGAGGGCGTGCAGCCGGTCGCGCTGCTCGTCGCGGGCGGCCTGCGCGGTCTCCAGCTGCGCACGAGCCGCCTGGAGCGTGGTGGCGAGGGCTTCGTCGTCGACGCCCTCGGACGGATCGGTGCCGAGTTCGGCGAGGGCCGCCGTCGCACGCTCGGCGCGTTCGCCCGCCTCGGCGAGGGCCCGCTGGCGACGCTCACGGTCCGCCACCGTGGACCCGCGCTTCGACCGGGCCACGTCGACGGCGTTCGCCAGCCGCTGCGTCTCGAGGTCGTGCTGCGAGACGCGGGCGGCCTGCGCGGCGATGCGTTCGTCGAGGGCGTCGAGCGCGTCACGGGCGGCCTGCACCGCACGGGCGGTCTCCGCGGAGCCGCCCTGCATCTCGTCGGCGCGGGCGGCGAGCCGATCGGCCTCGGCACGGACACCGGCCACCCGCTCCGGGGTGATCGAGGGGCCCTGCTGCGGGGCGTCGGCCTGCTGCGCCAGGAACATCAGCCGCTGGTTCGCCAGGCTGGACAGCCCGCGCAGGCGCTCCTGCACGCTCTCCAGGCGGTGCACCACGGTCCGGGCGCGATCGACGTCGTCGCCGACCATGCTCTGCTCGACGTGCTGCTGGCGGACCCGGGTCTGGTCGAGTCGCTCGGTCAGGACGATTCGCTCCGACTTGCGGCCCGCCTCGACCTCTTGGTGGTCGTGCAGTTCGCGGCGCAGCCGGACGACGTCGTCGGCGAGGATGCGGGCCTTGGCGTCCCGCGCGACGGCGGCGACGGACTGGGCCTTGCGCGCGACCTCGGCCTGGCGGCCGAGCGGCTTCAGCTGGCGCCGGATCTCGCCCGCCAGGTCGGACAGGCGGGTCAGGTTCGTCTGCATCGCGTCGAGTTTCCGGAGGGTCTTCTCCTTGCGGCGACGGTGCTTCAGGATGCCGGCGGCTTCCTCGATGAAGCCGCGGCGGTCCTCCGGGGTGGCGTGCAGGACCTTGTCGAGCTGCCCCTGCCCGACGATGACGTGCATCTCGCGGCCGAGGCCGGTGTCACTCAGGAGCTCCTGCACGTCGAGCAGCCGGCAGTTCTCGCCGTTGATGGCGTACTCGCTGCCGCCGTTGCGGAACAGCGTGCGCGCGATCGTCACCTCGGAGTAGTCGATCGGCAGCAGCCCGTCGGTGTTGTCGATCGTCAGCAGCACCTGGGCGCGGCCGAGCGGCCCGCGGGTCGAGGTGCCTGCGAAGATGACGTCCTCCATCTTGCCGCCGCGCAGGGTCTTCGCCCCCTGCTCCCCCATCACCCAGGCCAGGGCGTCGACGACGTTGGACTTGCCCGAGCCGTTCGGGCCGACGATGCACGTGACGCCCGGCTCGAACGCGAACGTCGTCGGCTGCGCGAAGGACTTGAACCCCTTGATGGTCAGGCTCTTCAAGTACATGCGGTCTCCGAGTGTGCTCACGCGTGCTGCGGCGGGGCCGCTGCTGGGCTGTGCTGCTGGGCGTCAGGCTAACGCGTGCGGGCGCGGGGACGCGGTTGGCACACGGGGCAGATGTGGCTCGACCGGTTCATGAAGGCCTCGCGCACGATCGTCGTGCCGCAGCGGGGACAGGGCTTCCCCTGCTGTCCGTAGACGTTCAGCCGCTGCGAGAAGTACCCGGACTGCCCGTTGACGTTGACGTACTGGGCGTCGAAGCTCGTCCCGCCGTCCTCGAGCGCACGCCGGAGGACACTGCGCACCTCGTGCAGCAGGCGTGCGAGGTCGGCACGGGTCAGCCGCTCGGCCGGGCGGTCGTAGTGCAGCTTCGCAGCCCAGAGGGACTCGTCGGCGTAGATGTTGCCGATGCCGCTCACGACGCCCTGGTCGAGCAGGATCCGCTTGATGCCGCTCGAACGCTTCCGGGCGATGGCGGTGAAGCGGTCGTCGTCGAACGCGGGGTCGAGCGGGTCGCGGGCGATGTGCGACACCTGCTGCGGCACGCTCCGGCGCCACGCGGCGTCGGGGTCCGATGCGTCGACGTGCCCGGCGAACCCGGCGGGGGCGCCGTCCACCGTCGGCACCATCGCGTCGATCGCCATCGAGCCGAAGGTGCGCTGGTCGACGAACTCGAGCTCGACCGCGGGTTCGGCGATGCCGTCGCGGTCGGTGCCGACGGGTTGCACGTCGATGAGGATGCGGCGGTGCTTCGCCGCCGGTCGATCGCGGCCGAGCAGGATCTGGCCGCTCATGCCGAGGTGGGCGACGAGCGCTTCGGGCCGGTCGCCCTCGTGCTCGGGCTGCAACGGCATCCAGAGGAACTTGCCCCGACGGACCGCTGCGGCGATCGTGCGACCGGTCAGGCGGTCGGCGAAGTCCTCGGCCGGGCCGTCGTGCCGGGTGAGCGCGCGCTCGTCCACGACGTCGACGTGCAGCACCCGAGCGCCGCTGACCGCGGGTTCGAGGCCGGCGCGGACGACCTCGACCTCGGGGAGTTCGGGCACGCGGTCAGGCCGCTCGGCCGGACAGCCGGGTCCAGGCGTCGAGCGCCGCGGACATCTCGGCCGCCTTCTTGCTCGAGCCGGTGCCGACGGCGATGTCCTCGCCCTGCAGGACGACGGTCGCGCTGAAGGTCTTGTCGTGGTCCGGGCCGGTCTCGGTGACGCGGTAGGCCGGGTTGCCGAGCGACAGGCTCGCCGCGAGCTCCTGCAGGCTCGTCTTCGGGTCCATCGCGGCGCCGAAGCGGTCGGGGTCGATCATCAGCGGCTCGACCAGGCGGAGCACCAGGTCGGTCGCCGGGTCGGGGCCCGCGGACAAGTAGGTGGCACCGATGACGGCTTCGACGGTGTCGGCGAGGATCGACGACTTGTCGCGGCCGCCGGTCTGTTCCTCGCCCTTGCCGAGGCGCAGGTACTGGCCGAGCCCGATCATCCGGGCGATCTCGGCCAGGGCGACCGTCGACACCAGGCTGGCGCGACGCTTCGCGAGGTCACCCTCGTCGAGGTCGGGGAAGGACCGGTAGAGCTTCACGGTCACGGCCTGGCCGAGGATCGAGTCGCCGAGGAACTCGAGGCGCTCGTTGTGCTTGATGCCCCCGTGCTCGTAGGCGTAGGAGCGGTGTGTCAGGGCGAGCTGGAGCAGCTCGAGGTCGATGTCGACCCCGAGCTGGCCCTGCAGACGAACGACGTCCGGCCCCACGGGGCGGGACCCCGTGGCGCCGGACGTCGTCGTCATGCGTTCGGTCCGATCAGACGTCAGCGACCTTGCGGCCCTTGTACTCCATGTACAGGGGGGTGCCGGCCGAGTCCTCGACGACCTTCGCGCGGTGCGGGAGGCTGTAGGTGACCTGACCGTTCTCGATCGTCTTGACGAGCTGGATCGGCGTGGCCTTCCACTGCGAACGACGGGCGTGCGTGTTCGCACGGGACTGCTTGCGCTTGGGAACGGCCATGGTGAATCTCTTTCGGTTGGTCGGTGGTCGGTACGGGGGCTGGCGGTGTCGGGGCCTACTCGGCCTCGGCCCGCTCCTCGCCCTCGGTGGTCTTCGTGTCGGTGGTGTCGCCGTGGGCGGCACGCTCGGCTGCTTCGAGCTGGATGCCGGTCAGGGCTGCCCAGCGCGGGTCCAGGGTCTCGTGAACGGGCTGCTCATCGAGGTCGGCCAGTCGCTCGCCCGTCACCGGGTCGAGGCCTGGGCAGTCCGGTCGGCAGACCGGCTGGAACGGCAGCGCCAGCACCACCGCATCTCGAACGACCTGTTCGCAGTCCACGTGGTCATCGCGAACGAAGAAGTCGAAATCCTCCGAGGTATCATACGCGAACAGCTCGGCGAAATCGACCTCGACGGGTTCGCTGATGTCGATGAGGCAGCGCGAGCACTCCCCCGTCGCGTCGGCCGAGGCGTGACCGGACACGAGGACACCCTCGTGCAGGCCCTCGAGCCGCAGGTCGATGCGCAGCGGAGCACCTTCGCGCACCGCGATCACACCGGCTCCCAGCGCGTCCGGCACCACGATGTCGAGCGAGTGCTCGCGCATCTCGCCCGGACGGTGCGCCAGGTCGCGCACGCGCAGGGCGTAGGGGCTGTTCACGTGGGAAGACACGATCGTCAACCCTAGCGTGAACGCAGCCGAGAGTCGAGGCAGGCGGGGGTGTGTCCGCGCGTCGGCCGGCCGGGCCTCCGGCTCGGCGCGCGGCTCGGCGTGCGGCTCGGCGTCCGGCTCAGCGTGCGGCGAGGGCTGCCGCCACGGCCTTCGGCACGTAGGGGGTGACGTCGCCGCCGAGCGTCGACACCTGGCGGATGAGCGAGCTCGACACGTGGGAGCGCGAGGCGTCGGGCAGCAGGAACACGGTCTCGACGTCGGCGAGGTGCCGGTTCATGATCGCCATCGGGGTCTCGTACGCGACGTCCTCGCCCGATCGCACGCCCTTGACGAGCACCTTCGCCCCGACCTGCCGGCAGTAGTCGACGAGGAGCCCGGAGGTCCACTCCCCGACCCGGACCGTTCCCGGCGTGCCGACCTCGGCCAGGGACTCCTCGATGAGCCGGACGCGGTCGACCGCCTCGAACATCGCGGGCTTCTTGTCCGGGTTGTGCACCACGAGCACGTGCACCTCGTCGAACAGCCCGGCAGCTCGACCGATGACGTCGAGGTGCCCGAGCGTGACGGGGTCGAAGGAACCGGGGACCACCGCGATCTGCGCCATGGCAGCGACGATACCGGTCCGTGCCGGGGCGTCCGGCTCGGGGTCAGTTCTTGCCGAGGAACGCCGCGTCGGACTCGTCGAGGCGGCGTGCCAGTGCCTCGCGCAGGGCCGGGGACCCGTCGAGCTCGGGATCGGGTTCGAGGACCCGCTCGGCTTCGCCACGGGCGTCCACGATGAGGTCGGCGTGCTCGACCACGCGCAGCAGGTTGAGCGACGACCGGCCGCCCGACTGCCGCTCGCCGAGCACGTCCCCCTCGCGCCGGAGCTCGAGGTCGACCCGGGCGAGCTCGAAGCCGTCGTCCGAGGCGGACACCGCGTCGACGCGCTCGCGCGAGGTGGTCTCGAGCTCGGCGGTGGTGACGAGCAGGCAGACGCCCGCCCACTGCCCACGGCCGATGCGGCCGCGCAGCTGGTGCAGCTGGGAGACGCCGAAGCGATCGGCGTCGAGCACGGCCATCATCGCGGCGTTCGGCACGTCGACACCGACCTCGATCACGGTCGTCGCGACGAGGACGTCCAGGTCGCCGGCGGCGAAGGACGTCATCACGCGGTCCTTCTCGTCCGCCGTCATCCGGCCGTGCAGCACCGCGATCCGCCGGCCGTCGAGCACGGGCATCGTGCGCATCCGCTCGGCGGTGGCGAGCACGGTCGCCGGGGCGCGCTTGGGGGCGTCGTCCTCGGACTCGGCGGGCGCGGGTTCGCCGTCGTCCTCGGCGTGGGCGTCGTCGATCGCGGGGCAGACCACGAAGGCCTGACGCCCCTTGTCGAGCTCCTCCGCCATCCGGGACCAGATGCGGGACTCCCACCCGGGGTGCTCCGCCAGCGGGACCGTGAAGGTCTCGACGCCCGCACGACCGGAGGGCAGCCCGGTGATCGTCGAGACGTCGAGGTCACCGAACACCGTCATCGCGACGGTGCGTGGGATCGGGGTGGCGGTGAGCACCAGGACGTGCGGCGGGGTTGCGCCCTTCGTCCGGAGCGCTTCACGCTGCTCGACGCCGAAGCGGTGCTGTTCGTCGACGACCACGAGCCCGAGCTCGGCGAAGTCGACGCGGTCGCCGAGCAGGGCGTGGGTGCCGACCACGAGCCGCGAGCTGCCCGACGCCGCGGCGAGCAGGGCCCGCCGGCGTTCGTCGGTGGACTGCGACCCGGTCAGGATCACCGGTCGGAGCTCGGCCGCGAGGTCCGGTCCGAGGAACTTCACGATGGACCGCAGGTGCTGCGCGGCCAGCACCTCGGTCGGGGCGATGAGGGCGGACTGCCCACCGGACTCGGCCACCGTGAGCATGGCGCGGATGGCCACGAGGGTCTTGCCCGAGCCGACCTCGCCCTGCACCAGCCGGTGCATCGGCCAGGTGCGGGCGATGTCGGTGTCGATCTCGGCACCGACGGCACGCTGGTCGTCGGTCAGGGTGAACGGCAGGGTGGCGTCGAAGCGCTCGAGGATGCCACCGGGAGCCGCCACCCGCGGGGTCGCCGCGGTGCGTCGGGCGCGGATCCGGCGCTGCACCAGGGCGGTCTGCAGCACGAACGCCTCGCGGTAGCGCAGGGCGTCCTGTGCGCGCTTGAAGTCCGCGACCTTCTCGGGGCGGTGGAGGAGCTCGAGTGCCCGACGGAACGGGACGAGGTCGAGCCGGCTACGCGCCGAGGCCGGTACCGGGTCGGGCAGGTCCGGCAGGGTGTCGAGCACGATGCTCATCGACTTCGCGATCTGCCACGAGGTGAGCGAGGCCGTCGCCGGGTAGATCGGGATCGGCTGCCGCGACCACCGGATCGCTTCGTCCGAACCCGGTTCGGCCGTGGCGCGGGGGTCGTCGGGGTCGAAGAGCTCGTAGTCCGGGTGGGCGAGCTGGCGGGCACCGCGGTAGTCGCTGACCTTGCCGGAGAAGATGCCGCGGGCACCGGGCACCAGGTCCTTGGTGCGCCAGCCCTGGTTGAAGAACGTCAGGGTGAGCAGCCCCTTGCCGTCGCCGATCTTGGCTTCGAGGATCGATCCGCGACGGGCGCGCATCGTGCGCTCGCGGACGTCGACCACCTCGGCCACGATGGTGACCGGTTCGCCGATCGCCAGGGAGTCGAGCGCCGTCAGGGCCCCGCGCTCGGCGTAGCGCCGGGGTGCGTGCTCGAGGAACTCCCCCACCGTGCGGTGGCCGAACGCCTTCTGGATCGCGGACGCGGTCCGACCACCGAGCACGTTCGCGAGCCGCGCGTCGAGGGGCGCCGGACCGAGGTCGGGCGCGGCCGGCGCAGCGGGGGTTCCGGTGGTGACCACGGACACCACGGTACCGGGCACGACCGACGTGCCACGTGCCTCCCGTCCGGCCTGTGGACGACGCCGCCGGCCGATACGGTGGCTGCATGACCCGCATCATCGCCGGCGCCGCCGGCAACACGACGCTCCGTGTGCCGAAGTCCGGCACCCGGCCGACGAGCGACCGGGTGCGCGAGGCGCTGTTCTCGTCGCTCGAGGCCCGTGGGCTCGTCGACGACACCTCCGTCGCGGACCTCTACGCCGGCACCGGCGCCCTCGGGCTCGAAGCGGCGTCGCGCGGTGCGGTCGAGGTCGTGCTGGTCGACCGCGCGTCGGCCGCGGCGCAGGCGTGCCGGGCGAACGCGAAGGCCGTGCAGCAGCGGATCCCCGGGGTGCGGATCGACGTGCAGCCGCAGCCGGTGCTCGGGTACCTGCGCGGGACGGTGCGCACGTTCGACCTGGTCTTCATCGATCCGCCGTACGACGTGACCGAGCACGAGATCGCCGAGGTGCTCGAGACGCTCGTGCCGCGGTTGACCGCCGGTGCCGTGGTGGTCGTCGAGCGGAGCAAGCGCTCCGCCGAACCGACGTGGCCCGCGGGGCTCGAGCCGTTCAGCAAGCGCAGCTACGGCGAGACCGTGGCGTGGGAGGCCGTGGCCGCCGCGGGCTGAGCTGCGTGGGCGTCGCTGGGTGGGCGCGTTTCGCGACGATCCACCAGTCGATCGACGCGTGCCGTGTCGCAAGATGCGCATGCATCGGATGCGTGCGCATCTTCCGACAGGACGCCAGGTGATCGACGCGTGTTCCGTCGACAGATGCGCGCGCACTGACCGGGAGGCCCGGCTCGGCTCCGCCACGTTGCCGCCGTCCGACGTCGGGCAGGGCGGGTCAGCCGGCGGCGCCGTCCCAGTCGGCGTAGGGGTCCCAGCCGGTCGTCGGCACCGGGGAACCGGCGCGCAGCAGGTCCGCGTCGCCGCGGTCGCGCACGACACCGATGCGGCGGAAGCCACCCGGCAGCAGGGCCTCGGCGGGGAAGGTCGCGAGCAGGCCGTGGTCTTCGCCACCGTGCAGCGCGACCTCGTCGAGCGGGGCGTCGGCATCGAGGTCGAGCGTCACCCGGCTCGCACGGGCCAGCCGCCCGGCGTCGATCGCCAGGCCGTCGGACAGGTCGAGCATCGCCGTCGCCCCGGCCGCAGCAGCGAGGGGCCCGTCGCTGATCGGGGGCACGGGTCGGCGCTGGCGGTCGACGTCGGGATCGGCGTCCGCACCGCTCGCCACCGTCGCTGCACGGTCCGGCTCGCCCTGCGCGTCCACGCCGTCACGGAAGAGCCGTGCGAGCCCGCGGGCAGCACGACCGAGTTCGCCGGAGACCGCCACGACGTCGCCCACACGAGCGCCTGACCGGAGCACCGGGGCGCGACCACCGAGGTCGCCGAACGCCGTCACCGCCACCGTGAAGGTCGCCGAGGTGGAGAGGTCGCCGCCGACCACACCGCAGCCGGGCGCGAGGGCGTCGACAGCGAGGCGGAACCCGTCCGCGATGCCCTCGAGCACCGCCACGGGGGTGTCCTGCGGTGCAGCGAGGGCGATGACGAGGCCACTCGGCACCGCGCCCATCGCCGCGACGTCCGACAGGTTCGTCGCGGCGGCCTTCCAGCCGACGTCCTCGGGCGAGGACCACGCCCACCGGAAGTCCGGGCCGTGCACCATCATGTCCGTCGTCACGACGAACCGGCCGTCGGGAGCGGCGACGACGGCGCAGTCGTCCCCGGGCCCCACGAGCGGCGAGCCCGTCGGCAGCCGGCTCGTGATCCGGTCGAGGACGACCAGCTCACCGAGCTCCCCCACGGTCGGTCCGGCCCAGGCGTCGTACATCGCGTCCACACGAGAACGGTAGCCTGGACCGCGATGGACACCGCGCGCCGCACCCCTCGCACCCTCGCGATCGCGGGGGTCGTGATCGCCCTCGCGGCAGGGCTGACCGGGTGCACGAACTCCGTCGGCATGAGTGCGGCACCCTCCGCGAACGCAGCGGCGTGCGCGGCCGCACAAGTGCGGTTGCCCGCGACCGTCGACTCGACGTACGACCTGCGGAACACCAACGCACAGTCCACCGCGGCCTGGGGCGACCCCGAGGCCGCGCTGTACCACTGCGGCGTGGCCGTGCCGACCGTGTCCGACCTGCCGTGCGTCACGCTCGGGTCGGTCGACTGGATCCGCGACGACCGCGGGAAGCAGATCGTCTACACGACGTTCGGACGGTCCCCGGCAGTGCAGGTCGTCGTCGACACGTCGAAGACCGGCAGCGCGGTGCTGCAGGACATCGCGACGGCGGTGTCGACGCTGCCGGAGGACGGGCACAAGTGCCTGGACCCCTCCGACGTGCAGGGCTGACACACCCCGACCCCGCCGAGCGTCAGCGGACGGCGGCGCGCCCCAGTTCGATCAGCTCGGTGACCAGCTCGCCGTAGGACACACCGGATGCCGCCCAGCAGCGCGGGTACATCGACAGCGGGGTGAACCCGGGCATCGTGTTGACCTCGTTCACGACGAAGCCGTCGTCGGTCAGGAAGCAGTCGACGCGGGCGAGCCCGGAACCACCGATGGCCTCGAACGCACGAGCACCGATCGACCGGATCTCGTCGGTCTGTGCCTCGGTGAGCGGCGCCGGGCACAGCAGGGACTCATCGCCACCGAGGTACTTCGACGCGAAGTCGTAGAAGCCGTCCTCGGCCACGACGATCTCGCCGGGCAGGCTCGTGCGCGGCGCACCGTCACGGCCCTCGAGCACGGCGACCTCGACCTCGCGGCCGACGACGCGGGGTTCGACGATCACCTTGGAGTCGTGCTCGAACGCCAGGTCCATCGCGGCGCCGAGCTCGTCGGGCCCGTCGACGCGCGAGACGCCCATGCTCGACCCGGCGCGTGCCGGCTTCACGAACAGCGGCCAGCCGTGCGCCGCGATGGTCTCGGCGACCTCGACGGGGGCGGCCGCCCACTCGCGGCGGAGCACGGTCGTCCACGGCGCGACCCGCAGGCCGGCGTGCTCGAGGACGGCCTTCGCGACGTGCTTGTCCATCGCCAGGGCGCTGGCGAGTACGCCGTCGCCGACGTACGGCAGACCAGCGATCTCGAGCAGGCCCTGGATCGTGCCGTCCTCGCCGAACGGACCGTGCAGGATCGGGAACACCACGTCGACGGCGACGGACGTGACCGAGCCGTCCGGGTGCGAGACGACGAGTTCGTTCGTCGCCGGCGAGGTCGGGAACGCCACGCGCGTGCCGTTGTCGGGCACGGTCGGCAGGGAGCCGTCGCGGATCGCCCACTGCGACGGGTCGTCGGACTGCAGCGTGAACGCGCCGTCCTTCGTGATGCCGATCGGGACGATCTGGTACTCGGTGCGGTCGACGACGTCCATGATGCCGCCGGCGGTCACGCAGCTGATCTCGTGCTCGCTCGAGCGCCCGCCGAACAGGACGGCGACGGTGGTCGTGGGAACGTCGGTTCCCTCGGGGATCGTGGGCACGGGAGTCCCTTCGTGACTCGGTGCGGGACCGGTCACTCGCCCTGGGGCTCGTCGGTCTCGGTGAGGTGCGGCGCGATGTTGCGCGGATCGAGCCTACCGGCGAGGACCTCGCCGACCTGGCTGACGATGGGCATGTCGACGCCGTTCGCGGCGGCGAGCTCGAGGATCGGTGCGACGGACGCCAGGCCCTCGGCGGTCTGGTTCATCTGCCGCACGACCTCGTCGAACCGGTACCCCTGCCCGAGCAGGCGCCCGGCGGTGTTGTTCCGGGACAGCGGCGACTGGCAGGTGGCGATGAGGTCACCGAGGCCCGCGAGGCCCGACAGGGTCGACGGCTGCGCGCCGAGCGACACCGCGAACTCGGTCATCTCGGCGAGCCCACGGGTGATGATCGACGCCTTGGTGTTCTCGCCGTAGCCGACGCCGTCGACGATGCCGATCGCCACGGCGATGAGGTTCTTCAGCACGCCGCCGAACTCGGTGCCGATGACGTCGGTGTTGATGAACGACCGGAAGTACGGGTTCGTCGCGACGGCGGCGACAGCGGTCGCGGTCTCGACGCTCGACGACGACACCACGGCGGCGGTCGGCTGCCGGCGGGCGATCTCGAGCGCCAGGTTCGGTCCGCTCGCGACGGCGATGCGGTCCTGGTCGATGCCGAGTCCCTGGAGCAGGACCTCGCTCATCCGCAGGCCGGTGCTCTTCTCGACGCCCTTCATCAGGCTGACGACGGGGACACCGGCGGGCAGGAGCTCGCGGATCGCGTCGAGGTTCGACCGCAGGGTCTGCGACGGCACCGACACGTACACCTGGGTGGCGCCGTCGAGTACCTGCTCGAGCGACGTCGACGCCGTGAGGGTGCGGGGCAGGTTGATGCCGGGCAGGTAGTCGGAGTTCCGCTTCGTCTCGGTGATCTCGCGGGCGACCTCGGGACGCCGGGCCCACACGACCGTGGAGGCACCGCCCTCGGCGAGTACCTTCGCGAACGTGGTGCCCCAGCTGCCGGCACCGATGACCGCCACGCGGGGCTTGTCGGTCGACTGCATCACCACCCGGATCGCGGCGGTGTCGAAGGCACCCGGCGCTGCTGCGACGGGGTCGGGACGATCGTCGTGCGGGCGGAGGTCACTCAAACCGGCCGGTCTCCTTCTGGTTGTTCGCCGCCGGGTCCCAGCGGGTCTTCGGGGCCTGCTCGCCACGGAGCTGCTCGAGCAGCTCCGTGATGCGCTGCATGAGCAGCTCGGTGGCCTCGGTCAGCATCTGCTGGTCGATCGGCCGGCCACGGTAGGCGGACAGGTCGACCGGGTCGCCGACGATGACGTCCACGCGCGACCGCGGGAACAGGCGGAGCTTGTTGGAGTAGCGCGCCATGATGCCCTGCGTGCCCCAGTGGGCCATCGGGATCAGCGGCACGTCGTTCTCGAGTGCGATGCGGACGGCACCGGTCTTGCCGCGCATCGGCCACAGGTCGGGGTCGCGGGTGAGCGTGCCCTCGGGGTAGACGATGATCGCCCCACCCTGCTCGATGAGCGACCGCCCGCCGCCGAGCGGGTCGCTCAACCGGGTGCGGCCGGAGCGCTCGACCGGGATCTGCCCCATGCCGGACATGAGCTTGCCGAAGACGGGCACCTTGAACAGCGAGGCCTTGGCCAGGAACCGCGGGGCCCGCCGACTGATGTAGACGGCGGTGCCGACGACCAGCGGGTCGATGTTCGTGAAGTGGTTCGGGGCGAGCACGAAGGCACCGTCCGCCGGCAGGCGGTTCGGGCCGTACCAGTGGTAGTTCGACGAGAACCGGAACGTCGGGATGACGATCGACGCCACGATGCGGAACGCGGGGTTGAGCTCCCCACGCTTCCAACGCCGTCCACGCACCGGCAGGCCGGTCGCGACCTGCACGGCGGACGCACCACGGGCCTCCCGGCCATCGCCCTGGCCCGACGGGCCGTCACCCGGACGCGACGGACCGTCACCCGGCTGCGGAACCGACACCGCGACTAACCCGCGAAGTCGAAGTCGGCGCCCAGCTTCCGCAGCTTCGGGATGAAGTGCTCGTAGCCGCGGCTGATGATGCCGACGTTGGTGATGTGGGACTCGCCGTCGGCGGTCAGCGCCGCGATGAGGTGGCTGAAGCCACCGCGGAGGTCGGGGACCCGGACGTTCGCCGCGTGCAGCGTCGTCGGACCGGTGATGACCGCGGCCTGCTCGAACGGACGGCGGGCGACACGGCGGTCGTGCCCGGGCAGCCCCTCCTTGTGGACGACGATGTCGGCGCCCATCTCGTTCAGCGCGTCGGTGAAGCCGAAGCGGTTCTCGTACACGGTCTCGTGCACGATGCTCTGCCCTTCGGCCTGGGTCAGCGCCACGACGAGCGGCTGCTGCCAGTCGGTCATGAAGCCGGGGTGCACGTCGGTCTCGATGACGACGGGCTTGAGGGTGTCGCGCTCGCGGTAGAACCGGATGCCGTCCTCTTGCACGTCGAAACCGCCGCCGACCTTGCGGAAGACGTTGAGGAACGTCATGAGCTCCTGCTGGTTCGCCCCCTCGACGAAGATGTCGCCGTCGGTGGCGAGCGCGGCGGAGGCCCAGCTGGCGGCCTCGTTGCGGTCGTTGATCGCACGGTGCGTGTAGCCGCGCAGCGACTCGACGCCTTCGATGAAGATCACGCGGTTCGGCTCGACGGACACGATCGCGCCCATCTTCTGCAGGATCGCGATGAGGTCCATGATCTCGGGCTCGATCGCCGCGTTCCGCAGCTCCGTGACGCCGGTCGCCAGGACGGACGACAACAGGACCTGCTCGGTCGCGCCGACGCTCGGGTACGGCAGCTCGATCGACGCGCCCTTCAGCCCGTTCGGGGCCGTCAGGTGGATGCCGTTGACCTGCTTGTCGACGACCGCACCCATGGCGCGGAGCGCGTCGAGGTGGAAGTCGATCGGGCGGTCGCCGATGCGGCAGCCGCCGAGGTCGGGGATGAACGCCTCGCCGAGCTTGTGCAGCAGCGGGCCGCAGAACAGGATCGGGATGCGGCTCGAGCCGGCGTGGGCGTCGATCTCGGCGAAGTGCGCCGACTCGACGTTGGCCGGGTCGAGGATGAGCTCGCCTCGTGCAGGATCGGTGATGCGCACGCCGTGCACCTCGAGCAGCCCACGGACGACCTTGACGTCGGAGATGTCCGGGACGTCCTTGAGGATCGACGGGGTGTCACCGAGCAGCGACGCCACCATGGCCTTGGTCGCGAGGTTCTTCGCCCCGCGGACCTCGATGCGCCCCACGAGCGGCTTGCCCCCGCGGATGACGATCTCGTCCGACTTGAGGCCCACGCGCGCCCCTGCGGCCGCTGCGTCCTGTACGAGAGAGTTCACTACTTCACCGGCAATGTCTTCGGCCGCCAACTGGAGCGGCGGGATTCGAACTCCGTGATCGAGGTCTCGTCACGGAGGGTGAGCCCGATGTCGTCGAGCCCTTCCATCAACCGCCAACGAGTGTAAGCGTCGATCTCGAAGGGGACGTCCACATCCCCGAGCGACACGCGCTGCGCCACCAGGTCCACGGTCGCCGACACCCCCGGGTTCCGCTCGATCTCGGCCCAGAGCCGCTCGACTTCCGATTCGGTCACGATCGCGGTGACGAGGCCCTGCTTGCCCGCGTTGCCCTTGAAGATGTCGGCGAACCGGGGCGAGATGACGACCGCGAAGCCGAAGTCACGCAGTGCCCAGACCGCGTGCTCGCGGGACGAGCCGGTGCCGAAGTCCGGGCCGGCCACCAGGACCTTCGCGCCCTGGTACTCGGGTTGGTTCAGCACGAAGTCGGGGTCCTGGCGCCAACCGGAGAACAGGGCGTCCTCGAAGCCGGTCTTCGTGACGCGCTTGAGGTAGACCGCGGGGATGATCTGGTCGGTGTCGACGTTCGACCGCTTGAGCGGGGCGGCGATGCCGGTGACGGTGGTGATCTTGTCCATCAGAAGGTCCCCTCGGTGGTGTTCGCTGTGTCGGTCACGTTCGCCAGTGCGTCGTCGGTCGCCAGGTCCCACGGGCTGGACAGCGTGCCGCGGATCGCGGTGGCGGCGGCGACGAGCGGCGACACCAGGTGGGTGCGCCCGCCCTTGCCCTGGCGCCCCTCGAAGTTGCGGTTCGACGTGCTCGCGCAGCGCTCCCCCGGTGCGAGCTGGTCGGGGTTCATGCCGAGGCACATCGAGCACCCGGCGAACCGCCACTCGGCGCCGAACTCCTTGATGACGACGTCGAGCCCCTCGGCCTCGGCCTCGAGCCGCACCCGGGCGGACCCCGGCACGACCATGACCCGGACGCCGTCGGCCTTCTTGCGGCCTTGGATGATCGACGCGAAGGCCCGCAGGTCCTCGATGCGCGAGTTCGTGCACGAGCCCATGAAGACCGCGTCGACGGCGATGTCCTTCATCGGGGTGCCGGCGGCGATGTCCATGTAGTCGAGGGCCCGCTGCGCAGCGGCCTGGTCGTTCGGGTCTTCGAAGTCGAGAGGCGAAGGCACGTTCTCCGACAGCGAGACGCCCTGGCCGGGGTTGGTGCCCCAGGTGACGAAGGGCTCGAGGTCGTCGGCGTCGATGAAGACCTCGGCGTCGAACACGGCGTCGTCGTCGGTCGCCAGGGTGTCCCAGTACGCGACGGCGTCGTCCCAGTCGGAACCGGTCGGGGCGTGGTCGCGGCCCTGCACGTAGTCGTAGGTGATCTGGTCGGGGGCGACCATGCCGGCGCGGGCACCGGCCTCGATCGACATGTTGCAGATCGTCATCCGGCCCTCCATCGAGAGCGCACGGATCGCGGAACCGCGGTACTCGAGCACGTAGCCCTGTCCGCCGCCGGTGCCGATCTTCGCGATGACCGCCAGGATGATGTCCTTCGCGGTCACGCCCGGACGCAGCGTGCCCTCGACCGTGATCGCCATCGTCTTGAAGGGCTTCAGCGGCAGGGTCTGCGTCGCCAGGACGTGCTCGACCTCGGAGGTGCCGATGCCGAACGCCATCGCGCCGAACGCCCCGTGGGTGCTGGTGTGCGAGTCGCCGCAGACGACGGTGATGCCGGGCATCGTCAGGCCGAGCTGCGGGCCGACGACGTGCACGATCCCCTGCTCCTTGTCGCCGAGGGAGTGCAGGCGGACCCCGAACTCCTCGCAGTTGCGGCGCAGGGTCTCGATCTGGATGCGGCTCGTCGGGTCCGCGATGGGGCGGTCGATGGCGAGCGTCGGGGTGTTGTGGTCCTCGGTCGCGATCGTCAGGTCGAGCCGGCGCACCGGGCGCCCGGCCTGGCGCAGACCGTCGAACGCCTGCGGGCTCGTGACCTCGTGCACGAGGTGGAGGTCGATGTAGAGGAGGTCCGGGTTCCCGTCCTCACCCTTGACCACGACGTGGTCGTCCCACACCTTCTCGGCGAGCGTCCTACCCATGAGCTCGACTCCCTCGTTCTCGTCGTTGCGCCGCGACCGCGGCACGATCAGGCGACTCTACCATTGGTATACCAACGCGTCGTCGCGTTCTCCACGCGGTGCGGCGGTCGACCGGGAGGCCCGTGGCGACTCGACGACACCCGTCGCGGTGGGAAGATGGTCGGGACATGACGACACCTGCGCACTCGACCCGGACGATCAACCTCGAGGGCGCGGCACGCGCAGCGATCGCGGGCGGTGCACCACTGGCGCTGCTCATCGCCCTCGGGATGCCGGGCTACGCCGCGTTCGCGATGTTCGCCGGATTCACCGCGATCTTCGGGGCGACCGAGCCGTACCGGCAGCGCGCCGTCACCACGGGCGTCGCGGGTGCGCTGCAGACCCTGTGCATGTTCGCGGGCATCGGTGTCGCCCTGCTCGGCTCCCCGCTCTGGCTGCAGGCGACCGGACTCGTCGTCGTGCTCGTCGTCGCGGTCTGCACCCTGTCGACCCTGCGGACGATCCCCGCGCAGCCGATCTTCCCCGTGTTCGCGTTCGTGGTCTCCGCCCTCCTGCCGCTCAGGCCCGCGGACGTCCCGCTCGTCGCGACGATCATCGTCTGCTCGGTCGTCTGGGCGTGGCTCGTCGCGATGTCCGGGTTCGTCATCCGGCACGTGTGGCACCCGCGCGCCCCGCACCGGTTCCGGCCGCTGGCGCCGCTCAAGGAGCGCGGCTTCGGCATCCTCCGCACGGCCGCGCTGTGGGAGACCGTGGCGCTCAACGTCGTGGGGTCGCTCGTCGCCGGCGCGGTGGCGTCGACCATCCCCTGGCTCGGGCACCCGTACTGGGCCGTCATCGCGGTGGTGTCGACCCTGCCCGCCCTCCGCCAGCGGCACACCGTGATCCGGGCGTTCCAGCGCTTCATCGGCACGATCGGCGGCACCGTGATCGCCGTCGGGATCCTGCTGCTCGAGCCGTCGGCGTGGTGGATCGTCGTCATCGCCGTCGTGGGGCAGTTCTTCGCGGAGATCTTCGTCGCCCGGAACTACGCCGTCTGCCTGCTGTTCCTGACGCCGCTCGCCCTCGCAGTGTCGTGGCTGAGCCTGCCCGAGGCCCCGGAGCTCCTCGCGCTCGACCGGGTCGCGCAGACCACCCTCGGTGCGCTCGTCAGCGTTGGGCTGTTGTTCGTGGGGCGCGCGATCGAGCGGCGGCGCGGGCGAGCCCTGGGTGCCACGAGCGCGATCCGTACGGTCTGACGCCAGGAGGCCCGTGGCGGCGTCGCCACGGGCCTCCTGTCCGGTCGTGGGCGCGACCCGGTCGCGAAAGCGACAGATGTCCGCGAACTGTTCGCGCAACTCTGTCGCTCTCGCGGGACTGACCAGCTGAGGGGGCGCGGAACTGTCGCTCTCGCAGACCGCACCCACGGACCGCGGCCGGCGCGTCAGTCGCGGGGCTGGATGTTCCAGGCGTCGATGACCGGGCGGCCGTGCTCGTAGCCGAGGACGCTGACCGATGCGGTACCGAGCTTCAGCACGGCACCGTCCTGCGGCGCGAGCCGGATCCACGCGGCGCCGAGGGCACGCAGCACGTGGCCGTGGGCGATGAACACGGCGTCCTGTCCCTCGGCGAGCACCGGACGAGCGCGGTTCAGGATGCGCTCGACGCGGACCCGGACCTCGGCGGCGTTCTCGCCAGGTGTGTCACCGGCGGGCACCCCGTCGGTCCAGAGGTCCCACGGCCCGTGGCGCAGCACCTTGATCTGCGGGGTGGTGAGCCCTTCGTACGCGCCGTAGTCCCACTCGTACAGGTCCTCGTCGAGCTCCGGGTCGACGCCGATCAGGTGCGCGGTGTCGCGGGCACGCTGCAGCGGACTCGACAGGGCCAACGCGAACGAGCGGTCGGCCAGGTACCGGCCGGCGCGCTTCGCCTGCTCGACACCGTTGTCCGTCAGCGGGATGTCGGTGCGGCCGGTGTGCAGCCCGCTCTTCGACCACTCCGTCTCTCCGTGACGGACGAGGACGAGTTCGCCGGGGCGTTCCGAGGTCATGAGTTCCTTCCGATCCAGAGGCCGAGCGCAGCTGCGCCGACCGAGACGACGAGCATCCCGAGGCCGTGCAGGACGGCGAGCCGGGGCTTGCCGGATCGGAGGAGCTGGACGGTCTCGACGCTCGCCGTCGAGAACGTCGTGTACCCACCCATCATGCCCGTCCCGAGCACCGCGACCGCCGGGAGCGGGATCGTCCCGGCCTGCCCGAGGCCGGTGAGCAGGCCGAGGACGAACGATCCGGACACGTTGATCAGCACGGTCCCGAGCGGGAACCCGGCAGTCCGCGAGCGGGACGTGCGCGTCTTGACGAGGCCGTCGAGCAGGAACCGGAGCGCGGCTCCGACTCCCCCGCCGACGGCGACGAGCAGCAGTTCGAGCGGGTTCACGACGCGCCTCCGTCCGGGCCGGTCGGACGCGGCCGGAGCCGCCCGGCGAGCAACACCCCGAGCACGACGGCGCCGAGCCCGAGGACGACGGACAGCAGCGCGTACCCGCTGCCCGCACCCCACCGGCCGACGTCGAGCAACTGCGCGGTGTCGTCGGCGAGCGTGCTGTACGTCGTGAAGCCGCCGAGCACGCCGGTGCCGACGAGCAGCCGCAGCGTGCGGCGGCCTCCGACGTCGGGGCCACGCAGCGCGAGCGCCTCGAGCAGGAGCCCGAGACAGAAGGCTCCGACGACGTTGATCGCGAGGATCACCCAGCTGATGCCGTCGTGGCCGGGGAACGCCTCGGCGAGCAGTGCGCGCATCGCGGTCCCGATCGCGCCGCCGAGTGCGACGAGGGCGAGGAAGCGCCAGCGGAGGTGCGGCGGTCGCGCATCGGTCATCGGTACTCCTATCGCCGAGCACGCCTGATCGTCTCCGCGCGTGCGGTGTTCTCGGGACAGGGACCGTTGGCGCTTCGTGCGCGGTTGGGTCCGGCAGGCCCCACTGCCGGGTCTGACGACCCGTCCAGCGTACTGCTCAGTCGGCGACGGCGGCGATCGCCTCGACCTCGACGAGCTGGTCGTCGTAGCCGAGGACGGTCACGCCGAGCAGCGTGCTCGGCACGTCGCGGTCTCCCATCGCGGCGCGGACGACGTCCCAGGCGGCGACGAGGTCCTGCTGCTCGGTCGTCGCGACGAGCACCCGCGTCTGGACGAGGTCGTCGACCCCCGCGCCGGCGGCTGCGAGCGCCGTCCGCAGGTTCGCGACGCACTGTGCGGCCTGCCCGGCCACGTCACCGACGGCGACCGTCGCGCCGTGCTCGTCGAGCGGACACGCCCCCGCGAGGAACACGAGCCGTGTCCCGGCCGCCACGGTGGACGCGTAGGCGTACTCCGCGACGTCGCTGAGCGCTGTGGACCGGATGAGCTGGACGGCACTGGACACGGAAGCAGCCTGGCACACGACGATGAAACCCCCGGCGAGTCGGAGCTCGTCGGGGGTTTCGTGGTGCTGGTGACCCCAGCGGGATTCGAACCCGCGTTACCGCCGTGAGAGGGCAGCGTACTAGGCCGCTATACGATGGGGCCGCGGCTGTTGTCGGACTCGGAGCATGTCACCTGTGGTGACCCCAGCGGGATTCGAACCCGCGTTACCGCCGTGAGAGGGCAGCGTACTAGGCCGCTATACGATGGGGCCGTTCCGACAACTCGACAAGTATTGCACAAGCCGCGCATCGCGCCAAAACGAGGCGTGTCGCCCGGGTGTGCCGCCATGCCGCGCCCGGCATACGGCGCTCGTTGCACGTGCAGATTCCGACAGAACACCGGTCGAACGACGCGCGCTCTGTCGCAACATGCACACGCATCCGTTGCGTGCGCATCGAGCGACGAAACACCCGTTGAACGACGCGCGTTCTGTCGCAACATGCACGCGCATCGGTCGCGCGGCCGTGGACGCGACCGCCCATCGGACGGGAGGCCCGTGGCGGGCCCGCCACGGGCCTCCCGTCCGACCGCGCGCACGTCCGGAGCCGCACTTCGTGAGCAGGAATGGTCGCGTCGGTCGGTCCCACCCGACCATTTCTGCTCACGAAGCGACCACGGCGCGGTCCGGCGCGGTCAGACCGTGAGCGACTCCCCCGGCCGCAGGATCTCGAGCACGCCGCTCGGCGCGAGCGCCTCGCGGAGCCGACCGGTGTGCATGCCGTAGCCGATGTCGGAGAGCGTGGCCTCGTGGATCGGGTAGGCACGGGCCGGGGCGAGCGCGGCGACGTAGTCCATCATCTCGGCGACCTTGAGCCACGGGGCACCGACGGGTGCGGCGAGGACCTCGACGGGCACGCCCGGGTCGGTGTACGAGTCGCCGGGGTGGAAGAGCGTGCGGTTCACGAGCACGCCGGTGTTGTCGACGATCGGCACCGAGGAGTGGATGAGCTGGTGCCGCGTGCCGTGGAAGTCGAGTTCGAACGGGCCGACGGTGCGGTGGTCGCCGTCGGTGACGACCTCGACCGCGATGCCGGAGTCGGCGAGCGCCGCGCGGACGCCCTCGGGTCCGAGCACGACGGCGTCGGGGTTGGTGGCGAGGATCCGGTGCAGTTGCTCGGGCGTGACGTGGTCGGGGTGTTCGTGGGTGACGACGACCGCGACGACCCCGGTCGCGTCGACGGGGCGGGTGAAGTCGCCCGGGTCGAGCACCAGGCGTGCGTCGCCGTCCGACAGGATCTGGCAGGCGTGTTCGAGCTTCGTGACCTCCATGCGGGCGACGCTACCCGCGGCGGGCCGGGCGGGCTCGGGCGGGGGCCGACTCGGAACGACGTTCCTGTTGTCGTGCGACATCGGGATCGTCGTTCCGAGTCGATCCCGCCCACGCACCACCCCACATCCTCACCCCGGCGGCGGCCCCGTCGTCCCGCGCACCACCAGGTGCGCCGGCGCCGCGACGATCGCTCCGGCAGCGCCGCCGTCGACCTCGGCCAGCACTGCCCGCGCCGCTGCCCGCCCCTGCGCCTCCGGGTCCTGCGCCACGGTCGTCAGGCCCACGGTGGCGCCGTACTCGTGGCCGTCGATCCCGATGACGGAGACGTCCCCCGGCACCGACAGCCCGGCCTGCCCAGCGGCGAGGAGCACCCCGAGCGCCATCTCGTCCGATGCGCACAAGACGGCAGTCGGGCGATCGGGCCCGGCCCCAGCACCGGCACCGGCACCCCCGCCGAACAGCGCGCTCCCCGCCGCCAGCCCACCGGCGAACGAGAACCGTCCGTCGAGCAGCCACCGGTCCGGCACCGCGTGTCCGGCGGCCCGCATCGCGTCGACGAACCCGTCCCGCCGCAGGTGCGGCACCGCCACGTTCATGCCGGCCTCGTCCTGCCCGCCGACGTAGGCGACCCGTCGGTGTCCGAGTCCGCACAGGTGGTCGACCGCGATCCGGGTGACGGCTCGGTCGTCGACCCCGATGTTCCGCAGGCCCGGTGCGGGTCCGCCGATGACGATCATCGGGTGCCGGGTGAGTTCGAGCTCGGCACGCTCGGTCGCGTCCAGCACCAGGGACAGCAGGACCAGAGCGTCCACACGGTGCCGCAGCATCGAACGCCGGAACGCCCGGTCGCGGTCGCCGCCCGGCCCGCCCAGGTTGTAGAGCACGAGGTCGTACCCGGCCCGCCGGAGTTCTGCGTCGACGCCGCCGAGCGCCTTGACGTAGAACCACCGGTCGATCACCGGGACGACGACGCCGACGGCGCGCTGCCGCCCGGTGGCGAGGCCGGCCGCCGCCGAGCTCGGGACGTACCCGAGCTCGTCGGCGACCCGTCGGACCTCGTCGATCGTGGTCTCCGCCACGTTCTCCATGCCGCGCAGCGCTCGCGACACCGTGGACTTCGACAGTCCCGTGACGGTCGCGATCTCCTGGATCCCCATCGATGCGACCCGGGAGGCCCGTCAGCCGTCCGTACCGTGTGTCACGCCCGCCGGACGGTCGGCTGCAGTGCCGGGGACTGCTTGCGCGACGGCCGCTGCGGTCCGGTGCGCTCGGTGCGGTGCACGACGACCCGCTGGTGCGAGCTCGTCCCACCCGCTGTGCTGGTGCACCCGCCCGTCCGCCGAGGGCCGTGGCTGACGACGGGTGTCGTCGCCGCGAGCGGTGCGGACGGGGGCGACGGCAGGAGCGGCACCGATGCCGTCGGTGGCCCCGTCGACGACCGCGTGGCGGCGGAGTACCCGCACCCGCCACCGGTCGAGCGCCACGACCCCGAGCACGCACACCAGCAGGGTGAGTGCCCAGCCGAGTGCCGGTCGACCGGTGACCTCGCAGAACACCGTGGCGCCGAGGAACAGGATGCCGAACATGCCGACGAAGCCGATCGCCTCTTCGATCCGGGCCGTGGGCCGGGTGGGTCCGCGCTGTGCCATGGTCGTCAACCCTTCACGCCACCGGCGGTGAGGCCGGCCACGATGCGTCGCTGGAAGATGAGGACCAGGATGACGAGCGGGATCGTGACGATCGTGCCCGCGGCCATGACCGCCGTGTACGGCTCCTGGTGCGGCTGCGACCCGGCGAACGAGGCGATCGCCACGGTCACCGGCTGCGTCGCGTCGCTCGAGAGCTGCGAGGAGATCAGGTACTCGTTCCAGCTGGAGATGAACGCCAGGATCGCTGTCGTGAACACCGCGGGGGCGGCGAGCGGCAGGATGATCCGCCGGAACGCCTGCACGCGGGTGCAGCCGTCGATGCGCGCTGCTTCCTCGAGGTCCCACGGCATCTCGCGGAAGAACGACGCGAGCGTGTAGACCGTCAGCGGCAGCACGAACGAGATGCTCGGCAGGATGAGCGCCTGGTAGGTCCCCATCCACCCGATGTCCGTGAAGAGCTGGAACAGCGGGGAGATGAGCGCGACCCCCGGGAACATCGACGCCGCCAGGATCGCGCCGGCGATGAGCGACTTGCCGCCGAACTCGAGGCGGGCGAGGGCGTACGCCGCCGTGGTGCCGACGAGCAGGGCGATGATCGTCACGGCCACACCGATGAAGACGCTGTTCAGCAGCGCCCGGCCGAGGTGGTTGCCGAGCGACGTGGAGAACGCCGTCGCGTAGTTGTCGAGCGTCACGTGCGTGAACCACGGCGTCGGGTCGAAGGTGAACCCGACGTCGCGGAAGCTCGTGACGACCATCCAGTAGAACGGCAGGAGGCACCACACGGCGATGACGATCGCCTGCACGGCCGTGCGGATCCGGGGGCCGGTGTCGCGGCGGACCCGGACTTCGGCGCGTGCGCTAGCACGTTCGCCGGGGACTGGCACTGACCGGGGGCGGTCTGCTGCGAGGGTCACTTGAGTTCACCCTTCTGCTGGGCGGCCTGCGTCTGGACGACGTTGGCTCCGAGGAACCGGACGAAGACGAACGCCACGATGAACACGATGAGGAAGGTGATGGTGGAGAGTGCCGATGCGGCGTTGAACCCTTGCCGGATCTGGTCGACGACGAGCACCGACAACGAGACCGTGGCGTTGCCGGAACCACCGCCGCCACCGGTCATGATCGCGATCAGGTCGTAGATGCGGAGCGCGTCGAGCACGCGGAACAGCACGGCGACCATCAGGGCGGGCCGCACGAGCGGCAGCGTGATGAGCACGAAGCGTTGGAACGTCGAGGCGCCGTCCATCTTGCCGGCCTCGTAGACGTCCTCGGGGATCAACTGCAGCCCCGCCAGGATGAGCAGTGCCATGAACGGCGTGGTCTTCCAGGTGTCCGCGATGATGATCGCGAACCGCGATGCCCACTCGTCGGAGAACCAGAGGACCTGGTGGCCGATGACGTGGTTCAGGACGCCGTTCGCGTCGAAGATGAAGTACCAGAGCTTCGCGGTGACGGCGGTGGGGATCGCCCACGGCACCAGGATCGCGGCACGGACGAGCGCGCGGCCCTTGAAGTTGCGGTTCATGATGATCGCCATCCAGAGCCCGATGACGGTCTCGAGGACGACGGTCACCGCGGTGAAGAAGAACGTGTTGCCGAAGGCCACCCAGAACTGGGACCCGAGGCTGCCCGGAGGGCACGCGGTGTTCCCGCATCGTTGCCCGAGCCAGTGCACGTAGTTCGTGACGCCGGCGAAGCCGCCCTGCACGAACAGGCCGGTGGCCTTGTCGAGGCCCTGGTCGAGCTGGAACGACTGGATGATCGCGCTGACGACCGGGTAGCCGATGACGATCGCGAGGAGCAGGATCGTCGGGCCGATGAGGTACACGGCCCACCGGCCGTGCTCGGCGTTGAGTCCGCCCTTGCGCCGTTGGCGCTTCGGTTCCATGCCCGTCGGGTTGGGGATGGCTGCGGGGATCTCGGTTGCTGCTGACACGTGTCGGCCTCCTTGCCGGGGGTGTCGGAACGCAAGTAGGGGCGGACTGGAGGCACGTGCCGGGATGGCACCGTGCCTCCAGTCCGATGCGGCGTGAGCCGCGTGTCGCTAGCTGCTGGTCGCCGCCTTGAGGGCGTCCTGCATGTCCTTCATGGCTTCGTCGACCGACTTCGATCCCTTGAGCGCCGCGTAGGTGTTGTCCTGGATCGCCTTCGTCACCGCCGGGTAGAACGGCGTGACCGGGCGCGGCTCGGCCGACTCGATCGACTTGAGCAGCGTCGGCAGGTACGGCAGCTTCGCCGTCAGCTCGGAGTCGGTGTAGAGGTCACCGACGACCGGGGCGAGCGACCCCTGCGTCGCGAAGAACTTCTGCGTGTCGTTCGAGATGAGGAACTCGAGGAAGTCGTGCGCCGTTGCCTTGTGCTTCGAGTACACGCTGATCGCGGCGTTGTGGCCGCCGAGCGTCGAGGCGCCGGTGCCGTCCGCACCCGGGATGGGCGCGATGCCGAACGTGTCCTTGACCTTGCTCGAACCGTCGGTCTTCGCCAGGTTGTAGACGTACGGCCAGTTGCGCAGGAACAGCAGCTTGCCGGCTTCGAACGCCGTGCGGCCCTGCTCCTCCTGGTACGTGATCGCCTCGGCCGGGATGTTCCCGTCCTTGAACGCGTCGACCAGGTTCTGCAGGCCGGCCTTGGCGTCCGAGGTGTCGACGTCCGGGTCCCCGCTCTTGCTGAGCACCGAACCACCGGAGCCGTTGATCGCCTCGGAGGCGTTCACCGTCAGGCCCTCGTACTTCGCGAACTGCCCGGCGTAGCAGCCGATGCCCTTGTCCTTCGCGATCTGGCAGTCGGCCATCATCTCCTTCCACGTGGTCGGAGGAGTCTTGACGAGGTCCTTGCGGTAGTAGAGCAGCGCGCCGTCCGAGGTCTGCGGGGCGGCGTAGAGGGTGTCGTTGTAGGTCGCGGTCTTCACCGTGGCCGGCAGCAGCTTCGAAGTGTCGATCTTCATGTCACCGGTCAGCGGCGTCAGCCAGCTCTTCGCGGCGAACTCGGCGGTCCAGACGACGTCCACGTCGACGACGTCGTAGTTGGCGTCCTTGGCCTGGAAGTGCTGCACGAGGTCGTCGTGCTGCTGGTCGGCCTGGTCGGACTGCTCCTTGAAGGTGACCTTCTCGTCGGGGTGGGCCTTGTTCCACTTCGCGATCAGCGGGCGGACGACGTTCGAGTTGTCCTTGCCCTGCACGTACGTGATGGGTCCGCGGCTGTCCTGGCCGCTCTTGGCGTCGTCCGAACCGGCGCCGGAGCTCCCGCTCGAGCAGCCGGTGAGCACGAGGCCGATGACGGCGACCCCGGCAACGGATGCGAACCGCACCCTGGAGCGTGTTGTCTTCACAGCGTTGTCTCCTCATTGAGATCACCAGGGGGCATCGATCGGGTTCGACGACACTGCCCTGGAGCAGGCGCCGCTGCCTGCTGGTGGAGGAAGCTACGCCCGCCGCAGGGGTTCCGCAACCGGTTGCATCGGTTCCGTGACCTGAGCGTGACCTTGGAAGTCCCGGAGACTTCCTGGGTGAGCGCTCACCCTCGTTCGAGGGACCCCTGCGCGCCACTGCGGAACTCCGCATGAACACCGCCACTGGGGTCCCGCGCCGTTGTCCGCACCCACGGCCCCACGTAGCGTCCACGACATGGCCACCCTCCACACCGCCGACACCGTGCCCGCACCGCGCCGTGTCATCGGCGTCGACCTCGACGCCCCGCTCCCCCGTCTCGTCGCCGACGAGACCGGCGAGTCCGCCATGGTGATCGGCTACCGCGGCGGCCACCCCACCGGCACCCTCGACGTGCTGCTCACCGACGACCCCGCAGACGCGGCCCGCGCCCTCGAGGCGCTGCAGGAGACCGTCCTGGCCGACGTCCCTGCGGTGTCCGACGACGACCTGCCGACCATCTCGGTCGTCGTGTCCACGATCGTCGACCGCGTCGAGGACCTCGGCAAGCTGCTCGACGTCCTCGAGCACCTCGACTACCCGCGGCACGAGGTCATCCTCGTCGACAACCGCGTCCGCGTCCCCGCCGGCGACGCACTGCCCGCGATGCTCGCCGGGCGGAACGTCCGCCTCGTCGAGGAACGCCGCCCCGGTCTGTCCGCCGGACGGAACGCCGGTGTCGCCGCCGCGACCGGCGACGTCATCGCCTTCACCGACGACGACGTGCGCGTCGACCCGCAGTGGCTCCGCGCCATCGGGTCCCGGTTCGTCAGCGAGCCCGGCCTGGACGCCGTCACCGGCGTCATCCTGCCGAGCGAGCTCACCACCCCCGCCCAGATCTGGTACGAGGCGTACTACGGCGGGTTCAGCGCCGAGCGCACCTTCTCGCCCGTGACGATCGTCCCGGACGACGTGCAGGGCACCATGCGGCACGCCCGCGTCTCGGCGGTCACCCCGTCCGGCGAGGTCCTCAAGCACTTCGCCGTCTACGGCATCGGCGCGTACGGCGCCGGCGCGAACATGGCCTACCGTCGCACCCTGATCGAGGCCGTCGGCGGCTTCGACCACACCCTCGGCGCCGGCTCCCCCGCCCGTGGTGGCGAGGACCTGGCGATGTTCATCGAGACGCTGTGGCGCGGCGGGAAGATCGGCTTCGAGCCCCGCGCGGTCGTGCACCACCGGCACCGCCAGACCATCGAGGACCTGCACAAGCAGCTGCACGGCAACGGCGTCGGCTTCACCGCGCTGATGTTCGCGCTCGCCGCGAAGGACAAGCGGCACGTCGCCGTCCTCGCCCGCCTGATGCCGCTCGCCGCGAAGGTCAAGTCGAAGCAGATGCTCTCCCGCCTGGCCGGACGCCGGGACGCCGCGACCGAGGTCACCAACGACGCCTCGACCACGCGCATCCCGAAGACCCTGGCGTACCACGAGCTGCGCGGGTTCCCCGCCGGCCCGGCCGCCTGGTTCCGCAGCCGACGCCGCTGGCGCGACGTCGAGGCCGGCCGCTTCCGGCCGTAGTCGCGCAGCATGACGGACGGGAGGCCCGTGGCAGTGTCGCCACGGGCCTCCCGTCCGCCCTGCCGCGCACGCGGAACGCGACAGAGCACGCGTCGATCGACGCGTGCTCTGTCGCAAAGCCGGTGCCGGCGTGCCGGCCAGCCGCGCCCGGCGCCCGCGCCTCAGCGCGCGGTCAGCCGCCCGGCCACGTACCGCCACGGCCCGCCCAGCGCGGCCGTCAGCTCGGCGCGCTTGAGCCCGCGCGTCGCCTCGGTGAAATCGGCGTCGACGGGCCAGCCGCCGCTCGCGTCGACGGGGCGCTCGTCGGCACCCTGCCCGAGCGCACCGAGCCGCCGGAGCGCGCCGGCCGCACGCCGCAGCACCGCGAACGCCGTCGAGGGCCGCAGCACGAGCTTCGTCACCCAGGCGCCGAGCCCGGTGCCGTAGCCGATCGCCTGCGAGCGCAACGCGGCGCGGTCCTTGCGGTGCTCGTGCCAGACGACGGCCGAGGGCTCCACGGCGAGCGCCCCACCGGCGAGCAGGACGCGGGTGAACAGGTCGGGGTCCTCACCGGCTCGGGCGCGGGTGCCGGGGCCGAGGGCGACGTCGAAGCCGCCGAGCTGGCGGACGGCGTCGCGGCGCACGGACATGTTCGCGCCCGTGCCGAACGCGCCGACGGTGAAGGGGAACAGGGGCTCGTCGACGGGCGGGGCGGACGTGCGGTACACCCGGCGCTCGAGGTTCCGCGCCCAGGTCACCCGCTCGTCGAAGAAGCGCTGTGTGGGGGTGCGGAGCTCGCCGCTGGGGACGAGTCCGGTGACGCACCAGACGTCGGCGTCGCGCTCGTAGGCGGCGGCGATGGCGGCCATCCAGTGGCGGTCGACGACGACGTCGTCGTCGATGAACGCGACGATGCCGCCGGTGGCGCGGGCGAGTCCGGCGTTGCGGGCCCGGGAGACGCCGGCACGTGCCTCGAGGACGTAGTGCACGCGCGGGTCGTCGACGGCGGCCACGACGTCGCGGGTGCCGCTGGTGACGGGGGCGTTGTCGACGACGAACAGCTCGAAGTCGTCGTACGCGGAGTCGAGGACGGAGCGCACGGCGCGGGCGAGCGCCACGGGGCGTTCGCGGGTACCGATGACGACGGAGACGCGCGCGCCGTCCGCGGGGGCGTCGACCGGGAGGCCCGGGGCCGGCAACCGACGCACGGCCGGTCCCAGCTCGGCCGGGTCCACCGCCCCGCGGTCGTCGACGCGCACGTCGACGAACCCGGCGACGTCGCGGCCGTCGCGCACCATGAGGCGGGCGCGGCGGAAGCCGTCGGCGCCGGCGAGGTGCACGGTGTCGGCGGCGAGCGCTGCGGACCGGTCGACGGCGCCGACCCAGGCAGCTCCGACCCAGGTGGGGGCGTCGGGCGAGGGCATCGCGGGGTCGAGCGTGAGGGCTCGTTCCGCGGTGGTGGTGTGGTCGGTCATCTTCGTCCCGTCGGGCCGGTCTGGTCGGGTGGACGTGGCAATGCTCCGCGCGCGTCGACAGGGGGTCAACCGCGATGCTCGGAGGATGCGGGGAGGCTGCGGTTTGCCGCCACTAGACTCGCGGGAGACGCCGGTCGACCCGCCGGTGCGACCCCGGTCCCCGCCGGACACGAGGAGGACGCATGCCGCTGGCCCGAACGATGGACCGGCTCGGCCTGACCAGGCGTCCACGCCCGACGTTGCACCTGGTTCCTGACCCCGAAGCGTCCGACCTCGTCGTGGTGCACCTCGATGCCGACGACGCCGCGTGCGGCACGTGCGGGCACGCCCAGGCGGCACACGAGCACTACCGTCCGGGCACGGACTGCGCGCTCTGCGACTGCCCGAAGTTCCGCCGCGCCCGCTGAGGCGTTCCCCGACGAGATCCCCCTCGCGCGATCCCCCTCGCGACCCCCTCGATCAGGGGGCGCCTGCGGGAAACCGCCGTTCCCCCGCAGGTGGTCCCGACCTCCCTTGTCGGTGCTGCCGGGCCCGCTTAGCGTCGCGGACATGGCCATCACTCCCACGCCACTCGCGTGCATCGTCCTCGCCCACGAGGACCCGACGCACGTCCGTCGGCTCGTGGCGGCGCTCGACCCGTTCCCGGTGTTCCTGCACTGCGACGCGAGCACCGACGACGACGTCTTCGAGGCGATGACCGCCGGCCTGCCCGAACGGGTGCACGTGCTGCCGCGGATGCGCACCGGGTGGGCGAAGTGGGAGAACGTCGCGGCCGAGGTCGCCGGCTACCGTGCTGCCCTGGCGCAGACGGACGCCACGCACGTGGCGCTGCTGACCGGCAGCGACTACCCGCTGGCCGACGCCGACGAGATCTCGGCGCTCCTGACCGCGAACCCCGGGCGGTCGTTCGTCGAGGCGAAGCCGCTCCCGCACCCCGCGTGGGGTCGCGACGGCGGTCGGTCGCGCGTGCGGTTCCGGCACTGGGCGTGGCGGAAGCACATGCTGCGTCTGCCGGTCCCCCGTCGGGTCCCGCGGGACGTCGTGTTCGGCGGTGGCTCGCAGCTCAAGGTCCTGGCCCGCCACCACGCGCAGGGGGTCGTCGACGTGTTCGACGGGCGCCCCGACCTGGTGGCGTTCTGGGAGCGGGTGTGGATCGGCGACGAGACCTTCGTGCCGTCGGTCCTGCTGACCCCGGCGTTCACCCCGGACTTCGCGGACGCCCACGCGGTGCAGCCGCTCTGGTGGATCGGGTGGGACGGCACGAAGCAGAAGAGCCCGCCGTGGCTCGGGATCGAGGACGCCGGCCGGGTGCTGGAGCGTCGTACCGCGGCTGACCAGTCGACCCCGTACGTGTTCGCCCGGAAGTTCTCGACGTCCCGGAGCACCGACCTGCTCGACGTGGTCGACGCGACCTTCGGGCTCCGCACGTCCGCCGACGACCAGCCGGTGGTGGTGGCACAGTGACCGTCCCCCAGACCCGACGCGAGGCGCGTGCGGCCGAGGCGGCTGCGCTGGCGGCACAGCCCGACGACGACGAGCTCGAGGCGTCCGTGCAGCCTGCGGCCCCCGGCGCGCTGTCCACCGACACGGACTCGATCGCCGTCGCACGCGGCTCGTCCGTCCTGTTCGGCCGGGGCCTGCTGTACGTGGTCGTCTGGTCGATGCAGCTCGTCGTGAGCTCGCTGATCTCCCCCGTGCTCGCGCACCTGATGCCACCGGCCGAGTTCGGCGTCCTGGCGTCGGCGATCGCGCTGTACCAGGCCCTGGTGGTCGTGGCCGTCTGCGGCATCGACCAGGCGTCGGTGCTGCAGCGCGCCGAGGACGGCGACGACCGGCGTGCCCGCGGCCTGATGTTCGTCGGCATGGTCACCGCGGTCACCGTCACCGTGTTCGCCCTGGTGTCGATCCCGCTCTGGGGCGACGCCGCGGGCTTCGTCGACCAGCACCCCCTGCTGCTGGTCGCCGTGCTCTGGACCGGGCCCGCCGCGATCGTGCAGCTGTCCCTCGCGTTGCTCGTCGCCCAGGACCGCATCCGCGTGTTCGCCGTGACGAGCCTGCTGTCGTCCGTCGGCGGGTCGATCATCGGTCTCGGGCTCCTCGCCGCCGTGCACGCTGACGCGACCACGTACGCGTGGGGCGGGGTCGTGGCGCAGGGTGCCGCGATGGTCATCGGCATCATCGCCACGAAGCCGCGCGTCCGCGGTCTGTTCGACCACCGCACCACGGTCCGGGCGTTCAAGCTCGGTGTCCCGATCGCGCTCGGCAGCCTGTCGTACTTCGTCCTGAACGCCGGTGACCGGCTCGTCGTGCAGCGTCTGCTCGGTGCCGACGAGGTCGCCCGCTACCAGATCGCCTACGTCGTCGGCTCCGCGGTCATCCTGCTGCTGACCTTCACGAACCAGGCCTGGGCGCCGCACTTCGCCGCCCTCCGCGACGCCGTGGCCCGCCGCAGGCTCGCCATGCACGCCCGGGACGAGCTCTACATGCTCCTCGCCCCCGTGCTCGTCGCCGTCACCCTCGTGTCGCCGGTGGCGCTGCCGATCCTGGCCCCGGCGTCGTACCGGGTCGAGTCCCTCACCGTCGTCGTCTTCGTGGTCGCCCTGACCGCGTTCCCGGTGGTCGCGAGCGGTGCGACCGGCCGGCTCCTGCTGGTCGAGCGCCGCGGCGTGACGGTCGGCGTCATCGGCGCCGTCGCCGGTGTCGTGAACATCGCCGCGAACCTGGTGCTGGTGCCCCTGACCGGCATCGTCGGCGCGGGCATCGCCACGGTCATCGCCTACGCCATCCTCGCCGCGCTGCAGCAGGCCTCCCTGCCGGACCGCCGTGAGTGGCGCGGCCCCCGACGCCGAGTGCTGCTCGCCATCGCGATCGCGATCGTCGTCGCTGCGGCCTCGCTCCTCCCGCCGCAGGACCTGGCGTGGAACATCGTGCGCATCGTCGGCGTCGCCGCGTGCCTGCCCTGGTTCTTCCGCCGCCTGAAACTCGCTCGCGGAGGATCCGCATGACCCGTTCCACCCCCCGTCCGCTGCGTGTCGTCGTCGCCACCAACGGACTCGCCATCACCGGCGGTGTCGAACGCTGCGTCGTCGAGGACGTCGGCGAGCTCGTCGCGGCCGGCCACGACGTCGAGGTGTGGCACCGCGCCGGTCCGGACGGCGACCCGGACGAGGGCCGCGCGGTGTTCGACCGGCTCGGTGTCCGACTGCGCCACGCCCGCGACTACCGCTTCGGCATCCGGACCGCCCCGACGGACGTGTTCCGCTTCGTCCGTGAGGGCCTGCGCCTCCGCCGGTCGCGCCCGGACGTCCTGTGGCTGAACCGTCCGGAGTTCCTGCCGTGGGGCCGCGTCGTGTCCTTCGTGTCCGGCGTCCCCCTGGCCGTGCACCTGCACCACGCCCCGAACTACCGTCGGCTCGGCCCGTTCGCCGGCGGCCGGACCCGGTACCTCGCGGTCTCGGCGGCGATGGCCCGTGCGTGGACCGCCGTCGGTGCCCCGCCGGACCGCGTCGACGTGGTCCCGAACGGCGTCGACACCGCGGCGTTCCCCGCCGCCACGCCGGCGAGCACGCGCCGAGCACGCGCTGCGCTCGGCCTCGACCAGGACCGCCCCGTGGTGCTCTACTACGGACGGCTCACGCGGTCGAAGGGCGTCCTGGCCCTCCTGGAGGCGTGGGGTCGCGTCCACGTGTCGGCCCGCGTCCTCGTCGGGCCCGGCACACCGCCCGCCCCGGCTCCGGTGCTCGTCCTGGCGGGTGCGCTGTACCCACAGGACGCCCCCGCCGTGCACCGCGCGATCACCGCGTTGCCCGAGGGATCCGTGGTCGTGGTGCCCGAGCGCGACGACGTCGTCCCCCTGCTGCACGCCGCCGACGTCGTGGTGGCACCCTCCATCGAGCCCGAGGGGTTCGGCCGCGTGGTCGTCGAGGCGATGTCCACCGGACGCCCCGTCGTCGCGGCGGCGTCGGGCGGCACCGCCGAGATCCTCAGCGGCGAGTGGACGCGCTTCACCGTCGACCCCACCGAGACCGCCGCGCTGGCCGACAAGGTCCTCGAGGCGCTGCACGCGGCCGGGACCGAACCGGGACTCGCGGACCGGTGCCGCGCCTGGGTGCGGGACCGCTACGGCCGGGAGCGGCACGTCGCGGCGCTGATCCGGGCGCTCGGTGCGCACGCGAAGCACTGACGGACGACGACCGAGCGGTGCCGACGACGACGTCGGCACCGCTCAGTCGTTTGGGTCCGTCGTCGCGGTGTCGTCCGGCAGCGACGCGCTCGGCGCGGCACCGTCCGCCGGCACGTCGATCGTCATCCAGTCGATGAGGAGCGACCCGGCGGCGTCCGCCGGTGGGTTCCCGTCGTTCGACCCGGCCTGCACCACGAGGTGCATCCGAGCGGTCGGGATGTTCTCCGTGGTCGTGCCGACGACCTCGTCGTCGACCAGGAACGACATCCGGTCGGCGGTCCACTCGATCGTGTAGGTGTGCCAGTCCTTCAGCGACGCCTCGGTCTGCTGGTGGATGCACTTCTCGGCGGGGTCGGCCAGGCAGTGCACGTTCAGCCAGGCGGGCGCACCGAGCGCCCCCTCGGGGAAGTCGATCTCACCGTCCGACCACAGGTTCTCGTCGCTCCACAGCAGCACGGCGACGCCGTAGCCGTCGACCTCGTCGCTGCGCATCCGGATGCTGTACCGGCCGGCGGTCTGCCCGCCCCACTCGCCGTCGACGAGCGGCACGACACCGCCCGCCAGCGGCACCCCGGCGCGCGTGGTCCGCAGACGCACGTCGAGCACGCCGTCGTGCGCCGACAGGGTGGACGCCTGGTAGCGCCCCGTCCCCGCGGTGTCGGCGAACCCGTGGTACGCGACGAACCGGTCCGAGTACCGGGACTCGAAGGTCCGGTTCGTGGCGGCGTCCGCGAAGTCCTCGCCGAACACCCGGGTCCACCCCTCGGGCTCGGAGCTCGGCATCGAGACGCCGCTCGGGTCGTCGAGGGTCACGTCGTCACCGTTCGCCGTGGTGGTCGCGGTCGTGGTGCCGGCGACGATGCCGGCAACCACGAGCAGGGCGCCGGCCGCGAGCGCGGTCCGGCGGGTGCCGGGGCGCCGCGGCGGCCGGTGCCGGGACAGGCCGCGACCGTGTGCCGGTGGGGCGCCGTGGGCGGATGCCGCGTCGTCGGCGACGTGTTCCGACCAGGTGGGGCGGGCCTCCTGGCCGTCGCCCTGCTCGTCGGTCACCCGGTCGTCCACGCGCGGATCTCGGAGAGACCGACGTTGCCGGTGCTGTTCGAGACGCCCGTCACCGTGAACCGCACCCAGGTGACGTCACGCGGGGTGAAGTCGACCGTCAGGGCGTCGCCGCCGTTCGGCAGTGTGCCCACCGCGACCTGGCTGCCGTCCGAGAACGTCAGGGTGCCGCTGGTGACCTGGTCCGAGCTGTTCGGGCGGTCGTTCAGGACGATCCGACCGAGGTGCTGCGAGGCGGCCCAGTCCAGCTGGATCCACACCCCGGTCCGGCCCCACGGGGCGACCCACTCGGCCGTCGGGTTGTCGGGGTAGCCCGACACGACGCCGTCGACGGCCTTCGCGACGGTCTGTCCGGTGGACTGGTCGTCCCACGCGGCGGTCGGGGTGGCCGACCCGGTGACGTCCGACAGCGTCGGCGTCGGGTTCGGCGTCGGCGTCGGTGTGGGCGTCGGCGTCGGCGTCGGGGTGGGCGTCGGCGTGGTGTCCGCCGGCCGGAACGCCCGGATCTCGGCAAGGCCGACGTTCCGGGTCGTGCTGCTCACGGAACCGACCGTGAACCGCACCCAGGTGACCTGGCGTGCGCTGAACGCGACGCGCTGCACGGCTCCCCCGTTGTCGAGCGACGGGACGGCGACGCTGGTGCCGTCGGAGAACGTCAGCGTGCCGCCGGTCACCTGGTCGTCGCTGTTCGGCCGGTCGGCCAGGTCGATCTCCTGCAGGGTGGTTCCCGCGGACCAGTTCAGCTGGATCCACGTGCCCGCCCGGCCACCGGGCGCCGCCCACTCGGCCGTCGGGGCGTCCGGGTAGCCGCTCACGACGCCGTCGACGGCCTTCACGGCGGTCTGACCGTCGGCCGGGTTCTCGGCGCTCGCGGTGACGGTCGCGCCGGCGGTGACGTCGGTGCCCTGCGAGGTCGGCGGGTCCGTCGGGGGCTGGGCCGACGAGCCGACGGCGTACTGCCGGCTCAGCCAGGAGCCCTCCGGGCGCGACGCGCAGGCGGAGGTGGAACCGCAGGTCTCACCGTCGTACGCGGCGTACGCGAAGAAGGCGGCGGCCTTCGCGGCCGTCTGCGCGGTGCTCAGGTTCGACGGGCGGTCCGCGATCGGGTACCCGAGGTAGCCCGTGAACGTGTGCGTCGCCGTGTACGCGGACTGCGCCTGGTCGGCGAGGTACGCGACGGTGTGGTGGTCGCTGTGGTCGCCGTCGCCGTACGTGCCGCCGTGGTCGAGCGTGTGGACCTCGGTCGGCGCGTACCCGGTGACGAGCCCGGAGAACGTCGCGCGCAGGTCGGTCAGCGAGAAGGACGTCGGTTGGGCTGCCCCGGCGACGGTGTGGATCGTGCTGATCTGGCCCTCGTAGAGCTTCTCCAGGCTCTCGCTGCCCGTGGCCGCGAAGCCGGAGCCGTCGATGTTGCCGTCCGGCAGCTCGAGGAACACCAGGCTGAGCCGCGGGGCCGTCGCCAGGGTCGCCGTGCGGAGCGTGTGGCCGGCGACCGAGAGCTGCCCGGCGGTCCAGTTCGACGAGACGCCGGCGATCGACGCGTACGACGCCATCAACCCGTTCTCGCGGGACTGCCAGTACCAGGCGGGCTTGCCGGCGTCACCGGCGGTGACGATGACCGAGCGGACGCACTTGCCGGCGTCGATGTCGGCGCGGAGCTCGGTGCCTGAGAACAGCAGGTCGTCGTCGGCGTGCGCCACCATCGTGAGGACCCGGCCGGCGCTGCAGTCGGCGTTCGCGGCGGCCGTGCCACCCGTCGGTGTGCTGCTGGGCGTCGGCGTGGGCGTGGGCGTCGGCGTACTGGTCGGCGTGCTCGGCGGCGGTGTCTTCCGACCTCGTGCGTCGGCGGACATCGCACCGCCGGGTCCGGCGATGACGGCGACGACGACCGCCAGGACCCCCAGGACCGCCGCGGCGGACGCGGCGCGCGTGCGCCACGTCCGCCGGGAGGCCCGGGCCGTGCGTTCCTCAGTTCGTCGCATGCGCCAGCCCAGCCGGGGTCAGTTCGTAGACGGCGGTGGTGCCGGAGCCGAAGACGCGCTTCCAGTAGGGCGAGTCGGCCATCGCGGCCGCGAGCTCCTGGTAGTCGGCGTCGGTCTGGTACCCGTACCGCTCGTCGTAGGCGCCGAAGGGCTCGGCGACCAGTGCGTAGTACTTCGTCGCCGGCCAGTCCAGGACGAGCTGGCGGGTCATCGTGGACACGTCGGCCTCGGCGTCGTAGCCCTCCGGCTCCGGGTACGCCCCGAGGACCTCGCGGGACAGCGCCCCGACGTCGAAGTAGCGTGCGCCGGTGTTGCTCGGGACGGCGTTCGCCGAACCGGTCAGCAGCATCATCGAGCCCTTCGGCGCGGTCGCGTCGTAGAACTGCGTCGCCGCCGACTGGCTGCGCGTCGGGACGCGGTTCCAGTCGAGGGCGGTCTGACCGAACGCGCCGATGCCGACCATCGCGGCGACCGCGGCCGCAGCGATGACGACCTTGACCGCCGTGGGCCGCACCGCACGGGTGACGAGTCGACCGACGGGAGCCAGTCGGCCGCTGGGCATCGGGAGCCCCGCCGCCAGGATCGCGATCCACGGTGTCGCGAACAGCACGACGCGGAAGATGCCCTCCTGGCCGTAGTTCGTCGCGACGAGCAGCGAGATCGGGCTCGCTGCCGTGGCCAGCAGTCCCCAGTGCACGCGGTCGCGGCGCATCAGCACGGTGATCACGGCGACGAGGCCGAGGACCACGAGGGCCGCCGCGGGGATGTCGAACGCGAGCCGTGTGACGAGCGGCTTCGGCAGGACCGTCATGTCGTGCGACGGCGGCTGCACGTTGTCGAGCACCTTGCCGACGGCTCCCAGGGACAGGAACTTGCCCAGGATGTCGTCGTTCAGCAGGGCGAAGCCGACGGCGGGGACGAGCACCACGACGGGCAGCCACCAGGGGCGGAGCAGTCGGAACACGATGAGCGTCACGAGGGCGGCGACCGTCAGGTACGGCGAGATCTGGTGGGTGACGACCAGCACGATGCCGATCAGGGTGATCGCGATGATCCGGGACAGGCCGACGCGGCGGGCCCGCAGGATCGTCGAGCGGACGCCGTCAGCGGCGGTCACCGCGGTGCGTCGCAGCGGGCCGACGGCCAGCACGAGGATCACCAGGGACATCAGGATGCCCACCGACTGCGGCGAGAAGTACGTCGTGTTGAGCGAGCCGGTCATCGCGGTCAGGAACGCGGCGATCCAGGGGCGACGGTTGCCCGGCAGCCAGTTGGCGGCCAGGACCCCGACGGCGATCGTCGTGCTGAAGGCCAGCAGGACGGGGACCCACGCGGCGATGGTCATCGCGTTGTCGATCCCGCCGACGTCCGCGACCCAGGCGCCGCCGGCGAACAGGCCGGACCACGTCTGGAAGATGTCGGCGGCCGGGTTCGTCGAACCCCAGCGGCGGATGTACTCGAGCACGCCGATGTGACGGGCGGCCGCCATCACGGTGGGCATGCCGTAGGTGATGGCCTGTGCGAGCTGGATCGACCCGCCGAGCACGACGACCGGGATCGCGAGTCCGCGACCGCGCACCAGGGCGACGACGGCAGCGGCGACGACGAGCGCCAGTCCGATGACCAGGGCCGGGCCGAGCGACCCGAACAGCCCGTCCGGCACCGGGTCGCCGATGTGCGTGAGCGCGGCGACGACGATGACGAGCAGGCCGACGACCGAGCCGGCGGTGACGGTGTGGGTGGTGGTCCAGCGACGGGCCGTGGCGCCCTCGGCGGCAGGCTCGAGGCGGGCGCGCTGCAGTCCGGCGACGTCACGCGGCACGGCGATCGCGAGGGCGACGGCGGTGAGCACGACGACCCCGACGAACGGCACCGTGGGGTTCCAGAGCTGGAACGTCGCCATCGTGTAGCCGATGCCGATCGTGCCGACGAGCGACGCCGTGACCGCGAAGACGCTGAAGCGTGCCAGCGGCATCGGGCGGACGAGCAGCAGGGGTGCGACGCCGAGCAGCGCGAACAGGTACACGCCGATCGCACTCCCCCGCAGGACCGGGAGTCCGGCGATCGCGGCGACCCCGGCGACGAGGAGCGTCAGGACGACGATCGCCGCTGCGGTGAGTCGTGCGATCGGGCTCATCGCGTCCACCGCGAGCGGGCGGGCGGGACCGGCCGAGGCCAGACCGTGCCGGAGCTCGTGGCGACCGCGGGCGTTCCGGTCGATCGTGCCACCACCACGCAGTCGTTCGACGAGCGCCAGGAACGGCGCCGTCAGGACCGAGCGCTGCTCGACCCCGCGCAGCCGCCGCTGGGTGGCGGCGAACTCGGCGTCGACCGCGTCGGGCACGCGGTCCGCGTCACCGGGCTGGTCGCCGGCGATGTCCGTCGCACGGTCGCCCTGCTCGAGGCCGAGTCGTGCGAAGGCGCTGAGCGCCTCGGGCGCTGCGTCCACCGATGCGGTGAGCGACTCGCGGTCGATGGCGTTCTTGGTCATCCAGGCTCCGAGTCCGTGGCCGTGCGCGGCTGCAGCGGCGCGGAGCGACGCGACGTCGTCCGCCGATCGCTGCCACGCGATGGCGGCCGGTTCGACGGCGATCGCGGATCCGGCGAACAGCAGTCGTGTGAAGAGGTCGAGGTCGTCGCCGGCACCGACGCGGGTGCCCGGTCCGAAGGCGGTGTCGAAGCCGCCGATCCGGAGCGCGGTCGCGCGGTGCACGGCGAGGTTGTCACCGGTGCCGTAGGCAGCGGCGGCGAAGGGGTGGTGCGGGGGCGCGTCGTCGGTGCCGTCGAGGCGGAACACCCGACGGCGGACGGTGCGGCCGGCTGCGGTGCGGTCGTCGTGCCAGCGCTGCGCGGGGGTGCGCAGTTCGGCGCTCGGGACGAGCCCGGTGACGCAGGCGACGTCGGGGTCCGCGGCGAAGGCGGTGGCCAACGCGGCGACCCAGTCACCGTCCACGACGGCGCCCTCGGCGACGAACGCGACGACCTCGCCGCCCGCGGCGAGGAGTCCGGCGTTGCGGGCGGCGGCGAGGCCACCGGTCGGCGCGGCGATCGTGGTGACGCGCCGACCGCCGATCTCGACCGTCGCGGTGCCGCTGTCGTCGGCGCCGTGCGAGACGACGACGACGTCGAAGTCGGGGTACTCGTTGGCGAGCACCGACCGCATGGTGGTGCCAGCGGCCCCGTCCGTGCAGAGCACCACGGTGACGGACGGCAGCACCAGACCTGCTGCCGGCCGACGCTCGGGCACCGGCATCGGCCGGATCGCGCGCTGGAGGGTGCGGACGTCGATGGTCCCGCCGATGCGGCGACGCTCGGTGATGTCCGCCTCGACGAAGCCGAGCGGCTCGCCGTGGTCGCGGACGAGCAGTCGAGCGCGCCGGTAGCCCGCGGCGCCCTCGAGTGCGACCACGTCACGGTGGCTGGACGCGTGCACGTCGGCGCGGTCGACCTCGCCGACCCACAGGGCGCCGTCCCACGTCGGGGACAGCGGCCCGGTCACGATCGGCGAGATGACCATCGCCAGGGTCGCGCGGGTCACCGCGTCCCCACCGGCTGAGGGACGGGGGCGGCCGCCGGGGTGCGGACGACGACGCCACCGAGGACACGCCCGACGGCGTAGCCCGTGACGGTCGACGCGACGGAGAGCACGATCGCGAAGGCACGCAGGGCACCGCCACGACCGATGTGGCGCAGTTCGCGCAACACCGCTCCGGGGATGACCTTCGTCAGGTACGTCGACTCGCTGGCGAGCGAGTCACCCGTGCCGACGCGACGGCTCAGGACGGCCTTCGAGATGCCCTCGTAGTAGCTGCGACGGCGCAGGTAGCGCATCGTCACGCGGTCCGGGGAGACCCGGTGCGAGACGTTCGAGCGCGGTTCGTGGCGGATGCGCGCACCCGGACGGGCCTGGGCGATGCGGATGCAGAGTTCGGTCTCCTCGCAGCCGAGCGGCTGGTTGCCGACGCGGCCGATGCCGGAGCGGAACCCGCCGGCGAGCATGATCGCGTCACGGCGGAACGCCATGCTCGAGCCGATGACGTTGCGCACGTCGCCGGGGGTCTCGGGCAGGCCGCGGTAGGAGCAGCCGACGATCCAGAGGAGTTCGTCGGCGTACGGGCCGGCACCGGTGGCGGTGGGCCAGGACGGTGTGGCCCGGCCGCCGACGCCGACGACGTCCGGGTCCTCGAGGGCGGTGAGCATGTGGCCGAGCCAGTCCGGGTCGGCCGTCGCGTCGTCGTCCAGGAACGCGACGACGTCGGCGTCGGTGAGGGCGACGCCCGTGTTGCGGGCACCGGACAGGCCGCGGTCCTCGGTGTTCGGGACGACGCGGAGCTCGGGCCAGCGTGCCGCGGCGCGGGCGAGGAGCTCGGGTTCGTGGTCGATCACGACGACGACCTCGGGGGCCTCGGGCTGGCGCTTGGCGGACTCGACGCTGTCCTGCAGGTCGCCCCAGCGCTGCTGGGTGTAGGCGCAGATGACGACCGCGACGGTCGTCACGCGACTTCCTCCTCGAGGCTGGCGACGGCCGCGACGGGGGCGCCGAGCGGGGCGTGCCCGGCCGCGTGGACCGGAGCGTGCGGTGCGGAAGCGTGCGGTGCGGCGGCGTGCGGCACGGCGGCCAGCTGCTCGGCCGGCGGCACGACGCTCATCGCGGCGCGACGGACCTCGGAGCGGCCGATCGCTGCGCGACGACGCTCGTGCATGATCGACTTCAGCACCCGGATGCCGTCGGTCACGGCGTTCAGGTTGCTCGAGCCGTGCACGCGGAGCTTCTCGTGGCTGGGGACCTCGGTGATCGCGAGCTCGGCGGCCGACCAGCGGCAGGTGAGCACGGTCTCGATCTCGAACCCGTCGCCCCAGAGCATCGAGCCGTCGGACGGCTTCGGCAACTCGGAGGACAGCAGGCCGATCTCCGGCAGGACGTCGGCCCAGAAGGCGTTGTAGCCGTAGCAGAGGTCGCTGTAGCGGGTGCCGAGGATGATGTTGCAGAGCATGTTCAGGCCACGGTTGCCCAGGTTGCGGACGATCGTGATGTCGTCACTGCCGCCGCCGAGCGAGTAGCGGGTGCCCTTCGCGACGTCGGCGCCCTCGACGAGCGCCTGCACGAAGCGCGGGATCTCGTCCGGGTCGGCGGAGCAGTCGGCGTCGAACATGACGACGACGTCGCCGGTGACGGCCTCGAACCCGCAGGCGAGGGCGTTGCCCTTGCCCTTGCGGGTCTGGTGCACGACGCGGATGTCGGGCATCACGCGCTGCGCGGTGGCGATGGTGTCGTCGACGGAGTTGCCGTCGACCAGGATCACCTCGTACACCGGCGGGAGCTTCGGCAGGATGATCTCGAGGTTTCGGGCCTCGTTCCGCGCCGGGATGACGACGGAGACCCTCGGGTCTGCAGGGCGAACGGTACGTGCGGGCATGGGCGCGGTCCTGTCGGGTCAGGGTTGCTGTCGGGTTGTGGCTCGTGTGACGAGCGGCGCGTCCTCGGATGACGCATCGACGACGGTGACCGTCGTCGGTCGAGCAGCGGGACGCGGGTACGACGCCGCCGGCTTCGCAGGTGAGTGGGTACTCTCCCCCGCGTGTCCAACCATCGTCGCGGGGTGGCAGGCGGTCAATGCGCGGTGCGGTCCATTGCGGACACTCGGCCGCGGATACGGAAACCCGCAACACCGCGCCGGCCGCGTGCCGTGGACGCAGGGGCAGACGTGACGGGAGGCGCGGTGCCAGCCCGCCCCGCGCCTCCCGTCCGCTTCCTGGTCGCGACCACCGCACCCGGTGAGCAGAAGACGTCGCCTCCGGACCGCGGAGGCGACGTCTTCTGCTCACTCGATGCGCGCAGCCGCTCAGTCCCCGGCCGCGCCCTCCGTCGCGAACGCCGCACGCAGCGCCGTCGCGAGGTCGGCCACGTGCGGTTCCCGCAGCAGCGAGCTGTGCTCGGCCGCGATCCTTACGGTCTCGGTCCGCCCGCGCAGCAGCGCGGACCAGCCGGTCGCGTCCGGGTTCGCATCGGCGAGCACGTACGTCGCCCGTCCGTGGAACGGCGTCGGGTGGTGCCGCCGGGTGACGAGCTCGGCCTGGTCGAAGAAGGCGTCGAAGTCCTTCTGCCCGCCGTGCCGCAGCACACCAGCGCTGTAGGCCCGCGCGCGCTTCGCGACGTGCTCGCCCCACGACATGCCGGACGGCATGACCCGCCGGACGGCCCCGGCGAGGCGCTGGCCGACGACACGGACGGCGGGGTTGCGGTGTTCGCGGGGCTCGAGCCGTCCGAAGTGCTTCCGGACCCCCTCGGCCCCGGTCCGCGGCAGGTAGGTGTCCAGCAGCGCGACGTGCTCGACCTGCTCGCCGCTCTCGGTGAGCAGCCGGGCGATCTCGAGCGCGATCAGTCCGCCGAGCGAGTGGCCGACCAGCAGGTACGGTCCGCGCGGCTGCACGATGCGCATCAGGGCGACGTACCGGCGGGCGCTGGCCTGGATGCTCCAGTCCGGCATGCCCCGACGCTCGAGGCCGTGCTGCTGGAACGCGTACACGTCGTGCTCGGGCAGGTAGCGGGACAACGGCAGGAACGTCAGGGCGAGCGCACCACCGCCGGCGAAGCAGAACACCGGCGGACGGCCGGACTCGCGCGCGCCGGACACCTTGACCACGTCGGGGTGGCTCGGCAGCGCCGTCGTGCCGCTCCGCACCCGACGGGCGAACGCCCGGAGCGTCGGGTGCTGCAGGACGTCCGACGAGCGCAGGTCGATGCCGAGACGGCTCTGCACGAGCGCGAGCATCTCCTCCGCCGACAACGAGTCGCCGCCGAGGGCCGAGAAGTCCTCGTCGAGGTGGACGCCGCGCAGGCCCAGCACCTCGGCCCAGATCTGCCCGACCACGAGCTCCCACTGGTCGTACTCGCCCTCGACCATCTCGGTCTCGATGCTCGGTGCACCCGGCAGCTCGGCCCGGTCGACCTTGCCGCGTTCGTTCCGCGGCAGCTCGGTCATCGGCACGATCGACGCCGGCACCATGTACTCCGGCAGGCGGTCCCGCAGGGCCAGGCGCAGGGCCGCGGGCGCCGGTGTGCGCTGGCCCGGACGGCCGACGACGTACGCGACGAGGCGGGTGACGGCGGGCGGGTCGACCTGCGCGGTGACGACGGCGTCGTGCACCTCGGGGATCGCGCGGAGCGCCGCCTCGACCTCGCTCGGTTCCACGAGGTACCCGCGGATCTTGACGGCGTCGTCGGAGCGTCCGAGCAGCACGAGCCGGCCGTCCGGCTCGATCCGGGCCAAATCGCCCTGGCGCCAGGTCGGCGTGCCGTCGTCGGTGCGTCCGGCACGCTCGGCGGTCTTCTCCGGGGCACCCCAGTACCCGGCGGTCAGGCCCTGGGAGACGATGACGAGTTCGCCGGTCTCCCCCGGGTCGGCGGGGCTGCCGTCCTCGCGCAGCACGAGCACCTGCTTGCCGGGCAGCGGCCACCCAGCGGGCACGACGCCCTCGGGCACCGGGGCACCGGGCTCCACGGGGCAGTAGGCCACGCAGCCGGTCTCGCTCGACCCGAAGGCGTTCAGCAGCAGGGTCGTCGGGTCGAGGTGCGGTCGGGCGGCGGCGATGTCGGCGCCGGTCACCGCCTCGCCGGTGGTCATCAGGAAGCGGAGGCCGCCGAGCGCGGGGCCCGCCCCGGACGCCTGCGCCCCGGGTGCCGTCTGCGAGCCGACGATCGACCGCAGCAGGTGCGGGGTGCAGACGAGGACGTTCACGCCGTCGGCGGAGAACCGTGCGAGCAGGCGTTCGACCCCGAGCTCGCGGGGTTCGAGGAGCACGACGCTGCCGCCGCTCAGCAGGGTGTCGAACGAGAACAGCAGACCGGCGGCGAACGACAGCGGCAGGACCACGCCGAGGCGGTCACCGGGTCCGGTGCCGAGGGCGACGGCGTCCTGCTCGGCGTTCGCGAGCTGCTGCCGGTGCGTCAGGACGACACCCTTCGGCATGCCCGTCGAGCCGGAGGTGAACACGATCGCGAACGCGTCGTGGCCGCCCGGGCGGGTGCCGGGCGCGTCGGCCGCTGTGTCCGTCGGCGTTTCGCTGCCCGCTGTCTCGCCGCCGGCTGTTTCGCTGCCCGCTGTCTCGCTGCCCGCGGTCTCGCTGCCCGCGGTCTCGCCGCGTCGTTCGATCAGCTCGTCGAGTGCGTGCACCCGGCCGTCACGGTCGGCGACGACGGTCGCCGCCAGGTCGGCGCGCGCGGTGTCCGCCACGATCTCGTCGACCCCGGCGAGCTGTGCGACGTGTCCGAGGCGGACGGCTGGCAGGTGCTCGTCGAGCACCACCACGGTGCGCCCCGCCCGGACGAGCGCCAGGATCGCGACGACGGCCTCGGTGGTCTGGCCGGCCATGATGCCGACCGGCTTCGATGCCCCACCGGCCACGGCGCCGACGCCGGCACCACTGTGGTCGTCGGGTCCGAGCTCAGCCCCGAGCACCGACGCGAGGTCGCGCGCCGCCCGGTCCGCCTCGGTGAACGTGTAGGGACGGCCGTCCCCGGCAAGAGCAGCGGCGTCGCCGTGGAGCGCGACCACACGGTCCCAGCGGTCCAGCACGGAGTGGTCGTCGGCCAGCGGGATCGCGGCGCGGTGGGTCCAGTGCTCGGTCGTCGTCAGCGGGTCGGCGGAGGTCACGATGACACCTCGGATGCTCGTCGGCGGGCCGCCGCGGGTCCCGCGCCGGTCCTGCGACGGTACGTCCGACGCGGTACGGCCCACGAGCCGTGTCGCGCGGGGTGCGGGGTCACGCAACCCGACCGGGAGGCCCGGTGCACCTCCGCCAGCGTGCCCGGCCCCCGTACGGGGACGGTCCAGGGCAGCGGGTGGCCCGGGTGGGCGCGGAGCATCGTGCGGTTCCGCGCAACCTCGGAATGCGCAGTCCGGAGCCTGTGGATCGCCGATGGAGGCGATGGCGGCGCACGAGTCCGGAGACGAGAACAGCCCCCGGGGATCCCGGGGGCTGTTCTTCGAGTGCTGGGGTACCTGGACTCGAACCAAGAACGACGGTACCAGAAACCGCTGTGTTGCCAATTACACCATACCCCAAAAGGCCTGCTGGCCTTCTGTCCCCGTTGTCCGGGGCACGATCAACTACTGTACAGCATCCCGGAGGTCCACGAGACCACCCACGAGGTCTCGGTGCACTGCCGCGGCCGTCGTGGCACCGTGCCCGGCGGCGACGATGAGCTGCTCCGGCCCGGGAGGGGTCACGTCCCCCACGGCGTACAGCCCTGGAACCGTGGTCCGGCCGACCCGGTCGACGACGAGGAGTCCGTGGGCATCGCGCTCCGGGGCCGTCGGCGAACCGGGCGTGTCGGCGCGCAGCCAGTCGAGGTCGGCGTGCCACGTCGGCCGGACGAACCCGCCGGTCCGCGGCTCCACGTGGCCGTCGACCAACCGGACCCCGGTCATGCCGGTCCGGTCGCCCTCGAGGTCCTCGATCACCCGTTCGTCGACCACGACACCGGCACGTGCCAGCCGGGCTCGCCCCGCGTCGTCGAGCGGGGCGACACCGTTCGTGTACACGATGAGGTCGTCGGCCCACGCCGCGATGAGCAGCGCCCGGTCCACGACGTCGTCGGTCTCGCAGATGAACGCGAGGGGCTCCCCCGCCTTCTCGTACGCATCGCACTCGACGCAGCTGTGCACCGCGGTGCCGTAGAACGCACGGAGCATCGGCAGTGCCGGGAACTCCTCGCGCAGTCCCGTGGCGACGACGACGGTCCGCGCCCGCGCGTCCACCTCGGCACCGCGCCAGGTCCCGTGCAGCCGCCAGCCGTCGGCGCCGGGGGTCACCAGGTCGACCACGGCCTGCACGATCGTCGCCTCCGGGTACTCCTCGACCTCGGCGCGACCGAGCTTCCGGAGCTCGAGCGGGGATACCCCGTCGCGCGTCAGGAAGCCGTGCGACCGCAGGGTCGCGGCGTTGCGTGGCCGGTTCGCGTCGACGAGGAGCACCGTGCGCTTCGCCCGCACCAGGTTGAGCGCAGCGCTCAGACCGGCCGGTCCGGCGCCGATGACCGCGACGTCGTGGACGACCGGGGTACTCGGCACGCCCGTGGGTCCTGCAGCGCTTCCCGCGGTGCTCATCGTTCGCCGTTCAACGGGCCGCGAGGGCGCGGAGCCGCGTCAGGGTGGACTCCTTGCCGAGGATCTCCATCGACTCGAAGAGCGGCGGGCTGATCCGGCGCCCGGAGACCCCCACGCGCAGCGGACCGAAGGCGACACGGGGCTTCAGCCCGAGGTCGTCGATGAGCGCCGTGCGGAGGGCACCCTCGATCGCCTCGGTCCGCCAGTCGTCGAGCTGCTCGAGCGCCGCGATGCCGGCCGTGAGCACGGCGCCGTTGTCGCCCTTGAGCGATGCCAGTGCGTCGTCCTCGACCACCAGGTCGGCGTCGGCGGTGAACAGGAACCCGAGCATCGCCGGGGCCTCACCGAGCAGCTGCATGCGCTCCTGGACGAGCGGCGCCGCCTTCGTCAGGACCTCGGTCTGCTCCGCGGTCGGCGGGTCGGCCACGAGGTCGGTCAGGTACGGCAGGAGCCGGGAGCGGAAGTCCGACGGCTCGAGCAACCGGATGTGGTCGCCGTTGATCGCCTCGGCCTTCTTGTGGTCGAAGCGCGCCGGGTTCGGGTTGACGTCGGTGACGTCGAACGCCGCCACCATCTCGTCGATCGAGAAGACGTCGCGGTCGGCACCGATCGACCACCCCAGCAGGGCCAGGTAGTTGACGAGCCCCTCGGGGATCATGCCGGCGTCGCGGTGGTGGAACAGGTTCGCCTCGGGGTCGCGCTTCGAGAGCTTCTTGTTGCCCTCGCCCATGACGTACGGCAGGTGACCGAACACCGGGATCGCCGGTGCGAGCCCGATCTCGTACAGCGCCTCGTACAGGGCGATCTGCCGCGGGGTCGACGACAGCAGGTCCTCGCCGCGCAGGACGTGCGTGATGCCCATCAGGGCGTCGTCCACCGGGTTCGTGAACGTGTACAGCGGCTTGCCGTTCGGCCGGACGACCACGAAGTCCGGGAACGTCCCCTGCTTGAAGGTGATCTCGCCACGGACAAGGTCGTCGAAGCTCAGGTCACGGTCCGGGACCCGGAGTCGCAGCGCCGGCTCGCGGCCCTGGTCGCGGAACGCCTGACGCTCGTCGTCGGACAGGTCCCGCTCGTGGTTGTCGTAGCCCTGCTTCGGATCGCGCCCGGCAGCCTTGTTGCGGGCCTCCATCTCCTCGGGCGTGACGAAGGACTCGTAGATGTGCCCGGACGCCTTGAGCTTCGCGATCACGTCGTCGTAGATCGCGGTCCGCTCCGACTGCCGGTACGGTCCGTGCTCACCGCCGGCGTCGACGCCCTCGTCCCAGTCCAGCCGGAGCCAGCGCAGGCCGTCGAGGATCTGCGCGTAGGACTCTTCGCTATCCCGCGCGGCGTCGGTGTCCTCGATGCGGAACACGAGCTTGCCGCCGGTGTGGCGTGCGTACGCCCAGTTGAAGAGCGCCGTGCGGATGAGCCCCACGTGCGGGGTCCCCGTCGGGCTCGGGCAGAAACGGACGCGGATCTCGGACCCGGAAGCAGTGGTGAATGGCGCAGTCATGACCCGCCAATGCTACCGTCACGCCCTGCTCGAGAGCCCCCGTGAACGCAGAAAACCCCTGACCAGTGCTGGTCAGGGGTTCCCTGGTGTTGCCTACGTTAAGTCCGGCGGCGTCCTACTCTCCCACAAGGTCCCCCTTGCAGTACCATCGGCGCTGAGAGGCTTAGCTTCCGGGTTCGGAATGTGGCCGGGCGTTTCCCTCTCGCTATGACCACCGGAACACTTTCGACCATGAATCTGGTCTCAAACATGTTCCGGCTGCTGCCCACGAATGGGCAGAGCGGTGTATTCAGTTTGATTCCCGATCGTCTGTCGGGAACCACAAAGTGGACGCG
>NZ_RKIA01000010.1:0-58724 GCF_003751685.1 Curtobacterium sp. PhB78
GCAGCCCAGAACCGTCGCTTGTCCTCACGCGTGTGCCAACGACCCACACCAACACCTCACCACTCAAGGTGTTGCAACCACCCCTTGAACCCAAGGCGGCAGACTGTCGCTTTCGCGGGAATCCCGTCCCGGCGGGCGGCGGGCCGGCGGGCGGCGCTCCGCGACGCCCGCGTCAGTGCGCGACGGCGCTGATCATCCCGAGGCCGACGCTGATGCGGTCGGCGACCTCGATGAGGTCCTCGGCGAGGGAGTCCAGGTCGCGGTCACGCAGCTGCGTCAGGCGCCCCGAGATCGACAGCGCCGCCGCGATCCGCCCCGAGGCGTTGCGGATCGGTGCCGCGATGCAGAACCGGCCGAGCGCGAGCTCCTGGTTCTCCTCGCACCAGCCGCGCTTCGCCGAGGCGGCGAGATCGGCCGTCAGGGCGTCGTGCGTCGTGATCGTGTGGTCGGTGTACCGGGCCAGGTCGTCCCCGAGCAGCGAGCGTCGCTCGTCCGGCGACAGGTCGAGCATCAGCGCCTTGCCGAGTGCGGACGCGTGCATCGGCTGCCGCATCCCGATCATCGTGTGCGACTTCGGCGCGAGCGACCCCTCGAAGTGGCAGAGGTAGATGCACGACGCGGCGTCCTGCACGCCGACGTTGGCGGTCAGCCCGACGCGGTGCGCGAGTTCCTGCGCCGCCGAGCGGCTCTCGCGGTGCACCGGGTTGTGGTTGAGCCCCTGGCTGGCGAGCTCGAGCACGGCCCGACCGACCGAGTACGCCTGGGTCTCCGGGTCGCGTCGGACGTACTCGAGCGACTCGAGCGTCGCCAGGAGCCGCCCGGTGGTCGAGGTCCCCAGCCCGATCGCCCGCGCGATGTCGGAGGCGCGCACCGCGCCGTCGGACGCGCCGAGCGCACCGAGGACCGCTGCGGCTCGCTCGATGCTCTGGTTCGGAGGGGTGGTCGCCATCCCCTCATTCTGGCCCGTCCCGGCGCGCGTCAGGAGACCTTCACGGCGCTCGCGGTGACGAACGGGGATCCGTTCGTCGCGGTCACGACGACCCGCAGGGCCGCCGTGCGCACCGGATCGACGTCGTGGATGCGGTGGCGGTGCCGGTTCGCGTCGACCGCGGCGAGCGTCCGCCAGGTCCCGTCGACGCACGCCTCGATCCGGTAGTCGCGGGCGAGTGTGGGCACGGCGTCCCAGGGGGTGCGGTGGTGGTGCAGGTTGATGAGGTCGGCGTCGACGTCGTCGTTCCAGACGATGCGCACCTGGCGGACGTCGACGGGCTCCGGCCAGTCGAGCGAGAGCACGGCTGCGCCGGCACCCGCATCGGACGACCACATGTGCGGTCCGCCGAACGGGCGCTGGTGACCGTCGCTGACCCGGGAGGCCCGCCACGCGTCCGTCTCGCCGGCTGCGGTGAACGCGAACGCGTGTCCGCGCAGGGCGCGCGCCTCCCAGTCCGTCACGGGCTGTCCGGACTCCTCGGGGATGTGGTCGTCGAACTGCTCGTCGTCGGCGGCGCGGGCGCGCAGGGCCATCACGCCGTAGGGGTGGCCGTCGGTCAGCACCAGGCGGACGCCGGGCTGCCGACGGACCACGGCGACCGCGTTGCACGGTGCGTCCGGGTGGAAGTCCAGATCGACGACCGCTTCGCCCGGTCCGGCGGCGACGTGTGCGGAGTGCGTGCTGACGTGGTCGATCGGGGCGTAGTTCTGGGGCTTGCCGGTGGTCCAGAGCTCGATGGTGAGGTCGGTGTCGTCGTCCGCCTCGGTGCGGAGCCGGAACTCGCCGAGCGCGGGGTCGGCGGGCAGGAGGATCGCGACGTCGCGATCCAGGTCGAAGCGGTCGGCGGTCGCGAACGGCGTCGTGTCGATCGTGGTCAGCTCGCTGCTCGCGGTGATGCGGGCGGTGCGGGCCAGGTCGGCGGGGTCGTCGGCGCGGACCCCGATGACCGGTGCGTCCTCGCGCAGCAGGGTCTGCTGCAGCAGGGCGATCTGCTCGGTGCCGAGGGACCGTGGCGTCGTGCCGTGCCGGGCGACCAGGTGCGCGGCGGTGCCGGCTGCCTGCCCCTGGGCCGCGCAGGTGGCCATCACCCGGGTGGACCCGAACGCGACGTGCGACGCGGAGATGTCGCGGCCGGCGAACAGCAGGTTCGACACGTTCGCCGAGTACAGCGACCGGAACGGGATGTCGTAGGTGCCGTCGGTGTACCGCTGCTGGGCGCCGGCGGTCTCGGCGTAGACGCCCTCGACGGGGTGCAGGTCGATCGACCAGCCGCCGAACGCCACCGTGTCGGGGAACGAGCGCTGCTCGAGCAGGTCCTGCTGCGTCAGGGTGTGGTCGCCGACGAACCGGCGGTACTCGCGCTTGCCGGGGATCGCGCCCACCCAGTCGAGCGTCAGGGTGTCCGCGTCGAACGCCCCCGAGTTCTTGATGTGGTCCCAGATGCCGTAGACGACGCCCCAGAGCTCGTCGCGGATGCGTTCGTTCTCGGCGACGGTGTCGAGTTCGCCGCCCCACTCGATCCACCAGTAGTTGCAGCCGTTGTCGCCGGTCCGGATCGCCCGGTTCGCCAGGATCGGCGTCGTGCCGAGGTCCTTCGCGATCGACGGCGGCACGAACTTCTCGGGGCGGCCGGTGTCGTGCGTCGAGAAGAAGATCGAACTGCCGAGCAGTTCGTCGTCGGCCGTTTCCGGCGCCCACTCCTCTCCGTGCTCGTCGCGGCCCTCGCGCCCGATGCGGTACTCGGCGCCGGCGAGAGCCCCGACGAGGCCGTCGCCCGTGCAGTCGAGGAACACCGGTGCGGTGAACGTCGTCTCGATCTCGGACCCCATGGTCCACCCCGTGACGGCGGTGATGCGTGGTGCGCCGCTGTCGTCGTCCGTGGTCTGCACGGTCCGGACGTCGGTGTTGAGGTGCAGGTGCACGTTCGGCTCGGCCCGGACCAGGTCGAGCACGACCTGGTCCCAGTAGACCGCGTTGCCCTGCGGGTTCCGGTACTGGTTCTCGAGGAAGAGCTCGCCCATGATCCCGGTCTCGCGGGCGAACCGCTGCGTGCCGTGCGCCGTCGCGCCGACCACCCACACCCGGATCTCGCTCGAGGCGTTGCCGCCGAGGACCGGCCGGTTGGTGACGAGGGCGACGCTCGAGCCGAGGCGGGCTGCGGCGACGGCCGCGCTGACACCGGCGAGACCGCCGCCGACGACCACGACGTCGTGGTGCTGTTCACGGGATTGCATGGTCGGAACGGTATCACTCGGTGGCGTGTCTTTCCCACTGTGTGGCAATGTGTGCCCGGCGAGTGCTATCGTCAACGAATTCTCGACAACGAAGTGTGAGGCCCCACCCATGAGCGACGGAACCCGGACGCAACCCAGCGTCGATGCCGCCACCGCCCCCGACGTCCAGGTGGCCCTGGGCGACGACGCACGCCGCCAGGGCATGCGGAAGGTGATCGTCGCCGCCGGCGTCGGACACTTCGTCGAGTGGTTCGACTTCGGCCTCTACGGCACGTTGGCGACCGTCATCTCGCTGTACTTCTTCAAGCAGGGCGACCCGCAGGTCGCACTGCTGTCGGCCTTCGCCGTGTTCGGTGCCGGCTTCGTGATGCGTCCGCTCGGCGGGCTGTTCTGGGGGTCGCTCGGTGACCGGGTCGGCCGGAAGACCACACTGGCCACGGTCATCCTGATCACGAGCGGCGCGACCGCCGTGATGGGCATCCTGCCGACGTACCAGAGCGTCGGGATGCTCGCACCGATCCTGCTCGTCGTGGTGCGGCTGGTGCAGGGCTTCGCCGCCGGTGGCGAGGGTGCCGGGGCGACGACGCTCCTGGCCGAGTACGCCCCGTCGAACCGGCGCGGCTTCGTGACGAGCTTCATCGACGTCTTCGGCTTCGCGGCGTTCATCGTCGGTGGTGGCCTGGTCTTCCTGTTCACGGCGATCGCCGGCGACGGGGCCCTCGAGTCGTGGGGGTGGCGTGTCCTGTTCCTCGTGGCGGTGCCGCTCGGTCTGGTCGGGTTGTACCTGCGCACGAAGCTCGAGGACACCCCGGAGTTCCGCGCGCTCAAGGCCAAGGGGGAACTCGCGAAGAACCCGCTCCGCCGCTCGCTCCGGACCGGGTGGAAGGCCCTGCTCTTCTGCGTCGGGTTCGTCGTCCTCAAGGCCGTCGGTCACTGGATCCTGCAGACCTTCATGCCCTCGTACCTGCAGGCGGACCTCGGGTACTCGCCGCTCGTCTCGTACGGGGTCGTCGTCATCGGCTTCCTGGTGATCGCCGGCCTCGTCCCGTTCTTCGGGCTGCTGTCGGACAAGATCGGCCGGAAGCCCGTGATGCTCGCCGGGTGCGCGGGGTTCCTGGTGCTGACCTACCCGACGCTCATGCTCATGGACGCCGGCAACTTCTGGGCCGCCGCAGCCGCGATGGTGCTGCTCGGGCTGTTCATGGCCGCGTTCGACGGGGCGGTGAGCGCCGCGATGGCCGAACTGTTCCCGACCGCCATCCGTTACGGGTCGATGGGCATCGCCTACAACATCAGCGTGGCGCTCTTCGGCGGCATCACCCCGTACTTCGCCACGTGGCTGATCAGCGCGACGGGCAACACGTTCGCGCCGGCCTTCTACGTGATGGCCGCCGCCGCGATCACCGGCGTGACGGTACTCCGGGCGCGCGAGACGAACAAGCAGGGACTCGTCGCCGAGTGAGTCGGGCGCGGGCCGGTCGCAGGGGCTGTGGAGTGACCTTCCAGGCGGATTCCATGTCCCCTGCGCGCGCTCCGGTTATGGTTTCCCGGTGAGCAACGAACCCGAGCAGACGACGGAGCCCGCGCGCCGCGGTGCCGTGACGCCGCGCCACGGGCGCCAGAAGCGACGAGCGGGTGTGGTGTTCCCGGCGATCGCGGGTGTGCTCACCATGGCCGTCGTGCTGAGCGGTGGCTACGCGGCGTACGCGTACAACCAGCTGTCCGGCGGGGTCACGATCGTCAACGCGATCACCGGCAAGAAGGACACGAAGGACGACGTCGACGGCAAGGCGCAGAACATCCTGCTCGTCGGCGACGACCACCGGCCGGACAACGCCACCCCCGAGCAGATGGCGGAACTCAGCACGACGTCGGACGGCGGTGCGACGAACACCGACACGATGATCGTCCTGCACATCAACGCCGACGGCACGCAGGCGACGATGATCTCGTTCCCCCGTGACTCGTACGTCGACATCCCGGACGTGGGCAAGGGCAAGCTCAACAGCGCCTTCTACTACGGCACGCTCAACGGTGGCGGCGACACCGGTGGTGCGAAGATGCTCATCAAGACCATCGAGAACCTGAGTGGCCTGCAGATCGACCACTACGTGCGCGTCTCGCTGCTCGGCTTCTACCAGGTGGTCAAGGAGCTCGGCCCGGTCGAGGTCTGCCTGAACCAGGCGACCAACGACCCGTACTCCGGCGTCGACCTGCCGGCCGGCAAGTCCTCGCTGAACGCGAAGGAGGCGCTGTCCTTCGTGCGGCAGCGCCACGGCCTGCCGAACGGCGACCTGGACCGCAACGTCCGCCAGCAGTACTTCCTGTCGCAGGAGGCCCGGAAGGTCACCTCCGCCGGCACGCTGCTGAACCCGGTCAAGATGGGCAACATCCTCAAGGCCGTCGGCGGATCGATCCAGACCGACACCAACCTGATCGACCTCGCCTCGCAGATGCGGAACCTGCGCCCCGCGAACATCCAGTCGGCCACGATCCCGACCCTCGGCACGCCGACGATCTACGTGAACGGTTCGGCGCTGTCCATCGTCGAGGTCGACACCGTCGGGCTGCCCGCCTTCGTGCAGGGCCTGGTCGGCGAACCGGAGGCCTACGCCAAGGCCGGTCGCGCCCAGCCGGCCAACACCTCGGTCACCGTGCTGAACGGCAGCGGAGTCGAGGGTGCCGCGACCGCAGCAGGGCAGGTCCTGACGAGCCGCGGGTTCCAGGTCGCACCGGCCGGTTCCTCGGACACCACCAAGGCCACGCAGGTGCAGTACCCCGCCGGCCAGGAGTCCCAGGCGAAGGCGATCGCGGCAGCCGTGCCCGGTGCCGTCCCGGTGCGCACCAGCGCCGTCACCGGCGTCACGCTCGTGCTCGGCACCGACGGCAAGACCGCGAAGGCCGCCAGCGAGCCGAGCGCGACCGCGTCGAAGCCCGCGAGCACCGGTTCCGGGTCGAAGCCGAGCAAGCAGGCGTCCAAGGAACCCGCGCCGAAGTCCACCGACGTGCACAACTACGGCACCGAGGGCACCTGCATCAACTGAGGCCGTGGCCGGACCGGGTCGCTAGGTTCGAGGGGTGAGCAGCGCAACGCGTCCGATCGTCCTGATGACCTACAACATCAAGAACCCGGATCCGGAGCACGACTGGCCTGCCCGGCTCCCCGTGCTCCTCGACGTCATCCGCCGGCACGACCCCGACCTGGTGTGCGTGCAGGAGGCCTTCGCGCACCAGCTCGACGACCTGCGCGCCGGGCTGCCGGACCACGCCGACGTCGGACAGGGGCGTGAGGGCGGCACCGCGGGGGAACACCCGGCGGTCTTCTACCGACGCGACCGGTTCCGACCGACCGACGAGGGGTCGTTCTGGCTGTCGGACACCCCGGACGAACCGGTCTCGAACACGTGGGGCAGCCTGTTCCCCCGCATCGCGAACCACGCCGTGTTCCTGGACACCGACGGGCCGGCGGTCACGGTGCTCACCACGCACCTGGACCACGAACTCGGCGAGCACGGCGACGAGGTGCGCGGGAAGAGCGCGGCGCTCATCGTCGAACGGCTCGCGCGGGAGACCGGTCCGGTCATCGTCGCCGGGGACTACAACGAGCCGGCCGGCGCCGGAACCGCGTCACGGGTCTTCGCCGACGCCGGGTTCGACGACACCTGGCTGCTCGCGGGCGACCCGGGGGACCGGACGGCGACGTTCAACGACTGGCAGCCGCCGGTGGACACCGGGGAGCGCATCGACTGGGTGCTGACCCGCGGGGTCGCCGGCGTCGAAAGGGTCGTCATCGACCACGACGGGCCGGAGACGTGGTTCGCGAGCGATCACTTCCCGGTGATCGCGACGATCCGCGTGTGAGTCAGCAGCTCCGCTGGGCGTGCACGGGCATCGGGGAGCCGAGCACCGTGACCGTGGTGTCGTCCGTCAGGGCCGAGACGCCGTTCGTGCCGGAGGAGTCCTGGTCGTCGGAGGAGCCCCAGCCTGCGCGCAGCAGCAACTGCCACGCGCGGAAGTCGTCCGAGCCGAAGGACACCCGTTCGGAACGCGGGGCGTCCGCGATCTCGTCGGCGATGTCGTCGCCGACCTGGACGCCGCCGGGGCCGGTCAGCTCGATCCGTGCACCGAGCCGGCTGCGGACCTGGTCGCGCAGCACACGGACCTCGACGGCGTTGCCCGCCTGCGCATCGGTGGTCAGGGCCGCGACCCGGATGGCGCCGCCCCACGTGTAGGTGGTGCCGGCCGGGAAGCACGCGCCGCCGTCGCCCTCGGCGGTCTGGGTGCGCGACGGGGTGCCGAGCAGGCGGTCGAGCAGGCTCACGGTCAACCGGGAGTCGCGCATCGACGACTCGACGACGGTCTTCCCACCGTTGCGGAGCACCAGGGACTCGGCGTCGAGCTCGATGGAGTCGACCCGCCGCAGCTTCGCGTTCGACACGTGCACCGGAGCGGCGTCGTGCGACGTCTCCGCCGCCACGGCGGTGTCCGCACCGAGCCCGGTGGTGCCGTCGAGCGCCAGCGCACCGGCCGAGAAGGCGAGCACGGCAGCGCCGAGCGCCAGCAGGGTCCGAGGGGTCACCGTTCGACGGTACGACCCTGATCCGTCCAGAACGACAGGTGTTACCGAATCGGGTCCTGGCCGTCACCGGACCGTGACAAACGAGGAAGACGCAGTTGCGGCCCTGGACCGGTGCGGCCGGCGGACGCTGGCCGCACCGCGCGCCGGGGGACAGCCTCCTGGACGGCCCGTGGTGCGCCCCTGCGTACCGTCGGCGGCATGACGGACCAGCAGAACGACCAGGCAGGGCTCGACCAATACGCCATGCAGGACCCGACGAAGATGTACGCCGACAAGAAGCCGGACGAGCAGTACCTCGAGGGCGCCGGCACGGACGCCGAGATGGCGGAGAACGTCCCCGCCGACCACGGCGAGGACACCTACCGCGGCTCCGGACGGCTGACGGGCCGCAAGGCCCTCGTCACCGGTGGCGACTCCGGCATCGGCGCAGCGGTCGCCATCGCCTACGCACGCGAGGGCGCCGACGTCGCGATCTCCTACCTGCCCGAGGAGCAGGAGGACGCCGACCGCATCGTCGCGCTCATCGAGGCAGCCGGCCGCAAGGCCGTCGCGCTGCCCGGCGACATCACCTCGCTCGCGGTCTGCGAGCAGATCGTCGCCGACACCGTCGCGCAGCTCGGCGGGATCGACATCCTGGTGAACAACGCGGGCAAGCAGCAGAACGTCTCCTCGATCGAGGACATCTCGGACGAGGAGTTCGACGAGACCTTCAAGACGAACGCCTACGCGACCTTCCGGATCACAAAGGCCGCCGTGCCGCACCTGCAGCCGGGCTCCACGATCATCAACACGACGTCGATCCAGGCCTACGCGCCGTCGCCGCACCTGGTGCACTACGCGGCCACGAAGGCCACCGTGAACAACCTGGCGAAGGGCCTGGCTGCGCAGCTCGCGCCGAAGGGCATCCGCGTCAACGCCGTCGCACCGGGGCCGATCTGGACGCCGCTGCAGCCGGCTGGTGGGCAGCCGCCCGAGGCGCTGCCGTCCGCGGGCGAGCAGACCTACCTGGGCCGCTGGGGCCAGCCGGCCGAGCTCGCGCCGGCCTACGTGTTCCTGGCGAGCGGTGAGTCGTCGTACGTCGTGGGCGAGACCCTGCACGTCGACGGCGGGATGCCGACGCCGTAGGGCGCCGCTGCGGGCTGACGGGAGGCGCGGTGCCGGTGGGTACCGCGCCTCCCGTCGTCCGGGTGGTCCCGTCTGCGGGCCGTGGCGACGTCAGCAGGTGACCGCGCGCGCCATCCGCTCGAGGAGCTCCCGCGCCGACAGTGCTGCCGCGAGCTCGACCTCGACCGGGTTGATGCCGATCGCGTGCTCGAACGCGCGGCGGCGGGCCTGGTCGGCGATCGGCACCTCGGGGCGCTGGGGCAGCACGGCGATCGCCTGGGCCGCCGCCCCGAACGCGCCCGCGGGCCGCCCGAGCTGTTCCCACATCGCGCGGACGTCGTGCGCGACCTGCTCCGGGTCGCCGCCGAACTCGAAGCCGGCCGAGGCCATCGTCGCGAGTCCCTGTGCGGTGGGGTCGTTCGGGGTCATGCCCGGCATCGTCACACGGATCCGTGCGAACGCGCTGGGCGTGGTGTCGGTGTCCGTGTCCCCCCATGTGCTGACACCCGTACCGGGGATTCTGTTGTCCCCCGTTCTGCGTTTGGATGGACGTGCCCCGGGTCGGGGCGACCTCGGACAGGACGTCCGTGGAACGACGGAGGGCACGATGCTCGAACACACCAGCGCCGACACGCAGGCCGCAGTCGCCGCAGCGGCGACACTTCACCTCCGGATCACGATCGTGGGGGCCACCGTCGACCTGCTCCGTGACGTCCCGTTCCACGAAGCACGCGCCGTGCACGTCGCCGAGCGGATGGGCATCTCCGTCGAGGAGCTCGAACAGCACTTCCCGTCCTGGGACGGCCTGGTGCTCGCAGCCGTCGACCGCTGGAACGGCGGTCGGATGGACGAGGTCACCCGCGAGGTCGGCGACGGCTCGACCGTCGAGCTCCTGCGCGCGATCGTCGCGTCGAACGCCGAGGACCCCGCGCTCATGCGCCTGCTCGTCGCCCTGCTGTCCGTCGCGGGCAACGCCGAGCACCCGATGGCGACCTACCTGCGGTCGCGGTACCAGCTCTTCTACGCCCAGGTGAAGCGCGGCCTCGAGCACGACATCGCCGTCGGCCGCGCCCCGCACACCATGGAACCCCGTCGCGGCGCCGAACAGCTCATCGCGCTGTACGAAGGCCTGCAGCTCCAGGCCCTGCTCCGCACGGACCTCGACCTGGTGCCGGCGTTCGACCGTGCGGTGGCCCGACTCGAGCGCGGCTGGATGGAGCGTTACGAGCCGCAGGCCGCCCGCCGGCACGCGACGTGGAGCGACGGCGACGACGGCAGCTGGGACATCTGAGCCCGGACCGGCAGCGCCCGTCCGGAGCGCCGGACCGGCAGCGCCCGTCCGGAGCGCCGGACCGGCAGCGCCCGTCCGGAGCGCCGCACCGTCAGCGTCCGTCCGGAGCGCCGCACCGTCAGCGTCCGTCCGGCGCCGACCGTGACCCGCGGGGCACCGAGCCGTCACCGGGGTCGTACCCGGTGTCGCGGATGACCCGGAGCGCCGTGGTGTCGTTGTGGACCGAGTGCACGACGACCCGACGGGTCCGCCGGAGCGCCCGGCGCGCACCAGGTGTCGCGAACAGGCCGCCGAGCACGAGCCCGGCGCCGATCCCGAGCGCCACGGAGACCGCGGCCACGAAGTCGAGGGCCGCGCTCGACGATCCCGACATGAAGTTCAGCAGTGCGTTCGACACGGCGACACCGGGCAGCAGCGCTCCGCAGAACGCCGGCACCGCGATCGCCGCGACCGCGGTCCGCATCCGCGCCGCTGCGTAGGTGGACAGCACGCCGAGCAGGACCGCGGCCAGGAACGTCGCGCCGAGCAGCGGCAGGCCGAGCTGCCGCAGTCCCCACAGCGAGGCCCCCGCGGCCACCGAGAACACCACGGCGACGGGGATCACCCGCGCACTGGCCTGCTGCACGAAGCAGTTCGCCCCGGCCGACACCACCGTGAGCGAAAGTGACGCCCACAACGGCAGCGCCTGGGTGACGATGCCCGACGGGTCGACCTCGAGGTGCAGCCACTTCGTCATCGCGATCCCCGCGGGCACCCCCACGACGATGGCGGCGATGACCAGCCCGATGTAGAACGCCCGGGCGACCGCCATCGCACGGAAGCCGGAGATCGCGTCCTGCGCCCACGTCACGAGCGAGACGTGCGGCAGGAGCAGCACCACCAGGGCCGCCACCATCGTGGCGGCACCCGCCGGGTGCAGGACGCCCACACCGATGGCCAGGGTGCCGATCACCGACGCGACCGCTCCCTGCGCCCCGGACACGAAGAACTGCGGGTAGCCACGACCGGTCAGCCAGCGCCCGGACAGGATGATCCCGAACATCAGCACGAAGGCGCCGATGCCCGCTCGCCACCCACCACCGGCCTGCATCGCGATCGAGGTCCCCAGGATCGAGAGCCCGACGTCGGCGAGCCACGTGGGCCAGCGCGGCGGCATCCGCAGCACCGCCACGAGGGCGCTCACGCCCGAGGTCATGTCCCGCTCGTCGTGGATCAGGTCGTCCACGATCTGGTTCGCGCGCGCGAGTCGGTCGAGGTCGGAGCCGTCGGAACTCACTGTCCGGACCTTCACGAGCGGCGGGATGTCGGCCGGCGCGTACTGGATCGTCACCGAGCTGCCGGAGAAGTCGAGGTCGAGCGGTGCCAGGTTCCACTTCGTCGACACCGCGACGACGGCGGTCTCGACGCTGCGGGTGTCGGCGCCGGAGGCGAGCATCACCTCGGCCAGGTCGAGGCAGAAGTCGACGATCTGGGCGGCGGTGTACTGGTCGCGACCCTTGGCATCGGGTTCGACGTGCTCGTAGATCGTGCCACGCAGTCGCGCACGAGCGTCGCGCAGGTCGTGCTGCGCCAGGCTGCGGCGTCGGGGGCGGGGTGGCCGGTGTGGGCGCCCCGGCTTGGGCTCGCCGGGGAAGTGCTGCTCGGCCATCCGACCATGGTGCCAGTCGCGATCTGGACGCGACCAGAGCGGACGGGAGGCCCGGTGCCAGCTGGCACCGGGCCTCCCGTCAGGTGGTCGGTCGCGTCTCGGACGCGACCCGACTACTGCTCGAACGTCGCGTCGAGCGTGATCTCGACGCCGGTGAGCGCCTTGCTGACCGGGCAGGTCGCCTTGGCGTCCTCGGCGGCCTTGAGGAAGGTCGCCTCGTCGATGCCGGTGACCTCACCGTGCACGGTCAGGGCGATGCCGGTGAGCTTGAAGCCGCCAGCCGAGTCCGGGCCGAGCGAGACGTCGGCCTTGACGTCGAGGGCCTCGACCGTGCCGCCGGCCTCACCGAGGACGGCGGAGAACTGCATGGCGTAGCAGGCCGAGTGTGCGGCGGCGATGAGCTCCTCGGGGCTGGTGTTGCCACCGGCCTCGTCAGCGGCGCGCTTCGGGAACGAGACGTCGTAGGTGCCGACCTTCGAGCTGGAGAGTTCGACCTGGCCGGAACCGTCGTTGAGGCCGCCGTTCCAGGCGGTGCGTGCGGTGCGCGTGGGCATGGCCGCTCCTTTCGTGTGGGGGATCGGACCCGAGCGGGACCGTCGCAGCCGAGTCAAGCGGAGAACGTGCGTTCTCGCAACCGGCTCACGGCGAAGACGCAGGGTTCGCCGGTGTTCCGCGCGCACGTGGCCGCGCACTTGGTGAAGTCGGGCGTACCTGGTCGGAACTTCCCACCAGGTACGCCCGATCCTTCGCGCCATCGCGGGTGCTTTGGGAAGAACCGAACGCGGGACGCTGAGCGACAGGTGTTGCCCACAACAACAGGTGTAGCGTGATGGTGTTCAAAGGAGACCCATCATGCGCGCCGTCGTGTTCGAGCAGTACCAGACCTTCCCGTCCCTGACGGAGGTCCCGAAGCCCACCCCGGGTCCGGGGGAGGTGCTCCTCAAGGTCGCAGGTGCCGGCGCGTGCCACTCGGACGTCGCGGTGTACCGCGAGTTCGCCGCCGGTGCTCCGGGGTCGCAGCAGCCCCCGTTCGTCCTCGGGCACGAGAACTCCGGCTGGGTCGAGTCCGTCGGCGACGGCGTGACCGGGTTCACCGAGGGCGACGCCTACCTGGTCTACGGGCCGGTCGGCTGCGGGCACTGCTCGTACTGCTCGAAGGGGCAGGACACCTACTGCGAGAACGCCGCGACGAACCCCTACATGGGCATCGGTCTCGGGCGCGACGGCGGCATGGCGGAGTACGTCAGCGTGCCCGCTCGCAACCTCGTGCCGCTCGGCGACGCCGACCCGATCGCCGCCGCACCGCTCAGCGACGCCGCACTCACGCCGTACCACGCGATCAAGAACGCGCTGCCGAACCTGGCAGGCGGGGGCAAGTACGCGCTGGTCGTCGGTCTGGGCGGCCTCGGGCAGATCGCCGTGCAGATCCTCACCGCGCTCACCGGCGCCACGGTGATCGCGACCGACATGAAGCAGGACGCCATGGACCGCGCTGCCGCCCGTGGCGTGATCACGGTGCCCGGCGGGCCGGACCAGGCCGCTGCGATCCGCGAGATCACCGGCGGCCGCGGCGTCGATGCCGCGTTCGACTTCGTCGGAGCGACGCCCACGATCAAGGTCGCTCAGGCGTCCATGGCGGTCGGCGGCCGGTTCACCGTCGTCGGGATCGCCGGCGGCACCACCGAGTGGAACTTCTTCGCGACGCCGTACGAGTCGACGATCACGAACACCTACTGGGGCACGATCGAGGACCTGCACGAGGTCGTCGCCATGTACCGCGCCGGGCAGATCGTCCCCGACGTGGAGCGGTACGCGCTGTCGGACGCTCTCGAGGCCTACCGGAAGCTCGAGGCCGGCGAGCTGTCGGGTCGCGCGGTCGTCGTCCCGACGCTCTGACGCCGGGGCGCCTCGCGGCGTAGCTGGTCGAATCGGGCGTACCTGGTCGGAAGTTCTGACCGGGTACGCCCGATCCCGCTTTCCAGCGCGGGTGTTATGGGAAGGAACGACCCCGGGTCAGCGGCCTGCGGCGTAGCCCTGGGCACCGCGTGGGTTCGCGGCGGCGCCGAGCACGCCAGTCGCCGGGTCCCGCGTCACGCACGTCAGCCGTCCGAGGCTCCAGCCGCCGGCGCGGGTGACGACGTGACCGCGTGCCTCGAGTTCCGCGATGACGTCGTCGCCGAGCCGGTCCTCGACCACGAGCCCCGCCGGCTCCCACGTGCGCGGCCAGAACGACCCCGGGAACGACGTCGTGTGCAACGCCGGGGCGTCGATCGCCTGCTGCGGGGTGTACCCGCCGACGATCCACCGCAGCAGGAACAGCAGCTGCCACTGGTCCTGCTGGTCGCCGCCGGGTGAACCGACCGCGGCCACGGGGACGCCGTCACGCAGCACCAGGGTCGGCGTCAGGGTCGTTCGCGGGCGCTCGCCGGGGCGGAGCGTCGACGCCGTGCCCGGTTCGAGCCAGGTCATCTGCAGCCGGGTGCCCAGGCAGAACCCGAGCTCCGGGATCGTCGGCGACGACTGCAGCCAGCCGCCGGACGGCGTCGCGCTGACGATGTTGCCCCAGCGGTCCACGACGTCGATGTGGCAGGTGTCGCCCCGGGTCTCGCCGTCCGGGGCCACGAACGGCTCGCCGCGGTCCTCGACCGGAGCGACCGGAGCGACCTGCACCGTGGGTTCGCCGAGACCAGCGCCGTCGCCAGCGGAGTACGACGTCCGGGCCGGCGGCATCGCCCGCTCGGTGCCCGCGATCGTGCCCGGTCGCAGCTCGGCCGAGGCCCGCTCGCCGATCAGCGCACGCCGCTCGTCCGTGTACGCGTCGGAGAGCAGCACGTCGAGCGGGACGTCGCCGTCGCCGTAGAACGCCTCGCGGTCGGCCATGGCGAGCTTCTGCGCCTCGACGATGGTGTGTGCGCCGACCGACGTCGAAGGGTCGAGCAGTGCGTCGTCGAGCGGTTCGAGCAGCCGCAGGGTCTGCAGGAGTGCCGGACCCTGGCCCCACGGCCCGGTCTTCGCGATCGTGCAGCCGCGGAACTCCGCCGTCGCCGCGGGCTCGTACGACGCCCGGAACGCCGCCAGGTCCGACGCTCGGACGACCCCGGCGTGGTCGGTGCCCGACGCGTGTCGGTGCGGCTCCCGCACGAAGCGGTCGATGGCCTCGGCGACGAAGCCCTCGGCCCACTCGCTCCGCGCGGCGTCGATGCGGGCGGTCCGGCTGCCGGAGCCGTCACCGGCGTCGAGGAGCCGGTCGAGCACTGCGGCCAGCGCCTCGTTGCGCACCATGTCCCCGGGGACCGGCACCGTGCCTCCTGGCAGCCACTGCGTGGCGGACGTGGGCCAGTGGTCACGGAACAAGCCCTGCACGGCGGTGATCGTCCGGACCACCCCGGCTGCGACCGGGTGGCCGTCACGGGCGTACGCGATCGCCGGCGCGAGGACGTCTGCGAGCTCCCACGTGCCGTGGTCGCGGAGCAGCAGCAGCCACGCGTCGACGGCACCCGGGACGGTGGCGGCGAGCGCGCCGGAGCCGGGGACGAGGTCGAGGCCCTCGGCGCGGTAGTGCTCGGGCGTCGCACCGGCCGGTGCCGGACCCTGGCCGACGAGCACGACCGGGGTCGGGTCCGACGCGGTCGCGAACACCGCCGTCAGGTCGCCGCCCGGGCCGTTCAGGTGCGGCTCGACCACGTGCAGGACGAACGCCCCCGCGACGGCTGCGTCGAAGGCGTTGCCGCCGCGTTCGAGCACCGACTGCGCGGTGGCGGTCGCGATCCAGTGCGTGGCGGCCGCCATGCCGAACGTGCCCTGCAGGTCCGGGCGCGAGGTCTGCGTGGCGGGCGGGACGAAGGCGGGGTTCGGCGTCGGCATGCACCCATCCTCTCCCCGGGGCTCGCCGCTCAGCCCAGGGCCACGACGATCCCCGCTGCGACGAGCAGTGCGACGTAGCCCCAGGCGTGCGCGACCTCGGGCAGGTGCGGCGGGCGGCGTCGGAGCAGCACGATGACCGGCATCGCGCCGACCAGCAGGGCCACGGCTGCCCGGACGTCGACGGCGCCGACGAGTCCGGCGGCGTGCGGGACGACCGCCGGCAGCAGCATGGTCACGGCGGCGGCAGGCAGCGTGATCGCCAGCGTGAGGGGGTTCGCCAGGGTGGTCGCCGCCGTCATGGTGGCACCGGACCGGCGCAGCATCGGGACCGTCATCACGCTGCCGCCGACCCCGAGGAACGCCGCGACCGCACCGATCGGGAGGCCCGTGGCGGTCGGCACGCCGGTACGGGTCGGTCCGTGGTCGCGTCCACCGCCGCGGGTCGCGACCGCGCGGTCCGTCGCCGAGCTGCGCAGGAAGCCCGGGCGCAGCAGCAGGTCGGCGACCGTGACCCCGAGGTAGGCGACGAAGCCCCAGCGCAGGAGCGCGTCCGGGGCCCCTCGTGCGGCGAGCACCCCGACCGCGCCGCCGACCCCGAGCAGGACGAACAGCGGCGAACGGCCCCGGAGTGGTGCGAGTGCGCCGCGCCGGGCCGAGACGGTGGCCACGGCGGCGTTCACCAGCATCACGAGGGCCGAGGTCGCCGTGGCCACCCGGACGGCGTCGCCACCGAGGGCTGCGTCGGCGACGGTGATGATCGGCACGGTGACGAACCCACCCCCGAACCCGAACAGGACGGTGGTGACCCCGACCAGGACCCCGATGACCACGAGCACGATGAACGACATGCCTCCATCCCAGCGGGGATCACCACGGCGGACGATCGGGTGTGCGGCAGGTTCCTTCGAGACCTAGCCTCGACGTGTGCGCAACGTCCCGGTCTCCGAGTTCGACCACCAGCCGTTCGACGCCCTGCCGATCGGCACCGACTACCCGCCGGACCACCTGCTCGCCCGGCACGAGCACCGACGGGCGCAGCTGCTCTGCGGTGCGAGTGGCGTGATGCTCGTCGAGACCGACGACGGCTCGTGGACCGTGCCGACCGACCGGGCCGTGCTCATCCCGCCCGGGGTGCCCCACGAGGTCCGGATGCTCGACGTCAGCACCTGGAGCCTGTACGTCGAGCCGGACGCCGTGCCCTGGTGGCCGACACGGTGCACCGTCGTCGAGGTCGGGCCCCTGCTGCGCGAGGTGCTGCGCGCCGCCAACGCGCTCGACGTGCCGTACGACGACGGCGGCCGGGACGGCACCCTCGTCCGGCTCGCCCTGCACGAGCTGCAGCGCGTCGCACCGATCCCGCTGAGCGTCTCGCTGCCGCCACGGGGTGTCCTGCGCGACCTGTGTCGGGCGTACCTGGCCGAGCCCGACGTCCACGTGACGAACGCCGACTGGGCGCGTGCGGCAGCCGTCTCGGAACGCACCCTCGACCGCCACTTCCGTGCGGCCACGGGAGTGGGCCCCGCGAGCTGGCGGGTGCGTGCGCGACTGTTGGCGAGCCTCCCGGCCCTGCGACGCGGCACCGTGACGGAGGTGGCGGGCCGACTCGGCTACGCGACCCCCGCGGCGTTCACCGCCGCCTTCTCGAATGCGTTCGGGGCCCCGCCGTCCCGGTTCCGGTGAGGTCTTGCGCTCTTCCTGGAGTGGGCGCATACTGAACGCAACGGTTAATTAACCGTCTGGTTCACCGAGAGGCGACGATGGAACCCGACCACACCGACGTCGTCCTGTCGGCGCTCGCCGACCCGATCCGACGGCGCATCGTCGAACGGCTCGGCAAGGGTGAGTCGACCGTCTCCGAGTTGTCGGAGCCGTTCGACGTCAGCGCCCCGGCGATCTCGCGGCACCTCGGCGTGCTCGAACGCGCCGGCCTCATCACGCGCGAGCGGCACGGCACGTGGCGCACGTGCCGTCTCCGGCCCGAGGCCGTCGACGAGCTCGGCGCCTGGCTGGGCCGGTTGCGTCCCGACTGGGACCGCCGGTTCGACCGACTGGAGGCCCTGCTCGCCGCCCAGCGCACGCCCGCCCCGGTGGGCAGCCCGTCCACCGCCCCACCCGCCAGTTTCGCCAGTTCCGCCTTCACCGTCGATCCGCAGGAGCAGTCATGACCGAACAGTTCACCGCCCACGCCACCCACCGCTTCGCCCACCCCGTCGCCGACGTCTACCGAGCGTTCGTCGACCCGGCGCTGCTCGCGCTCTGGTTCGGCCCCCTCGGCTTCCACGTCCCCGTCGCCACCGTTGAGGTCGACGCACGGGTCGGTGGCGCCTGGAACCTCACGATGGTCAGCAACGACAACGCCGACTGGTCGTCGCCCGTCACCTCGACCCTCGAGCAGATCGAGGAGAACCGGATCATCGTCGGCACCTCGACCGCGCACGACATCCCGGGGGTCGAGGACGGCACCGCGCTGTCCCTGACGCTCGAATTCGCCGAGGACGGCGACGGCACGATCGTCACCCTGACGCAGGGACCCTTCCCCGAGTTCATGCGCGACATGAACATCGCCGGCTGGACGCAGTCGTTCCACAAGCTCGAAGCACTGCTGGCGACACCGAAGGAGTTCTTCCAGCAGCCGTAGCCGCACCCCCCTGTCAAGGGGTTGTGCGCCCCGCGCAGAAAAGCGAACATCGTTCGGTGACTCGTACAGGGCGAGCGCCGAACGACCGCGCAGGGGCGTGGTCGGTTCCGAGTCAGGGGATCCATGACCACCACTCCGTCGACCGTCGCACGTGCGCGCCGACTCCCACGCTTCGCCGGCGCGCTCACGGTGCTGGCCCTGGCCGCCGGTGGCCTCGTCGCGACCGCTGAACCCGCCGCAGCATCGGCGGTGTGGGTCGGATCGGCACCCGCCGGCACCAAGATCAACCCCGGCGACCAGGTGACGTCGCCGAACGGCCAGTTCAAGCTCATCATGCAGGGCGACGGCAACCTGGTCGAGTACGGCATCGGGAACCGCGTGCTGTGGGCCTCGAACACCGCCGGTTCCCCCGGTGCGATCGCGGTCGTCGGCAAGAACCGTGCCCTCGACATCACCAAGAACGGCAAGCGTCTGGCCCGCTGGGCCTCCGCCGGCACCGTGAACTCGACGGCGCTGAAGATCCGCGCCGACGGCACCATGGCGCTGCTCGCCGGCAAGTCCGTCGTCGTGAACTGGACCACCTACCAGGATCGGGTCGCCTCGGGGAACACGCTCCTCGGCGGCACCGTGCTGCGCTCCGACACCACGAACACGCGCATCCTCAACATGCGCACCGACGGCAACCTGGTGCAGAAGGTCAGCGGCCGAGTCGTCTGGCAGTCGCGCACCGGCGGGCACCCCGGCGCCTGGGCCGAACTGCAGTCCAAGGGCAACTTCGTCATCTGGACCCGTGACGCATCGCGCAAGAAGGTCGCGCTCTGGACCTCGCGCACCGGCACGGCCGGCTCCGGCAACCTGCTCGTGCAGGTCGACGGCAACGTTGTGCTCTACGGGGCCAAGGACACCCGCGTCTGGTCGAGCCGACCCGTCACCGGACTGGCCTGGCCCGTCAACGGGACGAAGATCACCGGCAAGTACGGCGACGACCGTGGCGCCGGACACGTCCCGCGCTACCACCAGGGCACCGACGCGCCCGTGCCTGTCGGCACCCCGGTGTACGGCTCCGGCACCGGCGAGGTGACCAAGACCGTGGCGAACGACGCCTCGTACGGCAACTACATCGTCGTGACCTACGGCATGACCGCGGTGCTCACCGCCCACCTCAGCAAGATCGAGGTGAAGAACGGCCAGATCGTGAAGCTCGGTACCGAGATCGCGAAGTCCGGCAACACCGGGCAGTCGACCGGCCCGCACGTGCACGTCGAGACGCGGCGCAACGGCACGCTCGTCGACCCGGTGAAGAACATGCACTTCCGCTGATCCGGGGGCGCTGGCGGCGTACCGCTTCGTGAGCAGAAATGGTCGGGTCGCCTTCGGGCACCCGACCATTTCTGCTCACGAAGTGCGGGCGGGGCCGCGCGGATACCCTTGACCGGATGACATCGCGCGGCGGGACCGGGGCCGACGCGGAGGCCGTGCTCGTCGCCTTCGCGCGCACCAGCGGGGACGTGGCGGCAGCGCGCCGAGTCGCACGGCGGTTCGAAGGCCTCGACGACGGCGAGCGCTCGGCGTTGCTCTGGAGCGACGACGACGGCGCGAAGCTCATCGCCGTGCTGCTGCTGGTGCAGGCGATGCGCGAGCACCCCGATCCGGAGCTGACCGACGAGTACCTGTCGGCAGCGAAGGCCGAGCGCTTCGACGACCCGGCGCTGGTCGACCTGGCAGCCGAGGAGCTCGTCGGTGCGCCGCTCGTGGGTGGCTCGACGGGGCCGCTGTTCGCGCTCGTGAAGTCCGACGTGGCGATGGTGCGCCGGATCGCGGTCGTGGCGACGCTGGCCTTCGCGAAGCAGGGCGACGCCGAGGTGCCACTCGGGATCGCGGGACGCCTGGTGCGGGAGCGGAGCGACACCGTGCAGTCGGCGCTGGGGTGGGTCCTGCGCGAGACGGGCAAGCGCGCGTCGGAGCCGGCGCTCGTGGCGTTCCTCGAGAAGAGCGGACGGTTCCTGGCGCCTGCGGCGCGCCACACGGCGACCGAGCACCTGCCGCCGGCGGATCGCGACCGCCTGCGGGGTTGAGGACGAACGACGCTGACAACCAACTGTGCAGTCGGCTCTACCGACCATGTGGTCGGTTAGGGTCTCCGGGTGACCGAAACCACCCCGAGCACCAGCACCGCCCCGATCCACCGCGCCTCCGTCCGTGAATGGGCGTCCCTCGGCGTCCTCACCCTGGCCGTGGTGCTGCTCGCGATCGACGGCACCGTGCTGGCCCTCGCCGTCCCGTCGCTGACCGCGGACCTCGACCCGACCGCGACGCAGGTGCTCTGGATCGGCGACGTGTACTCGTTCGCGCTCGCGGGGCTGCTCGTCACGATGGGCAACGTCGCCGACCGGATCGGCCGGAAGCGCCTGCTGCTCATCGGCGCGGTCGCGTTCGGCCTGGCCTCGGCTGCCGCGGCGTTCGCGCAGACGCCCGAACTCCTCATCGCCGCGCGGGCACTGCTCGGCATCGCCGGAGCGACCCTGATGCCGTCGACCCTGTCGCTGGTGCGCACGATCTTCCGCGACGCCCGGCAGCGCACCACCGCGATCGCCGTGTGGTCGGCGGGTGCGACGGGTGGTGCCGCCGCCGGTCCGCTCGTCGGCGGTGCGCTGCTCGAGCACTTCTGGTGGGGCTCGGTCTTCCTCATCAACATCCCGGTCATCGTCGTGATCGTCATCGCCGGAGCGATCCTGCTGCCCGAGTCGAAGGGCGGCTCGCGCACCCCGATCGACCTGCTCTCCGCCGTCCTCTCGGTCCTGGCGATCGTGCCGCTCGTGTACGCCGTGAAGCACGTCGCCGGGCACGGGTTCGACTGGACGGTGCCCCTGACGGCGCTCCTCGGCATCGGCGCCGGCTGGTGGTTCGTCCGCCGCCAGAAGCGCCTCACGACGCCGCTCATCGACCTGCAGCTGTTCCGGATCCCGGCGTTCTCGGGCGCCGTCGTCGCGAACTCGCTGTCGGTCTTCGCGCTGAGCGGCCTGCTGTTCTTCTTCTCGCAGTACCTGCAGCTGGTCCGCGGGTTCACGCCGCTGCTCGCCGGAGCGGCCGAGCTGCCGGCGACCCTGGCCTCGATCGCGGTGATCGCGATCATCGGGCTGCTGTCCCGGCGGGTCGGACCCGGCCGGTCGATCGGCCTCGGCCTGGCGGTCGCCGCCGTGGGCATGGCCGGCCTCGCATTCGCCGAGGGGCTGCCGACGTACTGGGGGATCGCGATCGCCCTCGCCGTGGTCGGCCTGGGCGTCGGGGTCTCGATGACCCTGGCCACCGACGCAGTCGTCGCCGCGGCACCGCGGGAGCGTGCCGGTGCGGCCTCGGCCATCTCCGAGACCGGCTACGAACTGGGCGTCGCGCTCGGCATCGCGGTGCTCGGCTCGCTGCAGACCGCGTTCTACCGGTCGAACCTCGACGTCACGAGCGGCGCGGTCAGCGGCGGCGTCGGCGACCAGATCCGTGAGTCCCTGGCGTCGGCGTCACAGGTCCTGCAGGACGGCGACCCGATCCTCGAACACGCGCGGCACGCCTTCACCGGTGGCATGCAGCTCGCGTCGATCTGCGCGGCCGTGGCGCTCGCCGTCGCAGCCGCGGTCGCACTCCGGGTGATCCCGAACCGGCAGGATGGACCGCATGAGCACTGAAGGTCGTCATGAGCGCTGAGGGTCGTCATGAGCACTGACGGCACCCGCGATCGTGAGCGCACTCGCCAGGCGGTCCTCGAGGCCGCCGAGCGGCTGCTCGCCGAGCGCGGCACCCGGGTGAGCGTCGCCGAGATCGCGGCGGACGCCGGCGTCTCCAAGAGCGGCCTGCTCCACCACTTCCCGTCGAAGGACGAGCTGCTCCTCGCCGTCGCCGCGCACGGTCTCGCGACGTTCAAGGACGAGGTGCTCCGGCACGTCGACCTGGCCGAGAACCGCCCCGGCAAGGTCCTCCGCGCCTACGTGCGGACCCTGTGCGGCGGCAGCCAACGCGCCATGGAGGTCTTCTCGCCGACGGCGCACTGGACCGGTCTGATGGCGGTGCCGGGGGTCGAGGCGGTCGTCGCCGCGGACGCCGAGGACTGGCGCGCGGTGTTCGCGCGCGACGGCCTGCCCGAGGACCGCACGTTGGTCGTCCGGCACGCGGCCGAGGGGCTCGCAGCAGCTGTCGCCATGCCGCCGTACCTGGACGCACGCGAGCTGGCGGTCACCCGTGACGCGCTGCTCGCCCTGGCAGAACCCGCCTGACGACCCCTGCAAGGAGGCCCGGTGCCGGCCCGCCCCGCCGGTCACCAGGGCAGGCGGCCGGCCCGACCCCCGTGGTTCAGTCGGTGTCGCCCGGCTCGGCGAAGAAGGTCGTCAGGGTGACCACGACACCGTCGCGGACCTCGATCACGTCGATGCCGCGCACCGCCGGGGCGCCGACCGGGCCGAAGCCCCACGCCAGGGCCCCGTGCGTCGCGGACACGTAGCGGCGGCCCTCCTCGACGAACTGGAACGCGCCGGGCATCCGGTCGAGCAGCTCGGCGGCCTTCTGGTCGAGGGCATCCCAGCCGACGGCGGTGCCCTCCGGATCGGTGAAGGCGACGGCGGGGGAGTACGTCCGCTCGATCGCGGCTCGGCGGGAAGTGGCGTCTCGGTTCCCGAAGACGTCGTGGAGGTTCGCGGTCAGCAGCTCGGACACGGTGGCCATGCCCGGAGCCTAACCTGGGGCCATGCACACCGAAGTGCCCCGGATCGACGCCGCACTCGTGGAACGACTCGTCGCGACGCAGTTCCCCGAGTGGAGCGGCCTGCCCGTGCGCGAGGTCGACCACCAGGGCTGGGACAACCGCACGTACCGACTCGGCGACGTGCTGTCCGTCCGGCTGCCGAGTGCCGCCGGCTACGTGCCCGGGGTCGAGAAGGAGCAGGATGTCCTGCCGTACCTGGCACGGCGGTTGGACGTCGCGGTCCCCGAGCCGGTCGGCCTCGGCGAACCGGGCGAGGGGTACCCGTTCCCGTGGTCGGTCCGGCGGTGGCTCGACGGGACGGTGGCCGCGCGTGCGGTCGACCTCGACCACGAGCGCTTCGCCGCTGACGTCGGCACGGTGCTCCGGCAGCTCCGGAGCCTCCCCGCCACCGGGGGCCCGACCGCCGGCATGCACTCGTTCCACCGTGGCGAGCACCCCTCGGTGTACGGCGCCGAGGTCGTCGCGGCGCTCGACACCCTGGGCGCGCAGGTCGACCGTGCCACGTGCGAACGCATCTGGGACGACGCGGTCGCCTCGACCTGGGACCGTCCGGGGGTCTGGTTCCACGGGGACGTGGCGCCGGGCAACCTGCTCGTGGACGACGTGGGACGCCTCGCCGCCCTGATCGACTTCGGCACGTGCGGGGTCGGCGACCCGGCCTGCGACCTCGTGCTCGCGTGGACGTTCCTCGAGCCGGCGGCGCGCCCGGTGTTCCACGAGGCCGTGGGGCTCGACGCCGACGCGTGGGCGCGGGCGCGCGGCTGGGCGCTGTGGAAGGCGCTCATCATGCTCGCGGGCAGTGCCGGTCCGGGCGACCGCGTGGAGCACGAGCGCGTGCTCGCCACGGTGCTCGCGGATCCGGTCGTCTGACCGGGCGGCGGAGCCCCGAACCCAGGCGGGGCTGTGAACGCACCACGGGGCGGGCGCGTACCGAAGAGCGGGAAGCGAGCCGCGCCTCCCGGCCGGCCCGAAGCGACCACGAGAGGAACGCGACGTGCGCGCACTGACCTGGCAGGGCACCGAGAAGGTGTCCGTCGAGACCGTCCCCGACCCGACCATCCAGGAACCGACCGACGCGATCGTGCGGATCACGTCCACGGCGATCTGCGGCTCCGACCTGCACCTGTACCGGGTCCTCGGCCCGTACATCGACAAGGGCGACGTCCTCGGCCACGAACCCATGGGCGTCGTGGAGGCGGTCGGCAGCGCCGTCACGAACCTCAAGGTCGGCGACCGGGTCGTCGTCCCCTTCAACATCTCGTGCGGCCACTGCTGGATGTGCAAGAACGGCCTGCAGTCGCAGTGCGAGACCACCCAGGTCACCGAGTACGGCTCGGGAGCGGCGCTCTTCGGCTACACGAAGATGTACGGCCAGGTCCCCGGCGGCCAGGCCGAGTACCTCCGGGTCCCGCACGCGGACTACGGGCCCATCGTGATCCCGGACGACGGCACGCCCGACGACCGGTGGCTGTTCCTCAGCGACATCCTGCCCACCGCGTGGCAGGCCGTGCAGTACGCGAACGTGCCCGAGGGCGGCACGCTCGCCGTACTCGGACTCGGCCCCGTCGGCCAGTTCGCCGCCCGCATCGGCAAGCACCTGGGCTACCGCGTGCTCGCCGTCGACCCCGAACAGGTCCGCCGCGACCTGGGGGCGAAGCACGGTGCCGAGGTGTTCGACCTGACCAAGGACACCGTGCCGGAGCTCGTCGACCTGACCGACGGCCGCGGCCCCGACGGAGTCGTCGACGCCGTCGGCATGGAGGCGCACGGCAACCCCGTCGCCGGCTTCGCGCAGCGTGCGGCCGGGCTGCTCCCCGACGCCCTGGCGCAGAAGGCGATCGAGGTCGCCGGCATCGACCGGCTCGCAGCCGTGCACGCCGCGATCGACCTGGTCCGTCGCGGCGGCACCGTGTCCCTGAGCGGCGTCTACGGCGGCATGGCCGACCCGATGCCGATGATGACGCTCTTCGACAAGCAGATCACCATCCGCGAGGGCCAGTGCAACGTGAAGCACTGGATCGACGACATCATGCCGCTCGTGCAGGACCCGTCGGACCCGCTCGGCACGCTCGACCTGACCACGCACCGGGTGTCGCTCGAGGACGCCCCGCACATGTACGAGGTGTTCCAGAAGAAGCAGGACGGCTGCGTCAAGGTCGTGCTCGACCCCGCCCTGGCCGCCGCCTGATGCGGATCGTCGTCGTCGGCGGGACCGGCAACGTCGGGACGGCGGTGCTCCGTCGGCTCGCGGAGGCGCGGGTCGCCGCGCGGGCGGACGGGGCTTCGCCCGGTGCCTCCGACAGCGACGGGCGCGGCGGCAGCGTCGAGATCGTCGGCGTCGCGCGGCGGCTGCCGGACGTGCACGCGGAGCCGTACGGTTCCGCCGTCTGGCACGCCGTCGACATCGGCGCGTCCGACGCGGTCGGCCAGCTCACCGCGGTCTTCACCGGCGCCGACGCCGTGATCCACCTGGCGTGGGCGCTGCAGCCGACGCACGACATCCCGCTGCAGTACCGGACGAACGTCACCGGCACCGCGAACGTTCTGTCGGCCGTGGCGCGAGCAGGGGTGCCACAGGTCGTCGTCGCGTCGTCGGTCGGGACCTACCGAGGCGTCGACGCCGCGGGCAAGCGGACCCCGGTCGACGAGAGCTGGCCGACCGACGGCATCCCCACCGCGACGTACTCGATCCACAAGGCCGCGAACGAAGCGGCGATGGATGCGTTCGAGGCAGACCATCCGTCCGTGGTCGTCACGCGGCTGCGCCCGGGGCTGATCTTCCAGCGGGACGCCGCCGCCGAGATCCGCGGGCTGTTCCTCGGACGCCTCGTGCCGATGTCGATCGTGCGGTGGATCCGGTGGCTCGTGCTGCCCCTGCCGTACCCGTTCGTGTTCCAGGCGGTGCACGCCGACGACGTCGCGGACGCCTACTGGCGGACCGTCGACCAGCGGGCCGGCGGAGCGTTCAACATCGCTGCGTCGCCCGTGCTCAACCCGCCGCGGTTGGCCCGGGCATTCGGCATGCTCGGTGCCGTCCGGATCCCGCTCGGACTGCTGCGCTGGATCGTGACGCTGACGTGGCGGCTGCGGTTGCAGCCGACGGATGCCGGCTGGATCGACATCGCGGCCGGCGTGCCGATCATGCGGACCGACCGTGCCCGGTCGGTGCTCGGATGGGAGGCCCGGCACACCTCCGAAGACGCGTTGCGTGCGCTCGTGGCCGGGTTCGCGGACGGTGCGCACGTGGCCGCGTCGGATCCGCTGCGGGGGTAGCTGGGCTGGGCGGGTGCTGCCGGGGCGTTGCGGGTGCTTTCGGGCGTACCTGGTCGGAAGTTTCGACCAGGTACGCCCGATTCCGCTTCCCATCGCGGGTGTTCTGGGAAGGAACGGGCGCTCGGGTCGCGCTACGCTTCGCTCGTCGTTGTGAGAAGGGGGAGCGCGATGGTGCTCAGTTGGTCGGCGTTCGGTGAACTCGAGGGACCGGGCGGCTCGGGGATGCCCGACCTGTTCGGCGGTTGGTTCGGCATCGCGTTCGGGGTCGTCGCAGCCCTGACGATCCTCACCACCCTGACGATCGTCGTCCTGACGCTCTACCGGGGCAAGCGGATGGCCGACCGCGGTCAGAACCCGCTCACCATGCAGGAGGACATCGCGTACCAGGCGATGCAGAGCCGGACGCTCGCGCCCGAGAAGCCGCTCGAACAGCGGCTCGCCGAACTCGACGACCTGCACGCCCGCGGTGTGATCTCCGACGAGGAGCACCGGGCGGCGCGAGCCGAGGCCCTGCGCGGATGATCGCCTCCGAGGAGCTGCACAACCCGCTCATCCCGCCGCTGTACGACATCGTGTGGAGCGTGGCGATGGGGCTCATCGTGGTAGCCGTCGTCGTCACCGTGTGGATCGCGGTCGTCCGGAGCCGTCGCTCGAACGGTGCGCCCCGAACGCTCCGCGAGCAGCGGTTGGCGGAACTCGACGACCTGCACGCTCGCGGTGTGATCTCCGACGAGGAGCACCGGGCGGCGCGAGCCGAGGCCCTGCGCGGTTAGCCTGGGGCGGTGCTGCTGCCGACGGACCTGCTGGGGGAGTGGGTGCTCCGCCGGACCCTGGACGACCGGCGTGCCGGCGTGCAGGGCGTCGTCACCGGCACCTCGACGCTGACCGCGGTCGGCACGGACGAGGTGCGCTGGGACGAAGCGGGCGTGATGACCTTCGACGGCCGGACCACCCCGGTGTCCCGGACACTGACCGTCCGGCGCGACGATGACCACGCGTGGACCGTGCACTTCGCTGACGGCCGGGTGTTCCACGACTGGGTGTGGGGAGCGAGCGTCGCCCACGCCTGTGCACCGGACGACTACACCGGGGCACTGGACGGCGACGAGCAGCGGTGGACCGTGCGCTGGGAAGCCCGGGGCCCGGCGAAGGACTACCGGCTCGACAGCGTGCTGGAGCGTCACCGGCACGCGCCAGACTGAGTCCATGGCACGTTCCTCCGGCACCGAAGCCCCGCGCATCACCCTGACCGAGCCCGTCGACCTGCAGGACTGGGTCCCCGGACCCGGCGACGTCCTGACCGGCGACCGCATCGAGGGGAAGCGCATCGGCGTGCTCGACCTGGCCGGTGAGCGGCTGCCCGATCTCGAGATCGAGGAGTGCGTCATCGACACGCTCCGGGGCGACGGCGCCGACTTCCGTGGTCTGCGGGTGCACGACTCGATCATCGACACGCTCGACGCCCCCGTGCTGCGGGCGTCGAGCAGTTCGTGGCGCGAGGTCCGGGTGTCCGGCGGTCGCATCGGCTCGGGTGAGCTGTACGACTCCGGGTTGAACGGCGTCGAGTTCGTCGGGATGAAGTTCGGGTTCGTGAACTTGCGCGGGTCGACGCTCACCGACGTGGTGTTCCGCGACTGCGTCATCGACGAGCTCGACATCGCGGACGCCAAGCTGCTGCGGGTGTCGTTCGAGGGCAGCAGCATCCGCGACGCCGAGGGCTCCAACACCCGGATCGACCACGTGGACCTGCGGGGTGCTGACCTCGACCGGGTCGAGCGCCTCGAGGGGTTCCGCGGTGCGACGATCGGCGCCGACCAGCTGTACACGCTCGCCCCGCTGCTGGCGGCGCAGGCGGGCTACCGCGTCGACTGACGGCTGCCCCGAGTCTCGGGCCGTCTGCCCCGAGTCTCGGGGTGGACGACACTCCTCGCTGCTCCGAGCGCGAGGACTGTCGCTCAGGCCGAGACTCGCCCGGAGCCCGCCGCGGCGGCCAGCGCTGCCGCGAGGTCGGCCTGCACCAGGTCGCCGTGGGCCGCAGCCCCGGCCTGGACCCCGGCGGCAGCGGACGCGATGACCGTCGCCATCGGGGCCGCCACGTTGCCGGCCGCGTACACACCGCGCACCGAGGTCTGCCCGGCCGGGTCGACCGTCAGCGCGCTCGCGTACCGGAAGTCACCCATGAACTGGTCGGTGGCGACCAGGCCGAGCCCGGACAGGAAGTCCACGCGCGCTTCAGCGGTGCTCGCCGCGGCCAGGGCGTCGAGTTCGACGACCTCGCCGGAGCCGAGCGTGACCCCGGTCAGCGTGCCCTCCGACGAGCGGACCTGCGTGACCGTGTCGTCCACGACCTCGATCCCGCGGGCCCGCAAACCGGCCAGGGCGGTGTCGTCGACGAGTGCCGGATCGGTGACGAACGCCGTCACGTGCTCGCTCAACGCCCGGAACATCAGCGCGTGGTGCACGCCGTTCGGTGTCGTCACGAGCACGCCGATGCGCTGGTCGCGGATCTCCCACCCGTGGCAGAACGGGCAGTGCACGACCCCGCGCCCCCACTGCTCGGCCAGGCCGGGCACCTGCGGCAGGACGTCCACGGCGCCGGAGGCGACGACGAGCCTGCGGGCGGTGACGACCGTGCCGGAGTCCAGCGTGACCGAGAAGCCGACCGGGTCGGTGCCGTCACCCGTCGTGGCGGACGCGGCCACGATCCTCCCGGCCGTCACCTCGATTCCGTAGGCGGCGACCTCGTCGCGACCGATCGCGGACAGCTCGGCGGGGGCGATGCCCTCGCGCCCGAGGTAGTTGTGGGCGCCGGCCGACGGCGCGTTGCGGGGCTCGCCCGCGTCGACGACGAGGACGGAGCGGCGGGAACGCCCGAGGACGAGGGCGGCGGAGAGGCCGGCGGCTGCTCCGCCGATGACGATGACGTCGTAGTGATCACGCATGCAAGGAGCATGCGGCCGATCGGTCGCGGACAGCAAGGAACCTTGCTGATGTGGCAAACTGGGCAGCATGTCCCACGGCCTGCAGGAACCAGTCGCCCCCCGCACGACCGCCCAGGTCGTCGACGGGGTGGGGCCGCGGTTGCGCGCGCTCCGCGCCCACCGGGACGTCACGCTCGCCGCCCTGTCGGAGGAGACCGGGGTGTCGGTGAGCACGCTCTCGCGGCTCGAGTCGGGGCAGCGCAAGCCGACGCTCGAGCTGTTGCTCCCACTGGCGCGGGCGTACCAGGTGCCGCTCGACGACCTGGTCGGAGCACCGCAGACCGGCGACCCCCGGGTGCACATGAAGCCCGAGGTGCACGGCGGCCGGGTCGTCGTGCCGTTGACGAAGCGCACCGGCGGCGTGCGGTCGTTCAAGCAGCTGTTCCCACCGAACACACCGGGCGGCGAACCGTCGCTCAAGACGCACGAGGGGTACGAGTGGCTCTACGTCCTGTCCGGCCGCCTGCGCCTGGTGCTCGGCGAACACGACCTCGACCTCGGGCCGGGTGAGGTCGCCGAGTTCGACACCCACACCCCGCACTGGATGGGCAACGTCACCGACTCGGTGACCGAGGTGATGTGCCTGTACGGGCCCCAGGGGGAGCGAGCGCACGTGCGGTCGCGACCGACGCGCTGACCCGCGGGCCCGCTGGCCCGCTCGGTCTACGACGTGAAGACGTGGTCCATGACGTCGTCGAGGAGCCCCGAGGTCTCGATGTTCGACTGCTGGATGTGGATGCCGATGTCACCACGCGTGAAGTAGGTGTCCCCGTCGGTGACGGGGTACTGCTCGTTCTTCGACACCTTCTGGCACTGGTAGCCCTCCGCCTCGTTGCCGCAGTCGTAACCGTCGTCCGGCAGCTTCTGCAGCGCTGCGCTCGCGGTTGCCGAGTCCACGACGTCGACCGCGATCGACAGGTAGGAGATGTCGGCCTGCGGTTCCCGCCACACGCAGTACAGACGCTTGCCGTCGGCCTGCAGGACGGGGGTGAAGGCACTCTTCGGGATCGCGATCGGGTCGCCGACGACCGAGGGGTCGTTCAGCGGAGTGGAGGCGAACGCGTCGTCCCACTTGCCGGGGGTGATGAGATCGGTGCAGCTCGCCGGCACCGTGCCGCCGTCGTAGTCGACCCCGGGGACCTGCGTGATCGTCGATGTCGGCTCCGGAGTGCTGCTCGTGCTGGCGCTCGGTGTGCCGGTGCTCGCTGTGCCGGTGCTCTCCGCCGTCGTCGCGGACGGCGTGCCCGGCCCCGCTGGTGCGCTCTGGGCGCAGCCTGACAGGGCGAGTCCGATCGCCAGTGCCGCCGTCAGCGTCGCCGTGATCCCGGATGTCGTCGTGCGCGCTGATCGCCGCATCGTTCCCCCTCGTTCGTCGTGCGGACGTGCCCGCACACCCGAACGTAGGCGGACGTGCTGACGGCGTCCGCAAGCGTCACCGTTCCGTGACCCCGTCAGCGGGTTCGCCATCCGCGGCGTACCCGCAGCCCCACGCGCACGCGCCGCGCCCACCGACGCACCGGGTTCGCCCGCCGGCCGTTCACGCGGAACGTGTGGAAGGCGCGTCGCGTCCGCAACAGTGCGGACGGGAGGCCCGACAACGGTCGCGCGGACACCTGCACCGTGAGCACGGGGTCGGCCACCACCCGCCAGGCCGGGTCGAGCTGCATGCTCAGGTCGACGTCGTCGTGCACCTCGGAGTCCTCGCGGTGCGCTCGGCTGCGGACCGCGTCCCAGGTCCACCACCGCATCGCCATCGCGGAACCGAACAGCGGTGGGCGGCCGAGCGCGGCCCACATGAGCGCGAAGTACGGCCGCATGTAGACGGCGTCCCACAGTCGGCCGATCAGCGGTCCGCCGTCGTGCGGACACCCGGGTCCGGTCACCGCGACGACCGACGGATCGGCCAACAGCCGCACCGCGTCGGCGATCCACCCCGGCGGCGGGACGGAGTCGGCGTCGAGCCGGACGAGGACGTCCCCGGAGGCCCGGTCGTAGCCGCGCGCCGAGGCCCGGGCGATGCCACGGATGCGTTCGGTGAGCACGATCGCCCCCGCTGCCTGGGCGACCTCGGCACTGTCGTCCCGGCTGCCGTTGTCGACCACGACGACCTCGTCGGCGAGCAGCGTCTGGCCTGCGAGGGCGTCGAGGCAGCGTCGCAGGTGCGCAGCGTCGTCGCGCACGGGGATGACGACGGAGACGCGGACCATCCTCCGATCCAACCGGAGGTCCGCTGTGCGGCCACGCGGTAGCGTTCCGGGCATGGACCGGACCGACGAACTCGCCGTGGAGCTCCGGCACGCGATCGGTCGCGTCGTGCGCGCTGCGAGACGGGAGGCGGACTCGCTGCCGACCGCCCACGCGACGACCCTCGGGTTCCTCGAGCGCGAGGGTCCGATGCCGATCGCCGAGCTGGCACGTCGCCGGGCGGTGAAGCACCAGGGGCAGTCGCGCACGGTGGGGGAGCTCGCCGACCTCGGGTACGTCGAGCGGACGGCGTCGGACACCGACCGCCGCGTGTCGGTCATCCGCATCTCCGACACCGGCAGCGAGGTCCTCCGCCGGGACATGACGGCGCGGGCCGACTGGTTGGCGACGGCGATCCGCGAGGAACTCGACGACGAGGAACGCGCGGCCCTCGAACGCCTGCCCGGCATCTTCGAACGGTTGGCCCGGCGCGCCGACTGAGTGCTCCCTCACCCGGATCGGCCACCAGAAGTACAACACAGTTGTAGTGTTGTCGGCATGGAGCTGACGAAGTACAACCACGCCACCGTCGTCCTCGAGCAGGACGGCACCACCCTCGTCATCGACCCGGGTACCTTCACGCCCGAGGCTGCTGATCTTGCCGGCGCTGCCGCCGCAGTCCTCATCACCCACGAGCACGCCGACCACTTCGACGTCGACGCCGTCCGTGCCGGGCTCGACGCGAACCCGTCGCTCGTGGTCCGCGGGCCGGCGGCGATCGTCGAGCAGCTGGGTGACCACGACGGCCGCGTCGCTGCGGTCCGTGCCGGTGACGCGTTCGAGGTCGGGCCGTTCTCCGTGCAGGTCTTCGGCGAGGAGCACGCCGTCATCCACCGCGACATCCCGACGATCGCGAACGTCGGCTACCTGGTCAACGGTGCCGTCTTCCACCCGGGCGACGCCTACCTCGTGCCGGGGGTCCCGGTCGGCACGCTGCTCATCCCCACGAGCGGCCCGTGGGCGCACACCGCCGCCGCCGTCGACTACGTCCGCGAGGTCGCGCCGCAGCGCGCGATCCAGATCCACGAGCTCCTGCTGAGCGATGCGGGACAGCAGATGAACGTCCGCATGCTCGGGACCGACGGTCTCGGCGGCGTGCCGACCACGATCCTCCAGGCGGGTGAGCACGTCACCGTCTGACGGACGCGACCGTGCTCCTGGGAGGCGATCCGCGCCTCCCGGGCAGCATGGAGGGATGTCCGACGCTCCCTCGACCGCAGTCCTCTTCGACATCGACGGCACGCTCGTCGACTCGAACTACGCCCACATCGATGCCTGGTGGCGCGCTGCCCGCGCAGCGGGCGAGTCCGTCGACGCTTGGCGGATCCACCGCGCGATCGGCATGGACTCCGCGAAGCTGCTCGAGACGCTGCTGCCGGACGCGTCCGACGAGACGCGCGACACCGTGAAGCAGTTCAACACCGCCTACTTCGCCGAGCACATGCCGCAGCTTCGGCTGCTGCCGGGCGCCCGTGACCTGCTCCGTGCGGTCGCCGAGGCCGGGCACGCCGTCGTCCTGGCGACGAGTGCGCCGGAGCACGAACTGACGCGGCTGCGCGAACTGCTCGACGCCGAGGAGTGGCTCACCGCGGTGACGAGCTCCGAGGACGTCGAACAGGCGAAGCCGGACCCCGGGATCATCCAGGTGGCACTCGACCGGGCCGGTGTGCGTGCGGACGCTGCCGTGATGGTCGGCGACGCGATGTGGGACGTCGAATCGGCCGGACGCGTCGGCGTGACCTGCGTCGCGGTGATGACCGGCGGCATCGGCGGCGACGAACTCCGCGGAGTCGGCGCCGCCGAGGTCCACGACGACGCCGCTGCCGTGCTCGCCGCGCTGCGGTCCGGGGACGGCGCGATCGCCGCGCTGGGCGGGCGCGCGTGAGCATGCACCGCTGCCGACATCCGTGACAGGATCGTCGACCGTGATCACGATCGAACGCGTGCCCTGGGACGACCCCCGATCCGTGGTGCTCCGCGCCCGCATGGACGACGAGATGCACGAACGCTACGGTTCGTCGAACGGCGACGAGGACCCGGCGATCACGGCCGAGCGGAGCCGCGCGTTGTCCGTCGACCCGTCGACCGTCGTCACCTCGGTCCTGGCGCTCGACGAGTCCGGTGACGCCGTCGGGCACATCGCGATCCGCCGTCTCGGCGACGAGGTCGAGCTGAAGCGACTGATCGTGCTGACGTCGGCCCGCGGCAAGGGTACGGCCACCGGGCTGCTCGACGAGTGCGAGCGCATCGGCCGCGAGCTCGGCGCACCCGGGCTCATCCTGCAGACCGGTGACAAGCAGCCCGACGCGGTCGCCCTGTACGAGAAGACCGGGTGGAGCCCGATCCCGGTCTACGCGCCGTACGCGGCGACGATGCCGTGGTCGTTCTGCTTCGAGAAGGCGCTCTGAGGCTTCCCGCCCGTATTGCACTCTCAGGAAGATAGTGCAATTCTTGCTCGGTGAGTACCACCGAACGCACCCGCGCACTGCGCCGACGCATGATCGTCGAAGCGCGTCGGGCGACCGTCGAGCACGGGTTGAGCGGTTTCACGATCGAGCAGCTCTGCGAGACCGTCGGGGTGTCACGGCGCACGTTCTTCAACCACTTCGCGTCGAAGGACGACGCTGTGCTCGGCATCGAGCTGCACGCCGACGTCGAGGCGATCGACCGGTACGCCGAGGGCGGGATCGTCCCCGGCGGACTCGACCCGCTCGACTCGATCGTCGCGCTGGCGATCGACCAGTTCCACCGCGTCGGCATCGACCGTGCGGACGAGGTCCTGGTGCGCCGGGTCTTCGAGCGGGAACCGGCGCTCGTCGCGCGGTTCCTGTCGGCCACCGATGTGCAGCTCGCTCGGATCACGGACGCCGTGCGGCTGCGGTTCGGATGGGACGACCCCGCCGACCGCCGTGCGCGCCTCGTCACCGAGGCCGCCGCCGGGCTGCTCAAGGTGACGGCGGAGACCTACTTCGACGACGCCTTCGACGAGACCACCGGCCCGCCGTTCGACGAGCTGCTCACCCAGAACCTCCGCCTGATGAGGGCGGCCATCACCACCGGACAGGACCACACACCATGAGCGCAACCGCGCCGGGCACCACCAAGCGTGCCCGCCCCGGCACCGACGGACCGCTGCTGCTGACACAGCGCCGGATCTGGATCATCTTCTCCGCGCTCATCGCGGGGATGCTGCTCTCCAGCCTCGACCAGACCATCGTCTCGACGGCGATGCCCACCATCGTCGGCGAACTCGGCGGTGTCGCGCACCAGGCATGGCTGACGACCGGGTACCTGCTCGCATCGACCATCGTGATGCCCGTCTACGGCAAGTTCGGTGACGTCCTCGGCCGCCGCAACCTGTTCCTCATCGCGATCGCCTTGTTCACCATCGCGTCGGCCGGGTGCGCCTTCGCCGGCGACTTCACGCAGCTCGTCGTGTTCCGCGCCATGCAGGGGCTCGGCGGCGGCGGTCTGATGATCCTGTCGCAGGCGATCATCGCCGACATCGTGCCCGCCTCGCAGCGCGGCAAGTACCTCGGCCCGCTCGGTGCGATCTTCGGCCTGTCCGCGATCGGCGGCCCGCTGCTCGGTGGCTTCTTCGTCGACCACCTCACCTGGAACTGGGCGTTCTACATCAACATCCCGGTCGGCATCGCGGCGTTCTTCGTGGCGTGGTTCGCGCTGACCCTGCCGAACAAGAAGGCGACGAAGCGCATCGACGTGCTCGGCGTGCTCTTCATGTCCGCCGCGACCACGTGCCTGGTGTTCTTCTCGGAGTTCGGCGGCAGCAAGGACCACGGCTGGGACGCCCCCGAGACCTGGGCGTGGTTCGCCGGGCTCGTCGTCTCCGCCGCGCTCCTCGTGCTCGTCGAGTCACGTGCGCAGGACCCGGTCCTGCCGCTGTCGTTCTTCAAGAACCGCACCTTCCTGCTCGCGACCGGCATCGGCCTGGTGCTCGGCATCGGCATGTTCGCCGCGATCGGCTTCGTCCCGACGTTCCTGCAGATGGCATCAGGCACCTCGGCCGCGGTGTCGGGTCTGCTGATGCTGCCGATGATGGTCGGCCTGATCGGCACCTCGATCGCGTCCGGCAACCTGATCACCAAGACCGGCCGCTACCGGATGTTCCCGATCATCGGCACGGTCCTGGTCGCCATCGCGATGCTCGCGATGACCCAGCTCGCCGCGGCCACCCCGATCTGGCTGATCTGCGCGTACCTGTTCGTCTTCGGCGCCGGGCTCGGACTGATCATGCAGGTGGTCGTCCTGGTCGCGCAGAACGCCGTGCCGGCCGAGCAGGTGGGCACCGCGACCTCGACGAACAACTACTTCCGCGAGGTCGGCGCCTCCCTCGGGACCGCCGTGTTCGGTGCCCTGTTCACGGCCCGGCTCACGACGTCGCTCACCGACGTGTTCACCGGGGCCGGCGGTTCGGCGACCGATGCGGCGTCGTCGGCGGGCAGCATCGACCCCGCGACCGTGGCGAAGCTGCCCGAGGCAGTGCAGGACGGCATCGTGAACGCGTACGCCGACTCGCTGGCGCCCGTGTTCTGGTACCTGCTGCCCTTCATCGCGGTGGCGTTCCTGCTCGCCCTGTTCCTGCCGCAGATCACGCTCTCCGACACGGCCGGCATGGTTGCCCGTGGCGAGGCCGTCGGTGGCGACGAGGCCGACGAGCTCGAGCGTGCGCAGCGCGCGAGCCGGGCGGAGTCCGTTTCGGCGGAGTCCGGGTCGTCGGGTGGTGAGACGCCGGCGTCCCGCCGGGACGCCTCCGACTGAGCGAGACGCCGCCGAATCCGGCGGCGTCCTGCGGATCGCGGGGCGCGTTGTGGAGACGACGGCGTGCTGACGGGAGGCGCGGTGCCAGCTGGTACCGCGCCTCCCGTCCGTCGTCCGGTCGCGTCCACTGCCGCGGCCGGCGTTTTGCGGTGAGCGACACCTCGCGCGTTCCAGCACGCGTGAGGTGTCGCTGAGCGCGTGAGGTCGCGCGACCGGGCGCTACGCGCCGGTGCTCGCGCGCCGGACCAGGCGGGTGGGGAGCGCTGCCGGCTCGGCCGCGGTGCCGTCGAGCGTCGCGAGCAGCCGTTCGGCGGCCGCGCGCCCGAGGTCGGCGCCGGGCAGGGCGACGCTCGTCAGCGCGGGTGCCGTGACCGAGGACGACGGCAGGTCGTCGAAGCCGGCGACCGCGAGCTCCCCGGGAACCGCGATGCCCAGTGACCCGGCGACGCGCAGGACGCCGTAAGCCAGGGTGTCCGCCGCGGCGACGACCGCGGTGACGTCGTCGTCCTGCCAGGCCTCGATGACGTGCTCGGTGGCCGAGGCAGCGGCGTCCACGGTGAGGTCGGCGCGGGCGGTGACCTCGGACACGGTGATGCCCGCGGCGGCGCACTCCTGCTCGAAGAGCTCGCGTCGGACCCCGAACGTCGTCGCACGCGAGGTCCCGTCGAGGTACCCGACGCGGCGGTGCCCCTGTTCGTGCAGGTGCGCGACGAGGTCGTGGACGCCGGGGGAGAGGTCGTAGTTGACCGCTTCGGAACCACCGGGGGCGTCGAGGAGCACCACGGGCACGCTCGCCGACATCGACTCGCCCGCGGCCGGAGCGTCGACGAGGATGCCCGCCGGCCGGAGGCGTTCGAAGCGGCGGACATCGGCTGCCAGGGGCTGCGCGCCGCGCTCGGTGACCGACAGCACGAGCTGGAACCGGTCACCGATGGTGTCGCGCACGCCGCGGATGACCTCGGCGAAGAAGGGGTTCGACAGGTCGGGGGCGATGAGGACGACCAGGTCGCCGCTGCCGCGCGCCAGGGAGCTCGCGGCGTGGTCGACGACGTAGCCGAGCTCGTCGACGGCGTCGCGCACCCGCGTGGCGATGGGGACGGAGACCCGGCCGCGGTCCTTGCCGTTGACGACCAGGGAGACCGTGGCGATGCTCGTGCCGGCGCGCTCGGCCACCATGGCAGCGGTCACACGGCGGCCCGGGGCGACGGATGAAGGCACGGGTCGATGCTACCGAGGAGGCCTCGACGACTTGACGTCAAACGCTTGACGTGTTTCGATGTCAAACGCTTGACGCGCTGCGTGACGACGCTCTGTCGGACCGCGGATCCCCACCGCGTCGAGCACAGACCCCTCGATTCCCCGAAGAAGTGGAGCGCCCAGCGTGCCCAGTGCGACCCAGCCCGCGAAGATCATCCTCGACTGCGACCCCGGCCACGACGACGCCGTCGCCATCCTGCTGGCCCACGGCAACCCGGACATCGAGCTCCTGGCCGTCACCACCGTCGTCGGCAACCAGACGCTGCCGAAGGTCACCCGCAACGCCCTCGCCGTCGCGCGCATCGCCGGCATCACCGGGGTGCCGTTCGCCGCGGGCGCCGATCGTCCGCTCCTGCGCCAGATCGAGGTCGCGCCGGACATCCACGGCGAGAGCGGACTCGACGGGCCGATGCTGCCCGAGCCCTCGTTCGAGCTCGACCAGCGGCACGCCGTCGACCTGATCATCGAGACGGTCATGGCGCACGAGCCCGGCACCGTCACGCTGGTGCCGACCGGCGGCCTGACGAACATCGCCCTCGCGGCCCGCAAGGAACCCCGCATCGTCGAGCGCGTCAAGCAGGTCGTGCTCATGGGCGGCGGCGTGCACGTCGGCAACTGGAGCCCCGTCGCCGAGTTCAACATCGTCATCGACCCCGAGGCCGCGTCGATCGTCTTCGACGCCGGCTGGGACGTCGTCATGGTCGGACTCGACCTGACGCACCAGGCCCTCGCCACCCCCGAGGTCGCCGCACGCATCGCCGCCGTCGGCACCGCCCCCGCCGCGTTCGTCGGCGAGCTGCTCGACTTCTTCGGCCAGACCTACAAGGACGCCCAGGGCTTCGACGCCCCGCCGGTGCACGACCCCTGCGCCGTCGCCTACGTCATCGACCCGACCATCGTCCGCGCCGTGAAGGTCCCGATCCACATCGAGACCCAGGGCACCCTGACGCTGGGCATGACCGTCGCCGACTTCCGTGCGCCCGCGCCGGAGGACTGCCGGACGAGCGCCGCCATGGAGCTCGACCACGAACGGTTCTGGGACCTGGTCGTCGACGCCCTCGAGCGCATCGGCGAGACCCCTGACACCGGCTGGACCCCGCGCGCCGCCACGACCACCACCACGACCTCGGAGATCTGAGCACCATGACCACCACATCGACGAAGAAGTCGATCGGCGCCCTCACCGCGGCGCTCCTCGCAGCGTGCATCGCGTTCCAGCTCAACGCGAGCATGCTCAGCCCCGCGCTGGTCACGATGGCGCGCGAGCTCAAGACCGACGACGCCACCATCGGGCTCTCGCAGACCCTGTACTTCACGCTCGCGGCACTGTTCTCGCTGTTCCTGCCGCGCCTGTCCGACATCGTCGGCCGCAAGCGCGTCCTGATCGGCATGCTCGCCGTGATGCTCGTCGGCAGCATCGTCGCCGCACTCGCCGTGAACGTGCCGATGCTGTTCGCCGGCCGGATCATCCAGGGTGTCACCGGTCCGGTCGTCCCGATCTGCCTGCTCGTCCTGCGCAACGAGATCGCCGACCCGAAGCGCTACGGCGCCGCGCTCGGTCTGCTCACCGCCGTGAACGGCGGCATCGCCGGGGTCGATGCCCTGGCCGGTGGCTGGATCGCCACGAACTTCGGGTTCCGCGGGATCTTCTGGGTCATCGCCGTCGTCACCGTCATCGCGCTGGCGCTCGTCGCCGTGTGGGGTGTGGAGTCGAAGCCGTCCGCCGGTACCCGGATGGACTGGATCGGTGTCGTGCCCCTCGTCGTCTCGGTCGGGGCCCTGCTCACCGCGTTCAACGAGGCCGGCAAGCTCGGTGCCGCCAACCCGGCACTGGTGATCGGCGGTGTCGTCGTCGCGCTCGCCGCCTTCGCGGTGTTCTGGGCGGTCGAGTCCCGCGTGAAGGAGCCGCTCGTCGAGACCCGGTTCCTGAAGCGCCGTGCCACGTGGGCGCTCCTCGCGACGACCTTCCTGACCATGACGGGCGTCTTCGCGGTCGTCAACGGTCTCGTCACGTCGCTCGCGCAGAACGGCGACGCCGGCTTCGGCATGGAACCCGACCTCGCCTCGCTGGTGTTCCTCACCCCGTACGCGCTGGTCGGCTGGATCGTCGGTCCGTTCGCCGGACGCCTCGCGCCGACCATTGGCTACCGCGCCGTGCTCCGCTTCGGCCTGATCGGCAGCATCGTCTCGACGGTCCTGATGGCACTGGTGGGCGTGCACTCGCTGCCGGTCCTGGTCACCGCGACCGTCCTGATCGGCATCACGTACGCCGGCATCGCGAACATCATCCTGAACGGCCTGGGCATCGTGCTCTCGCCGGAGTCGAACCCCGGCTTCCTGCCCGGTCTGAACGCCGGTGCGTTCAACCTCGGTGCCGGGGTCAGCTTCGCCGTCCTGCCGGCGCTGCAGATCGCGCTCGGGGTCGGCGGGTCCGCGGGCACCGCCGGGTACTCGGGTGGCATGCTGCTCGGTGCCGTGATCACGACCGCCGCGCTCGCGATCTCGTTCCTCATCCCCCGCCCGGAGAGCGCCGAGACCACGTCCGTCGCGCCGCAGAAGGAGACCGTCCGTTGACCCAGACCATCGTGATCGTCGGATCGCTCAACGCGGACCTGGTGGTCCGGACCGAGCGGTTCCCGAAGCCCGGTGAGACCCTGCACGGGTCCGACCTGGCGATCCTGCCGGGTGGCAAGTCCGCCAACCAGGCGGTGGCTGCCGGGAGGCTCGGGGGCACGGTCCGCATGATCGGTGCGGTCGGCGACGACGGGAACGGTGCACTGCTCCGCGACTCCGTCGCGGCTGCGGGTGCGGACACGACGCACGTCGCCGTCCGGGAGGGCGTGGCCACCGGCACCGCCGTCATCACGGTCGACGCCGCGGGGGAGAACACCATCGTGATCTCCGCCGGCGCCAACGGCACGCTGACGCCGGACGACGTGCCCGCCGACGCATTCGACGACGCCGGCGTGCTCGGCCTGTGCCTCGAGGTCTCGATCGACGTCGTCCTCGCCGCAGCCCGGGCAGCGCACGCCGCCGGGGTCGCGGTGCTGACGAACCTGTCGCCGTTCGGGGACGTCCCCGCCGAGCTGCTCGAGCTCACCGACGTCCTGCTCGTCAACGAGCACGAGGCCGAGTCGCTCGGCGAGCACGGTGTCGAGCGCTCGATCGTCACCCGCGGCGGCTCGGGCTGCGTCGTGCACGACGGTGAGGCGGACCCGGTGTCGATCGACGCCGTCCGGGTCGAGCCGGTGGACACGACGGGCTGCGGCGACGCCTTCATGGGTTCGGTGGCCCTGCGGCTGGCGGTGGGAGACTCCCTCGTCGACGCCGCACGGTTCGCGGTGGGGGTCGGGGCGTACGCCGCGACCAAGGCGGGCGCACAGGCCTCGTACCCGACCACGGCGGAACTCGAGGCGTTCCTGCGGGCGGAGGACGGGCCTCCCGGCCGTTGATCGCCGGCCCGGCCGCTAGCGTTGTGGCATGCGCGTGGGAGTCCTCGACATCGGGTCCAACACCGGCCACCTGCTCGTGGTGGACGCCCACGGCGGCGCCGCGCCGCTGCCGGCGTCCTCGTTCAAGCAGCCGCTCCGACTGGCCGAGCACCTCGACGACGCCGGCGCGGTGACGCCTGAGGGCGTCGACGCGCTGACGCGATTCGTCGCGGACGCCGTCCGCGTCGCCGAGGAACGCGGCTGCGAGGACATGCTCGCGTTCGCGACCTCGGCCGTGCGCGACGCGGTGAACTCCGACGAGGTGCTCGCCCACGTCGAGGCCTCGACCGGGGTCGAACTGGCCGTGCTGTCCGGTGGGGACGAGGCGCGACTGACGTTCCTGGCGGTCCGGCGGTGGTTCGGGTGGTCGGCCGGACGGCTCGCGGTGTTCGACATCGGCGGCGGCTCGCTCGAGATCGCCGGGGGCGCCGACGAGGCTCCGGACGTCGCGTGGTCGATGCCGATCGGTGCTGCACGGCTCGCCCGCTCGTACTTCGCCGCGGGCACCCCGACCGAGGACGACGTCCGCCGCATCCGGCACGAGATCCGCGTGGAGATCGCCCGCGACGCCGGCAAGTTGCTCCGCGCCGGACGTCCGGACCGTGCCGTGGCGACCTCGAAGACCTTCCGGTCGATCGCGCGGATCTGCGGGGCGGCGCCCTCGGGTGCCGGTCCGCTCGTGCCGCGGGTGCTCGACGGTGACGTGCTCCGGTCGAAGCTGCCGGCGCTCCTGACCATGTCGGTCGACGAACTCGCGACGCTGCCCGGGGTGTCGGCGAGCCGTGCGCACCAGGTGGTGCCGGGTGCGCTCGTGGCCGAGGCCTGCCTCGACATCTTCGACCTGCCGGCGCTGGAGATCTGCCCGTGGGCGCTCCGCGAGGGCGTGATCCTCGAGCGGCTCGACCAGCTGTCGGTGCTGGGCAACTCCCAGTAGTGACCGTTATGGTCAGTACATGACCAAAACGGACACACCCCGTGCGCTCGTCCCCGGCGCACTCTGGACGGTCGCGGGAGTCGGATGGCTCGTCGGCGAAGCCGTCTCGGCGTCGGCGTTCCCCGGCTACAGCTACGCGACGAACTACATCTCCGACCTCGGGGTCCCCGACGTCGGCGCGTTCGAGGGGCGGTCCATCGACTCACCGCTGCACGCGCTCATGAACACGACGTTCATCGGGCAGGGCGTCCTGTTCGGGATCGCAGCGGTGCTCGCCGTCGTGGTGTTCCGTGCCGCGTCCCGCCGTGCGCGGGTGGCGACCGCGGTCCTCGCCGTGGTCCACCTGGTCGGGATGGTCCTGGTCGGCTCGTTCCACGGCAGCCAGACGAGCACCGACGGCGGCACCATCGTGTTCCACGTCCTCGGCGCCGCAGCAGCGATCACGACCGGCAACCTCGTGGCGATCACCGTCGGCATCGGGTCCCGGGCGCTGCGGGCACCGGCGGCCTACCGGATCGCGAGCGTCGTGCTCGGGATCCTTGGCCTCGTCTCCCTCGTGATGCTCGTCGTGGACTCGTCGTCGACGGTGATCGACCTGCTCCCCGACGGCGTGTGGGAGCGTGCGTCCGTGTACACGATCGTCGCGTGGGAGCTCATGACCGGGATCACCCTGCTGGTCGCGGGGACCCGGCGGCGGGCGGCACGAGCCGCGGCGGTCCGCGCATGACCCGCCCCGCGCGCCGTGCTCGGCCCTCTGCCGAGGAGATCAACGGGGACGTCCTGGACATCACCGCCGGACTCATCGCCCGCCGCGGCATCAAGGACACCGCCGTGCAGGCCGTCGCCGACCAGGCCGGCTACTCGAAGGCGGGCATCCTCGCCCGGTTCACGAGCAAGGAGCTGCTCGTCGAGGCCGCGCTCGCGCAGTGCGCCGTGCAGACCGAGGCGATCCGGGCAGCTGCCGCCGCCGCCCCCGCGGGGGAGTCCCGCGACGCCGCGGCGCTCGCGGGGATCGCCGACCTCGCACTCGCCCGGCCGGGGTGGGCGGAACTCGCCCTCGCGGCGTTCACCCTGCGGCGCGGGGACGACGTCGGCGTCCGGCTCGAACCGGTCGCCGCGACGCTCCTCGACGTGTTCGGCATCGACATGGCCGACGCCACGGCCACCCCGCTCGATCGGCGGGCGCGGGTCTCCGGCGCGTTCGGTGCGATCGTGATGCTCGCGCTGACGTACGAGACCGAGGCCTCCGCCGCCGAGGCCCGGCCGCACATGCTGCAGATCGGATGGGACGCCCTCGGCCACGGTGGGCCCGTGCCGCTCGGGTTCGTCGGTTAAGCCCGCTCGGACCTCGGCGGAGCGAGCAGCCACGGACGGATCAGCTTCGTCACGAAGGGCAGCACCCAGAACGTCATGATCGGTGTGAGCACGAGCGTCGTGATGAGCACCCGCGGCAGCGCTGCGAGTCCCGCGAACGACGGCACGAGCAGCCCGACGACGATCGTGAACGCCAGGTTCACCGGGAAGAAGCCGAGCCAGATGCTCACCGCCTGCTTCCACCGCGGGGGAGCGCTCGAGGCCGGGGCGTCCTGCGGGACGTCGAACCAGCCCTCGATGCCGGTGCGTTTCTCGACGCGGGACTCCACGACCAGGTCGCGACCGAGGTCGAGCCAGCGCAGCCGGTCGTCGGAGTTCTCCCACGTGGCCAGCGAGTCGTGGTCGGCGAAGCGGTAGAGCATGTGCCACTCGCGGGACTGCGCCCGGGACCGCACCCACCCGGAGCCGAGGAACCCCGGGTAGCGGTTGGCGAGGTTCACGCCGGACTGCACCCAGTGGGTGACCTCGGGGATGCGGTCGGGTTCGACCAGGCGGGTGATGGACACGGTGACGGGCGGGCCGGCGGTCTCGGGTGACGACTGCAGGCTCCCTGGCTCTTGTGGAGTCATGGGTCCAGTCTCGCGGACGCGTGTTACCGGCTCGTGTCGTGTCTCCGTCCGTGCTTGACTGGTCCGATGACGCCGCAGCGAATCATCGGGATCGGCTACGAGGGATCTGACCTCGACGGACTCATTGCAAAGCTGCGCCTCCGCGGTGTAGACCACGTCGTGGACGTCAGACTGAACCCGATCTCACGAAAGCGCGGCCTCTCGAAGACGGCGTTGCGGGCAGGGCTGGGCGCGGCGGGCCTCGGCTACAGCCACCTCCGCGCACTCGGAAACCCCAAGACGAACCGCGATGGTTTCGCAAGCACGACCGGCCCCGCGGCGGATGCAAGCCGGACTGCGTACCAGCAACTCCTGCGATCGGAAGCAGCGCAGGATGCACTCTCACAGATCCGGGAGCTCGCCACCGGCCATCGCGTCGCGCTGATGTGCTTTGAGGCCGACGGATCACACTGTCATCGGGAACTTGTCCTGGAGGCGCTCGGCGTCGGGGCGCTTGCCCTCGTGGTCTGACTCAGAAGAGCGTCGAACCCCAGTCCGAGTCCCTCGGTACGTGGTGGATTCCGAGCGCCGAGAAGCTCCTTCGTTTCGGAGGGTCGGCGATGTTGCCGACGAACAGCGATGTGCGCCGGTCGGAGCTGAACTGCTCATCGCCGAACTTGCGCTCGATCTGGGCTTTCAGCGCATCGTCCGAAAGGTGCCGCTGATGGTACTGCAGCGCCGACAGCTCGAAATCGAGCAGAGACGGTTCGTGACCGGGGCAACTCGCGGTGTCGCACCGGTACCGGATCTTCACCACGAACCGCGGCGGCTGCAGCGGCGCTCGTGCAGAGCCCGGATCGTCGAAGAGCGTCGGCTGTGAAACTGCGGCTTCGACCGCCCGCTGTTGCGATTGCGACCAGCCCTTGTGCCGGCTGATGACAAGGCGATCGAAGCGAGCCACATGCACAAGGCCGAGGGACTGAGAGTCCTGATGGCGGTGCACTCCCGCAATCAGATCGCACATGCTCGGGCCGATCAAGGTCGAGAGGACGCGTTCGCGTGCGGCTTTCTGTTTGAGGTTGGTCGTGACGCGAAGTGAGTCCCAGATCGGTCGACGACTCTCGTGGCGACTGTCTGACTTCGCGGGGATCGTGTCGACCTCGATCACGTCGTACTTCTTGAACTGCTGATCTGTCGAGAGATGCCGGAAGGGCACCGGGTACAGGCGGACCCAGTCGCGCCGGTCGCCATCGACGCGCACGCCGGCAACGCAGACCGTGTCGATGTAGGTGTTCGAGGGCTCGGGTGCCGCCTTGACCGTGACCAGCACCTGCATCCGTTCCGGCATTCGCCACCCCTCTCGCCCTGAAATCTCAGCATACTGGGCTGCGAGGCCGTCCGCATCGGGCGGCTCGGGCTAGCTCGCCTGCTTCTTCTCGGCGGGTGCCTTCTTCGCCGGGGGCTTCTTGGCGGGCGCCTTCTTCTTCGCAGGGGCCTTCTCCGCCGTTGACTTCTTCGCCGCGGCCTTCGCAGCCGGCGCCTTCGCAGCCGGCGCCTTCTTCGTGGACCCAGACGCGCTCTTGTCCGAACCCGACGACGAACGTGAGCTCGACGCCGAACGCGACCCCGAGCCTCCTGTCCGCTTCTTGTCCACGGACGCACGCAGGGCGGCCATCAGGTCGAGGACGTCACCGCCCTCGCCCTCGTCGTCCTCGTCCTCCTTCGCGCCGAACGTCTTCTCGGTGTCGATGTCGTCACCGGCGTCGAGCTTGGCGTCGATGAGCTGCTGCAGTTCCTCTTGGTAGGAGTCGGTGTAGCGGTCGGGATCGAAGTCCGTCGACATGCTCTCGACGAGCGACGAGGACATCTTCAGTTCGTTCGCGCTGACCTTCACCGACGAGTCCAGCGCCGTGAAGTCGGCGGCTCGGACCTCGTCGCCCCACAGCAGCCCCTGCAGCAGGATCACGTCGTCGTGAACACGCAGCACGCCGAGCCGGGTCTTCTGGCGCAGCGTGAACTGCACGATCGCGAGCCGGTCGGTCTTCGCCAGGGTCTCGCGCAGCAGCACGTAGGCCTTCGGCGAGCGCGAGTCGGGCTCCAGGTAGTACGTCTTCTCGAACATCATCGGGTCGACCTGGTCGACGGGCACGAACTCGAGCACCTCGACCTCGTGCGACTGCTCCTCGGGGAGCTGCTTGAAGTCGTCCGCAGTGAGCACCACGGTCTTGTCGCCGTCGTCGTAGGCGCGCTGAATGTCGGCGTACTCGACCTCGTGCCCGAACTCGCAGACGCGCTTGTAGCGGATGCGGCCCTTGTCCTCGTCGTGGACCTGGTGCAGGGACACGTCGTGCGTCTCAGTGGCCGCGTAGACCTTGATGGGCACGTTGACGAGCCCGAACGCGATGGAGCCCTTCCAGATCGACCTCATGCGCACATGATGCCCGTGTCCGCACGGGAGCGCCCGCAGTGTCGCTGGATGCGACGGGATGTCCGCGGTCGCTGGTACCCATGACACATGTTCGAGGGGATCATGCGGACGGTGCAGTCGCTGACCGGAGCCGGGGTCGTGGTGGCGGTCGGGACGCTGCTCGTGTTCGTGCGCGGAGCGCTGCGACCGGCCGACCTGCAGCAGCGGATCGACGACCGGACAGCACGGTGGCTGATGCCCTTCCTGCGCTCGGGCGGTGCGGTGTCGCAGGCGCAACGACAGCAGATCGCCGCGCTGCTGCCGGCTCGCGACGACCCGACACCACCCGGGACGGAGGCGCTCGCCGCGCTCGAGCCATGGCTCCGGGACCCCGGTCGGACGCGTGCGGAACTCGTCGTGCGGTCCAGGGCGCACGCCGTCCGGCGGCTCGACGCTCACGACCGTGCCCTGAAGGGGGCGCCGACCTTGCGCGCGGCGCTCTGGAGGACACGGCTGGCCGGGTGCACGGACGAGCTCCGATCGCTCGTCGACGCCGCTGTGTGGCTCGTCCGCGCCGCCACCGACCGACGACGTCTCCGTCTGTCCGGGCATCTCGCCGCCTGGGTCGGTGGCGGCGGTGCGTTGCTGAGTGCGGTCGTGGTCGCCGGCGGCACGTCGCGGGGTGTGGCGGACGCCGCCGGCGAGATCAGTACCTCCGCGGCAGTCCTCGCACTCCTCGCCGCGCTGGTCGGCCCCGCGCGGCATCGGTTGTGCGCCGCCGCGGCGGACCTCCGAGCCCTCCCACCGCGCTTCCGCGTCGTGATGACGCTCGGAACCTTGGTGGTCCTCGCGCTCGTGGCCCTCTGGCAGACCGGCACCATCCGTGCCCTGTGGGCCTGGACGGCGCAGCTCGCCGACGACCTCCCGACCTCCTGGTCCGTGCTGCTCGGCGGAGCGGTGTCCGGGCTGATGCTCCTGGCGGTGGTCATCGGTGGGGTACGGTCCGCACTCACGCGTGGCGTCCCGCTGCACGACCGGTTGATGACCATCGGTGCGGTCGTCCTCCTCGGCGGCGCTGCCGTCGTCGGTGTCGTCGCTCTCGTACCGGTCGCGGCTCCGTTCCTCAGCGTCGCGACGATCGCATGGATCACCACGCTCGTCGGCGTCACCGTGGCGGCCGGTGTCGTGCGGATCACCGATGACTACCGCCTGGCGACTGGGCTCGCGGCGGCCGGCCGTCCGGTCCGTCGCGGCAGCTGGCCGTACGCGACCGCGTCGGTCGTGATTGCGTTCACGGCGGCCTGGATCCTGACGAGCGTGGTCGGCACGACGACCACCACGGTGGTCGCGCAGCTCGTCGGGGTGGCCGCGGGACTCGCGCTGGGGCCGCTGTCCGTGTGGGCCGCTGTGTGCCTCTGGCTTGCCGATCGCCGCATCCGGCGGGCGGACGAAGCGTGGCGACTCGCTGGCGCGCCCGGCCGCACCGTCGCCGGCGGAGGCGAGAGTGCAGCCGCGTCGAGTGAGTCGTCCACAGATCCGGGTTCGCTGGACCGTCGACCGGTCGACGCGAGCACGATGGGCGCATGAGCCAGCTCGACAAGCAGGACCCGCGCTCGCAGTTCGCCAGACCGCCGTTCCCCGCGCAGACGCAGCAGGGGTCCGGGCTGGCCAGTGCGATGGACCCGCCGCCCGACCACGGCGAGGTCTCCTACCTCGGCACGGGGCGCATGCGGGGGTACCGCGTGCTCGTCACGGGTGCCGACTCCGGCATCGGCCGAGCCGCGGCGATCGCGATGGCGAAGGAAGGGGCCGACGTCGCACTGAACTCCCTGCCCGAGGAGATCGACGACCTGACCGAGGTCCGTGACGTCATCGCCGACCTCGGTCGCAACGCCGTGATGCTGCCCGGTGACCTGACGGACGAGGGCTTCTGCGACGAACTCGTCCGGACGGCGGTGCGCGACCTCGGCGGGCTGGACGCCCTCGTCCTGGTCGCCGGACACCAGCTGGTGCACGAGGACGTCACCGAGCAGTCGACCGAGGACTTCGACCGCACGATGAAGGTCAACCTCTACTCGCTGTTCTGGCTGGTCCGGGCAGCCGTGCCGCACATGGCGCCGGGCAGCGCGATCGTGACGACGAGCTCGGTGTCCGCGTACCAGCCGCAGGACCGCATGATCGACTACGCGGCGACGAAGGCCGCGATCACCACCTACACCAACGGCCTCGCGCGGCAGCTCGCGGCGAAGGGCATCCGGGCGAACACCGTGGTGCCCGGGCCCGTGTGGACGCCGCTGCAGCCGATCAGCTACCCGGGCGACGAGATCGCACGGTACGGCCAGGACACCCCCTTCGGCCGGCCGGCGCAGCCCGTCGAGCTCGGCAGCGCCTACGTGTACCTGGCGGGGCCGGAGTCGTCGTACACCTCGGGCACGACCCTGACGGTGGCGGGAGCGACCGGGGTGGCGCTGTGAGTCCGGCGGCCCGCAAGACCGTCGTCCTGGTCGGCGATCGGCGACTGGCGCTGACGAACACGGACAAGGTGCTCTACCCCGAGACCGGCACGACCAAGGGGCGGGTGATCGAGTACTACGAGCGTGTGGCGCCGTGGATGATCCCGCACGTCAAGGACCGCCCGGTGACCCGGAAGCGGTGGGCGAACGGCGTCGACGGCAAGGTCTTCTTCGAGAAGAACCTGCCGGACTCCGCGCCCGACTGGGTCCGCCACCACACCATCCACCACTCCGAGCACGACAACGAGTACCCGATCGTCGACGACCTGCCGACCCTCGTGTGGATGGCGCAGCAGGCCGCGCTGGAACTCCACGTGCCGCAGTGGCGGTTCGGCCCGCGCGGTGGGCAGCAGAACCCGGACCGGCTCGTGCTCGACCTGGACCCCGGCGAGGGCGTCGGCCTGCCCGAGTGCGTCGAGGTGGCGGTCGCGGCACGCGAGATCCTGCACGGCATGGGGCTCGACCCGTACCCGGTGACCTCCGGTTCGAAGGGGATCCACCTCTACGCCGCCCTCGACGGCCGGTCGACCACGGCGAACGTCTCCGACGTCGCGCACGAACTCGCAAAGGCGCTCGAGCACGACCTGCCCGACCTGGTGCTGTCGTCGATGAGCCGGGCCGAGCGGACGGGCAAGGTGTTCGTCGACTGGTCGCAGAACAACGGCAACAAGACGACGATCGCGCCGTACTCGCTGCGCGGCCGCGAGCGGCCGACGGTCGCAGCACCCCGTACCTGGAAGGAGCTCGAGGAACGCGGGCTCGCGCAGCTCACGTTGGACGAGGTCCTCGAACGCCTGCAGGCGCACGGGGACCACCTGCACCCGGTCGCCTCCGCCTCGCTGGCCGTCGGGCGCGACGACCACGGTCACTGGGACAGCGACCGGACCGAGCGTGCGAACGAGGCCGAGCAGCCGGCTCGCGACCGGCTCACCGCCTACCGCGCGAAGCGCGACGCCTCGAAGACGCCGGAACCGGTGCCCGAAGGAGCCCCCACGGTCCGGAAGGACGGCACCCCGACGTTCGTGATCCAGGAGCACCACGCCACCCGCGACCACTACGACTTCCGGCTCGAGCACGACGGCGTGCTCGTGAGCTGGGCATTGCCCAAGGGCGAACCGACCGACCCGGGCAAGAATCACCTGGCCGTGCAGACCGAGGACCACCCACTCGAGTACGGCGCGTTCGAGGGCACGATCCCGAAGGACGAGTACGGCGGCGGCACGGTCACGCTCTGGGACGACGGCACCTACGAGCTCGAGAAGTGGCGCGAGGGCGAAGAGGTCATCGTCACCCTGCACGGTCGGACCGGCGGCGCTCGCCGACTGGCGCTCCTGCACACCCGCGGTCGGGGCGGAGCGGGCGACGAGAAGAACTGGCTCATCCACCGCACGAAGGAGCAACCCGACAAGCTGGCGGACGCCGGCGGCGCGACGGACGCGGGGCGGGCCTCCCGTCCCTCTGCCGCGCACCGAGACGGACAGCGGCGCATCAGCGGAGCCAGCCCTGCGGACACCCCTCCGGGGGACCGACGGACCATGCAGGCCACCCTGGCGAAGGACGCACCCCGGCTGGACCCGGCCGACTGGGCGTTCGAGATGAAGTGGGACGGCGTCCGTGCGCTCGCCACCGTCCGGGACGGCTCGGTCACGCTGCGGAGCCGGAACGACAACGACCTGACGGAGCAGTACCCGGAACTGCAGGAACTCGGCGACCGTGCCGGGGTCGACGGCGTCTTCGACGGCGAGATCGTCGCGTTCGACGACCGGGGGCGCCCGAGCTTCCAGCTCCTGCAGAACCGGATGGGCCTGACGAAGGCGCGCGAGGTGCGGGCGGCGCAGCAGACGACCCCCGTGCGGTTCCTGGTCTTCGACGTGCTCGAGGCCGACGGGCACGAACTCACCCGCCTGGCGTACGACGCCCGGCGGCAAGCGCTCGAGACGGTCGTCGAGCCCGGCGGGGCGATCGACGTGCCGCCAGCCTCGCAGGGTGACCTCGACGGCGTGATGGCGTCGTCGCAGGAGCAGGGCCTCGAAGGGGTCGTCGCGAAGAAGCGCAGCTCGAAGTACGCCGAGGGCAGGCGGTCCGAGGCCTGGCTGAAGCTGAAGCACCACGCCACGCAGGAAGTCGTGGTCGGTGGGTGGAAGCCGGGCAGCGGTCGTCGAGCGGGTGGGATCGGCTCGTTGCTGCTCGGCGTGCCCGGTCCGGACGGTCTCGAGTACGTCGGCAAGGTCGGCACCGGGTTCCGTGACCGTGACCTCGACGAGATCGCCGCAGCGCTGCGACCGCTCGACCGGAAGACCTCGCCGTTCGTCGACGTGCCCCGGATCGACGCACGGGACGCGCACTGGGTGACGCCGAAGCGGGTGGGCGAGGTCGAGTTCGCCGAGTGGACCGGTGACGGGCGCCTGCGGCAGCCGTCCTGGCGGGGCTGGCGTCCGGACAAGGACCCCGAGGACGTGATGCGCGAGCACTGACCTGCTCGCCGGACCGGCCGCCCTGTGCCAGCTCGCGAACGCGCTGATGCGTGCGCATGGGGTCCGCCCGTGGCGAAATTCCGTCCCCCGTCCGGCGCCCGGGCGGGGGACGTTTCCACCCGTCCGGCCGCCGGTCCGCCGCCGGCTGTTACGTTCGCCGGGACGAAAGGGCCTGGGGATGAGCTCGAGCAAGTACCTGCCGCCGTACACGGCCGAGGAACGCGTCGCGATCAACGGAGATCGTGCCGCACGGATCCCGGTCGATCCGGGGGCCGTGGTGACCGACACCGAAGCGACCTACGCGGACTTCCTCGCCGACGAGACCGACGAGTAGCCACCGGCGGGGGAGAAGACGGCCCGTGCACCGGATCAGGGAGCGCACGGGCCGCCGTCGAAGCACCGTGACCGACCCTTCAGGGATGGCCGGCCACGGCGCGCTCGCACCAGGCGCGCGGAGGCGTACCTGGTAGGCACGTACTAAGGACGTGACGAACACCCGATTCGTCACACGAGAATCCGAGATCCGCGAAGAGGAGCTGCTCCTGTCCAGCGACGAAGCCCTCGCGGCGTTGTCCGACGCCTCGCTCGTCGAGCGCAGCGCCGACGGCGACACGGCCGCGTTCGGGGTGCTGATCCGTCGGTACGGACCGCACATGCGGGCCTATGCGGCTCGGATCCTCGGGTACGGCGACGGCGAGGCCGACGACGCCGTCCAGGAAGCCGCACTGCAGGCCTGGCAGCGCATCGACCGGGTCGAGGACCCGGAGCGGGTGCGCAACTGGCTCTTCCGGATCGCGGCCAACAAGGCCCTCGACCGGCTCCGCAGGCGGCACCCGCACGCCGACCTCGAAGCGATGGTCGACGCCCCGGACGAACGCCCCGTCGACGAGGTGGTCGCCACCCGGATGCAGGTGCGGGAACTCGCGCGTATCGTGCAGGCACTCCCGGATGCACAGCGCGCCGTCTGGGTGATGCGCGAGGTGGGTGGGGCGCCCTACGCCGAGATCGCCGAGGCGACCGGGTTGCCTGCGCCGACCGTCCGCGGGCTGCTCGCACGTGCGCGGCGACACGTGCTCGAACAGATGGAGGGGTGGCGATGAGCGACGACGTCGACGACCGTCACGGTGCCTTCACGCTGGACGAACTCTCCGACTACCTCGACGCCGACCGGACTCCTGTCCGGGCGGACATCGAGGGTGATCCCGAAGCCGTCGCCGCACTGGAGCGGCTGCAGGCCCTGCGGGTGGCATCACGGGACCTGCTCGACACCGAGGCATCGGCGGACGGCGACGAACGCTGGATCAGCTCGGTGCTCGCGTCCATCCGGACGACCGCCCACGCCGGACGCGACATCCCGGTCCCCGACGACGATCCGGCCGCGCACCTGGTCGTGACCGAGGGGGCTCTGCGCGGACTCGTCCGCACCCTCGGTGACGACGTGCCCGGTGTCGTCGTCCGGCGGACCCGGTTCAGCGGGGACGTCGGGGTCCCCGGCGGCGCCGTGGACGTCGACGTCACCATCGTGGCCACGCTCGAGGCATCGGTGTCGGACCGTGCCGAGGCGCTCCGGGCGCACATCACGTCGGTGCTCGGCGCACACGCACCGTTCCGGATCCGCAGTGTCGTCGTCCGCGTCGCCGACGTCGTGGTCGGGGGCACACCGTGACCGCGGACGTCCGGGTGCTCTCCCGCGAACTCACCTCCGTCGTCCTCGCGGTGCCGGGCGTCCGGTCGGTCCTGCCGCCCGGACCCGGGCTCGCCACGCTCGTCCGCGACGTCCGCTCCGTGCTCGAGATCCCGCGGGACGGTGGGGCCGTGCTCGTGCAGGACCGCCCGGACGGGGCGCGGATCCGCGTGGTCGTCACGACCGACCGGGCCGTGCCGACGATCACGGTCATCCGGGCCGTGCGTGACGCCGTCGTGACCGCAGCGCTCCACGCCCTCGGGGCATCGCCCTCCGACGTCACCGTCCGCGTCGTCGAGATCGACTGAGCGTCAGGCGGCCGGTGCCGGTCCGTCCGACGGCTCGGCGTCGTCCGCGACGGGGAGGTCCTCGTCGACGAGCTCGTCCTCGCCGGGCTCGGACACCTCGGCCGCAGCGGCCTTGGCCTCGTCGATGGACTCCTGCGAGCGGCGGAGGAGGTCGTCGTCGTGTGCAGTCTGGTCGCTCATGCTCCAGGAGGCTACGCGGGCGTGCCTGTGTCGGCGTCCCGGCGTCCGGCCGGGCGGTGCGACCCCCAGTGTGTCCTGCCCCGCGGATCGGTCCTCGGGTGGGGCGGCTCGAAGTCGACCGCCGAGGTCGGAGCCGGTGACGAGGGCATCGCCGGCGCGGCCGGTGCGCCGTACGCGTCCGCCGCATCGAGCACGGCGCGCGTCGCCGCAGCGGCCGTGCGCAGGGCGTCGCCGATCGGCATCGCCCGGTGGCCGGGGGTCCGGACCTCGACGCCCCACGGCTCGTCGAAGCCGAGCTCCCGGATGGTGCGCACGAGCCCCGGCAGGTCCCACGCGCCCGCGCCGGGCAGGTACCGTGCCTCGCGGGCTTCTTCGGACAGGGTCATGCCGGCCGGGGTGTGCAGGAGCCCGTCGCTCAGTTCGACCGCCGCGAGCGTCGCGGGCGCGACCGCCTGGCGGATCGACGCCAACGTGGACCCGCCCCGCAGGGTGTGCATCGCGTCGAGCAGCAGCCCGCCGTTCGGGTGACCCGCCGCCACGACGAACCGCGAGGCCCGTTCGATCGTCGGCAGGTTCGACCACGGCTCGGGTTCGAGGACGAGCTGCGCGCCGACGGCCGCGGCCTGGTCGGCCAGCACGGTCCAGTCGTCGGCCATAGTGATCGGTGAAGCGCCGGGCAACGTCGTGTCAGCACGAGCGATCACCTGCCAGGCACGGAGCGCCGCGGCGGCCTCGAGGACCACCCCGCGGTCGGCGGCGTCGTCGTCGGCCCGGCTCGTGCAGGTCCACCAGCGGTCGAGCGGCCCCAACTGGACCCAGACGATCCCCGCACCGTCGAGCATGCGGCGGAGTTCGGCGAAGCCCGTCGTCGCACGCACCTCGTGCAGGTCGTCGAGCGACAACGAGAGCCCGGCGAACCCAGCGGCACCGACCGCGTGGACCCGTTCGCTGATGGGCTCGTCGCCCGCCCACGTCCACGACGTCGCCAGCAGATCGTGTTCCATCACGGCCGTACCTCCGTCATCCCGGAGCAGCTGCAGACGCCCGTCGCGATGGTCCTGCCCCGTGTGTGTGACGCCGCGATCCCCACCTGGCGTCGAACCAGGGATACCCGGCGTGTCTGCGAGCCCTCCCAGCGGCGCGTCACACTGCGGAAACGCCGGTCAGACGATGCGGGTGCGGACCGTGCCGATGCCGGCGATCGTGCCGACGACGAGTTGTCCGCGTTGCAGGGCCCCGACCCCCTCGGGCGTCCCCGTCATGAGCAGGTCCCCTGGGGCGAGCGTCACCGATCGCGACAGCGCCGCGATCGTCTCTGCCACCGACCAGATCTGCTCGGCCAGGTCACCGACCTGGCGTCGTTCGCCGTCGACGACGAGCTCGATCACACCAGCCGTCGGGTCGATGCCCTGCGCCGGGACGATCGCGCCGATCGGTGCCGAGGCGTCGAACCCCTTCGCCGTGTCCCAGGGCCGACCGAGACGCTTGGCCTCGGCCTGGAGATCGCGTCGGGTGAGGTCGATGCCCACCGCGTAGCCCCAGACGTGGCTGAGCGCGTCGTCGACGCCGATGTCCGCGCCGCCGGTGCCGATCGCAACGACCAGTTCGACCTCGTGCTCGAGCTGCGCCGTCTGCGGCGGGTACGGGGTGTCCGCGTCGTCGACGACGACGGCGTCTGCCGGCTTGGTGAAGAAGAACGGCGGCTCGCGGTCCGGGTCGTGACCCATCTCGCGTGCGTGCGCCGCGTAGTTCCGACCGACGCAGAAGACGCGTCGGACGGGGAAGCGTGCGCCCGTGGTCGTGGGGACGGTCGGGAGGCTCGGGGCCGGGATGACGAGGTCGGTCACGGTCTCAGCGTGGCAGGCTCGCAGGGCGTCGGTTCAGCTCTCACCGAAGGACGCCTCGTACTTGAGCTTCCGCGCGCGGGCGCGCTCCTGCCGTTCGCGCCACTCGATCCGTGCCTGGCGGAGCTCCTCCTCGGCGCCCTTCGCCCGCATCATGGGGCCGTAGTGCGGATCGGCGAGCAGCGCTGGCGTGGTGAGCTCACGTCCGTCCAGCCAGTACTTGAAGTCCCGGTCACTGAGCTTCGAGATCATCGTTCGTCCCTTCGTTCGTCGCTGTCTTCAGGTCATCGAGTGCCTGGCGGACCCAGCGGTCGTCAGCGGTCGTCCAGTCGCGGGTCGTCAGGGCGACCGACATGACAGCAGCGGCCTCTCGCTGCCGCACGTCGTCCGAGGTCGCGCGGTCGGCGACCCACGACCAACGCTGCCACCAGAGATCCCGGTGCCCCAAGAACTCGGTATTTCGCCGCCCGGCCCGCCCGTCGACGACCGACACGACCAACGCGCCGACGGCCACGAGAGCCCCGACCACCGACACGACCGCACTCGTCAACGCGACATCCATGTGGACCACCCTGACGCCACAGGACCGGCCACGCGGCGGGCGTGACCGGTCCTGTGGACGGTGATCCGGGCCTCCCGGCCTGTGCAGGAGGGATCAGGCAGACGGGTCCTGCGGCCACCCCGAGAACTCCCACCCGTCGACGGACGGGTGGTCCTCGCCCCGTGAGTAGGCGTACTCGCGGGCCGCGTCCCGTGCGACGGACAGCCGGTCGAGCAACTCGGCGTGTGCACCCGCGTCGACCCGCGTCAGGGCGTCGTGCGCCAGCGCGAAGCGGTCCATCTCGTTCCGCATGAGCATGTCGAACGGCGACGTCGTCGTGCCCTGCTCCAGGAACCCGTGCACGTGCAGGTCGTCGTGGCCGTTGCGGCGGTAGGTCAGCTGGTGCACGAGCGACGGGTACCCGTGGAACGCGAACACCGTCGGGGTCCCGGGCAGGAAGAGCTCGTCGTACCGCTCGTCGGGGATCGGGTGCTCGTGCTTCCGCGGATCACCGAGGGCGAGCAGGTCGACGACGTTGACGACCCGGACGCCGACCCCGGGAGCGTGCTGCCGGATGATGTCCGCGGCGGCGACCGCCTCGACCGTGGGGACGTCCCCGGCGCAGGCGAGGACGACGTCGACGCGACCGACGGACTGCTCGGTGCCGGCCCAGTCCCAGACCCCGAGACCTGCGTCCGCGTGGGCGACGGCGTCCTCGAGGGACAGGAAGACGGGCTCGGGGTGCTTCCCGGCGACGATCACCTCGATGCGGTCGGTGGTCTCGAAGGCGTGTGCCGCGACGGCGAGCAGCGTGTTGGCGTCGGCGGGCAGCTTGATCCGGACCAGGTCCTGCTGCTTGGACGCGACGACGTCGAGGAACCCGGGGTCCTGGTGGGAGAACCCGTTGTGGTCCTGCCGCCAGACGTGCGACGACAGCAGGATCGACAGGTTCGACACGGGCGCACGCCAGTCGATGTCGGTCGAGGACTCGAGCCACTTGGCGTACTGCCCGACCATCGAGTCGATGATGTGGGCGAACGCCTCGTAGGTGTTCAGGAGCCCGTGCCGGCCGGAGAGGACGTAGCCCTCGAGCATGCCCTCCAGCAGGTGCTCGGACAGCACCTCGGTCACGCGTCCACGGGCAGCGAGGTGCTCGTCGCCGACCGCGCGTTGTGCCCGCCACACGCGCGAGGTGACGTCGAAGACGGCGTCGAGCTTGTTCGAGATCGTCTCGTCCGGGCCGAAGAGCCGGAACGACGACGGGTTCTTCGTGATCAGCGCTGCGAGCCACGGGCCGAGCGTGCCGGTGGCCGAGGCCGTCGAGCCGGCGGGGACCCCGTACGCGTCGACCGCGGGCCGGTCGAGGGCCGTCCGGATGCGCCCGCCGTTGGCGTGGGGAGTGGCACTCATCCGGTCGTCGCCGGTGGGACGGATCGTCGTCATGATCCCGACGGGGTTCCCGTCCGCGTCGAAGAGCTCCTCGGGTCGGTAGGACCGCATCCACTCCTCGAGCTGGGCGCGGTGTGCGGAGTTCTCGCGGACCTCGGACAGCGGCACCTGGTGGGCGCGGAACGTCCCCTCGACCTGCTGGCCGTCGACCTCCTTCGGCCCGGTCCACCCCTTCGGACTGCGGAGGATGATCATCGGCCAGCGCGGGCGCAGGTCGGCGGCGCCGGCGGGCTGCCCGGCAGCCGCACGTTCGGCCTGCGCCCGAGCTGCCGCCTGGATGTCGTCGATCGATGCGAGCGCTCGACGCAGAGCGCCGTCGAACAGGGCGTGCACGGCGTACGGGTCGTCGTCGACCCGCTTCGAGTCCACCACGATCGGGTCGTACCCGAGGCCACGGAAGTAGGCGGTCAGGTCCTCACCGGGGATGCGGGCGAGGACGGTGGGGTTCGCGATCTTCCACCCGTTGAGGTTGAGGATCGGGAGCACGGCACCGTCGGACACCGGGTCGAGGAAGGTGTGTGCCTGCCACGACCCCGCGAGCGGGCCGGTCTCCGCCTCGCCGTCGCCGACGACGCACGCGACCACCAGGTCGGGGTTGTCCAGGGCCGCTCCGTACGCGTGGGCGAGTGAGTAGCCGAGTTCGCCGCCCTCGTTGATGGACCCGGGTGTCTCCGGTGCCGCGTGCGACGGGATCCCGCCCGGGAACGAGAACTGCCGGAAGAAGCGCTGCAGGTCGTCGTCCGCGTACAGCTCGCCCCACGTGCCGTCGAGCCAGGCGTTCGCGTTCATCGCGGGGCCGCCGTGGCCCGGGCCGCAGACGTAGAGGAACTCGCGTCCGGTCTCGGCGATCAGCGCGTTGCAGTGCGCGTACACGAGGTTGAGGGCGGGCGAGGTGCCCCAGTGTCCGAGCAGCCGGGGCTTGATGTCGTCGGGCTCGATCGGCCGCCCCGACAGCGGGTTGTCCAGCAGGTAGATCTGCCCGACCGTCAGGTAGTTGGCGGCACGCCACCAGGCGTCGACCGCCCGGAGTCGGTCGGTGGTGGAGAGCTGTGCAGGAGCCATGCCCCCACGCTACGAAATGCCGGCCCCGTGAACCTCAGGAAACCCGTTCCAAACCGATCGCGGGGGTGCACCGAATGAGTTGCACAGGGCAAAAGCCCAGGGCGCTCTCCGGTCAGACATGGCCGTTGTTCAGCGTACGCACAGGAGTATACGTCGGCCGTCGGCCGGGGTGCCCACACAGCAAAGGACTGATCACCATGCGCAAGAGCCTGAAGACCTCCATCACCCTCGCCACGACCGGCGCCCTCGTGCTCGGCGGTGCCGCGTTCGGCATCTCCTCCGCCC
>NZ_RKIA01000011.1:0-48734 GCF_003751685.1 Curtobacterium sp. PhB78
GGTGTCGCGCTCGGCGCGGCTGCTGTGTGCGCGCCGAACACACCCTGGTGCAGGGTGGAGAACCAGCAATGTGCGGCTGGTGAGCGCTCCGGGTGTTTCCCGGTCTGTGCAGGTGATTCGGCGCCCTGCCCCAAGTCGATTGGAATCCGTTCGGACGAGTTTCGCCGACGGCTGTCTGTCCTACGCTCGGTCCATGCAGGGGATAACGATCCGACCGACGACCGAGGCTGACTGGGAAGCCCTCCGAGCGCTCCGCCTGGAGATGATCCAGGACACCCCGATGGCCTACGCGGAGCACCTGGCGGACGCCGAGCAGCACGACGAGACCGAATGGCGTGCGCGGGGTCGCCGCGGTCAGGACGTCGGGGGAACCTCGCTCGTGGCGATCGACGCCGACGGCCGCTGGGTCGGTGCGATGGGGGCGTTCATCCCGGACGCCGCCACCGGACCATTGCTGGTCGGCGTGTACGTCGCGCCGTCACACCGCGGCCGTGCGGCCGGCGTGACCGATGCGTTGCTCGACGCCATCGAGTCGTGGGCTTCCGGCCACGGCGCCACGCTCCGACTCCACGTGCACGAGCGCAACCTCCGGGCGCAGGCCTTCTACGCGCGACGTGGGTACGAGCTGACCGGGGCGACCGAGCCGTACGTCCTCGCGCCCGACGAGCGGGAGCTCGAGATGATCCGTCGACTCGACGGGATCTCCGCATGACCGGCGGTGGGGTGCGGTGGCTGCTGCTCGACGTCGGTGGCGTGCTCGAGATGGTCGACGACGCGGCATGGCCCGGGCAGTTCCGCACGCGGTGGGCGGCTGCGTTCGGTCTGACGGACGAGGAGTTCTCCGCGCGGTTGTCGGACGCCGACCTGCCCGATGCCGCGCGACGGACCGGGGTCGACGACGAGTACTGGGGGAAGATCGGCGCCGCTCTCGGCGCCTCGGCCGAGGTGCTCGCGTCGATGCGAGCCGACTTCTGGGACGCGTACTGCGGCTCCTTGAACGAGCCGCTCTTCGACTTCGTCGCCGGTCTGCGCGGGACGGTCGGGCTCGCGATCCTGTCCAATTCCGGTGACGGCGCCCGTCAGGAAGAGGAGCGACGATTCGGGTTCGCGGCCGTGTTCGACCCGATCTGCTACAGCCACGAGATCGGGGTCACGAAGCCGGAGCCAGAGGCCTTCCGGATCACGCTCGATCGGCTCGCTGCCGCGCCCGCGGATGTCCTCTTCGTCGACGACGTACCGGAGAACATCGAGGCTGCGCGGGCGGTCGGGATCCGGGCGCACCTGCACGTCGAGACCGCAGACACGATCGCAGCAATCCGCGCGGCGATGCCGGAGGATCGGGAGCAGTGACGGAGCCGGTGCGCGGCATGGTCTTCTTCGACGTCGACGGGACGCTCGTGTCGACCGGTTCGAGCAGCAGTCATCTCGCGGAACGATTCGGGCACCAGGACGCGCTGGACGAGGCTGAGCGTCGGTACGCCGACGGCTCGCTCACGAATCGACAGGTGAGCGAGATCGATGCCGCGGGCTGGCGCGGCGCATCGACGACGACCGTGGACCGCTGGCTCGACGACCTACCGGTGCTCCCCGGTGTGGAGCTCGTGGTGGCGTGGTGCCGCACGCACCAGGTCGTCCCCGTGCTGGCGTCGCTCGCGTGGCAGCCGGTCACTCGGTCGCTCGCGCGGCGGTTCGGGTTCGTCGCGCACGGCGGACCGCGGGTCGGGGTCACGGGTGGCACCTACGACGGGGCGGTGGCGGAGCACTTCGACGAGTTCGACAAGCGAGACCGTGCGCTCCGGTACGCGCTGGCCCGTGGCGTGCCGATCGAGCGGTGCTGTGCGATCGGGGACAGTCGGTCGGACATCCCACTCTTCGAGGTGGTCCCCGCGGCGCTGGCTCTCAACGCGACCGGAGCGGCCAGGGCGGCAGCATCGACCGCGATCGACACGGCGGACCTGTCGGACGTCGTGCCGTGGCTCGAGACGTGGCTGAACAGTCTGGACTGACCCGGCTCAGCGAGTGGATGCCCCGGCCTCCGTCGTGAGCGACTCCACCCAGCCCTGCGCCGCGCGGAGCAGGTCGTCACGTGACGCGCCTTCGAACGCGCTGAGGCGCAGGAAGTGCTGCGTGATCGTGATGCCGAGGATGCCGCTCACGGTCATCAACGCCCGCAGCCGGGCGTCGTCGCCGTCGAGAGAGCGCGCCAGGTTCTCGACCCGCTCGTCGAGGTAGCCGCGCATGGTGTCCGCCGCCTCGGGCACCGTCAGCATCGACCGGACGAGCGCCGCCGTCTCGGCGGGGAGCGCGTCGAACCGGATGCCCAGGACGTCGAGGAGGTGGTCGGCCGCCGCGCGCTCGCTCCCACCGTCCGACGTGGCCGGCAGCTGCACGGCGGTCGCGAACAGCGCTGCCTTTGACCCGAAGTGCTGCATGACGAGCGACGGATCGATGCCCGCTGCTGAGGCGATGCTCCGGATCGTCGTGCCCTCGTACCCGTTCGCACCGAACTGCCGCCGAGCGGCTGCGCGGATGCGCTCGGCGGTCTGTGCGCGTTTCGCGTCACGTGAGGTCTCGGCCATGCGTCCGACTCTACGGCGTTGAGCGAGGTGTACGGTTCACTCAACGCCGATGAGTGAATGCACCGGCGCGAGACCAGACGGAGGAACCCCGATGACCCTGATCGCGATCGAAGAGCACTGGAACCACCCGGCCCTGACGGACGCCGTCAACGCCCTGCCCGACGACCGCCGCGACCCGAGCACGGCGCTGGACGAACTCGGCGACAACGGCGAGCTGCTCCGTGACCTCGATGACGCCCGGCTCGCAGCGATGGACGAGCAGGGGATCGACGTCCAGGTGCTGTCCCTTGCGCCGCCCGGAGCGCAGCCGCTCGATGCCGCGGACGCGATCCCGCTGAGTCGGCAGGCGAACGACATCGCGATCGCCGCGGTCGCGGACCACCCGGACCGGTTCCGCGCGTTCGCGACCCTGCCGATGGCCGACCCGGACGCTGCCGTCGCCGAACTGGAGCGCACTGCCGGCCTCGGTTGCGTGGGGGCGATGGTCTACGGGCGGACGGGCGAGGTGCAGCTCGACGACCGCCGGTACGACGACCTCTTCGCCGTCGCGGCGTCGCTCGGGCAGCCGGTCTTCATCCACCCGCAGATCCCGTCGAAGCGCCTGCGCGAGGCGGCGTACGAGGGGTTCGACCCGATGGTCGAGCTCGGATTGGCGACCTTCGGGTGGGGGTGGCACCTCGAGGCGGCACGCGCGGCACTGCGCCTGATCGTCGGCGGCACCTTCGACCGGCACCCGGACCTGCAGGTCGTGCTCGGCCACTGGGGCGAGCTGCTGCTGTTCTGGCTCGACCGTGCGGACAGCCTGTCGCGGGTCGCCGGACTCGAGCGGACGGTGTCCGACACCGTCCGCTCGAACCTCCACATCACCAGCTCAGGGATGCTCAGCCCCACGCTGCTCCGGCACGCGCTGGACGTCACGACGACCGATCGGCTGCTGTTCTCCACCGACCACCCGTTCCAGCGACCCTCCGCCGCCGAGATCGACACGTTCCTGCAGCAGTTCCCCTCGGACGCGGCCCGCGACGCGTTCACGTCGGGGAACGCACGTCGGCTGTTCAGGATCGGCGACCAGAAGGATGCGGCATGATCGGTCCGTGCCCAACCCGAACGTGACCGCCGCGTACCGCGCTGCCCGTGACCAGTTGCTCTCCGCAGAGTCCGCCGATGCCGCCCGCGCCGCCTTCCGGTGGCCGGACCTCGGCGACACCTTCAACTGGGCGGACGACTGGTTCGACGTCATCGCGGCCGGGAACGACCGCATCGCGCTCTGGATCGTCGACGCGGCCGGCTCGGAACAGCGGCTCAGCTACGCGGAGATGGCCGCCCGGTCCGACCGTTTGGCCGGTCGCCTGCACGAGCACGGCGTCCGGAAGGGCGACCACGTGCTCGTCATGCTCGGCAACCAGCTCGAGCTGTGGGAGACGATTCTCGCGGTGATCAAGCTCGGAGCGGTGATCCTGCCGACGTCGACGATGCTCGACACCGCCGACCTGCAGGACCGCGTCGACCGCGGAGCCGTCGCACACGTCGTCACGAACCGCAGCGAGACCGCGAAGTACGACGACGTCCGCGGGGAATTCTCGCGCGTGGTGATCGGCGGCACGGCGGACGGGTGGACGGACTACCCGTCGGACCTCGGAGAACCAGCGCCCGCGGGGGAGTCGCGACCGATCGTGGTCACCAAGACCTCCGATCCCTGCCTCGTCTACTTCACGTCGGGCACGACCTCGAAGCCGAAGATGGTCGTGCACACCCAGACGTCCTACCCCGTCGGACACCTCAGCACGATGCACTGGCTCGGTCTGCGGCCCGGAGACGTGCACCTGGCGATCAGCTCACCCGGCTGGGGCAAGCACGCCTGGAGCTGCTTCTTCGCGCCGTGGATCGCCGAGGCGACCGTCTTCGTCCACGACACCCCGCGGTTCGATCCGGCCGCGCTCCTCGCCCAGCTGGAGTCCGCCGAGGTGAGCACGTTCTGCGCACCGCCCACCGCCTGGCGGATGATGCTCCAGTCCGATCTCGGTGCGCGCCCTCGGGCACTGCGCGAGGTCGTGTCGGCCGGAGAACCGCTGAACCCCGAGGTCATCGACCGGGTCGAACGCGCGTGGGGTCTGACCATCCGCGACGGCTACGGGCAGACCGAGACCACCGCGATCATCGGCAACGCCCCCGGCACCACCGTCACCCCGGGGGCGATGGGCCGTGCGTTGCCCGGTGTCACCGTGACGCTGCTGGACCCCGTCACCGGTCAGCCCGGCGACGAGGGCGAGGTCTGCCTGGACCTTGACGAGCGACCGGTCAACCTGATGGCCGAGTACCTCGGCGACCCCGACCGCACCGCGGCATCGATGCGCGACGGCTTCTTCCACACCGGCGACATCGCGGTCCGGGACGCCGACGGGGAACTGACCTTCATCGGCCGGACCGACGACGTGTTCAAGTCGTCCGACTACAAGGTGTCACCGTTCGAGGTCGAGAGTGCCCTGCTGCAGCACCCCGCCGTGGCCGAGAGCGCCGTCGTACCCGCGCCGGATGACGCCCGGCTCAACGTCGTGAAGGCGTACGTCACCCTCGCCGCCGGGTTCGAGGCGACGGCGGACACCGCCGAACAGGTGCTCGCCTACGCGCGGACCGCACTTCCTGCGTACGCACGCGTGCGTCGGGTCGAGTTCGCGGAGCTGCCGAAGACCATCTCGGGCAAGATCCGACGCGTGGAGCTGCGGGAGCGCGAAGAGCGCGCGGCCGCGAGCGGGGTGCCCGTCGACCGCGAGTGGCGCGACGAGCAGTTCCCGGGACTGCGCGCGTCTCGTCCGCTTCCGCCCGCCGTCGGCTGATCGCATGGTGGTCGTCCTGCGCCCGTGGTCGGTCGACGACGCACCCGCGCTGCTCCTCGCCCGGCGGACGACGCCGGACCTCGACTCGCAGTTCCCCGACGCCGAACTGCGCGACGAAGCGCAGACGCGCGAGCACATCAGCCGGTTCCTCGGGTTCGACGATCGCGCGAAGAACTGGGCGGTCGTGGACGACGGTGTCGCGGTCGGGAACGTCGGGCTCACCGCGATCGAGTTCCGGCACGGGACCGCCTGGGCGTCGTACTGGCTGGCGCGTGGTGGACGCGGACGCGGACTCGCCACGACGGCGCTGGCGAGTGTCTCGTCCTGGGCGTTCGGTGTCGGGCTGTTCCGCCTGGAGCTCGGGCACCGGGTGAACAACCCCGCGTCGTGCCGGGTCGCCACCGCTGCCGGGTTCGCCGCGGAGGGCATCGAGCGACAGAAGCTGCGGTACGGCGTCGAACGCTTCGACGTGGAGACCCACGCTCGGCTCGCGACCGACCCGGCCCCGGTTCTGCCGGCGCTGCTCCAGGTCTCCGACTAGAGCCGCGCGGGGAACGCCGACCGCCGGCCGACCAGCGTGAGCAGCGCCGCGATCGCCCCGAACACGATCATCACCACGGCCAAGACCAGTCCGTCGAACACGGTCAACAGCGCGGCTCCGAAGATCCCGGCGACGAAGATCGCGATGTTGAACGCGACGGGCAGGAAGGCGCTGGCGACGTCGGCGTTCTCCCCACCTGCCGTGGTGAGCGCCGCCTGCAGCTGCGTCGAGGCGCCTCCGAAGCTGACACCCCACAGGACGGCGGCGACGAGGACGGCGACCGGCGACGCGTGGCCGACGAGCAGGACGACCCCGGTGACGACGAACAGTCCGACGCTCAGGTGCAGCAGCGGCCGGGGATGCCGGTCGAGGAGCGCGCCCGTGACCACGACGCCGAGGATCGCCGCGATGCCGTAGACGAGGAGGACGAGCCCGGCGCTGAGGTCGGTGCCGGTCACCCGCAGGTACGGGGAGATGTAGGTGTAGATCGTGTTGTGCGCGACCATCCAAGCGGCGATGACGGCGAGGATGATCGCGATCCCACGGATGCGGAACACCTTGACCACGGAGAGCTTCGCAGTGCCGGTCTGGCCGGGTGTGTCCGGCACGAACACGGCGATCAACCCGAGGATGACGACCCCGACGAGGCTGAGGCCGATGAACGACCAGCGCCAGTCCAGGGCGGTGCCGATGAACGACCCGAGCGGCGTGCCCAGCGCGAAGCCGACGGGCGCACCGGTGGAGACGATGGCGAGGGAGACGCCCGCGAACCGGGCGGGACTGATGCGCCGCGCGTAGGTGGCGAACATGCCCCAGATGATCCCGGAAGCGGCGCCGGCGACGAACCGCGTGACGAGCGCGATGGTCACGTTCGGGGCGAACGCGGTGACGGTGTTCGCGATGATCAGCACGGCGATGGCCGTCATGATCAACGGCTTGCGGCGCAGGCCCCGCGTGAGGGCGATCGCCGGCACCGTGGCGATGACCGTGCCGATCGCGTAGGCGCTGACGAACAGTCCGACCGTGCCCTCGGACGTCCCCATGCCGTCCGCGATGACCGGCAGGAGGCCCGCGGGCATGGTCTCCATGGCGACGAGCACGAACCCGATCGCCGCGAGCAGTGCGAGCGGGAACCACGGCAGCCGGTCGTCGGCAACCGGAGTGGTCGACGGAGTCGACGGGGTCGTGGTCACGAGGGGGTCCATGTCCCTGACGGTAGGGCGGCTCGAGCGTCGGGAGGGAGGTTCTGCTCGACCCCGTTTCGGCAGAGCCTCACTCGCTGCGCGGAAGTGGTCTTCGCTGGGGGCATGACCGAACCCCAGACCTTCTTCATCACCGGGACCAGCCGCGGCATGGGCACCGAGTTCGCGCGCGCCGCCCTGGACGCCGGACACCACGTCGTCGCGACCGGGCGGGACCCGGAACGTGTCGTCGCAGCGGTCGGCCAGCACGACGAGCTGTTCGCCGTCGCGTTGGACGTCACGGACGAGCGCACCGTCCGGAGCGCGGTCGAGGCAGCGATCGAGCGGTTCGGCCACATCGACGTCCTGGTGAACAACGCCGGGAGCTTCCAGGGCGGGTTCTTCGAAGAGGTCTCCGCGGAGCAGTTCCGCGCGCAGATGGAGACGAACTTCTTCGGTGCGATGAACGTCACCCGCGCGGTGCTCCCCGTCATGCGCGCGCAGGGCTCCGGTCGGGTCATCAGCATCAGCTCGACCGCCGGCATCGTCGCCGGAGCCGGTGGGAGCGCGTACGCCGCGTCGAAGTTCGCGCTCGAGGGGTGGATGGAAGCGCTGCACGACGAGGTCCTGCCGTTCGGCATCCACACCACGGTCGTCGAGCCCGGCTTCTTCCGGACCGACCTGCTCGCGGAGGGCAGCTCCACGTTCTGGGGCGACGTCCACCTCGACGACTACCGGTCCTCGTCGGACCAGACCAAGGAGTTCTTCCGCGGCATGGAGGGCAAGCAGAGCGGCGACCCGGCGAAGCTCGCCCGGACGCTCCTCGCCCTGACCGAGATGTCCGCACCACCGGTGCGCCTCGTCGCCGGTGCCGACAGCGTCGAGGGGGTCGTGCGGAAGGCGCAGCAGCTCATCGAGCAGGCGCGGTCGTTCCCGGAACTGACCACGTCGCTCGACCTGGACGACCAGTCGAACTGAGGAGGGCGACCGGGTAGCACTCGGGACACAGCGCACGGATCCGGCTCCAGCGTGCAGCACGCGGCAGCGAGACTGGGTCGGTGCGCTCTCGTCTCGTCATCGGACTCCTCGTCGCCCTCGCCTGCACCGTGCCGCTCACAGCGTGCTCGGCCGCGGAGGGCCTGGCCCGGAACGCACTGGGGTCGTCTGGCGGATCGAGCGGCACCGAGACGGCGGTTTGCCCGAGCGCGGAGGCGCCGGCGCCGGACGCAGCGAATGCGACACCGGACCCGACCCCGGCGCCGACACTCGACCCCGCCGTTGCGAGCCAGGTGCGCACCGCCCTCCGACAGGTCCGTGCGCTCTCGTCCGTCGCCGAGGCCACGCAGACGACCACGAACACCCCCAGCTCCACTCCCGACCCGACCTGTTCCACCCGGTGGGTCACGGCGAACCACTTCGCGTCGCGGTTCACGGTGACGATGGACCCCGACGCGACACCGTCGGAGGCCGGAGCCGTCCCGACGACGATGGCCACCGAGCTGGCGTGGACCGGCGTCTCCCTGACGCTGACCGTGCCGGCGGACGAGGGGCACATCGCCAGCACCGTCCACTACGACGGCACGTTCGACCAGCAGATCCCCGAGTCGACGTCGACCGCGGTGGCGCAGGGACTCGCGACCCTCGCCGCGACCCCGCACGTGACCGGGCTCGAGGCCTCGATCCCGTACACGATGCGCGTCGACTACGGTTCACTCGTCATCGGCGTGGACTCGGAGGACCAGGGCGTCCTCGACCGCGTCCGCGCCGTGATCGACACGACGGCCTTCGCGGACACGACGCTGCACGGCGCGTTCGGCAACGGCGCGAAACCATGACCCGCCGCCCGCCATACTGAACCGATGACCCGCGCGCTGCTCCTCGTCGACATCCAGCTGGACTACTTCCCGAGCGGGGCCTTCCCCCTCGTCGAACCCGAGGCCGCTGCCACCGCAGCCCGCACCGTGCTCGACTCCTTCCGCGCTGCCGGCGACCTCGTGGTGCACGTCTTCCACGTGTCCACCGACCCGGACGCCACGTTCTTCGTGCCGGGCACGCCGGGCCTCGACTTCCACTCGTCGGTCGCGCCCCTCGACGGCGAGCAGGTCCTCGAGAAGCACGAGCCGAACAGCTTCATCGGCACCGGACTCCAGGAACTGCTGACCGACGCCGGAGTCGACGAGGTCACGATCGTCGGGATGATGAGCAGTATGTGCATCGACTCGACGACCCGGGCCGCGCACGAACTCGGCTTCACCGCGACGGTCGTCGCCGACGCGTGCGCCGCGCCGGACCTGACCTCCGGGGGCGTCACCGTCCCGGGCGCGAGCGTCCACGCCGCCTTCATGGCGGCGCTCGACGGCAGCTTCGCGACCGTCACGACGAGCGACGCGCTCAGTCGCTGACGTCCGCAGGGCGCGTTCGGGGCCCTGAGATGGGGCAGAGCGGACGGGAGGCCCGTGGCGGCGCCGCCCCGCGCCTCCCGTCCGTCAGCCGGCTCAGTTGATGATCTCGCCGCGCTCGTCCGCGCGCAGTGCGGCCAGGCGCTCGCGCCAGAGGCGCAGCGCGTCGGGCGTGAGTCGGGGCCAGTCGGTGACCTCGCGGACGATCCGTACTGGTTCGGTGCTGCGGTAGGACCGGGTCGGGTTGCCGGGGAACTTCTTGTCGGTGACGTTGGGGTCGTCCTCGTACGGACCGGTCGGCGCGACCTCGTAGACCCGCGGTTCGGCGTCACCGGCGGCGAGCTCGGCCGCGAGCCCGGCGCCGTCGGAGACCGCCGTGAAGTAGACGTGGTTCATGACCACCTCGGGGCGGTAGTTCGACCGGAAGCCCGCGGTGAGCACGTCGCCCTTCACGAGGTCCGCCTTGGTGCCGTGGAAGAACGGTCCGTCGTCATGTGCCTGCTTCACGGCGACAGGCTACGCCGAGCGGGTCAACCCCAGGCACCTGACATGTCCCCCTTCCGACGGACGCGCCGCCGGACACCGCTGCAATAGCGTGGCCGCCGTGATCGAAGTCAGCCACCTCACCAAACAGTACGGTCCGAAGACCGCCGTGGACGACGTCTCGTTCGTCGTCCGACCCGGCAGTGTGACCGGCTTCCTGGGGCCGAACGGCGCCGGGAAGTCCACCACGATGCGCATGATCATGGGCCTCGACCGGCCCACGGCGGGGAGCGCGACGGTGAACGGCCAGCCGTACACGACGTTCCGCGACCCGCTCCGACAGGTCGGTGCCCTGCTCGAGGCGAAGGCGGTCCACTCGGGCCGCAGCGCCTACAACCACCTCCTCTCGCTCGCGGCGACCCACGGCATCCCGAAGGCCCGCGTGCACGAGGTCATCGACATGACCGGCCTCGAGTCGGTCGCGAAGAAGCGCGTCGGCGGGTTCTCGCTCGGCATGGGGCAGCGTCTGGGAATCGCTGCCGCACTGCTCGGCGACCCGAAGACCCTGATCCTCGACGAGCCCGTCAACGGCCTCGACCCCGACGGCGTCCTGTGGGTCCGGCAGCTCGCCCGCCGGATGGCCGCCGACGGTCGCACCGTGTTCCTGTCCAGCCACCTGATGAGCGAGATGGCGCAGACCGCCGACCGCGTGGTCGTGCTCGGCCGCGGCAAGGTCCTCGCCGACGCCCCGATCGCCGAGTTCGTCGCCGGTGGGGGAGTCGCACCGGGCGCCGCCGGCGGTGGCAGCCGGGTCATCGTCCGGACGCCGTCGCCCGACCAGCTGTTCCAGGCCATCGGCCCGAACGCGACCGTCACCCCGCGCGAGGACGGCACCTTCCTGGTCGTCGGTCCCGACGCACCGACGGTCGGCAACATCGCCGCCCAGGCCGGCGTCGCACTGCACGAACTCACCCCGACCGGCGCGAGCCTGGAGGAGGCCTACATGGCCCTCACCCGCGACGACGTCGAGTACCGATCGGAGGGCACCCGATGAGCGCCACCAACCCGTCCGTCACCCGGACACACTCGGCTTCCGTGCCGGACTCGGTCCGCCTGTCGTTCCCGCACCTGGTCCGCAGCGAGTGGATCAAGCTCCGCAGCATCCGGTCGACGATCTGGTGCTTCGCGATCCTGGCCGTGTTGACGATCGGCATGGCCGGGCTGCTCGGCGCCTTCGTCGACCTGCCCGCGAACTCCCCGCAGGACGTCGCGAACGGCAGCTTCGTGAGCATCAACACCACGGGCGTCTCGCTCAGTGCGCTCGTCGTCGGTGTGCTCGGCGTGCTCATCATCACCGGCGAGTACGGCACCGGTCAGGTCCGCTCGACCTTCACCGCTGACCCCCGTCGCACGGGCGTGATCCTCGCGAAGGCGACCGTCCTCGCGCTGACGACCTTCGTCGTGAGCGTGGTGTCGACGTGGATCGGCGTGGTGCTGTCGGCGCTGCTCCTGGCCTCCGGCGGCACGAGCCCGCAGATCGGTGACCCGTCGGTGTTCATGCCGATCCTCGGCTCGTCGGTGTACGTGACGCTCCTCGCGCTGCTCGCCTACGGCATCGGGCTGTTCGTCCGGTCCAGCGCCGGTGGCATCGCGATCACGCTCGGCATCCTGCTCGTGTTGCCGGTGATCCTGTCGCTCGTGTCCGGGCTGCTGAACGCCGAGTGGATCGGCGACGTGTTCAAGTTCCTGCCCGACCAGGCCGGCAGCCAGCTGTTCGCGTACCCGTACACCGGCGCGGACGCGGGACCGACGAGCGGCGTGGTCCTGAACGGCTGGGGCGGCTTCGGTGTCCTGGCGGGCGAGGTGCTCGTCGTGGGTGCACTCGCGCTGACGGTCGCACGTCGACGCGACGTCTGACCCGACCGACTGCGCACGCGTTCTGCGACGTCCCACCTGTCGATCGACGGGTGGGACGTCGCTCGTTGCACACGCATCGACTGCCCCAGGCGTAGCTAAGCTCGCACCGTGCGACACCTCCCCGCCCTGGTCCTGCCGGCGCTCGCCGTCGTGGCCCTGCTCGCCGGCTGCACCTCGGCGCCGCCCGTCGACGAACAGGCTCTCGGCAAGTGGAAGACGCAGCAGGAGGCGACGACCGAGACCGAGGACGCGGTCCTCGGGGTGCTGAGCGCCGACACGAGCCCCGGCGACGAGGACCCGGCCCATCTCGAGCCCGGCGTCCACGTGCAGTTCCCGGACTCGCGGACGATCGACCACCTCGAGTTCTCGTGCTACGGCAACGGGCAGATGCGCGGCGTCGTGCGGACGGTGTCGGCGCGCGGATCGCAGAGCATCGAACTCGATCCGATGGCCTGCCGCGACAGCCCGCACCAGATCGAACTGTCATCGAGCAAGGACGTCGACAGCGTCGCGTTCAACGACTTCGACAGCGACCGGCCGAGTGCCTGGCGACTCGTCATCTTCGGTCCAGGGCCCTCGGGGGAGTGACTACCGCAGCACCTGGTAGCGGTGCAGCGTGACACCGTTGTGGTACTCCCGCTGCTCGAGCAGGTCCAGCAGCACCGGCGGTCGCACGCCCGTCGCCGGCGGGTCGAACAGCGGCCGACCGGCGCCGAGCACCGCGGGGTGCGTGTAGAGCAACAGCTCGTCGAGCAGCCCCGCGTCGAGCAACTGCGTCGCGAGGTTCGGGCCGCCGACGCCGATGTCGCCCTCCGACTCCTCACGCAGGACGGCGAGCTGCGCGATGGCGTCGTCGCCCCCGATGACCCGGGTGTTGTGGTCGGCGCTGGTCCGGGTGCGCGAGACCAGGACCTTCGGCTGGTCGGTCCAGACCTCGCCGTACTCGCGCATGAACGCCGGCATCGACTCGTCGGTGCGGGCGTCCGGCCAGAACGGGTCCATCATGTCGCGGACGACCCGCCCCTCGACGGACAGGGTCATCGCCGCGGCGCGGGCGTTGAACTCACGGTGCAGCGGCTCGTCGATCCGCATCCACTCGGGCCCCTCGACGTCGCCGAGTTCGCCCTCGTCACGCTCGACGAAGCCGTCGATCGACACGTTCATCCAGTACACGAACCTCGCGGGCATCGCTGACTCCTTCGTCGCGCGGAACCGGACGGAACCGTCCCGGTCCGCTGCCCGCGAGCGTACGCTCGCGCACGCAGCCCTTCCTCGACGATGAGAGCAGGACCCCGTGCGCCGAACAGTCGCAACCATCCTCGCCGTCGCGACGCTCACGGCGGTCGCGGCCACGGGCCTCCCGGTCGGCCCCGCCGCAGCGTCCACGCCCGTGGCGGACCGGACCACCGGACACAGCGGCTCGGGACACGGCGCGGCTGCGCCGACCCACCGGAACCCGGTCGCGCTCAGCCTGCCCGACGGCGAGACGGCAGCGAGCTGCGCCGACCCGACCGCGATCCGCGGCGTCGGGCGCGACCGCAACTGGTACCTGTACTGCACGACCGACGCGTTGACGGCGACGGAGCAGAACGCCGACGGATCGCTCGTGCAGCACGGTGTGCCGACCTACCGGTCGACCGACCTGACGCACTGGACGTACGTGAACGACGCGTTCCCGACGCGACCGGCCTGGGTGGGGTCCGCCAACGGGATATGGGCGCCGGACGTCGTGTACCGGGCCGGCGACCGCGGTCGCGCGGGCACCTGGTACCTCTACTACGCCGCGTCCGACACGCCCTCGGCATCGGCACCGACCGGCGGGGGGTCCGCGGTCGGCGTCGCGACGAGCGCGAGCCCGACCGGTCCGTGGACGGACTCCGGCGGCCCGGTCGTGGCACCGCAGACCGCCGCGAACGGCACCGGGGCGCGCTGGGCGTTCGACCCCGAGGTCATCACCGACAAGGGCACCACGTACCTGTACTTCGGCAGCTACTTCGGCGGCGTCAACGTCCGCACGCTCAACGCCGACGGTCTCCGCTCCGACCCCGCGAGCGAACGGCAGATCGCGATCGACAACCGGTACGAGGGCGCGTACCTGATGCGCCACGACGGCTGGTGGTACTTCACGGGCTCCGCCACGAACTGCTGCAACGGTGCCCTGACCGGGTACGGCGTCTTCGTCGCCCGGTCGCGCAGCCCCCTCGGACCCTTCACCGACCAGGACGGCGTGGCGATCACGAGCACCCGGGTCGGCGGGACACCCTTGCTCGCGCAGAACGGCAACCGCTGGGTCGGCACCGGGCACAACACCGTGGTCACCGATCTCGCCGGCCAGGACTGGATCATCTACCACGCGGTCGACCGCGGCGACCCGTACTACGCGGGGCAGCCGACGTACACGAAGCGGCCGGCGCTCATCGACCCGCTCGACTGGCGGCACGGCTGGCCCGTCGTGCGGGGCGGGGCGGGACCGTCCGACACGGTGCAGCCGGGGCCGGTCGCACAGCCGGGACAGCGTGCGACCTACCGGGCGACCACCGCACCCGTCGACGTGCCCGGACGCACCATCCGCGCGCTGTCGACGTCGTTCGACGGGACCACGCTCCCCACGGCGCTCCGCTGGACCCGCGAACCCGACCGCTCGACCTGGACCGTCGGCGGCGGCACGTTCCGCTGGCAGACACAGGACGCCGACATCCACCCGCCGGCGACGCCACTCGCCTCGGTCCTGTCCGAACCGGCGCCGCGAGGCGACTACGTGCTGCAGACGACCGTCGCGGTGCACACCCCCGCCACCGGCGACGGCGTGAACTACGTGCAGGGCGGACTGATCGTGTGGGGCGACGACGGGAACTACGTCCGGCTGACGTCGAACTCGATCTTCAACACCCGGCAGACGGAGTTCGGCAAGCAGGTGTCCGGGCAACCGGCTGGGGCGCCGAGCTACGGCAACACGGTCGTCGGACCGGTCGGGGACACCACCACGCTCCGGATCGTGCACCGGGTCGTCGGCGGGGAGCACCGGTACACGGCCTACACGAGCGTCGACGGGCGGCACTTCGTCCGAGGCGGGACCTGGACGGCGGACCTCGGGAGCGAGCCGAGGATCGGGCTCATCTCGCTCGGCGGTGCCGGGTTCACGAGCACGTTCGAGGACCTGCGGGTGAGCACGGTGGCGACGCACCGGCGGTGACGGTCTGACGTGCCGCGCACGCCGGCGCCGTCCATCCGGAGAACGCCGCGGGCCCCCACGATCCCCGTCGGGATGGGAGGATGCACCGACGCCTGCCCGCACCGAGAACGAGGTTCGATGAGTCCGACCGAGGACCCCCAGTCCGCGGCCCCACTGCTCGACGGGCGCTACCGACTCGAACACGCCATCGGCCAGGGCGGCATGTCCGTCGTGTACCGCGGCATCGACGAGAGCCTGCACCGCCCCGTCGCCGTCAAGGTGTTCCACGCCGGCACGGTCGACATCGCCCGGCAAGAGGCCGAACTCGGCGTGCTCGCCTCGCTCGAGCACCACAACCTCGTCAGCCTGCTCGACACCGGCGTCGTCACCGGCCACGACGGCACCCACCAGCGGTACCTCGTGATGGCGCTGGTCGTCGGCCAGGACCTCGAGGAACGCCTCGCCGTCGGCCCGCTCGCCTCCCGCCACATCGCCGAGATCGGCTACGACATGGCCGAGGCGCTGCACTACATCCACAGCCACGGCGTCGTGCACCGCGACATCAAGCCGTCGAACATCCTGCTCGTCGACTACGGCCACGACTCCGACCGTGCCCGCGCGCGGCTCACCGACTTCGGCATCGCGCTCGCCGCGGGCGTCGAACGCATGACCGCCGACGGCGTCACCACCGGCACCGCCGCCTACCTCAGCCCCGAGCAGGCCCGCGGCGGCGACGTCGGGAGCCCGAGCGACGTCTACTCGCTCGGCCTCGTGCTGTTGCAGTGCTTCACCCGCCGCCGCGAGTTCCCCGGCTCGCTCGTCGAGTCCGCGGTCGCCCGGCTGTCCCGCGACCCGGTCGTGCCCGAGCCACTGCCCGAGCACTGGAAGCAACTGCTCCGTGCGATGACCGCGCAGGACCCGGCCGCGCGCCCCGCCGGCGCCGAGCTGGTCACGATGCTGCGCGACGTCGTCATGACCGAGACGGCCGGCACCGACCACGTCGTGGACACCACCGCCGCGGCTCCGACCGCCGCTGCCGGTGCGCCGCGAGCCGACGCCGACACAGCCCGCCCGGCGACGCTCGACACCCTGCCCGACGAGGCCCTGCACCGCACCACCGCGATGGCCGCCCGCCTGTTCGACGCGCCCATCGCCCTGGTCGAGGTGCTCGACGAGGACCGCGCCTGGTCGCAGTCGTACATCGCCGAGGGCGTCGACGAAGCAGCGCGCAACATCAACTTCGGCAACGGCTTCGCGCCCGTCGCGGTCCCCGTCGTCATCCCGGACGGGTCGATCCACCCCGACATGCAGCACAGCCCGCTCGTCACCGGCGCGCTCGGCATCCGGTTCTACGTGAGCGTGCCGCTCGTGCGGCACGACGGTGTTCCGATCGGCACCCTCGCGGTGCTCGACACGAAGCCGCGGCAGGCGACGGAGGGCGACCTCGCCAACCTGCACGACCTGGCCGCGCTCGCCGTCACACAGCTCGAGATCCGGCAGGAGTCGCTCCGCACGACGAGCGACTCCCTGCCGGTCGCGCAGGCGGTCCCGCAGGAGGGCGCGCGGCCCTAGACGGTCGCCGCTGGCGGACGGGAGGGCCGGTGCGGGCCCGCCCCGCGCCTCCCGTCCGCCCGCGGTCACGCCTCGTGCCTCGGTTCCGCCCGCGGACGGCTGCCCGCCCGCCCGCGCGCCCGCCTGCGCGCCTCCCGCCGGCCTGCTCGCTCGCCCGGTCGGCGCGCGCTCGACGGCGAGCGGGAGAAATACCGGGGTTGCGCGCCCCGCGACCCGGGCATTTCGCCCGCTCGCGGTCGCATGCCGCAACTCGCATGCATCCGGTGGAATACGAGTGCCCGCTCGCGCGAGCGGGCGAAATGCCGGGGTGAGGAGCTGGCCGGCCGGGGTATTTCGCCCGTTCGCGGGAGTGGGGAGATGTTGCGGGTGCGGGAACGGTGGCTCGGTGACACCTGGACGGGAGGTGGCGTGGGCGGCGGCGTCGGCCCTACCGTCGGTTCGTTGCGCGGCAGCGGCCGCCACGGAGGGATTGCACTGTGTTCATGGACCTGTCCGAGTCGCACGTGATTGTGCTCCTGCTGATGCTGGCCCTCGAGGTCCTCGCGCTCGTGCAGGTCTGGCGTGACCGTCGGCGCACGCTCGTGGTCAAGGTCCTCTGGACGCTCGTGATCCTGGCACTGCCGGTCATCGGCGTGCTGGGCTGGGCCGTCAACTGGCTGCTCGGCAAGGCTGCAGAAGCGCTGCAGCGACGGAACGCCTGACCGCCGATCCCGGCTGATCGGGCACTGCCCCTATCGGTTCAGGCCGCGCAGGCGCATGCTGTGCGAGGTAACGGAACCCGAATCCGCAAGTGGTCGAAGCACGATCGACCCGTGGGGAGGGAGCGCCTCTCTGGGCCTCTGTCGAGCGTCGACGCTTCCTTCCTGTCCTGCCCCGCAGCTCGTCCCGCCGCGATTCGGGTGTCGCGACCGGACGGGAGGGACGTCCGCGTCCCCGCGAGCCGGGCCCTCACCGTCGCCCGGCTCGTGCAGTTCACTCAGTGAGGGCAGCAGCGTAGGCGCGGACCGAGCGGTGGTAGCGGGGGAGCGTCGGTTCGACGGCCTCGATCGCGACACGGAGCGCCTCGTCGTGACGGCCCGCACTGTGCAGGGCGAGCGCGAGGAACACCTTCGGCGCAGCACCGGTGGACGGGTGTTCCGGGGCGTCGCGGAGCATAGCGATGACCTCGTCGACGCGGTCGAGGTTCCGCAGGGTCGAGGCGTGCTGCACGACCATCTGCGCTGCACGGGCGGGATCGACGTCGGCGAGTCCCGCGGCGGTGGCGGCTGCGTAGTGGACGTCGGCCTCGGCCTCGTGGCCGCCGGAGTCGTTCGCGCCGCCGAGTTCGAACGCGCCGAGGGCCGGGTGCGGCGCAGCGTCGGCGAGTTCGCGCATGCGGTCGATGCGCTGCTGGTCGTCGATCGTGTCGTCGGCCCAGAGTGCGGCGATGCGGGCTTCCCAGTCTGCGGTGCTCATCGGTCCAGCGTATTGCCGCCCGGCGTCGCACCGTCGGCGATCGTCGCGCGGAAGGACCGGACGAGCGGGACACCGGGGTGCACGAGCGCCGGCGCACGCCAGGCGAGGGCCGAACCGATCGCCGGGTACTCGGCGGCCCGGACGAACCAGGGATCGCGGTGGTCGAGCGCTTCGAGCCGGATCGTCGCAGGCCCTCCCTCGAACACCGCGGACCACTCCACCCAGGGCGCGACCGAGCCGTGCACCGCCGCTTCGCCCTGCGCGTCAGCGGTCCGGACGACCACGTCGGTGCAGTCGGCGAAGCGCCAGAAGAACCCGCCGTACCCGGCGCCGACCCGGCCGTTGCTGCCCGGACCGCCGAGGTGCACGACGGCGTCGCCGGGGGTTCGGAACGAGGACGACCAGGTCAGCTCCCACCCGGAGTCGACGGCGCGCCAGGCGAGGGTGCGGTCCTCGTGCAGGACGACCGTGTGGTCGGGGCCGCGCCAGACGAGTTCCTGGACCGTGCCGCCGCCGTGCGGGGCTGGGTGCTGCTCGGCACGCACGACGTCGACGCGGCCGTGGTCGTCGCGCCACACGTAGCCCGGACCGTGCACGTAGGTGCGGCCGCCCCAGCAGTTCACGCCGTCGACGTCCGGGATCGCGACCCCGACACCGCAGTGCCAGTCGTGGTCGGCCGGGTGGTGGGCGCTCAGGACGGTGCCGCCGAGGGTCCGCACGGGGTGCAGGTACGGGCGCGGGGACGACGTCGCGATGGTCCCGGAGCCGTCGAGTTCCGTGGCCACCGGGGCCCCGCTGACGCGCAGGACCTGCAGCACCTCGTCGCGGGCGGTGTGGGCCCAGGGCGCGCCGACCTCGGAGAACAACGCTCGTGCGTCGGCGGCGCGGTCGACGATCGCCTCGACGTCGGCGACGAGCGGACGACGGGCAGGCCCCTCGCCCTCCCACGTCACCCAGGGGTGGTCGATGCGGACGGGCTCGGCGACACGGACGGCCTCGAGCACCTCGACGAACGCACCCGTGGAGACCAGGGGGACGAGCAGTTCGTCGCCGCGGGACCGGTGGGCGAGCAGGTTCTCGAGCAGGTCCGTCCGGCCGACGGTCCGGGTGGTGTCGCCGATGGTGACCTCGTCGGCCGTGTAGTGCAGCACGGCGTTCCCGGCGGTGCCGCGGACCCGAACGGTCGGCAGGACCTCGGACGGAGCGCAGAGGGTCAGAGCGGCGGTGGCTTCGAGCCCGGCGCTGGTCGTGACCCGGACGGCCGAGGTGTCGTCGCCTTCGATGTCGTTCGCCCGGAACAGCTCGACCTCGACGCGCCTGACGTCGGACGCCCGACGGCAGCCGACGAGCGCCAGGGCCGTCGCGACCGCGTGGGCGAGCGGGTTCGTCACGACGCCGTCGAGGACGTCGACGCCCTGGACCCGACGCCGTCCGGCCCACCCGGAGCGGTCCCAGTACGCCTGGTTCCGCGTCCACGTGCCGACGGCCGCGGCGGAGCGGACCGGACCGACGAGCGACCCGTCACGGAACGCCGGCAGCGCCTCGGACCCGAGGCTCTGGAACCCGACCTGCACGACGCGGCCGGTGCGCTGCTCGGCGTCGAGCAGGGTGTCGAGCGCGTCGCGGGTGGTCACCGGGGGTTTCTCGAGCAGGACGTCAGCACCGGCCTCGAGGGCAGCGAGCGCCAGTGGCAGGTGCGCGGCGATCGGGGCAGCGATGACGACGACGTCGACCGGGCCGTGGTCGCGTGCTGCCACGACGTCGGCCACGACGACCGCCCCGTCGTCGGTGGTCGTGCCCAGCGTGGGGTCGACGACGGCGGTCAGCGTGCAGACCCCCGCGGCGACGAGACGGTCGATGTTCGCCCGGTGGTGCAGGCCGTAACCACGCGCTCCGACGAGCGCCACGCCGGGGAGGGTCATCGAGCGGTGCCGATCGTGATGCGCGTCGTGCCGGGGGAGCGCCCGGTGACGTGGACGTGCTCGCCGTCCGGTCGGTCGGTGCCGCCGAGGAACGCGTAGTCCTGTCCGGGCGCGTAGAACGCCGGCTGGGTCGGGCCGCTGCCGTTGCCTGCCCCGAAGGACACGGCGTCGTCGCCGACCCGGTAGGTGCCGGTCCCGTCGGCGAGGACGGTCTCCCCGGTCGCGGCGTCGGTGCTCACACCCGTGAACGTACCCCCGCCGCGGAACGTCAGCTGGAGCGACCACGGCACGTCGGCGCCCTCGGTCGTCACGTCGAGCGAGACCGCGTCCGGCGTGGTGGTGACGTCGACCGTCGTGGTGAGGGAGACGGTGTCGGCCGCGCGCGCGCCGAAGGACATCGACGCCGAGAACCGGCCCTCGTCACCGAGCGTGTACGCGCCGTCGGTCCGTCGAGCCGCGGCGGGCAGGGGCTGGTGGTAGCCGGCGGACACGGTCTCGACGAGTCGGTACCGCCCGTCGCCGAGGGACTCCAGCGAGGTCGGACGGAACGGTCCGAGCCCGAAGAACTCCCGCGACAGCCGGACGTCGGACAGCACGACCGAGCCGGCGAACACCCGCAGGAACGTGGGGCTGTTCGCCAGGCCTGATCGGACGTGGCCCTGCGACGGCACGTCCGACCCGGCGAACAGCACGACGCTGCGGTCCTGTTCGCGGACGTGCACGAGCCGGGCGTCGGCGAAGGAGTGCACGGCCGGTTCGAGCGGCGCACCGACGGGCAACGGGCGGGCGAGCAGCGGATCCGTCATCGCGCGGGCCGCGACCGCACCGGGCTGCCACATATCCGCGGCGGCGGCCCGGGCAGCGACGGCGGCGAGGTCGGCGCGGTCGTCGAGCACGGCCAGGTGCCAGAGCAGGGGAGCGAACGCGCCGATGCCGAACGCCTGCGACTGGTCCTGACGGCGGGACTGGACGGTCTCGACGGTGTCGTCGGGCAGCAGCAGCGCGAGGGTGGCGTCGAGGGACCGGCGGACGGGGTCGAGCAGTTCCGGCCGGTCGAGCACCGAGGCGAGGACGAGGAACGACGGGCACGAGACGGCCGCCGCGTAGTTCGGGCTGCGCTCCGACCACAGCCCGTCGGCGTCGATGTCCGCGCCCTCGGCGAGCCACTCCTCGATCCGCGCGACCAGCGCTGGTGCCGGGTGCAGTCGGTGGATCCGGGCGAGCGCGGCCGAGACCTCCCACCGGTGGTTCGGCGTGTGCACGCCACCGGTGAGCAGCGCCGGCGTCGCACGGTGCACGATCCGGTCGAGGTCGTCGGCGAGCACCGCGGCCGCCGGGACCGACGCCCGGTACGGCGCGAGCAGTTCGAGGGCGTCGCAGACGTCGTTCACCGTGAACGCCGAGTCCGGCGGGGAGAGCACGTTGTCGCCGCCGACGAACGTGCCGCCGGGGGACTGCCGGGCCGCGACGTGCCGGACCCAGCCGTGCGCGGTGGCGAGGTCGTCGTCGGGAAGGCAACCCGGGCCTCCCGTCCGCTCGTTCCGGACCCACGCCCCGACCAGGGTGAGGGCACGCGCCATCAGTTCCCGGTGCTGCAGCGCAGCCGGATCGTCGTCGGCGAGCCGGAGGCGCGCGACGGCGGCGTCCGTGGCCGGGCCGACCGCGTCGAGGAACCCCATCAGTCCTTGAGTCCCGCGTTGAGGTCCGCGCCGTTCACGTACTTCTGGAACACCAGGTAGATGAGCACGAGCGGGATGATCGAGATCACCGAGGCACCGAGCAGGACGGTCCAGTTGACGTTCTCGGCACCGACGATGCTCTGCAGTGCGATCTGGATCGTGAACTGGTGCGGGTCGTTGAGCACCAGCAGCGGCCAGATGTAGTCGTTCCACCGCCACTGGAACGAGAAGATCGCGAGCGTCAGCATGATCGGCCGTGAGATCGGCAGCATGATCCGCCAGAAGATCCCGAACTCGCTCGCACCGTCGATGCGCGCGGCCTCGACTAGGTCGTCGGGCACCGTGATGAAGAACTGCCGGAACATGAAGATGCCGGTCGCGGTGATGACCGACGGCACGATGATGCCGGCCAACGAGTCGTACATGCCGAGGTCGCGGATGACGATGAACGTCGGCGCGAGGATGACCTCGGTCGGCAGCATGGTCGTCGCCAGGATGCAGACGAAGAAGACCTTGAGCCACTTGTTGTCGTACTTCGCCAGGGCGTAGCCGGTGGCGGCGCTCGCCAGCACGGTGAGCACGGTGGTGACCAGCGCGACGATGACGGTGTTGCCGAAGTAGCGGGCGAAGTCGTAGCTCGCCCACGCCTCGGTGAAGCCGCTGACCGACCAGTTCTTCGGCAGCAGGGTCAGCGGGTACGAGAACAGTTCGCCGCCGGGCTTGAAGGCGCTCAGCACGAACCAGAGCACCGGGAAGCCGAAGGCGATGATGAAGACCCAGAGCAGGGCGGTGGCGGCGATGGCCTTCGGACGGGGCGGGCCGTCGAGGCGCTTGGTCTTGGTCGTGCTCTTGCTCTTGCTCTTGCTCTTGGTCGTGTTGTCGGTTGCGGGTGCGCCGGGGGTGCTGGGCAGGGTGGCGGTCATCGACGGGCCTCCGTCCGACGGTTCACGGCCAACTGGATGAGCGCGATGGCCATGAGGATGAGCATGAGGACCATCGACGCTGCGCTCGCGTAGCCGATGTGGGCGTTCTGGAACCCGTTCGTGTAGATGTACTGCACGAGCAGGTTGTTGTCGGTGCCGGGTCCGCCGCCGTTGAGCGCCTGGATGGTGGCGAACTCCTTGAACGCCCCGAGCGACGACAGCAGGATCACGATGAACGACGTCGGCGCGATGCTCGGCAGCGTGATGTACCGGAACTGGTGCCAGGCGCCGGCCCCGTCGAGGGACGCTGCCTCGTAGTAGGACTGCGGCACGTTCCGGATCGCGGCGACGAACAGCAGCATGTTGAAGGCGGCTCCGGCCCACGCGGTGGCGAAGACCACCACGAGCAGCGAGAGGTCGGCGTTCGACTGCCACGGCACGGCCTTGCCACCGAGGGACTCGATGACGAAGTTCGCCAGGCCGAAGTTCTCGCCGAACATCCACCGCCAGATCACACCGGTGACGATCGGGGAGATGAGCCACGGCACGAAGAACACGATGCGGGCGACGCTGCGGCCCTTCGCCGCCGGGCTCGTCAGCATCAGCGCCATCGACAGTGCGAGGACGAAGCCGAGCGGGACGGCGACGATCGCGTAGAGGAAGGTGCGCCCGAGGGCTGCGTAGAAGGTGTCGTCGGCGAACAGCTCGAAGTAGTTCGCCAGGCCGATGAACTTCGGGTCGACGACGCCGTTGTAGTCGGTGAACGAGTAGCCGAGGCCGATGACGGCGGGCCACACGAAGAACACGACGAACAGGACGGCGTTGACGCTCACGAACAGGATCGGGGCGAGGACGGGCTTGCTGACGCCGGAGCGGCGGCGCTTCGTCGTCTTCGCGGCTCCGGGCCGACGGGGCGGCACCGGGGTGGGGACGGCGGTCTGCACGTCACCGGCTGCGGTGGGGATGCTCACGATGATCCTCTTCGTTCGACGTGGTGCTGCTGTGGAAGGAGAGACAACGGGGCCGGACGCGTGCGCCCGACCCCGTTCCGTCAGCCGACGTGCTCCTCGTAGTACTTCGTGATCGTCTCGAGGGTCTTCTTGGCCGACTGCTGCCCGTTGATGAGCTTGCCGACCTCGGCGGTGGTGGGATCGGTGCCGAGTTCCTTGCCCTCGACCGCCCACTTCGCGCTCTCCTTGGCGTAGGAGCTCGAGATCGGGTCTGCTGCGTCGATCTCCTTCTGGTAGAGCGCGAAGGAGTCCTTGGCCGCCTGGGACTCGAACGGGTACTGGATGTCCAGCCCGGTCTCGACCGGCAGGAAGCCGTTCGTCGTCACGAGCTTCGCGTAGTTCGTCGGGTCGTACATGTAGTCGATGAACTTCTTGGCCGCGGCACCGCGGGCGTCCGAGTTCTCGAAGCCGACGATGTTGCCGCCGTAGTTGATCTCGGTGGCGTGGGTCGGGTCGGCCGGGGTGGCGGCGCTCGCCCAGTCGAAGTCGGTGATGTTCGACGCGAAGTCCGACGACTGCCAGACACCCGAGAAGTACGCGACGACCTGACCGCTCTTGAACAGGGCGTTCGGGTCTTGGCCGCTCGTCCACACCGACTTCGGCATGACCGAGTCGTCGTTCATGTCGGCGAAGTCCTGCAGTGCGTCGACGGTCTTCGCGTCGGTCGGGAAGGAGCCGTCCTTCTCCTGCTGCATGAAGTCGGTGCCCTTGGTGAACATGTAGGCACGCAGACGCGACGGCGACGAGTCGAACACCATGTCGTACTTCGCGCCGGTCTTCGCCTTCACCTTGTCGGCGGCCGTGAGGAACTCGTCCCAGGTCCACGCCTTCGCGGGGTCGGTCGGGTAGTCGACGCCGGCCTTCTCGAACAGCGACTTGTTCACGAACAGGCCGGCGGCGGTGACGTCGGACGGGATCGAGGTGACCTTGCCGTCGTCGTCCTTCGCGATGATGTCCTGGTCGATCTTGTTCGCGTCGTCGTCGACGATCGAGGCCAGGTCGACGGTCTTGCCGGTCCAGATCGGGTCGATGCCGGCGGCGCGCACGACGTCGGGCAGCGAGTTCGCCTGCGCGGACTCGCGGAGCTTGGTCTGCAGTCCGTCGTACGGCAGGTTCACGATCTTGACCGTGACGCCGGTCTTCTTCTCGTACGCGGTGGCGAGGTCCTGGTAGCCCTTCTCCTGCGCGGTGGAGGTGGAGAGCCAGAAGGTCAGCTGATCGACCTTGCCGCCGTCGCCGGAGCTGCCGGAGGCACAGCCGCTCAACAGGGCCAGTGCGGCGATGCCGCCGGCGAGCGCGAGCATTCTCTTGGATGACTTCATCGTCACTGCTTTCGTTCGGGACCACTGGCGTCTGCCGTGGGCGAGCGTTCGGGGTGTCTCGGCCGAGGACCCCAGGTCTACACGACGTGAGCGCTCATGGCAAGCGCTTTCCTGCGTGATGTTCTGACAATGTGACCAGCCGTCTCGGATGGCCGCGCTGACGGCGCGGACGCTGGTCGGGCCTCCCGGGAAATCGCTATCCTCGCCACAGACCGCGCACGGCGCGGACCGGACTGGAGGCACGACATGCCCGAGCGAGGCACCGTCACCCTGGCCGACGTGGCCGAGCTCGCAGGCGTGTCGCTCGCGACCGCCTCGCGGGCGCTGAACGGCAGCACGCGGAAGGTCCGACCGGAGTCGGTAGACCGGGTGCAGGCCGCCGCCCACGAGCTCCGGTACACCGCCAACGTGCAGGCGCAGGCCGTCGCTCGCGGGACCACCACGACCCTGGCGCTCGTCGTCGGCGACATCGCCGACCCGTACTTCGCCGCGATCGCCGCGGGGGCGATCCGGGCTGCCGACGACGCCGGGCTCGTGGTGACGATCACCTCGACCGGCGGGGATCCTTCGCGCGAGGCCGCGGTGCTCGGCGTCGTCGCCGGACTCCGTCCGCGGGCCGTGGTGCTCGCCGTGAGTCGTCGACTCGGTGCCGGGCAGACGTCGGGAGCGTCGGACTCCGCAGCTGCCGTCGGCGCACTCGTCGCCGCCGGTGCCGGGGTGTCCGCGCTCGTGTCCGACCTCGACGGTGCCGCCGCCGGGGTGCCCGGCGTGCACGGGGTCGTCATCCGGAACCTCAGTGGTGCCGCGGCCCTGGCGGGAGCGCTGGTCGAGCAGGGGCACGACTCCTTCGCCGTCCTGTCCGGCGACCCGGACCTGGCGACGGCGCACGCCCGGGTCGAGGGCTTCGTCGCCGGACTCGCCGCGCACGGCATCCGGGTGCCGGACGACGCGGTGGTGCCGTCGGCGTTCACGCGCGACGGCGGGTACCAGGCGATGGTGACCCTGCTCGACCGGGCGGCCGGGAGCGCGTGGGCGTTGCCGCGGTGCGTGTTCGCGGTCACCGACCTGATGGCGGTGGGGGCGGTCGCGGCGATCCGGGAGCGTGGGCTCGTCCCCGGGGTCGACGTCGGCGTCGCGGGGTTCGACGACGTGCAGATGCTCGCCGACGTCGTGCCGGCGCTCAGCACGGTGCGGCTCCCGCTCGAGGAGATCGGGGAGCGGGCGGTGCGGCGGGCGCTGGGGCTCGAGGCCGACGGTGCCATCGACGGCGAGGTCGTCCTGCGCGCGAGCACGGCGCGGTAGCGCGGCGGGGCGCTTCGCGGGCGCTTCGTGAGCAGAAAAGGTCGGGTCCGGCGCCGCCACTCGACCTTTTCTGCTCACTGAGTGCGGCGGCGCCGGCGGCCGGTCGGGCTCGAGGGCGCGCGACACGCCGACGCTCGGACGTCGAGGTTCCACAACACGCCGCGGGTTCGGCGCCGAGGTTCCACGGAGTGCCGCCTGGCGCGCCGAGGTTCCGAGATCTCGGAACCTCGGGCGCGGGCCGCCGCCGCCGGGCCCGGCCGCGCGTGTGCGTTCGTGTTCGGGTACTACTGCAGCGCGCCGGGCGTGGTGTACGGTTCCGGGCAAGCGCTTTCCACCACGCGGAGAGCAGGCCACAGCGAGCAAGGGAGCACGCGTTGACCACCACGCGCACCATCGGCATCATCATGAACGGCGTCACCGGACGGATGGGCTACCGCCAGCACCTCGTCCGGTCGATCCTGGCCATCCGCGAGGACGGCGGACTCCGGCTGCCGGACGGCTCCCGCGTGCAGCTCGAACCGATCCTGGTCGGCCGCAACGCCGCGAAGCTCGAGGAGATCGCCACCCGCCACGGCCTCGAGCACTGGACGACCGACCTCGACGCCGCCCTCGCCGACCCGCGCTGGGACGTCTTCGCCGACTTCGCCGTCACGAGCGCCCGCGCCGACGCCCTGCGCAAGGCGATCGCCGCCGGCAAGGCGGTCTACACCGAGAAGCCGACCGCCGAGACCTCCTCGGAAGCGCTCGAACTCGCCCGACTGGCCGCCGAGGCCGGGGTGCCGAACGGCGTCGTGCACGACAAGCTCTACCTGCCCGGCCTCCGGAAGCTCCGCCGCCTGATCGACTCCGGGTTCTTCGGGAAGGTCCTCAGCGTCCGCGGCGAGTTCGGCTACTGGGTGTTCGAGGGGGACTGGCAGACCGCACAGCGCCCGAGCTGGAACTACCGGCAGCAGGACGGCGGCGGGATCGTCGTCGACATGTTCCCGCACTGGAACTACGTGCTCGAGCAGCTGTTCGGCCGCGTCGAGTCCGTGTACGCCCGCGCCGTCACCCACATCGAGCAGCGCACCGACGAGCAGGGCCACGAGTACCCGGCGACCGCGGACGACGCCGCCTACGGCGTCTTCGACCTGGCCGGCGGCATCACGGCGCAGATCAACTCGAGCTGGGCGGTCCGGGTCGACCGTGACGAGCTCGTCGAGTTCCAGGTCGACGGCACCCACGGCAGCGCCGTCGCGGGGCTGTTCGGCTGCCGCATCCAGCCCCGGACGGCGACGCCGAAGCCGGTGTGGAACCCCGACCTGAAGGACGACCGCCATTACAAGGCGCAGTGGCTCGAGGTCCCCGACAACGAGGTGTTCGGCAACGGGTTCCGCGCCCAGTGGGAGGACTTCCTGCAGGACCTGGTCGCCGGCCGCCCGCACCCCTACGATCTGCTCTCCGGTGCCCGCGGCGTGGCGCTGGCGGAGGCCGGCCTGCGGTCCAGCGCCGAGGGTCGACGCGTGGACCTGCCGGAGCTGCACCTGCCCACGGGGGCCGAGCCGCGCCTCCAGGTCGAGACGCCGGAGGTCGCCCAGCACACCGAAACGGTCGGCGCACGCGCATGACCGACCTCACCCTCCTCGCCGCCGACGGCACGACCAGCCGGGCGACCCTGAACTCGCCGACGGTCACGGCCGCCGCCAAGCCGACCGCGCCCCTGAGCGAGCGCCTCGTCTACGCGGCCGCCCACGTCGTCCCGCGCGCCGCCGCCGACAACACCCCCGGCGCCCCGGCCGACCTCGACTGGGACGCCACCCTCGCGTTCCGCCACCACCTGTGGTCGTGGGGACTCGGCGTCGCCGACGCGATGGACACCGCGCAGCGGAACATGGGCCTCGACCCGGCCGCGACGCGCGAACTCATCACCCGCAGCGCCCGCGAGGCGCAGTCCGTCGGCGGCCGCATCGTCGTCGGCGTGAACACCGACGACCTGCCGGACGACGGGGACGACCTGCCCACCGAGCAGCAGGTCGTCGACGCCTACGTCGCCCAGCTCCACCACGCCGAGGATGCCGGCGCCGGCGTCGTGCTCATGGCGAGCCGCCACCTGGCCCGACTCGCGCAGCGCGCAGACAGCGACAGCGACAGCAGCAACGCCGCCGCCAGCACCTACCGCCGCGTCTACGGCCGGGTCATCGAGCGGGCGAGCGCCCCCGTCGTCCTGCACTGGCTGGGGGAGGCCTTCGACCCCGCCCTCGCCGGCTACTTCGGCGGGCAGCAAGGCCCCGACACCGTGCTCGACATCATGCGCGACGCCGGGCCGAAGGTCTCCGGCATCAAGATGAGCCTGCTGAACGCCCGCGCCGAGGTCGCCCTCCGCTCCCAGCTGCCCGCGACCGCGCGGATGTTCACCGGCGACGACTTCCACTACGTGGACCTCGTAGCGGGAGACGGCCGAGCCCACTCCGACGCCCTCCTCGGCGCCTTCGCCGCCGTCGCCCCCATCGCCTCCGCCGCCGTCCGGGCCCTGCCCGACGAGACCGCCTACCGTGTCCTCCTCGCCCCCACCGAGGCGCTCTCCCGCCACGTCTTCAGCGCCCCCACCTGGCACTACAAGACCGGCATCGCGTTCCTCGCCTGGCTGAACGGCCACCAGCCCGCCTTCCAGATGGTCGGCGGCCAGCACGCCGGCCGCTCCCTGCCGCACCTGTCCGAGACCGTCCGGCTCGCGAACGCCTGCGGCGCCCTCGAACACCCGGACCTCGCCGCCTCGCGCTGGCACGCGCTGCTCACGGTGGCCGGCGTGGAGACAGGGCCGACCGGGAGGCCCGGATCACCCGCCGTCGACCGCACCGTCGCCGAGGTGGTCGCGTGACGACCGCGGCGGACGCCGTCACGCCGGTCCGGTCCGCCGGTGCTGCGCCGCATCCGCGGCTGTCGGTCAACCAGGCGACGATCAAGTACGCGCCGCTCCGGCGGGCGCTCGACACCGTGGCCGGGGCCGGCGTCGGAGCCATCGGCACCTGGCGGGAGCCCGTGGCCGAGGTCGGACTGGCCGAGGCCGTCCGGATGGTCGCGGACTCCGGACTCCGGGTGTCGTCGCACTGCCGCGGAGGCTTCTTCACGCTCCCGCCAGGAACCGCGCGGCAGCAGGCGCTCGACGACAACCGCCGCGCGATCGACGAGACCGCCGCCCTCGCCGCGGCCGGAGCACCCGGTTCGGCGCCCGTGCTCGTGCTCGTCGCCGGGGGACTGCCCGAGGGGTCGCGCGACCTGGTCGACGCCCGGGGCCGGGTGGCCGATGCGCTCGCCGACCTGGTGCCGCACGCCCTCGACGCCGGTGTCCAGCTCGCCGTCGAGCCGCTGCACCCGATGTACGCCGCGGACCGTGCCGTGGTGTCCACGCTCGCGCAGGCGATCGACCTGGCGGCGCCGTTCCCGGCCGCTGCCGTGGGGGTCGTCGTCGACACGTTCCACGTGTGGTGGGACCCGGCGCTCGCGGCGTCGATCGCCCGCGCCGGGGCTGCCGGGCGGATCGCGTCGTACCAGGTGTGCGACTGGACCACCCCGATCGCGGCGGACCCGCTGCTGTCCCGGGGCTACCCGGGGGACGGCCACGTCGACTTCGGGCCGGTGACGGACGCGGTGGTCGCTGCCGGGTACACCGGTGACGTCGAGGTCGAGCTCTTCAACCAGACGATCTGGGACACCCCGCCCGCCCAAGTGGTGGCCCGCGTCGTGCAGGCGTTCGACGCCGCGGTGCCGCTCCTACGCTGACCGTCCCGCGCTGCAGCCGTCGTCAGCGCGCGCGGCGGACCAGCACCACACTGTCGAGCACCTCGTGCGGGTCGCCGTCGGGAGTCGTCGCGGTGCGCGGCCGGAGTCCGGCGGCGACGACGTCCCACGAGCCGTCGAGCTGCAGGGCCGTCAGGTCCTCGTCGGGCGTCGGGAACCGGTACTCCCGCATCTCGGCCGGCAGGTCGTCGTGCGGTGGGGCGGCATGCGCGGTGACGAGCAGGTGCCCGCCGATCGCGACGAACCCGGTCGCCCGGCGCAGGATCTCCGCGCGCGGGATCTCGACCGGCCACGACTGCAAGAACGACGCCGTCACCAGGTCGAAGCGCGCAGCCGTCTCCCACGTCGCGAGGTCGGCGGCGACGAACGCGGTCCGTTCCTCGACCCCGGCCGACACGGACGCCCGCGAACCGCGCTCGATCGCCGTCACCGACAGGTCGACCCCCAGTGCGTCCCAACCCTGCTCGGCGAGCCAGACGACGTCGCCGCCCTCACCGCAGCCGAGGTCGAGGGCGCGGCGCGCACCGCCGCCCGGCGCCGTCGGCAGCGCCCCGGCGACGTCGGCCAGCACCGCGTTCACCCGGCCCGACCAGATCCCGTCGCGCTCGGCGTACCGCTGCTCCCACCAGTCGCGGGCCGAGGCGGTGGGGGAGCCGACGCCATCGGTGGTGGTCTCGTGTGCATGCATCCGCCCACTCCAGCGCACCCGCCGGGCCCGACCCAAGCCCTGTTGCCGCCCCAGCAACGTCGCACGGTGCGAGGCGGACCCGCACCGCGCCTCCCGGCCGCCCGATCGTGAGCAGAAGATGTCGGGTCGCCGCCACGGACCCGACCATTTCTGCTCACGAAGCGCACGCGCCGCACGCGCCCGCTACTCGGCGGGAGGGATGGGCTCCGCGTTCTCGATGCGGGCGCTCGCCGTGGCCATGTGCTCGTCCATCGCCCGCTGCACGGCGGGCACGTCGCCGGCCCGGAGTGCCTCGTAGATCGCGCGGTGTTCGTCGTAGGCGGCCTCGGTGGCCTGGCGGGTCTGCACGCGGCGGCCGACCCACACGCTGAGCATCGAGCGCAGGCTCTGCAGCAGGTCGCCGAGCACGTCGTTCCCCGCGGCCCGGGCGAGCAGGACGTGGAAGCGAACGTCGGCGTCGATGAAGGCCTCGGGGTCGTCGAGCGTGGCCTCTTGCCGGACGAGGTACTCGCCGAGCTCCGCGACCTGCTCGGGCGTGGCGCGCTGCGCGGCGAGGATCGCGACCGTGCGCTCGAGCGACGACCGGACCTCGAGCAGCTCGCGGGTGCGGTTCGAGGCGAGCATGAGGCCCCACGACAGCGTCGTCGGCAGCAGGTCCGAGGTGCCGCCCTGCAGGTACGTGCCCGAGCCGGGCCGGATCTGCACGATGCCCAGGATCTCGAGGGCCGCCAGGGCCTCGCGCACGGCGGAGCGGCCGACACCGAGCCGTTCGGCCAGGATCCGCTCGGACGGCAGTCGCGAACCGGGGGCCAGCTCACCCGCGGTGAGCAGGGACACGAGCTGTCGGGCGACCTCGGAGGCGGGCGACCCCGCGGGCACGGACTCGAGTTCGAGTCGGATGTTGAGGGGGTCGTCCGGGCTGAACGCGGGCATGCAGTGAGCGTACCGTTCGGTCAACCGGTTGGGCTTCGAGGCACTCGGGATGGTTTGGTCAACCGGTTGACAAGTCGGATTCGAATCCGCACACTGGACCAGGCGCACCGATGCGCCCGCTCCGTCCGGGCGCAGCAGCACGGGTCGGAGTCGTACCACCCCCACCGAGCAGGAGTCATCGTGGACATCCCCGCCACGCGAGGCATCCCCACCTCGGTCGTCGAGAAGACGGCCATCCGCAAGATCGCGATCCGCATCGTGCCGTTCGTGGCACTGATGTTCTTCATCAACTTCCTCGACCGCACCGCGATCTCCTTCGCGGCCCCGAACGGCATGGAGGCGGACCTCGGTCTGACCGCCGCCCAGTTCGGGTTCGCCTCCGGCGTGTTCTTCATCGGCTACCTCGTGCTCGAGGTGCCCTCCAACCTGGCGCTCCACAAGTTCGGCGCGCGGATCTGGCTCGCGCGCATCATGATCACGTGGGGCATCGTCTCGCTGCTCTTCACGTGGGTGCAGAACTACCCGCAGCTCGTCGGGCTGCGCTTCCTGCTCGGCATCGCCGAGGCCGGCTTCTTCCCCGGCGCGATCCTGTTCCTGTCGACGTGGGTGCCCGCCCGGCACCGCGGCAAGATGCTCGCGCTGTTCTACCTGGCCCAGCCCCTGACGAGCGTCATCGGCTCCCCGCTCGCCGGCTGGCTGATGACCCACGAGGGCATGCTCGGCGGTCTGGCCGGCTGGCGCTTCATGTTCCTGTGCGTCTCGATCCCGGCGATCATCGTCGGCGTCCTGTGCCTCTTCGTCCTCAAGGACAAGCCGTCGCAGGCGAAGTGGCTCGACGAGGACGAGAAGCTGTGGCTCGAGGGTGCCCTCGCAGCCGAGAACAAGGCCAAGGGCGGGGGAGACGGGCACGCCAAGGGCGGTCTCCGTGCAGCCTTCGGTTCCGGCCGCGTCTGGATGCTCGCCGCGGTCTACTTCGGCTTCATCTACGGCCTCTACGCACTGAGCTTCTTCCTGCCGACGATCATCGACGGCTTCCAGGAGCAGTTCGGCACCACGTTCGACCTGTTCCAGAAGGGCATGATCACGGCGATCCCGTACGTCCCCGCCGCGGTCGTCCTGTACTTCTGGTCGCGTGACGCCTTCCGCCGTGGCGTCCGGGTCTGGCACATCGCCGTCCCCGCGCTCGTCGGCGGCCTGAGCATCCCGGTCGCGCTCTACATGAACAGCCCGGCCGCCACGATCGCCGTCATCGCGGTCACCGCCTGCGCGATCTTCGCCGCGCTGCCGAACTTCTGGACCGTGCCGACGCAGTTCCTGACCGGTGCCGCCGCTGCCGCGGGTGTGGCGCTCATCAACACGATCGGCAACCTCGGTGGGTTCGCCGCCCCGTACATCACGGGTGTCGTCAGCGGGTGGACCGGCGGCTACCAGGTCCCGATGTTCATCGTCGGCTTCTTCATGGTGCTGTCGAGCGTGCTGATGTTCGTGCTCGGTCGGAACACCAAGCGGAACGAACGACGGGACGCCGACGCTGCGGCGCAGGCCACGACGACCACGACCCAGGAGAGCCACGCATGACCCGCCTGTTCAACGACCCGGCCGACTTCGCCGACGAGATGGTCGACGGCTTCGTGGCCGCGAACCAGGCCCGGGTCCGCAAGGTCCACGGCGGCGTCGCCCGCTCGACCACCAGCCCCGAGGGCACCGTCGCGCTCGTCGTCGGCGGTGGCTCCGGCCACTACCCGGCCTTCGGTGGACTCGTCGGTCACGGCCTGGCAGCCGGTGCGGCCATGGGGAACCTGTTCGCCAGCCCGAGCGCCCAGCAGGTCACGGCGGTCGCGAAGGCGTCCGAGCACGGCGGCGGGGTGCTGCTGAGCTACGGCAACTACGCCGGCGACGTGCTCAACTTCGACGCTGCGGCGCGGGCACTGGCCGACAGCGGGATCGACGTCCGCACCGTGCGGGTGACCGACGACGTCGCCTCCGCCCCGAGCGCCGAAGCCCACAAGCGCCGCGGCATCGCCGGTGACCTCTGCGTCTTCAAGGTCGCCGGCGCTGCGGCCGAGCAGGGCCGGACGCTCGACGAGGTCACGGCCGTCGCCGAACGCGCCAACGACCGCACCCGCAGCTTCGGCGTCGCCTTCTCCGGCTGCTCGCTCCCCGGAGCCGACGAACCGCTCTTCACCGTCCCCGAGGGTCGGATGGCCATCGGGATGGGCATCCACGGCGAACGCGGCATCGCCGAGGCTGACGTCCCCACCGCGTCCGGCCTGGCCGAACTGCTCGTCGACAAGCTCCTCACCGAGCTGCCATCCGGTGTCGTCGTCGACGGGGCACGCGTCGTCCCGATCCTCAACGGCCTGGGCAGCGTGAAGTACGAGGAGCTCTTCGTCGTCTTCGGCGCCGTGCAGCGCGGGCTCACCGCGGCCGGTGCCGTGGTCGTCGAGCCCGAGGTCGGCGAACTCGTCACGAGCTTCGACATGGCCGGCGTCTCGCTGACGCTCTTCTGGCTCGACGACGAACTCGAGCAGCTCTGGGGCGCGCCCGCCGACAGCCCCGCGTACCGCAAGGGCGGTGCCGTCCCGCAACAGCCGGTCGCACCCGAGGCCCTCGCCGCGGACGAGCAGGCACCGGTCACGCCGGGCACCGAGGCGTCGCAGGCGTCCGCCGCCCGGGTCGCCGAGGCGATCACGGCCATCCGCACCACCATCGACGACCACGCCGACGAACTCGGTCGCATCGACGCCGTCGCCGGCGACGGCGACCACGGCATCGGCATGCAGCGCGGCTCCACCGCCGCGGACCGCGCCGCTGCGGACGCGGTGACGCGCGGCGCCGGCGCCGGCAGCGTCCTGGCGATCGCCGGAGATGCCTGGTCCGACAAGGCCGGTGGCACGTCCGGCGCGATCTGGGGAGCCGCCCTGGAGGCACTGGGTCGCGTCCTCGGGGACGACGAGCGTCCGACAGCCGCCGCGGTCCAGAGCGCGGTGCACGCCGCCACCGAGGCGGTCCTCGCGTTCGGCGCCGTCCCCGGCGACAAGACCATGGTCGACGCGATCGTCCCGTTCGACCAGGTCCTCACCGACCGCGTCGCGGCCGGCGACGACCTGGTCCGTGCCTGGTCGGCCGCGTCCGCCGCGGCGACTGCGGCCGCCGACGCGACCGCTGACCTGCTGCCGAAGATGGGCCGCGCCCGCACCCACGGCGAGGACGCGGTCGGCACCCCCGACGCCGGCGCGATCTCGTTCTCCCTGATCACCGCCGCGGTCCTCGCGACGCTGGCCGAGAAGTAAGGAAGCCCCCCATGACCGAGCAGCAGTTCCGCATCGTCGTCGGCTCGGACGACGCCGGGTTCGACTACAAGGAGATCATCAAGGCCGACCTCGCGAAGGACCCGCGCGTGGTCAGCGTCACCGACGTGGGCGTCGACGCGGACGGGCACACTGCGTACCCGCACGTGGCTGTCGATGCTGCACGACTCGTCGCGAACGGTGAGGCCGACCGCGCGATCCTGATCTGCGGCACCGGACTCGGTGTCGCGATCGCGGCGAACAAGGTCCCCGGCATCCGGGCCGTCACCGCGCACGACTCGTTCAGCGTCGAGCGTTCGGTCCTGTCGAACGACGCCCAGGTCCTCTGCATGGGCCAGCGGGTCGTCGGCGTCGAGGTCGCCCGCCGGATGGCTCGCGAGTGGTTGGGCTACACGTTCGACCCGTCCTCCGCCAGCGCGTCGAAGGTCGCCGCGATCTGTGCCTACGACGGTTCTGCCCCGGTCGGGACCGACGCCTGATGCCGGCGACCACGGCGGCGGCCCCGATCACGATCGGGGTGTCGCTCAAGATGTACTTCGGGCACGCCCGGACGCTCGAGTGGGCGACCGCCGTGGCCGACATCGCCCGGACCCACCCGGCGGTGCAGTCCGGCGCCGTCGAACTCTTCGCCATCCCGACGTTCCCCTCGCTCGTGCCGGTGCACGCCGTGCTCGAGCGCACCCCGGTGCTCCTCGGCGCGCAGGACCTGGCCTGGGCCGACGAGGGTGCCTTCACGGGTGAGGTGTCCGGCCGCGAACTCCGCGAGGTCGGGGTCGACCTGGTCGAGATCGCGCACGCCGAGCGTCGCTCCCTGTTCCACGAGTCCGACCAGGACATCGCCGGCAAGGTGCACGCCGCCTTCCGCAACGGCCTGCGTCCCCTCATCTGCATCGGTGAGACCGACCGCGCGGCCGACGGCGATCCGTCCGCTGCCGTCGCCGAGGTCACCGCGCAGCTCGACCGCTTCGTCGCAACGGCCGTCGCCGACGGGCTCGCCGGACCGGTCATCGCTGCCTACGAGCCGGTCTGGGCCATCGGTGCACCGCAGCCCGCTCCCGACGAGCACATCGTCGCGGTGCTCGCGGGCATCGAGCAGCACCTGGCGAACCGGCCGGAGCTCGCCGGGTCGGTCGTCATCTACGGCGGTAGCGCCGGGCCGGGCCTGCTCACCCGGGGACGGGGCGGCATCGGTGGCCTGTTCCTCGGCCGCTTCGCCCACGACCCCGAGGCGATCCGCACGATCCTCGACGAAGCCGAGGCGCTGGCTGCGACGCAGGACGGAGCACCGGCGTGACCTCCCTGCTCGGCCTCTCCACCTACGCCTACTTCTGGCGCATGTCCGACCGTGTGCCGGCAGCGCTGTCCCTCGACGACGCCCTGCGCGACGCTGCGGCCCACGACGGCGTCGACCTGTTCCAGATCTGCGACCACCTGCCGCTCGACACCGCGTCCGACGACCGGCTGGGCGCGATCCGGACGCTGGCCGACGACCTCGGGCTCACGCTCGAGGTCGGCACCCGCGGCACCGACCCGGCGCACCTCGCTCGGTACCTGCACGTCGCGCAGGTGCTCGGTGCGACGCTCGTCCGGTCGATGTGGACGAGCGGCGACGACCAGCCGGACACCGCCGAGACCGAACGCCGTCTGCGCCAGGCGCTCCCCGCCTACGAGGCGGCCGGGGTGACGCTCGCCCTCGAGACCTACGAGGTCATCGCCACCGCCGACCTCGTCGCGGTCGTGCAGGCGATCGGCTCCGACCACCTCGGCATCTGCCTGGACCCGGCGAACACCGTCGCACGGCTCGAACACCCCGCCGACGTCGTCGCGATGACCGCCCCGCACGTCGTCAACTGGCACGTCAAGGACTCCGGGTTCACCCGGTCGCCGGGGTGGGTCGGGTTCCAGTACACCGGCGTCCCGATGGGCACCGGGGTCGTCGACCACGACAGCATCCGCGCCGCGATCGACCCCGACGCCCGCGGGATCAACCGCGTCATCGAGTTCTGGCTGCCCTGGCAGGACGAGCACGCGGGCGCCGACCCACGACCGGGCGAGACGCCCGCACAGACCACCACCCGCATCGAGGCGGCGTGGACCGAACACACCATCGAGCACATCAGGAGCAAGGAATCATGACCGACACCGTCACCACCCCCCACACCGTCGCTGCCGGATCCGGTACGGCCGACGTCACCGTCGCCGTGATCGGTGCCGGCGGCAAGATGGGCACCCGCGTCTCGAACAACTTCGCGAAGAGCGAGTACACGACGCTCTACAGCGAGGCCTCGCCCGCCGGGCAGGAGCGCATCCAGGCCCTCGGCCGGTCACTCACCGACAGCCTCGACGCTGCCAAGGTCGCCGACGTGGTCATCCTCGCCGTGCCGGACGTCCTGCTCGGCACCATCTCGGAGCAGCTCGTCCCGGTCATGAAGTCGGGTGCCAGCATCCTGACGCTCGACCCGGCCGCCGCCTACGCCGGACTGCTCGCCAAGCGCGAGGACATCCACTACGCCGTAGCGCACCCGTGCCACCCGTCGGTGTTCCTCGAGCGCACCACCAAGGCCGAGTGGGACGACACCTTCGGGGGCATCGCCGCCCCGCAGGAGGTCATCGCGGCCTTCGACGCGTCCGAGTCCCTCGGTGACCCGGACGACTCCGCCAAGGCGATCGCCGAGGCCGTCATCACCACCATGTACGCGCCCGTCATCCAGGTGCACTGGGTCACCGTGAAGCAGCTCGCCGTGCTCGAGCCGACCCTCGTCGAGACCATCGCCTGCATGATCGGCGACTTCCTCAACGACGCCCTCGAGGAGACCGTCACCGGTGTCGGCGTGCCCCGCGAGGCCGCCCGCGCCATGCTCTACGGCCACACCTGGATCGCGCTGACCAACGGCCTGCGCGGCTCGAACCCGTTCTCGGACGCCTGCCACATCGCCATGGGCTACGGCCGCGAGAAGCTCATCAAGGAGGACTGGAAGCAGGTCTTCGACGACAGCGAGCTCGACAGCGTCATCGCCAAGATGCTCAAGATCGACGCCGTCCGCCGCTGACGTTCGTCTGATCCGCCAGAGCGACAGATTCCCGCCGACCATCGGCGGGAATCTGTCGCTTTCGCGGTACTCACCACCCGCTACCCCGGCAGCCGCCCGCCGCGGGGCCCCCAGGCCTCGGCGAGGGTGATCGAGACGACCCCCGGCACCGTCAGCGCCTCCACGGACGCCGCGAACCACGCCCGCGCCGCCGCCGAGTGCTGCGCCGGGTCCGTCGCGTCCGCCACGAGCTGCGGCCCGTACCCGGCCTCGATCGTCGCGTCGGTCACGACGGGGCGCGCGGACGTCGCCACCGCGTTGAACCGTGGCCGCAGCGTCACCGGTCCGACGTGGAGCGCCCTGCCGGCGGCCAGCCGGGAGGCGCTCATCACCACCCAGCGCTGCATCCGGATCGACTCGGTCACCTGTTCGGGCGACCGGTCGTGCATCTGCGGCGTCACGCTGAAGGTCAGGGGCCCGTCCCAGTCGCGGAACAGGTCGACGGTCCGGTTCAGCTCGGTGAAGTGCGCGCGGGTGCCCGCCACGACCTCGAGGTCGCCCACAGCAGCAGCGGCGTCGCGCAGGGCCTGCTGCAGCGCCGGGGTCGTCACGTGCGAGGTCGGGTCGAACGCGCCGATCCGCACGACCGCGCCCGAGTCGAGCATGTCGTCGATCGCGGCGCGCAGCCGATCCGGGTCGTCGGTGACGAACCGGACGTCGAGCGGCCCGCCACCGGCATCGCGTCGCGCTGACGCCCGCACGGCCCCGACGTTCGGATCGCCGAGCACGGGTTCGACCAGGACGGGCACGCCGAGCGGCACCGCGGCCGGGCGTGCAGCGGCAGGGGCCGAGGCGGCGAGCAGCTGGAGCGTCGGCGGCGGGGCGACCACGGCGGTGGGAGCCGGCCCGTCCAGGAACGCGAGGTCCGGGGCGGGGGAGGCCGTGCCTCCCGGTCGATCGTCCGTCGTCGCGCGCAGCGTGAGCGACTGGCGGATCACGGAGCCCGCGTCGAGCGCGACGGGGAACGGCTCGGACAGCGGCGTCGAGTAGGTCTTGAACGAGGCATCGGTCCAGTTGCGCTGGTCCTCCGTCTCGAACACGTCGCCGGCCAGGTCGAGCGTCAGCGCGACCCGACCCGTCGACCAGTCCAGCCCCGACAGGTCGGCGGCCGGCTGGTGCGGCGCGATCCAGGTCGGGAACACGGCCTCGGTGACGGTGCCGGACGGGTGCCGCGCGGTGACGGGCACGCCGGCGAGGGTCGGCGGGTGGAGCACGACCAGGCCGATGCGGTTGCGGCGGAACGGCGTCGTGGTGGTGCCGACCGCGTCCACGTGCAGGGTGGGGCCGTCGACGGTGACCTCGAGGGTGTACCGCAGCACCTCGGTGCCGTCGTAGCGGGCGCTGGCCTCGATGCGGAGCCGCCCGCTGCTGCCTGGGCCTGAGGGCAGCGTCTGGGTGAGCACGGTGTCGTCGGCGGTGCGCCAGTCGTGGTCCCGCGTCACGAAGCGGATCGCCCGTAGCACCGGTTCGCCGTCGTACTCGAGGTCGGCGAGCTCGGCACCGCGCAGCGTGAACCGCCACGCGCCGATCGACACCGTAGTCATGGCTCATGACTACCACCGGTCAACCGGTTGGGCAATGATGGGTCCGTGGAGCGACGACGCTCCCAGGACGGAGCTCCCGCATGACCGCTCGACTCGACCACAGGACCGCACTCGTCACCGGGGCGGGCTCCGGCATCGGCCGTGCGATCGCGGACCGGTTCGTCGCCGAGGGAGCGCGCGTCGTCTACGCCGACCGGGACGCGACGGCGGCGGGCACCGCAGCAGCGGCAGCCGGCGCGCTCGCGCTGCCGCTCACCATGGACATCGCCGACGAGACGAGCGTCGCTGCCGGGTTCGCCGCCCTCGCGGAGCGCGACCTGACGCCGAACGTGGTGGTCGCGAACGCCGGCGTGCAACTGTTCGGGCAGGACGCTGCGGTCGCGGACGTGTCGCTCGACACCTGGAACCGCACGGTCGCGGTGAACCTGACGGGCACGTTCCTGACCGTGAAGCACGCCGTCCGGGCGATGCTCGCGGCCGGCGGCGGCGGGTCGATCATCGCGACGGGCTCACCCACCGGGCTGAACGGCGAGGGTGCGGACTTCGCCGCCTACTCCTCGACCAAGGGCGGTATCCACTCGCTCGTCCGCGCGACCGCGATGGCCTACGCGCGGGACGGCATCCGGGTGAACACTGTCGTGCCGGGCTACACCGAGACCGGGCTCGTCTCGGCGATCTCCGGCGACCCTTCGGCGCGGGCCGCGATCGTCGCCCGCACGCCCCTCGGCCGCCCTGGCACCCCCGACGACGTCACCGGCATCATGGTCTACCTCGCCAGCGCGGAGTCGTCCTACGCGACGGGCGCCGAGTTCCGCGTCGACGGCGGCATGACGAGCCTCTGACCGCCTGCGGCGCGCGGCGAGGCCTCTCCGCGAAAGCGACAGTGTGCCGCCAACGGTTCGCAGCACCCTGTCGCTTTCGCGGATGTGACGGCGCGCGGCCGACGAGATCTGTCGCCTTCGCAGGACGCACCACCACCCCGACCGGGAGGCCCGGCGCAACCCCGTCAGGCCGGCGTGCGGTGCGCGAGCAGTGCGCCCAGGGCCGCGGCCCCGCCCGCAGCGTCCGGCACCGTCACCATCCGTGCCTGCCCACCGCGGAGCCGTGCCACGAGGCCCGGCCCCGACCGCACCACGTAGGCGACCCCGCGGCCGGAGAACCGGTAGCCCCAGCCACCCCACTGTCCGGGCGAGACGTCCTCCCACCCGCAGGACTCGATCCGCTCGAGCGGGACGCGCATGAGCGGGATGCGGGTCCACGTCGAGGTCAGTCGCATCCCACGTCGGTCCACGGTGAGCTCGACCCGGGCGAGCACCAGCACGGCGAGCCCAGCGACGACCAGCACCGCTCCGGACGCGACGGCCGTACCGATGTCGGCCGGAGCCATCGCGAGCCCCGTGCCGATCCCGAGTCCGACGACGACGGCCCCGAGCGCCGCGAACCAGCGACTGCCGATGCGGGCGCGCCACGCGACCCGTGTGTCCGACCCGATGCGCAGCGGTTCGACGTCGTGCGCGGGCACCGGTGGAGCCGACCGGACGAGCGCGACGACCGGCACCGCGGCGATGACCGCGCTGACGGCCAGGAACGGCACGGTCCACCAGCCGGACAGCGTTCCGTCGCCGACGGTGTTCGTCGCGGCGAGCACGATCCAGGCGGTGCCGAGACTGCCGGCGAACAGGTTGGCGACGAGCACCAGGGTGGCGGCGGTCCGGCGGTCCGGCATCCGCAGCGCCGCGAGCGCCAGGGCCACGGCGCCGGCGGTCACCGCGAGCGTGATCCAGAACACCGGCCAGGGCGAACTCCAGCCGTCCGCGGTGCCGTCGGCCCCGAAGTGCACGGCCATGCGGTCGGGCAGGGTCTGCGCGGCGAGGAGTGCCGCGACCACCAGGGCCAGCAACACCACCATCCCGGGTGCCACCACAGCCAGGCGAGTCCTTGCGTGCATCGGTCGGTTCGTCATCGTGCCCCCTTGATCATCGTGAACAGGTCGTCGAGCGGGACCCCGAGCGTGTCGGCCTGGTCGCGCAGCTCGTCCACGAGCGTGCGCAGCCGGTCGAACGACGCGTTGCCCGATCGCAAGACCGTTGCTCCGCGACCCCGCCGCAGTTCGATCAGTCCGTCGTCCTGCAGCTGCGCGTAGGCGCGCAGCACCGTGTGCATGTTGACGTCGACCGCGGCGGCGAGCTCGCGCGCCGACGGCAGGCGTTCCCCGCTCGCGAGGTCTCCGCGTGCGATCGCGTACCGGATCTGCGACGCGACCTGTTCGGCGAGCGTGGCCCGTGCGGTCGGGTCGACGGTGATCAACATGTTCGCATTGTATGCGAACAATCCCGCCGTGGCGAGGGTTCTCGTGTCGCGCTCTCCGGCCTTTGGCCATGGAACGCAGGCCCCCGTCCGGGGGTACGGCGTCCGGGTACTTTCGGCTGCAGCGAACCACTCGCTATTCAGGGAGAAAACCACGATGACGAACTACGAATCCGCCGACGGGGTGGAGCCCGTCCAGGTCACCACCTACCGTCTCGTCCGCAAGGCCGCCCGACGTGGTTGGGCCGTGCCCACCGACGAGGCCGAACCGTCCCTCGCCGACCTCGTGAGCACCCGCGGCTCCGCGCGCCCCGAGGCCCGCTGACCCCGCCACCGACGCCGCATGGGGGCCAGCAGTATCGTCGGCTCATGCCCCCTTCGACCCGAGCGGTCACCCGTGGCGTCGAGGTCGGGACCCGTGGGTCCGACACCGGCGTCCCCGTGCTCGTCCTGCACGGCAGTCCCGGCGGGATCGACGTCGCCGAGCTCATGGCCGGCTTCCTGCCGTCCCAGGACTTCCGGGTGGTCACGGTCTCGCGCCCGGGGTACCTCGGCACCCGGCTCGACGCCGAGCACCCCACGATCGACGACGAGGCCGACCAGCTCGCCCGGGTCCTCGACGACCTCGGCATCGACCGGGTCGGCGTGCTCGCCTGGTCCGGTGGCGCGCCGGCCGCGTACCGACTGGCGGTCCGTCACCCGGATCGGGCCAGGGCGCTCGCCGTCGCCTCCGGGGTGTCCGGTCGCTGGGTCCCCGGGTCTGCGGGACCGGCCGAACGACTCGTGACCGACACCGCGTTCGGCGCCGGTCTCGCATCGGCCGCTGCGCGCATCGCCCCGGCTGCCGCGGCACGCGCTGCGGTGGCCGGCGTGAGCACCCTGCGTGGCGGTGCCCTGCGGGAACACGTCGCCGGCGTCCTGGCCGAGCCGGTGCGGCGGGCGTTCCTGCTCGGTCTCGCCCGGACCGGCAACGCCTCCGGACCCCGACGCGCCGGCTGGGACAACGACGTGCGCCAGCTCGCGGCCGTCGAGTCGCTCGACCTCGGTGCCGTCCGGGCCCCGACGCTCCTGGTGCACGGCGACGCCGACACCGAGGTCCGGCCGGACGACAGCACCCGCGCCGCCGCAGCGATCCCCGGCGCCGAGCTCGTCACGCTGCCGGGTGGCACGCACTTCGCACTCTGGGACCACCGCGACGCCGCCGCCGTGCAAGCACAGGTGCGCGCACACCTGCAGCAGCTCTGACCACCGGTTCGCCCGCTTGCTCACGATCCGGTATCGACGAGGTCTCGATCTCGACACGACGCCCCGTGCGTGACCACGGCGCTGCCACGATGGCGGGTATGGCTTCCCTCCGACTCGCACTGCCCCTGGTCGTCGGCGCACTGCTCGCATCCGTCGCCCTGTCGTCGTGCTCGGCCGACGCCTCGTCGGCACCGGCGCCGACCTCGTCGAGCGCTCGGTCGGCGGACGCAGCGGTGGACGCACCGGCGGCGTCCCCCACGGTGGACCCGATGGAGGAGGACCGGAGCGCCGCGGCCGTCTGCGGGCAGATCAGCGCGCTGTCGACGATCGCCCTGAACGCCTCGGACGGTCGTTCCCGCGGTGCCCTGACCGATGCGCAGTACGAGGCGCTGATCGCGGCGGAGCGCTTCGGGTACGAGCACCTGTCGAGCACCGACGAGCGGCTCGACAACGCCATCGACTACGCGCTCGAGTACCTCGACGCCCACCCGGCACCCGCGTCGGGGCCGGCGCTCCAGGACAGCCCCGAGTGGGAGCTCGTCGGGCGCACCCTGAACACCGCGTGCCAGCAGGCCGGTTCGAACGTGGTGGCGACCGCTCAGTCCGGCGGCTGATCGCGACTCGTCCGGCGGCCGGAGCGCACCGGGGCACCAGCGCCACCGAAGGCGCTAGGCCCGCTCGAGCGCCGCGACCGCGGCGACCAGCGCGTCCAGCGCCCGGTCCAGCTCCGGCACCGTCACCGCCCCGTACCCCAGCACGACCCCGGCCGGCGTGCTGCCCGGAGCCATCCCGTACTCCTCGAGCGTCGAGACGAGCACGCCGGCACCGGCTATCCGCGCCGCGACCTCATGCCCGGTCGCCGGACCCGACCACACGACCACGGCGTGCAGTCCGCCGGTCAGGGCACGGGCCTCCAGTCCGGCGACGCCGTCGAGCCGAGCCGCGATCCGGGCGCGACGGTGCGTGTAGTCGCGCCGGACCCGGCCGAGGTGCCGGCGGAGCGCACCGGTCCGGAGCAGGTGCGCGAGCGCGACCTGCACGGGCTCGGCGACGACCGCGCCGCGGGCACGACGGGCAGCGAGCACCGCGTCGGCGACCCCGGCCACGGATCCGGCCCCGACCGGCACACCTGCCGCCCCGGGCAGCACGACGTAGGAGCACCGCAGCCGCGGGTCGAGCGTCTTCGAGAACCCGCCGACGTGCAGCACCACCCCGTCGGCGTCGAGCGCCGCGAGTGCGGGCACGGGGCTGCCGCGGTGCCGGAACTCGGAGTCGTAGTCGTCCTCGACCACGAGCGTGCCCGTCGCCGCAGCCCAGGCGAGCAGCCGCTGCCGTCGCGCCACCGGCATCACCGAGCCGAGCGGGTACTGGTGCGTCGGCGTGACGAGCACGACGTCGACCGGCGGTGCGGCGGTCAGGGCGTCGAGGTCCATCCCGTCGTCGTCCAACGGGATGCCGACGACGGTACCGCCCGCGCTGAGCACCGCACGCTGACCGGTCCGGTACCCCGGGTCCTCGACCGCGAACACGGGGGCGCGACCGAGGTGCACGCGGAGCGCCTCGGTGACGAGCGACAGCGCCTCGGAGGTCCCCGCGGTCAGCAGCACCCGGTCGACCGACGGCGCGAATCCGCGACTCAGGCCGAGCTGCGCGACCACCTGCGCTCGGAGGTCCACCGTGCCGAGGGGGTCCGCGACCGCGTTCCGCAGTGGGGCGTCGGCCGCCGCCCGCCAGGCTGCGCGCCAGTCCCGCTGCGCGATCGCGGTGACGGCGGGGACCCCGGGGCGGCAGTCGATGGTCCGGGCGGCGGCGGCGGCCGCCGCTGAGGCCGACGCTGCCGCGCCCCTCTCGGTCGCTGGCCGCAAGTCCCCGAAGACGGCGCCGCCCCGGCCGCCCACGCCGCCTATGCCAGCCGACGCGACGACCCGCGCCACCGCACCGTGCCGCGTCCGGATCCAGCCCTCGCCGTCGAGCTGGTCGTAGGCGGCGACGACCGTTCCGCGTGCGACGCCGAGCTCGGCGGCCAACGCCCGGGTCGACGGCAGCGGATCGCCCTCGCGCAGCGTGCCGTCGTGGACCATCCGTCGGATGCGGGCGACGACCCCTGCGGTCTTGCCGGACTGGTCCACCACGATCACCTCGATCTGGTCCACGCACTGGACCACTGTCGAACCTAGCGTGGCCAGCATGAGCACCCCCAACCCCGCCGATGGCCCCGACCTGCGGGTCCGCCGCATCCGCGAGCGCCAGTCCGACGACCCCGCCGTCCTCCGGGCGATCCTCGCCGAGGCCCACCTCGCCCACGTCGGGTTCGTCCGCGGCGGCCACCCGATCGTGCTGCCCTTCCTGTGCGGCGTCGGCGACCTCGGCGCCGGCCCGGTCCTGCTGCTGCACGGCTCGACCGGCGGCGGCCTCTTCCTCGAAGCAGGTGCCACCGGCGTGCAGGTCGCAGCGACGGTCACGCACCTGGACGGGCTCGTGTTCGCCCGTTCGACCTTCGACAGCTCCGCGAACTACCGCAGCGCGATGATCGCGGGCGCCGCGACGGTCGTGCCGCCCGAGCTCCGCACCGAGGCGCTCTGGCAGGTCTCCGACCACCTCATGCCCGGCCGCCGCGACGAGGTCCGCGGGATGACCCCGAAGGAGGTCCGCGCCACCCAGGTCCTGCAGCTGCCCCTCGACCGCGCGAGCGTGAAGGTCCGGTTCCAGGGCAACGGCGAGGCCGCGGACGACGGCGAGGACCACGCGGTCTGGGCCGGCGTGCTGCCGCTCGCCGTCCGCGCCGGCGTCCCGGTACCGGGGGACATCTCGGGGGACGCCCCGGTCGACGCGTCCGTCGTGGCGCTGGCGGCTCGCCTCGACCACCTGTCGTCCGACCGGGAGGCCCGGATCGCCGCCGTCATGCGGGTCGCGTCCGTCTGAGGCCGGGTCCTCGGGCCACTGGACGCTGATCCGCCGCATCTGAGCGACCTGCGAGGATCGCCCGTTCCTGTGACGAGCCGCAGGAACACTCCGGGACTGCCCAGCCTCGATCCGCCCCGTGACCAATACGTTACTTTCCGGATCGCCCAGCGGTCCCGACCCGGAAGGACCCATGGGACGCCACGCCCTGCCTGCAGCAGCCGAAGACCGACAGCCCTCGCGAGGGACCCCGCACACCGCGGTGGAACCCGCTCCGGCGTCTCCGCAGCCGCAGCTGTCCCGTCCCCGTGGTCGTCGGTCGGCCCTCGGTCCCGCTGCTGCCCGGGCCACGTTCGTGGAGCACCCGAAGCCGACCCGTACCGTCCGGATGCAGCCGCGTCCGCTCCCAGTCGCTTCGAGCGCCGGTGCGGCCGTCCTGAGCCGGAAGGCCGTCCTGCGTGCCGAGCGGGCCGTCGACCCGCGGCACATCCGCCGCACCGCGAACGCCAAGCGTGCCGCGATCCTGCTCGCGCCGGCGATCGCCGTGACCTCGAGCCTGACCCTGGCCGTGCCGGCGAACGCGGCGACCCCGGCCGAGATGCAGCAGGGCACGACGACCTCCCAGGCCGCGCAGACCTTCACCGTGGCGCACGACGTCAAGGTCCCCGTCGTCACCACCGACGGCATGACCACCACGACCACGGTCGTCTCGTACCCGACGCTCGACCTGCGCTTCGGGGTGACGACGGCCCAGGCGCAGTCGGCCCTGTCGGCGGCGCTGTCCGCCGGTGGCGACCGCGCCACGATCGTCGAGACCGCCCTGCAGTACATGGGGGACCCGTACGTCGAGGGCGGCGCGAGCCACGAGGGCATCGACTGCTCCGGCCTGACGATGGTCGCGTACGCCGCGGTCGGTATCCCGCTCGTGCACTACGTCCCGACGCAGGACGCCGCGGCGACGACGATCCCTGAGTCCGAGGCGCTGCCCGGCGACATGGTCGTGTACGACGACGAGGACCACGTCGGGCTGTACCTCGGCCAGGGACTCGTGCTGCAGGCACCGCACCCGGGCGAGGTCGTCGACATCGTGCCGATGTACTCAGCCGCGCACCACTTCGCGCGCCTGCTGCCCGCCGGCAGCTGACCCGATGCAGGCGGGGCCGTCGACGGTGACCATCCCGGCCACCGGAGGGTCCGGCACCGACGTGTCACGGGCCTCCCGTATCCTGGCCTGATGGCTTCCGACACCCGTACCCCGTTCGAACAGCAGCAGTCTGCTCGTCCGCAGGTGCGCCCGCGCACCGAGGGCTGGAAGCAGGCGACCGACACCGACGGCCGTCCGCTGCTGCAGTTCGCGTCGCCGAAGCGCGGCAAGCCGCCCGTGCACCTGGCCGACCTGACGGCCGAGGAGCGCGAGGCCCGCGTCAAGGAACTCGGGCTGCCGGGCTTCCGCGCGAAGCAGCTCGCGACCCACTACTTCACGCACTACACGTCCGACCCGGACAAGATGACCGACCTGCCTGCCGCCCAGCGCGAGCAGCTCGTCGCCGGGATGCTGCCGCCCCTGCTGACCGAGACCCGGCGGCTGGCGACGGACAACGGCGACACGATCAAGTTCCTGTGGAAGCTGCACGACGGTGCCCTGGTCGAGTCGGTGCTCATGCGGTACCCGGGTCGCATCACGCTCTGCGTCTCGTCGCAGGCCGGCTGCGGCATGAACTGCCCGTTCTGCGCCACCGGCCAGGCGGGGCTGACCCGCAACATGTCCACCGCCGAGATCATCGAGCAGATCGTCCGGGCCAACGCGGCCATCGCCGCGGGGGAGCTCGGGGGCGATCCCCGCAAGGGCGGCAAGGACCGCGTCGACGCCGAGCGCGTGACGAACATCGTGTTCATGGGCATGGGGGAGCCGCTCGCCAACTACAAGCGGGTGATGGACGCCGTGCGGTTGATGGTCGCGCCGCAGCCGAACGGCCTCGGCATGAGCGCCCGTGGCATCACGATCTCGACCGTCGGGCTGGTCCCCGCGATCCTCAAGCTGGCGGACGAGAACATCCCGGTGACCTTCGCGCTGTCGCTGCACGCCCCGGACGACGAACTCCGCGACGAGCTCATCCCGGTGAACTCGCGCTGGAAGGCCGACGAGGCGATCGACGCCGCACACAACTACTACGTCAAGACGGGCCGCCGTGTCTCGATCGAGTACGCGCTCATCAAGGACATGAACGACCACGCCTGGCGTGCCGACCTGCTCGCCGAGAAGCTCAACAAGCGCGGCAAGGGGTGGGTGCACGTCAACCCGATCCCGCTCAACCCGACGCCGGGCTCCGTGTGGACCTCGTCCGAGGTGCACGTGCAGGACGAGTTCGTCCGCCGGCTCAACGCCGCGGGCATCCCGACGACCCTGCGCGACACCCGCGGCAAGGAGATCGACGGGGCCTGCGGGCAGCTCGCTGCAGCGGAGTAGCCCCGGCGCCGACGGGCGCTCCCGGGCCGACACGCCCGGGAGGAACCACGGTTGGCGAGGCCCCCGGAGCCTGTGTAGTGTTACCTCTCGTTGCCACGGCGGCGGAGAACGGAACGGCTGAGACGGTCACTGGGTTTACCCGGGGATCTTGTCCGCCACGGTTCTTCCCCGGGCAGCGGAT
>NZ_RKIA01000012.1:0-40872 GCF_003751685.1 Curtobacterium sp. PhB78
CGGCTGCTGTGTGCGCGCCGAACACACCCTGGTGCAGGGTGGAGAACCAGCAATGTGCGGCTGGTGAGCGCTCCGGGTGTTTCCCGGTCTGTGCAAGCTATTCGGCGCCCTCCGACGAGGAGATTGGAACCCCGTACCCCGTTACCGCATCGTAATATTTGTTGTGGGGAATGTAACCTGTTCGAGGGTCGTGTATTTTGTCGGAGCCCGTCTCGATTGAGGATGGCTCAGTGATCACGAAGCACCTGCGACGGGAAGGTCCGGAGTCCTCAGACCACGAGAACTCGAGGCGGCTGACTCGGGCTCTACCGGGCGCGACCCCAGTCGACTTCAGTCGAGCCGGATGCGGACGACCCAGCCGACGATCGTCCCATCGTGCGGGATTCGCGGGGTCAACGTTCGCGCCGCGTGCTGCATCGCAGAGCCTGGGATTGGTTCCTGCCCCGAGCCGTTCGCGGACGGCCCGTACCGGACCGACACCTGGTCGATTCGAGTGACGATGCCGGCGATTGGGCGCTCTGGCCCGGCACCAAGCTGCTCAGCATCGGTGTTGCGTTCCTCGGTCACCGTGCGTCGGCCTCCGAAGTGGCCGAGACGAATCGGGTCCGCGTCGACGACGTCCCACCTAACTTGCTCGCCGACGGCGACGTCGAAAGCATCCTCCGCGACCTGCCATTCGATGAGCCAGACGTCGCGCTCCCCGTCTCCCAGAGGCGGCACGATGCTCTCCGACGGGACGACGCAGGGTTGTCGCCGTTCAGCTGCCGGGTCAACGAAGCTAGGGGCACCGGCGAACAAAGCGTGCGCTGTCGCGGGGAAAACTACGTGTTTCGACGGACGTTGTTCGGGCGGCATGTCCCGAAGGCTATCCGCCTAGAGAGGGCGCCAGCCCTCGACATCTCGGCGGAAGTGACCGCTAACCGATCGGCTAACCGACATTGGCCACGTCAGATGACGACGAGGTTGAACCATTAGGCGGGGCGGGTATCGGCCGTGATTGCACGTGCGCTCCTTTGCGGCCTTGATCGGTGATGTCGGTGTGGACCGCTACGGTAGGCACCGCTTGAGGAGGTCCAAGATGCCCGCACTGATGCCGCCCGTAACGATCCTGGATGCGCTGGATAACGCCGTGGGCCAGCGGGTTCGGGACGGAGCCCTGCACCGGCTGAGTACGAGCGAGCTGGACGAAATTCGCGATACATTGACCGAGTTTTGGAACGCGCAACCGGATCTCGACGGCACACCCAGCGACGATCAGCCGCGCGCCTCGTTCCTCGGCGGGTTCCTCGGTTCATTCTGGAGTGAGCAACTGCTGCGGCAGGAACTCAGCGACGCGTTGCTTTACTACCCGAGACTGCTGGTACTTGATCCGCTCGCGGACTTCTTCTCGGACGGCCGTGGGCTTCCTCCGCTGTGGGCAACGCGGTACCGACGACCAGACGGGCAGGCAGACACAGTCGCTACTGGTCCCGAGATGTGGCTCGACCCGTTCCGCTACGACCGAATACGCGCCGACGCTGCCGCGGCCGCAAAGCGCTTCGCCGCGATCGTGAACAACCTCTACGTGCTCGACAAGCCAATCCGTGCTGGGATCATCGTTCTCAGGAGTCAGTGGCCGACGATCCGGGCAACGACGCAGCAACTCGCAACGGCGGTCCGGATCGACAGTCGAAACGAGACTCTGCAGCGGTTCCTCGACAGCGCCGACGACAGCGAGTTGCACACATGGGACAGCATCCGTGGCATGAAGCTTGAGATGAACCTCCCAGTGGTACGGGCGGACCGGCCAACGCAGTTCGCACCCCCGTTGTATTACCTGGCGAAGACCATCGCGGTCGCTCACGCCGGTGCCGCTCAATACGTTCCCGCGAACGGAGCCTCGTTGGGGCTGCTGCGGGCGAGGTACAACGACTCAGTGAAGGCATTTCCGGCTTCGATGCTTCGAGAAGTCAGCCGTGTCGCGGTTCCAACCGCTGATACTCCGCTCACCGAAGCGGTGGCGATACGAGCGTCATCAGACGACTTTGAAGCGTGGCGACTGAAGCTGCAGGAGCTGCATCGCGCGTCCGAGAACGACGATCTGGACACGCTGCAAGATCGGGTGAGGGAGACGCTCGTCCCTGCCATCCAGGACGTGAAACGCTCGCTTAGTCAGTCACGCTTCGGCGCGTCGTTCCGTAATGCCGGAAGCGACTTCATCGTGGATGGTGCGGTGGGCGTCGGAACCGCAGCTGCCGTGTCAGCACAAGCTGAACTCGCCACAGCCGTAGCGGTAGGTGCCGCAGGTGCCGCAGGCGGTGCGATGTTGCGGTGGCTGCTTCGGCAGTATGGCCCCGCGCGTCCCACAGGCGCGAATGCCGTCCTCGCGACACTGATACGTGCCCCGCGCTGATCCAGGCCGTTCGAACAAGCTCGGCAATGGTGGACCGATAGCGGGTCGCCCACCGGACGAACTGCTGCACACTCCAGGGTGCCGACAAGCCATGTCTCACATAGCCCGTCCGCGCTCCATTTCGTTGACGGGGCGACATACGGACACAAGAACGCCCCGCCAGCCGAAGCCAGCAGGGCGTCCCCACGAGTCAGACCAGGGTCAGAAGTCCCAGTCCTCGTCCTCAGTCTTCTCCGCCTTGCCGATGACGTACGACGACCCGGACCCCGAGAAGAAGTCGTGGTTCTCGTCCGCGTTCGGCGACAGGGCCGACAGGATCGCCGGGTTCACGTCCGTCGTCTCCTTGGGGAACATCGGCTCGTAGCCCAGGTTCATCAGCGCCTTGTTGGCGTTGTAGTGCAGGAACTTCTTGACGTCCTCGGTCAGCCCGACCTGGTCGTAGAGGTCCTGCGTGTACTGCACCTCGTTCTCGTAGAGCTCGAACAGCAGGTTGAACGTGTAGTCCTTGATCTCCTGCTTGCGCTCTTCGGAAGCGCCTTCGAGGCCCTTCTGGAACTTGTACCCGATGTAGTACCCGTGGACGGCTTCGTCGCGGATGATCAGGCGGATCAGGTCGGCCGTGTTGGTGAGCTTGGCGCGGGACGACCAGTACATCGGCAGGTAGAAGCCGGAGTAGAACAGGAACGACTCGAGCAGCGTCGAGGCGACCTTGCGCTTCAGGGGGTCGTCACCGGTGTAGTAGTCGAGGACGATCTGGGCCTTCTTCTGCAGGTTCACGTTCTCGGTGGACCAGCGGAAGGCGTCGTCGATCTCGGGCGTCGAGGCCAGCGTCGAGAAGATCGACGAGTAGCTCTTCGCGTGGACCGACTCCATGAACGCGATGTTCGTGTAGACGGCTTCTTCGTGCGGGGTGATCGCGTCGGGGATCAGGCTGATCGCGCCGACGGTGCCCTGGATGGTGTCGAGCAGCGTCAGGCCGGTGAAGACTCGCATGGTGAGCTGCTGCTCTGCCGGCGTCAGCGTGTTCCACGACTGCACGTCGTTCGACAGCGGCACCTTCTCGGGGAGCCAGAAGTTGTTGACCAGCCGGTTCCAGACCTCGACGTCCTTGTCGTCCTGGATGCGGTTCCAGTTGATGGCACTGACCGAGCTGATCAGCGGGATGGACTTGCCCGTGGCGTGGACCGGGTCGGTGAGGGTCATGGGATTGTCTTCCGGATTCGAGATGGTGATCTGATGACGGACTGGAGGCGCGGGGCGGGGCCCGCCCCGCGCCTCCAGGAAGAGAGCGGCAGCTCTACAGCATGCAGCTGACGCAGCCCTCGACCTCGGTGCCCTCGAGGGCGAGCTGGCGCAGACGGATGTAGTAGATCGTCTTGATGCCCTTGCGCCATGCGTAGATCTGGGCCTTGTTGATGTCACGCGTGGTGGCGGTGTCCTTGAAGAACAGCGTCAGGGACAGGCCCTGGTCCACGTGCTGCGTCGCCGCGGCGTACGTGTCGATGATCTTCTCGGCACCGATCTCGTACGCGTCCTGGTAGTAGTCCAGGTTGTCGTTCGTCATGAACGGCGCCGGGTAGTAGACGCGGCCGAGCTTGCCTTCCTTGCGGATCTCGATCTTCGACGCGATCGGGTGGATCGACGACGTCGAGTGGTTGATGTACGAGATCGAACCGGTCGGCGGCACGGCCTGCAGGTTCTGGTTGTAGATGCCGTGCTCCTGGACGGACGCCTTCAGCGCCTTCCAGTCGTCCTGCGTCGGGATCGTGATGTTCGCGTTGTCGAACAGCGAGGCGACACGAGCGGTCGCGGGGGTCCACGCCTGGTCGGTGTACTTGTCGAAGAACTCACCCGACGCGTACTTCGAGTCACGGAACCCGTCGAAGGTCTCGCCGGTCTCGATGGCGATGTTGTTCGAGGCGCGCAGGGCGTGGAACAGCACCGTGTAGAAGTAGATGTTCGTGAAGTCGATGCCCTCTTCGGAGCCGTAGTAGACGCGCTCACGAGCCAGGTAACCGTGCAGGTTCATCTGGCCGAGGCCGATGGCGTGCGACTTGTCGTTGCCGTCCTCGACGGAACGCACCGAGGCGATGTGCGACATCTGCGACACGGACGTCAGACCACGGATCGCGGTCTCGATGGTCTTGCCGAAGTCCGGCGAGTCCATCGTCAGCGCGATGTTCAGCGACCCGAGGTTGCAGGAGATGTCCTTGCCGATCTCCTTGTAGGACAGGTCCTCGTTGAAGGTCGTCGGGGTGTTGACCTGCAGGATCTCGGAGCACAGGTTGGACATGTTGATCCGACCCTTGATCGGGTTGGCCTTGTTCACCGTGTCCTCGAACACGATGTACGGGTAGCCGGACTCGAACTGGATCTCGGCGATGGTCGTGAAGAAGTCACGCGCCTTGATCTTCGTCTTCTTGATGCGCGAGTCGTCGACCATCGCGCGGTAGTTCTCGGAGATCGGGACGTCGCCGAAGGGGACGCCGTAGACCTTCTCGACGTCGTACGGCGAGAACAGGTACATGTCCTCGTTGTTCTTCGCCAGCTCGAACGTGATGTCCGGCACGACGACGCCGAGGGACAGCGTCTTGATGCGGATCTTCTCGTCGGCGTTCTCACGCTTGGTGTCGAGGAACTTCATGATGTCCGGGTGGTGGGCGCTGAGGTAGACCGCGCCGGCACCCTGACGCGCACCGAGCTGGTTCGCGTAGGAGAAGGAGTCTTCCAGCAGCTTCATCACGGGGATGATGCCCGAGGACTGGTTCTCGATCTGCTTGATCGGGGCGCCGGCCTCACGGATGTTGGAGAGCAGCAGGGCCACGCCGCCGCCGCGCTTCGAGAGCTGCAGCGACGAGTTGATCCCGCGCGAGATCGACTCCATGTTGTCTTCGATGCGCAGCAGGAAGCAGGAAACGAGTTCGCCGCGCTGGGCCTTCGCCGTGTTGAGGAACGTCGGGGTGGCGGGCTGGAAGCGGCCGGCGACGATCTCTTCGACGAGGTCGATCGCGAGCTGCTCGTTGCCCTGGGCCAGGCCGAGGGCGGTCATGACGACGCGGTCCTCGAAGCGCTCGAGGTAGCGCTTGCCGTCGAACGTCTTGAGCGTGTAGCTCGTGTAGTACTTGAACGCGCCGAGGAACGTCTGGAACCGGAACTTCTTCGAGTACGCCAGGTCGTTGAGTCGCTGGATGAAGTCCAGCGAGTACATGTCGATCGTCGCTTTTTCGTAGTACTCGTTCTCGACCAGGTAGTCGAGCCGCTCCTTCAGGTTGTGGAAGAAGACGGTGTTCTGGTTGACGTGCTGCAGGAAGAACTGCTTGGCGGCCTCACGATCCTTGTCGAACTGGATGTTCCCGTCCGCGTCGTAGAGGTTGAGCATCGCGTTGAGGGAGTGGTAGTCCATCCCCGTCTGCGGCGACGTCAGATCGACGTCTGCAACTGCTGCGTCCAAAATGCATCCAATCCTGAGTTGACCGCCGACACGTCGTCAGGGGTCCCGAAGAGTTCGAATCTGTAGAGAAGGGGGACGTGGCACTTCCGTGCGATGACGTCCCCTGCCAGGCCGTAGGCCTCGCCGAAGTTCGTGTTGCCGCCGACGACCACACCGCGGATGAGCGAGCGGTTGTGCGCGTCGTTGAGGAACTTGATGACCTGCTTGGGGACCGCACCATCGCCGTTGCCGCCACCGTAGGTGGGCAGGAACAGGACGTAGGGCTCGTCCACGTGGAGGAAGGGTTCGCTCGGGTAGAGCGGGATCCGGTCCGCGTCGCGGCCGAGCTTCTCGACGAAGCGCGCGGTGTACCCGGACACGCTCGAGAAGTAGACCAATCGGCTCATGGCGCGCTCCTCGGTGGAAGGTGCGGACAGACGGACCGGGGGTGTCCTGTGGGCGGTGATCCGGGCCTCCTGAACGGAACCGGGTGACCGTCCACAGGACGGGAGGCGACTACGCCAGTTCGGCGCTGAGCGTCGCGATCTTGTCGGGGCGGAAGCCCGACCAGTGGTCGTCGTCCGTGACGACGACGGGGGCCTGCATGTAGCCCAGGCTCTTGACGTGCTCGAGGGCTGCCTCGTCGGTGGAGACGTCGTGCACTTCGTACTCGATGCCCTTGTTGTCGAGGGCCCGGTACGTCGCTGTGCACTGGACGCAGGACGGCTTGGTGTAGACGGTGACGGCCATGTTCTCCCCTGGTTTCTGGGCCTGATTCCAGGTCCGAAGTTCGTGTGCGGTGCTGAGGACGACGCTACTACATGTTGTGCCCGGCGGACCCGTCGACCACAAGAGAAAGTGTTACACGCCTGTAGTTTCCACAACCCGATCCACAGACTGTGGATTCCCGGAGGCCCGGTTTTCCGCCACTCTCGCACCCACCACCGACACTCTCCACAAGCTGTGGACGGAAGTTCTCGACACCTCCCGTCGGCGTGTCTGAGAACGGTGTCGACGAGGACCTCCTCCACACCTCCCCCGGACGGGTGACACCCCGATCCGTCCGGTCCGTACACTCGTCTCGTGAGCACGTACGGCCCCCTCCTGAAGACCCCCGGCGTGGGTCGTGTCATCGCTGCACAGCTCACCGCGCGCTTCCCGTTCGGGATGCTCTCGCTGGCCTACCTGCTGCACGTCGAGCACGTCTTCCACTCCTACGGCGCCGCCGGCCTGGTGCTCGCGACGACGAGTGTCGGGCAGGCGCTGGCGGGCCCGCTCACGAGCCGCTGGATGGGCAGCTGGGGCATGCGCCCCGTCCTCATCCTGACGAGCATCGTCGCGCTCGTGAGCATGGGGGTCATCGGGTTCGTCCTCATGCCGCTCTGGGGCTACGTGGTGGTCGGGTTCCTCGGCGGCCTCGCGGTCCCGCCCGTGCAGCCGGCGGTCCGCACCATCTACCCCAAGATGGTGACCTCGTCGCAGCTCACCCCCCTGTTCTCGCTCGACGCCAGCGCCCAAGAACTGATCTGGGTCGCCGGCCCGGTCATCACCACCTTCGTCGCGACCCAGGTCGGCACGGTCGAGGCGATCGTCGTCGCCATGGTCTTCCTGGTGGTCGGCGGCATCTGGTTCATCGCCTCACCCGAGCTCGGCCGCGTCCGCATCCCCCGCTCGAAGCGCGCGTTCGGCGTGGTGCTGAAACGACCGTCGGTCGTCGTCGCCACCCTGACCGGTCTGCTGCTCATCGGGGCGTGCGCCGCGGTCGAGGCCAGCGTCACCAGCGTCTTCGGCGAGGGCAGCCCGAACGCCGGCATCGTCCTGGCCGTCTTCGCGGTCGGGTCCCTGTTCGGCGGCCTGGCCTTCGGCCACCGTCCGATCTCCCCCAACACCCTGTGGACGCGCATGGCGATCGTCTTCGTCGGTCTCGCGCTCGCCCTGGGCGGCACGAACTTCTGGTGGCTCTGCCTCGCCCTCGTGATCGCGGGCATCGGCATCGCGCCGGCACTCGCGGTGATGTTCGGTTCGGTCTCCGCCACCGTCAAGTTCTCCGACACCGCCGAGGCCTACGGCTGGATGGGGACCGGTCAGCTCATCGGTGCCGCCGGCGGGTCCGCGGTCGCCGGCTTCCTGATCGACAGCAGTGGCCCGGTGGGCGGCTTCACGGTCGGTGCGGTCATGGCCGGGGTGGGCGTCGTCGTCGCGCTCGGGGCGAAGCGCTGGCTGCCCGACCTGCGCGGCCGTGACGCCAGCCCCATCCCCGACACCGAGCCGGTGGTCCTGCCGACCTGAGCGGGGGGCGGGCGGGGCTTTCGGCGGCGTACCTGGTCGAATCGGGCGTACCTGGTCGAAAGTTCTGACCAGGTACGCCCGATTGCGTTTGTCATCGCGGCCGGTATGGGAAGGAACGTGCGTCCGGCGGGCGGGTCGCGTTCTCCACAGATGGCCGGGAGGCCCGGCGCGCGCCCGCCACGCACCGGCAGGATGGGTGCATGGTCAGTTCACTTCCCCTGCGTGACGGCGCCGCGATCCCCGCGATCGGGTTCGGCGTCTACAAGGTCGACGACACCGAGGCCGAGACGGCGGTCGGCCTCGCGCTCGACGCCGGCTACCGGCACGTCGACACGGCCGAGATGTACGGCAACGAGACCGGCATCGGCAAGGCGATCCGGGCCTCCGGGCTCGACCGTGATGACGTCTTCGTGACGACCAAGGTGTGGAACGACCACCAGGGGCGCGACGCGACCCTGCGTGCGTTCGACGGCAGCCTCGAGCGGCTGGGGCTCGACGCGGTCGACCTGTACCTGATCCACTGGCCGGCCGCGGCGAACGACCGCTACGTCGACACCTGGCGCGCGCTCGTCGAACTGCGCGACTCCGGGCGTGCTCGGAGCATCGGGGTCTCGAACTTCCAGATGCCGCACCTGCAGCGGCTCGTCGACGAGACGGGTGAGGTCCCGGCGCTCAACCAGGTCGAGCGGCACCCGTGGCTCCCGCAGCGCGAGCTCATGGAGTTCCACCAGCAGCACGACATCGTCACCGGAGCGTGGTCACCACTCGGTCGCGGTCGACTGATCGACGAACCGGTCCTCACCGGCATCGCGAACGCCCACGGGGTGAGCGTCGCGCAGGTCCTCGTGCGGTGGAACGTGCAGCAGGGGGTCGTGGTGCTGCCGAAGTCGGTGACGCCGTCGCGGATCCGGTCGAACCTCGATGTCGACGGCTTCGTGCTCAGCGACGACGAGCTCGCGGCGATCGCCACGCTCGAGTCCGGGCAGCGGACGGGCTCGCACCCCGACTCGGTGTCGTGACGGGAGCGCCGTCGTGACGTGGTGCTCGCGTGACGGCGTAGGTTCTTCGGGGTGAACGATCCTCAGCAGACCGCCCGCGAGCACCTCGGTCCGGATGAGCACCTGTACTGGGCCGGCACGAGCGACCCGGCGATGCTCTTCACGGGGCGGGACGGCTTCCTCATCCCGTTCTCGCTGTTCTGGACCGGCTTCATCCTGTTCGCAGTCCTCGACGTCGTGCGGAACGGGTACCTCGGCGTGGGCGCGATCATCCCGATCGTCTTGTCGCTGGTCGGCCTGCACCTCGTGTTCGGGCGCTTCATCGTGAAGGCCCACCGCAAACGCACGACCGTCTACGCCGTCACCGACCGCCGCGCGCTGATCATCAGGCCGAACACCACCCGCGAGGTCCCGGTGGGGCGCACCGATCGCACCATCACCTGGACCGGGGGCCGACGGCACTGTTCGGTGGAGTGGAACACCGGCGATCCGAGCGGAGTGGCGGCGTTCTTCGCCGGCGGAGCGACCGCCAAGATCTACGCGAACACCGGACTCGACGGGCTGTTCGGACCGCAGGTGTTCGCGTTCTGGGACGTCCGCGACGGCGAGGAACTCGTCCGCGAACTGGACCGGGTGTCCCGCTAGCCCCGGCGGTCCTCCTCCGACTGCCACGGCAGGTGCAGATCGCCCGGTGCGGGTTCCACGTCGCCAGCGTCGTCCGCGCCTCCCGTGCCCGGTGCGGCGGTGATCTTGGACGTGTCGATGCCGTCCGCTTCGAGTTCGGCGTCGCTGCGCTGGTCGGTCTGCGACGCCTCGGTCTCCCGCTCGCTCGACGGGCTGTACGCGGTGTCGGTCGAGTCGGGATCCGGCGTCTCCGGGATGCTGTCGCTCATGACCCGGACGGTAGTCCGTGTGCCCCGAGTACCAGTTCGGTCACGGCGGTCGATCGCGCCGGACCCCGGCGGTACGCTCCCTGCCGTGGGGGAACGATGACGCGGAGGCGGACCGCGGCGAGCGCGGTTATCGGTACGGCGATGGTGGGGCTGCTGCTGACGGGCTGCACGGTGTTCGGCGGGGACGACACACTGCCGAAGCCGACCCGACAGGCCACCGAGCGGACGGCGGAGCCGATCCCCGATCCGACGCTCACGACGGAGCAGGTCAACGGCGAACCTGAAGCGGTCGAGCAGGTCCTGCCCACGGGCACGGTCGCGGCGGAGACCGACGTCACGTCCCCGAGCGGTGACACGAGCATCCACGTGCGGATCGTGGCGAACGACGAGGGTACGTTCACCGCGCAGCTCTCCGGCTACCGCACGACCAACCCGCAGCAGATGAGCCTGCAGTTCCGCCACCGGCACGCGAGCCCGCTCGACGGCGGTGACGCCTCGGCGCGGGACACGACCGAGTGGACCGCCGCCTCCGGCCCGCCGAAGACCGTGGTGATGAACGCCGCCGGTGCACGACCGGACTACCTGCGCAGTGTCGCCCTCGTCCCCGCGTCGGTGCCGGACGAAGACCCGTCGAAACGCCCGTGGGTCGGATCGGTGCTGGCCGCCGGCGCCCTGGAGTGGAAGATCCCGAACCCCTACCCGGACCTGCGCATCACCGTGGGCAAGGACCGACCGGGGGCGTACGGCATCGTCACGGACGCTGACGGTCGTCCGACCGACTACCTGGTGGCGCACGGCGACGAGCTGACCACGGTCGCACAGCGGTTCGGCATCACGCCGGCCGAGGTGCAGTGGCTGAACCCGTACATGGAGACCCGCGCCGACGACTGGTTGCTCGAGGGCAGCACGCTGAACCTCGATCCCGCGCGCCGCTGACCTCGGCGCGGACGGCACTCGACCGTCCGTTACGCTCGACGGGCACCAGCCCCGACCAGGAGGTCCACTCGTGACGATCGTCGCCGCAGCAGACGGCTCAGCCCTCGGCAACCCCGGCCCCGCTGGCTGGGCCTGGTACGTCGACGACGACCGCTGGGCCGCCGGTGGCTGGCCCCGGGCAACGAACAACATCGGCGAGCTCACGGCCGTCCTGCAGTTGCTCCGCGCGACGAAGGACTCCGGCGAGCCGCTGCACATCCTGTGCGACAGCCAGTACGCCATCAAGGCCTGCACCGAGTGGCTCGCCGGGTGGAAGCGGAAGAACTGGCGCAAGGCCGACGGCAAGCCGGTCATGAACGTCGAGATCATCAAGGAGCTCGACGCCGAACTGCAGGGCCGCAAGGTCACGTTCGAGTGGGTCCGCGGGCACGTCGGCCACGAGATGAACGAAGCCGCCGACGTCCGCGCCCGTGGTGCGGCCACCGCCTACCAGAACCACACCGACGTGCCGCACGGTCCGGGCTGGCCCGGCGTCGAGGTCACCGAGCCGTCCGCGCTGCCCGAGGCGACCCCGCCGGCCACGCTCTTCTGACCGACGAGTTCGATCAGCCTGGGTCTGGGAGACCCAGGAACACCGAGGCACTGGTCCGCATCCGACCCCGAGACGATGCTGGGCGCATGGAGAACACCGAACACGTCCTGGTCACCGGCGGCTCCGGCTTCATCGCCGGCCACCTGATCCTGCAGCTGCTCGACGCCGGGCACCGCGTCCGCACCACGATCCGGTCCCTCGACCGGGAACCCGCGGTCCGTGCGGTCCTCGCCGAGGCTGGCCTGACCGCCGACGACCGGCTGGAGTTCGTCGCCGCCGACCTGACGTCCGATGACGGATGGGCCAAGGCGGTCGCGGACATCGACGTCGTGCACCACGTCGCCTCGCCGGTGCTACCCGGCCACGTCGAGGACGAGGACACCGTGATCCGTCCGGCGGTGGAGGGGACGCTGCGGGTGCTGCGCGCCGCACACACGGCCGGAGTCGATCGCGTCGTGCTGACCTCGGCGTTCCACGCGGTCAGCTGGGGCCACCCACACTCCGACCACGTGTTCACCGAGGCCGACTGGACGGTGCTCGACGGGCCCGGAGTCGACGCCTACGGGAAGAGCAAGACCCTCGCCGAACGGGCCGCGTGGGACTTCGTCGCGTCCGAGCCCGGTGCGCCGGAGCTCGTCACGACGATGCCGGTCGCGGTGATGGGTCCGGCGATGGGGCACGCGGTGTCCGGTGCGAACCAGATCCTGCAGGCCATGCTCTCCGGAGCGATGCCCGCGACCCCGCGGCTGTTCATCCCCATCGTCGACGTGCGTGACGTCGCCGCAGCGCACGTCACCGCGACGACCGCCCCGGATGCAGCGGGCAAGCGGTTCCTCTTGTCGAACGGCCCGGCGCTCGAGATGGCCGAGATCGCCGCCACCCTGCGCGAGCACCTCGGTGACGACGCCCAGGCGGCCCCGACGCAGACGCTGCCCGACGACGTCGTACGGACCGCGGCCGAGACCCAGCCGCAGTTCCGTGCGATGGTGCCCGACCTCGGCTACGCCAAGCGCACCTCGAACGAGAGAGCCCGCACCGTGCTCGGCTGGACGCCTCGTGATCCGCACGAGGCGATCGTGGCTGCGGCCCGGACCCTGGTGGCGAAGGGCCTGGTCCGCCCCTGACGAACCCTGCTCCACCACTGACCCACGAGGATCAGACCGCCCGCTCCCACAACGCCACCGTGCTCTCGAGCCTGTCGTACCGGTACGGCTTCCGCTCCCCTGTCGGCGCGTACCCGAGCGCCCGCCAGAACGGCTCGGCACCGACCGCGTTCGTCGCCACGATCCCCAGTCGTATTCGGTCGGCGCGGGCGTCAGCTGCCAGGGACACGACGGCCTCGTGCAGGACTCGTCCGAGGCCGAAACCCTGCCGATCGCCACGGACGACGAGCAGTCCGATGTAGGCCGTGGTCGGTGCTGGGTAGCCGAGCAGCACGTCCGCGAACGCGACGAGCGAGTCACCGTCCCACAGCCCGATCCCGTGCTTGCCCGCCGGGTCGAAGCCGTCCGGCACCGACACGAGTGCGCTCAACCCGTCGGACGGCCCCGGCGGGTACCCGGTGATCCGCTCGGCGTAGTCCGGCACGGTCTCGAGCAGCCCCTGCAGCGCGTCGACGTCGTCCGCGCCGAGCGCACGCACGACGAACGAACCAGCGCCGGCCGGCATCAGTCCACGTCCACGTCGGCCCACCCGTCGAACCGTCCGATCTCGGTGACCCGGACCACGGCCTCGCCGGCTTCGTCCGAGGCGTCGAGGTCGATCGTCGCCGAGAACCCGAAGTCCTTGTCGCCTGACGGGTCCGCGAAGATCTGCCGGGCACGCCACACACGCGCCGAGCCTGCGGCCCCAGAGCCGGACGCCCCCACACCCGTCGCCCCGGCCTGGTCGAGGACCAGGTACGACATGGACCGCGCCTCGGCATCGGTGCCGATGGTGTCGTGCTCCTCGTAGTACTCCTCGAGCACCGCGTCCCACGCGTCGCCGTCGAACCCGGCTGCTGCGTCGAGCGCCCCGAGTCCGTCGACGTCGTCGCGCGCGGCGAGCAGCACCCGCTGGAACAGTGCGTTCCGCACGAGCACGGTGAAGGCCCGCACGTTGCCGGTGAGCCGTGCCGGCTGCGGCGGCGCGATCTCCTGCTCTTCGGCGAGGGCGAGCAGCACGTCGCCGTTGAGCAGCGCTTCCCACTCGTCGACGAGCGAGGAGTCGGTCTGCCGGACGACCTCGCCGAGCCACTCGATCAGGTCGTCGAGCTCCTGGTTCCGCTGTTCCTCGGTGATGGTCTGCCGCATGGTCCGGTAGGCGTCGGACAGGTACCGGAGCACGAGCCCCTCGGACCGGGTGAGCTGGTAGAACCGCACGAAGTCGCCGAAGGTCATCGCGCGCTCGTACATGTCGCGCACGACGGCCTTGGGCGAGAGCGCGAAGTCGAGGACCCAGGGCTGTTCCGCCGCGTACGCCTCGTACGCCGCCTCCAACAGCTCGGACAGCGGGCGAGGCCAGGTGACCTCCTCGAGCAGCTCCATCCGCTCCTCGTACTCGATGCCCTCGCGCTTCATGCGGGCGACCTCTTCGCCGCGCTCCTTGAACTGCTGCTGCGACAGGATCGCCCGCGGGTCGTCCAGTGTCGCCTCGACGATCGAGACCATGTCCAGCGCGTAGGTCGGAGAAGCAGGATCGAGCAGCTCGAACGCGGCGAGCGCGAACGGGGACAGGGGCTGGTTGAGGGCGAAGTTCGACTGCAGGTCGACGGTGAGCCGGTAGGAGACCGGAGGCCCCGGCACCCGCTCGATGACCTGCGCGTTGATGAGGGTCCGGGCGATGACGAGCGCACGCCGGGCCATCGCGAGCTGGCGGGCGCGCGGTTCGTGGTTGTCGAACACCAGCGAGCGCACCTCGTCGAACGCCGAACCGCCGCGGGCCACCACCGACAGCACCATCGCGTGCGTGATGCGCATGCGCGACACCATCGGTTCCGGTTCGGCGCCGATGAGCCGGTCGAACGAGGCCTGCCCCCAGGACACGAACCCCTCCGGTGCCTTCTTCCGCTTGATCTTGCTCTTCTTCTTCTGGTCGTCCCCGGCCTTCGCGACGGCGCGGGCGTTCTCGATGTCGTGCTCGGGGGCCTCGGCGACGACGTCACCCTCGGTGTCGTACCCGGCGCGTCCGGCGCGGCCGGCGATCTGGTGGAACTCGCGTGCGGACAGCTGCCGCATCTTCGTGCCGTCGAACTTCGTCAGTCCGGTGAACAGCACGGAGCGGATCGGCACGTTGATGCCGACCCCCAGGGTGTCGGTGCCGCAGATGACGGGCAGCAGCCCGCGCTGTGCGAGCTGCTCGACGAGCCGTCGGTACTTGGGGAGCATGCCGGCGTGGTGCACGCCGATGCCGGCGCGGATCAGGCGGGACAGGGTCTGTCCGAAGCCGGCGCTGAACCGGAACCCCGCGATCGCTTCCGCGATCTGGTCTCGACGCGCCCGATCAGCGACCTTCGCCGACATCAGCGATTGCGCCCGCTCGAGCGCAGCCGCCTGGGCGAAGTGCACGATGTAGATCGGCGCCTTGCCCTCCTCCAGCAGCCGTTCGACGGTCTCCTGCACGGGCGTCATCACGTACTCGTACGCGAGCGGCACCGGTCGGCTGACGCCGGTCACGCGGGCGGTGGGTCGGCCGGTGCGTCGGGACAGGTCGTCGGCGATGGTCGTGACGTCGCCGAGGGTGGCGGACATCAGCAGGAACTGCGCACGTTCGAGCACGAGCAGCGGCACCTGCCAGGCCCAGCCGCGGTCGGGGTCGCCGTAGAAGTGGAACTCGTCCATCACCACGACGTCGACGTCGGCGTCCGGACCTTCGCGCAGGGCCAGGTTCGCCAGGATCTCGGCCGTGCAGCAGACGATGGGGGCGTCGCCGTTCACGCTGGAGTCGCCGGTGACCATGCCGACGTTCTGCGCGCCGAACAGCTCGACGAGCTGGAAGAACTTCTCGGACACGAGCGCCTTGATCGGTGCCGTGTAGTAGCTCCGCTTGCCCTCGGCGAGCGCGGCGAAGTGCGCGCCGGCCGCGACGAGCGACTTGCCGGTGCCGGTCGGGGTGCTCAGCACGACGTTCGCGCCGGAGACGAGCTCGATGACCGCTTCGTCCTGTGCCGGGTACAGCGGCCGGCCGCCTTCCTCGGCCCAGGCCGCGAAGGCCTCGTAGACCTCGTCGGCGTCGACGACGCCGTCCACCGCCGCCGGGATCGCGGCGACGAGCGGGGGCACGGTGGTGACGTCGGTCATGGCCCCATCCTCCCAGGCTGCGGTGACGAGGTGGTCGGCCCGGTCGACCGGGAGGCCCGGCTCCATACGCGCGCATAGACTCGCGTCATGCGCGAACTCGGCTTCCTCACCTTCGTCCCGAACCACGGCGGCACTGCGGGTGCGGCGAGCGCCCTGCAGGACGGTCTGCGGCTGTTCGAGACGGCCGAGACCCTCGGCTACGGCACGGGCTGGGTCCGTGGCCGCCACTTCGAGCCCTTCCTGACGAGCCCGATGACCTTCTTCGCCGCCGCGGCCCAGCGCACGAGCACCATCGCGTTCGGCACCGCGGTGCTCGGCATGCGCTACGAGGACCCGGTGCGCCTCGCCGAGGACGCCAGCACGGTCGACCTGCTGAGCGGCGGGCGCGTGCAGCTCGGCATCAGCACGGGCATCGCCGGGTACGGGCCGATCCTCGACCCGGTGTTCGGCTCCGTGGACCGCTCGTTCCGCGACGAGGCCGAGGCCCGGGCCGCCCGACTGCTCGAGGTGCTCGACGGCGACGCACTCGGCAGCGCCGGCTCTGGCTACGAGAGCATCCCGGCCGGTGCGGACCTGACCCTGCAGCCGCTCAGCCCCGGCCTGCGCGACCGCGTGTGGTGGGGCGGCGGCAGCATGGGCACCGCGGTGCGCACGGCCGAGAAGGGGCTGCTCCTGCACTGCTCGACCCTCAACACCGAGGACACCGGTGCACCCTTCGCCCAGGCGCAGGCCGACCAGATCGCCGCCTACCGCGAGCGGTTCACCGAGCTGCACGGCGGGACCGGCCGCACGTCGAAGGTCGCGGTGGGCCGCATCGTCGTGCCGTTGCTCGACGACCACGACCGCGCGGTCCACGACGAGTTCCTGACCGGGTACGCCTCGGGAATGGACGACGAGGGCCGACCGCTCTCCGGTCCGCCGTTCCGGTTCAGCAAGGTGCTGTCCGGCGAGCCGGCCGCCATCGTCGACGCCCTGCTCGCCGACCCCGCCGTCACCGCCACGGACGAGCTCGTGATCACCCTGCCCGCGAACGGCGACGTGGCCGCCCACGAGCGGATCCTGCGCATCGTCGCCGAGGAGATCGCGCCGGCACTGCGGGCCTGAGAACGGATCAGGACACCCGGCGGGGCTCAGATCGAGTCGGTGATGCTCGAGAGCCCTGCCGGATGACCATCTCGTCCCTGATCCGCACGGGATGGTGGGACCATCGTTCCACCTACCGAGCGGTTTGTCACACTCGGTTGCGCCCTCAGGACGAGAAAGTTGATCATCCGTCACCCGTTTTGCCCGGATCGCACGAAGTCCGTCAACCGGTTCGCCGAACCCCTTCCAGGACGGAAACAGTCGGGACGAACGAATGCGCCCCCGCGCGGACGCGGGGACGCATTCTGGACGCACCGGGGAAGCTGGGGCATCGTCAGCCGGATCAGGAGGCTGAGTCGCACAACCAGCGACCCCGTAGTCGGTGCGTGCGCCGACGGTAACCAGCCGACTGGCGCACATCGATGTTACTCAACAGGCGTCGTCGGTGCGCGGAAACCGGACGAACTGGTCAGACCAGTTCGAGGGCCGCGCTCCCGGACTCGTCGGTGACCGAGGCTCCGACGTGCAGCGTGAAGGTGCCGGGCTCGTACTGCCAGGCTCCGTCCCAGTGCGCGAACGCCCGGGCCGGCACCTCGATCGAGACCTCGGTCGACTCCCCCGCGCCGAGGCGGACCGGGGCGAACCCGACGAGCCAGCGCGCCGGACGGTCCACCGCCGAGGACTCGCGCGAGGCGTAGACCTGCACGACGTGCTTGCCGGCGCGCGGTCCGGTGTTGGCGACCGTCGCCGTGACGATGACCGCGTCCCCCTCGGACACTGTCGGCGTCGCGACGACGCCGTCGATGGTCCACGAGGTGTAGCCGAGGCCGTGCCCGAACGGGTACGCCGGCGTGGTGCCGGCACGGAGCCAGGCACGGTACCCGATGTGGACACCCTCGTCGTACGACACCTTGCCGTCGACGGGGGTGACGTCGAGCACGGGCACGTCGGCCATCGCGACCGGCCAGGTGGTGGGCAGTCGACCGCCGGGCTCCTGCGCGCCGGTCAGGACGTCGGCGAGCGCGTTGCCGTACTCCTGGCCACCGAACCAGGTGAGCAGGACCGCGGCGACGTCGTTCCGCCACGGCAATTCCACGGGCGAGCCGGCGTTCACGACGACGACCGTGTTCGGGTTCGCCGCCACGACCGCACGCACCAGGTCGTCCTGGTGCCCGGGCAGCGCGAGCGACGAGCGGTCGTACCCCTCGGACTCGACCTTCGAGTTCGTGCCGACGACCACCACGGCGACGTCAGCCGTGCGGGCAGCCTCGACCGCGGCATCGATGAGCACCGACGGGTCCTCGTCGGACGGCTCGGTGCCGAACTGGTACGCGAGCACGCCGCCGAGGGTCTCGTCCTGGATGACGTCGTACTCGATGCGGATCGCGACCTGCTGCCCCGAGGTCACCGACACGGGCACCGAGCGGGCCGGCGGGTTGAGGAACGCCGCGCCGAGCTGGTCGCCCTCGAACGGCACGTCCTCGTCGAGCACGAGCTCCCCGTCGATCCACATCCGCGACCGGCCGGCCGCGCCGATGCCGATCCGCACGGTGCCGGTGGACGGCGCGGTGTAGGTCGTGGTGATGTCGAGCCGGTCGGCCTCGCGTGTGGGGGCGTCGCCGCCGAACCAGAACAGTGCCGTGGCGCGGCGGTCCTCGACGTACAGTTCCTGGTCGTCCTTGACGAAGGCGACGCGGGCGCCGGGCTCGCCTGTGCCGGGGTTCGTGATGGTGGACAGCGGGAACTCCGCGATGCCCTCCTGCACGACGGCACCGATCGCGTAGTCGACCGTGGCGCCCGGGAACGCCGAGCGGATCCCGTCGAGCGGCGAGACGACCTGCGACGGCACGACCGTGGCCGAGCCACCGCCCTGTGTGCGGGCCTGGTCGGCGTTGTGGCCGATGACGGCGATGCGGGAGACGGCGGGGGCGTCGAGCGGCAGCACGCCGGTGTTGCGGACGAGGACGGTGCCCTCGGCCTCGGCTTCGCGGACGAAGGCGACGCCGTCCTCGACGTGCACCGGCTGCGCGGCCACGGGCTCGAAGCCCTCGAGTGCGCCGACGCGGGCGGCCAGGGTCAGGATGCGGCGGACCTTGCGGTCGATCGCCTCGATCGGCACGTCACCGGACTGCACCGCGGCGAGCAGCGGACCCTCGCTCCACCACTGGTTCGGGCCCGGCATCGCGACGTCCTGCGACGCCTTCGCCGAGTCGACCGAGCGCACGCCGGTCCAGTCGGACACGACGATGCCGTCGAAGCCCCACTCCGAGCTCAGCGGCGTCTCGAGCAGGTCGTGCTCCGACGCGGTGACGCCGTTGATGGAGTTGTACGACGACATGATCGCCCAGGCGTGTGCCTCGGTCACGGCCTTCTCGAACGCGAGCAGGTACAGCTCGCGCAGGGCCCGGTCGGAGACCTCGGTCGACGCGGTGAAGCGGTCGGTCTCGTAGTCGTTCGCGATGTAGTGCTTCGGGGTCGCGGCCACGCCGTTCTCCTGCACACCGTCGACGTACGACGCAGCCAGGTCACCGGTCAGGACCGGGTCCTCGCTGAACGCCTCGAAGTGCCGGCCGCCGAGCGGCGAGCGGTGCAGGTTGATGGTCGGGCCGAGGACGACGTCGACGCCCTTGCGGCGTGCCTCGACGGCTGCTGCTGCACCGTAGCGCTTCGCGATCGCGCGGTCCCAGGACGCCGACAGCGCGGTCGCCGAGGGCAGGTTCAGCGACGGGTCGCGTTCGTCCCAGACCTCACCACGGACGCCCGAGGGGCCGTCCGACATCAGGATCCGGCGCAGCCCGATCTTCTCGATGGGCCAGGTGGTCCAGAAGTCGCGCCCGGTCAGGAGCTGCACCTTCTCGTCGGTGGTCAGCTGGTCGACGAGCGCGTCGATGCGCTCGGCCGTACTGGAGGCTGGGCCCCCGCCGGCCGGTACCGCGGCGTCGCGGAGCGGCGGGGCGGCCGAGTCGGAGGGGAGGGTCACGTCGTTCACGGTAGTCACGGTGGTCGGTCCTTTCGTTCAGAGCCTGGGGAAGCGTGGTCAGCGCACGCCGCGGATGCGGGACACCGAGACGATGCCGAGCAGTCCGACGACGGCACCGGTGATGAAGAAGCCGCTGTACCCGCCGGTCAGGGCGATGACGCCCGGGGCCGCCGCGGGCACGATCGACTGGGGCAGGGCCTGCGCGATGTTGACGACGCCGAGGTCCTTCGCGTTGTCCTCGTCGGACGGCAGCACGTCGGTGATGAGCGCCAGGTCGACGGCGTAGAAGACGCCCATGCCGGCACCCATCACGAACTCGCCGACCAGGACCATGCCGAGCGACGGCGCGAGCGCGATGATCACGAGCCCGACCACGCCGACGATGCCCGCGATCGCGACGAACAGCTTGCGGCGGCCGAGCTTGTCCGACAGCCAGCCGGCGATCAGCGAGGTGAGCACGATGCCGACGACGTTCCACAGCGTTCCCTGGAACACCGCGTTCGCGACGTGGTCCGGGTCCACGCCGATGTCGTCCCGCAGGAAGTACGTCAGGTAGCTCACCGCGGTGTACTGCGCGGCGACCATCAGGAACCGGGTGAGCCAGGCCCAGCCGAGGTCCGGGTGCTTGACGGGGTTGAAGACGAACGAGCCGAAGACCTGCCCGATGCCGAGCTTCGACGTCGGCCGGTGGGTCAGCACGCGGTCGCGGAACACGAGCGCGTAGAGCACGACGACGATCGACCCGATCGCACCGGGGATGATCATCTGCGTCGCCGAGGTCGAGAAGAGCTGCACGAGGAACGTGCCGCCGACGAGCGCGAGGTTCTGGGAGAGCCCGAGCAGCGCCGCGACCCGGCCGCGCTGGGACCGCGTGACGTGGTCCGGCAGGACCGCGGTCATGGCGGCGATCGTGGCGTTGTAGGCGATCTGCGTGACGCCCCACGCGAGGACGAGCACGACGGTCGAGGTGGTCGTCGCGACGACCACGAGGCCCGCGAAGCCGACCACGGTGCCACCGATGATCCACGGACGACGCATGCCGAGCCTCCCGGCAGTCCGATCGCTGAAGCGACCGGCCAGGGGGTTGGCGACCATCGCGGCGAACGCGCCGACACCGAGTGCCAGGCCGAGCACACCTGCTTGGTTGTCCGGTGCGATCTCGGCGACCTTGAGCGCCATGGCGACCAGCACCGGCGGCAGCAGCGCGATGTACAGGCCGAGCATCGCGATCGGCATGCCGAGCGTGTACATGAGCGGGGCACCTCGGCCGCGCGTGGGTGCGACTGCGGTCGGGGTGTCGTTGACGGTCAGGGCGTCGTTGGCCACTGCAACCTCTTCTCGGGTACGCCACCTGCACCGGTGACTCGCACGCCTTCGTCGGCGGCTCCGCCCACGGTAACACCAAACCCAAGTGCGGCTAGGTTTTCTGTGTGCACTCCGAGCGGTACAGTCCTGCCATGGCACGACGGGGTTCGTACGCGAAGGGCATCGCGAAGCGCGAGGAGATCCTCACGGTCGCGCTCGACCTCGTCGCCTCGCAGGGGTTCCGCCGCACCAGCATCAAGGACATCGCCGACGCCGTCGGGCTGACCCAGGCCGGCCTGCTGCACTACTTCGACTCCAAGGACGAGCTCTGGGTCGAGATCCTGCGCCGACGCGACGAGATGGACCTGCAGCACGACTGGCAGGCGCCGGACCCGGCCGCCCTGCTCGCCGCGATCGTCCGGCACAACGCCGAGGTCCCCGGCCTGGTGCAGATGTTCGTCAACCTCTCCGCCGCAGCTGCGACCGACCCCGAGCACCCCGCGCACGCGTACTTCCAAGAGCGCTACGAGCGCAGCCGTCGCGACCTGTCCGCCGACTTCCGCACCATGCAGCAGGACGGACGACTCCGCGCCGACGTCGATGCCGAGGAACTGACGAGCGTGCTGCTCGCGGTGTCCGACGGCATGCAGATCCAGTGGCTGTTCGACCCGTCGCGGGACATGGCGCAGCACGTCGAGCTCGTCGCCCGGCTCGCGATCGCCCAGGTCGCCCCCACCGCCTGACGCTCCCCCGCCGGACAGCGGGGTACGGACAGGGCCTGGTCGGGTCAGGCGGCGCCGGGCAGGATGGGGCGTGCCCGGAGGGCGACCCGACGAGGATGTGGAGTGACGCGATGACGCGTGTAGTGGTGACCGGCGGCAGCGGCAAGCTCGGACGAGCGGTGGTGCGCGACCTCGATGCGCACGGGTACGACGTGGTGCTGCTCGACCGCGTGCCCTCCCCCGACCAGCCGGAGGGCGTGCAGTTCGTCCGGATCGACCTGACCGACTACGGCCAGGTCCTGAACGCCCTGCTCGGCATCGACGACCGGTACGACCACGTGGACGCCGTCGTGCACCTCGCGGCCGTGCCCGCGCCGGGCCAGGTCCCCGACGTAGCGCTCATCACGAACAACGTGACGGCGTCGATCAACGTCTTCCACGCCGCACGCGCCGCGAAGATCAAGAACCTGGTGTGGGCGTCGAGCGAGACCCTGCTCGGCATCCCGATGGGCGAGCACCACCCGCCCTACCTGCCCGTCGACGAGGAGTTCGCGGTCCGCCCGCAGTCGTCGTACTCGCTCGGCAAGGCGGTCGAAGAGGAGATGGCCCGCCACTTCACCCGCTGGGACCCGGAGCTGAAGATGATCGGCCTGCGGTTCTCGAACGTGATGGACGAGACCGACTACCCGGCGTTCCCGTGGGACGCCACCCCCGAGGCGAAGACCTTCAACCTGTGGTCCTACATCGACTCGCGTGACGGTGCCCAGGCGGTCCGCAAGGCCGTCGAGGCCGAGCTCACCGGGTTCGAGGCGTTCGTCATCGCGAGCCCCGACACCGTGATGGACACCCCGACGATCGAGCTCGTCGAGCGCTACGTGCCCGACATCGAGCGTCGCGCGGACATCGACGGCGTCAGCTCGCTGCTGTCGTCCGAGAAGGCCCGCGAGCTGCTCGGCTACGCCCCCGAGCACAGCTGGCGCGACGGCCGCTGACAGCGACCGCGCCGTCCGTTCGCTAGGCCGGCAGCAGCAGCCCGTCGAGCACCAGGTCGCGCGCCGCCGGCAACAGGTCGGCGGCGAGCACCTCCTCGTCGACGCCCGTGATCTGCGCGAGCGCGCCGACGATCGCCGCGACGGACAAGTCCCCGTCGCAGGCTCCGACGAACGCGGCGAGCGCCGTGTCCGCGTCCACCCGCCGTCCGAGTCCGCCGCCCTGCACGAGCGACATCACCGTCGGGTCGTCGTTGCCCGGCCAGTAGTAGCGCTCCTCGGTGACGTCGCCCGCCACCGTCAGGTGCGCCGTGGCGAGCGCCACGTCGTCGTGCGCGGCGAGCCACGCCGCCGCGTCCAGGACGCGAGCGACCGTGGCGCCGAGCCCGGCGGGGTTGGAGCCGAGCGTCTCGGGGACGCGCTCGAACCGGCGGAGGCTCGCCGTTCCTCCTGGCAGGGCTCGACGCACCACGACGTAGCCGAAACCGACGCCGGTGACGCGGCGGTCCGCGAAGTCGTCGAGCCAGGCGCCCATGAGTGTGTCGAACTCGGGCGTCCCGGGCTTCGTGCCGCCGTCGCGGATCCAGGTCTCGGCGTACGACGTCGGATCCTGGCGCTCACGCTCGATGACCCACGCGTCGAGGTCGGTGTCCGCGAACCAGCTGCGCACGCGGTCGAGGCCGTCGACGCCCCAGTGGTACTCCCAGTTGCCGAGCAGCTGCGCGGTCCCACCGGGCTCGAGGTGCTCGGACAGGCCACGGAGCACGGTCTCGACGAGCGCGTCGCCGACCATGCCGCCGTCGCGGTACTCGTACGAGGGGACGCCCGGCCGGCGGGGTGTGATGACGAACGGCGGGTTCGACACGATGCGGTCGAACCGCTCCCCCGCGACGGGCTCGAAGAGGGAGCCGTACCGGAAGTCGATGCCGTCGATGCCGTTCAGCTGCGCGTTGAAGCGGGCGATGTCCAGGGCGCGGCGCGAGATGTCGGTGGCCACGACGTGCTCGGCGAAGCGTCGGGCGTGCATGGCCTGGATCCCGCAGCCGGTGCCGAGGTCGAGGACCGTGCGGACGGGGACGGGGACCTGCAGGCCGCTCAGCGTGGTGGTGGCGCCGCCGATGCCGAGGACGTGCTCCTCGCTGATCGCGTGGCCGAGGGCGAGTTCGCCGAGGTCCGAGGCGATCCACCAGCTGCCGGCGCCGAGGTCGTCGACGAAGGCGTAGGGGCGCAGGTCCACCGTCGGCTCCACGACTGCGGCGTCGGTGTCGCAGACCCGCAGCAGGCCTGCCGCGACCACGGCGTCGAGCCCGGCGGTCGGGAACGCGGCAGCTGCGTCCGCGCGGGACGTCGGCAGTCCGAGCACGAACAGGGTGGCGAGGGTGCCGAGCGGGGATGTCTCACGAGCAGCCAGGGCACGGAGGGCCGCCACTCGCGACCCCCGGTGCAGCGATGCGGCCGCTTCGGTCCCCCAGAGTGCGTCGACCCGGTCGACGGTGAAGCCGGCGGCGTCGAGGTCCGCGGCGAGCGCCGTCGCCACGGCCGGGTCAGCGCCGATGTCGGGCAGCGTGTGCACGGCCACCCCGGCGCCGGCGTCGGCACCCGCGCCGGGCACCGTGCTCACGATTCGATCCCGTCGCGGAGCAGCGCCGCGGGCACCTGCCAGTCGAGCACCAGGTCGAGCAGCCCCGGGAACCGCTGCTGCACGTCCTCGACCCGGACCCGGCTGATGCGGGTCAGGCCCTCGAGGTGCTGTTCGAGCAGTCCGGCCTCGCGCAGGACCCGGAAGTGGTGGGTGAGCGTGGACTTCGGTCGGTCGATGCCGACCCAGCCGCAGCTCCGTTCACCACCGGCGGCATCGACGAGGTAGCGGTGCAGGATCGCCAACCGGATCGGGTCGCTCAGGGCATCGAGGACGACGGGGAGGTCCATCTCGGCCACGGACGGCTGGGGCAGCCGCTCGGGGGCATCGACGTGCGCGGGCATGGACGGGACGCTACCACCGTTCGGCTTGCTGTACGACTTGCGTCGTACAGCGGACTGCGGTACGAATGCAGTCGTACAACGGACCATCGGAAGGATGCTCATGCAGCAGTCAGCTCGCTCGGTCGCCGGGTTCTGGATCCTCGCGGCGATGCTCCTGGTGTCGGTCGCGTCGTCCGCGGTCCCCTCGCCGATCTACCCGGTCTACGCCGCTGAGTGGCACCTCACGCCACTGATGCTGACCGGCGTCTTCGCCATCTACGTCGCCGGGTTGCTCGCGAGTCTGCTGATCGCCGGTCGGCTGTCCGACCACGTCGGCCGCAAACCCGTGCTCGTCGCCGGAGGCCTGGGCGTCGCCCTGTCGCTCGGACTGTTCGCGATCGCGGACGGCGTCGGTGCGCTCATCGTCGACCGCATCGTGCAGGGCGTCTCCGTCGGGCTCCTGATCGGTGCGCTCGGGGCGGCCCTCATCGACAACTCACTCGAGCGGCACCCGACGCTGGCCGGCGTGCTGAACGGGGTCATCCCGCCGATCGCGCTGGCCACCGGTGCGATGTCGAGCGGTGCTCTCGTGCAGTGGGGTCCGGCGCCGGAGCAGCTCGTCTACCTGGTCTTCGGCGCACTGCTCGTGCTCCTCGTGCTGGCGCTGTTCGTGGTCCCCGAGCAGGTCCAACGGCGCCCCGGAGCACTCCGTTCGCTGCGTCCGACGATCAGCGTGCCGCGGAGCTCGCGTCGACTCTTCCGCGGGGTCGTCGGTTCGCTCGTCGCCAGCTGGGCCCTCGGCGGCATGTTCCTCTCACTCGTCCCCTCGGCCCTCGGTGCCGTGTTCGGCATCACGAACCACTTCGCGGCCGGCGCACTCATCGCCGTCGTCACGGGCGTCGGCGCGCTGACCGGACTCGCGACGCAGCGGATGGACGCTCGTCGCGCTGTGCTCGTCGGGCTCGTCGCCCTGGTGCTCGGCCCGATCGTGACCGTGGCGTTCGTGATGGCCCACTCCCTGCCCGGCCTCGTCGTCGGCAGTGCGATCGCCGGCGTCGGCTTCGGTGCCGGGTTCCAGGCGCCGCTGCGGATGCTGCTCGCGACCGCGGCACCGACCCACCGCGCCGGACTGCTCTCGACGATCTACGTCGTCAGCTACCTGGCGTTCGGGGTCCCCGCCGTCATCGGTGGGCTGCTCGAACCGTCGACCGGACTCGTCCCCGTCATCGCCGGGTACGGCGGGTTCATCGTCCTCGCTGCCGTCGTCGCGCTCGTGCTGCAGCTGACGTCGAAGGACGCGGCCGCCGTCGAGGAGCAGGCCGCCGAGGTCATCGAGCGCACCGCCACCGGCTCGATCCGCGTCGCGGCGGAGTAGCGGGCCGTCCGCTCGGAGGGCGGCGCGCGCCAGGCGCACGGTGCGAGGTTGGTCATCCCGTGCGAGGTTGCTCGCTCAGTGCGCGCATACAGCGCCGCACGGAGCCATCAACCTTGCACGCAGTGACCAACACGGCACGGTGCCGGACGCGCCGGGCCGACTCAGTGCTCCGGGTGCGCCGAGTTCGCGCCGCGCGCCCGTCCACGAGCGCGCACCCCGACCGTCCGAGCAGCACCCGTGTGGGCGGCGTCGACGTCGGCCTTGCCCCGGTCGGCAGCATCACGCAGGCGCTTCGGTCCGTGCCGCTTGGCCCAGTCCCAGAAGCGGTGCAGCTGCGCCTTGAGCCACACGATGATCTTGTGGAAGAAGTGGAACTCGCTCGCCAGCACCGTGAGCCCGATGAACACCACGAGCCATCCCGGCCCGGGCAGCGGCACCAGGATGAGTCCGATGATGACGACCAGCCCGCCGACGATGCCGACGAGCACCTTGTAGAACAGGTGCAGGTGCGGCCTGGCGTGGATCCAGGTCCGCATGTCGTGGAACCACTGGAAGCGCTGACGCGGCGCACCGTCGGTCCGGCTCTCGCCGGTTCCGTCGTTCGCGTCGCCGTCCATGCCGAAAACGTAGGGCGTGCGGCTGGGAATCCGCGGCGCACGCGGTGGACGCGCGGTGCGCGTGACGGAGGACGTGTGGCGGGGATGCGCCGTGCCTCCCGTCCGTCAGCGGGTGTCCGCCGGGAGGCCCGTCACGCGTGGGCGACGCACGTCGCGGCCCACGGGACGGCGGCCAATCGGGCCGCTGGGATCGGTTCGCCGCCGACGGCGCAGGTTCCGTAGGTGCCGGCGTCGAGCCGCGCGAGCGCGGCGTCCACCTGCTCGATCCGCTGCCGGGACGCGTCGCGGACGGCGCCGAGCGAGCCGCGCTCCCAAGCGAGGGTCGCGCCCTCGGGGTCGTGCTCGTCGTCGGAGTTGGCGTCCTGGCGGGCGTCACTGACGTCGCGCATGCTCCGCTCGACGTCGGCGAGCAGCCGTTCGTTGCGGGCGCGTTCCGTGTCGAGCGCGGTGCGGGGGTCGTCCATGGCGCACACCGTAGTCGTGACGGAATGCCCGACTCTCCGAATGCGTTTGCATCGACATGACGAAGATCGGGTTCCTGTCGTTCGGACACTGGCGCGACGTGCCGGGGTCGAAGGTGCGCAGCGGGCGTGAGTCCCTGGTGCAGGCGATCGACCTCGCGGTCGCTGCCGAAGAGGCCGGCGTCGACGGCGCCTACTTCCGCGTGCACCACTTCGCACCGCAGCAGGCGGCACCGTTCCCCCTGCTGTCCGCGATCGCCGCGAAGACCAGCCGCATCGAGATCGGGACCGGCGTGATCGACATGCGCTACGAGAACCCGCTCTACATGGCCGAGGAGGCCGCGGCGACCGACCTCATCTCCGGCGGACGACTGCAGCTCGGCGTCTCCCGTGGCTCACCCGAGACCGCCCTCGCCGGTTACCAGCAGTTCGGCTACGTGCCGGATGCGTCCGACGAGAACGGCGCCGACATGGCCCGCGCGCACACCAGCGTGCTCCGTCGCGCGATCGCCGGCGAACCGATGGCCAACGCCAACCCGCAGATGACCGGCTCGGTCGGATCGCTGCCCATCTCCCCGCTCTCCGACTCGCTCGGCGACCGCATCTGGTGGGGCGCCGGCACACGAGCCACCGCCGAGTGGACCGCTGAACAGGGCATGAACCTGATGTCGTCGACCCTGCTCACCGAGGACACCGGCGTGCCGTTCGACGAACTGCAGGCCGAACAGATCGAGCGCTTCCGACGAGTGTGGGCGGAGTCGGGCTGGGACCGGACCCCTCGGGTGTCGGTGTCGCGCAGCATCATCCCGATCATCGACGACGAGTCGCGGCACTACTTCGGCGTGCGCGCACAGGTCGAGGGGCAGGACCAGGTCGGGCACCTCGACGGCGGGCTCGCCCGCTTTGGCCGCTCGTACATCGGCTCACCCGAGGACCTCGTCGCGGAGCTCGCGGCCGACCAGGCGGTCCGCGCTGCCGACACCGTGCTCGTCACGGTGCCGAACCAGCTCGGCGTCGACTTCAACGCGAGACTGCTCGCCGCCGTCAAGGACGTGTTCACCGAGGTCGACGCGGCACCCGTCCCGGCCTGATCTGATCGGTCAGGCGCTGACGGTCGGCGGCTGCGTCTACTCCGGCGTCGGCGTCGTCGTCTGGGTCGGCGCAGGCGTCGGCGTCGGCCAGATCAGCCGGAAGCGCTCGCAGACCACCGGCATGTCCGGTTCGAAGCCGCGCGGGTTCTCGGAGTGCGCGCGCCAGTACGCCTCGTGCACCGTGCGCCAGTGCTGGAGGCTCCGGTCGCCCTCGCCTTCGGCGCGCGCGTGCTCGGCCCGGACGGCGTCGAACGGGACGATCCGGACGTCCGTCGTCTCGATGACGGCCCGGGGAACACCGGCGCCGTCGGTCACGATGCTGCACTCACCGGTCGCGGGGAGCGGGTCACCCGTCGCCTCGTAGTCCCAGAGCGATGACGCCGTGCCGTCCTTGACGCCGCGGAGCACCAGGCCGAGCAGCTCGTCTGCCTGCTCCGGAGTGGCACCGAACGACCACGCCTCCGGCACCTCGGCAGGCAGTTCCGGAGCCTCGTCGCGCCGTTCGTTCCAGAAGTCGTCCAGGCTCGCGGTCACCAGCCGACCGTAGCGCACCGCCGGGTGTCCGCACTTGTGCCGACACCCGCCTTGGGACTGTGGCGGCGGGGCGGCGTCCCCTACCGTCGAGGAGCACCATCCCCCGCACCTCGAGGAGTCCCCGTGACACTGCCGGCCGCAGGCTGGTTCCCGGACCCGCAGGACGCCAGTCGTCTCCGCTGGTGGGACGGTCACGCCTGGGGCGCCGCGACCCGTGTCCTGCCGAGTGCTCCGGAACCGGTCCTGCCGATCGTCGTCGCACCTGTCGGCCCCTCGTTCTCCGTGCACACGGCATCGATCCGGACCCACGCGTGGGCGTCCGGCGGCGGTCGCGACCGCCGGCTGTGCGTGTTCACGGTGCTCGCGGTGCTGCTGGCCCTGACGTCGATCCTCATCAACCCGCTTGGTGTCTGCAGCGCGTTCGCCCTCGTGTGCGGGCTCGTCGGTGTCGTCCGCCCCGGTGCGACCGGCGGGTGGGCGGTCGCTGCGAGGAGTGCGTCCTCGAGCGCGGTGGTCGTGGCGGTCGCGACGGGCGCGGTGGCGGCGTCGGCCCAGTACCACCTCTTCTGACGCGTCCCGGGCCGTCACCGTCCGACTTCGTGAGCAGAAATGGTCGGGTGCCGACCAGCGACCCGACCATTTCTGCTCACGAAGTGCACGCCCGGGCCCGCCGAACGACGAGACCTACCGCCGCGCCCGCGGATGCGCCGTCTGGTACACGTCCCGCAGCATGTCCGCCGTGATCATCGTGTAGATCTGGGTCGTCGCGACGCTCGCGTGCCCGAGCAACTCCTGCACCACGCGCACATCGGCACCGCCCTCGAGCAGGTGCGTCGCGAACGAGTGCCGGAACGTGTGCGGCGACACATGCGCCTCGAGTCCCGCCGCCTCGGCCGCCGACTGGATCACGAGCCACGCGCTCTGCCGCGACAGCCGGGCACCCCGCGCGCCGAGGAACAGCGCCGGCGTCGAGGCCCCTCGTGCCGCGAACACCGGCCGGGCCCGCACCAGGTAGGCGTCGATCGCCGCCCGGGCGAAGCTGCCGAGCGGCACGACCCGCTGCTTGTTCCCCTTGCCGGTGACTTTCACGACGGCGAGACCGTCGGCGTCCGGAGCCGAGTCGTCGGACAGCGTGGTCACGTCGTCCACCGACAACCCCACCGCCTCGGAGATCCGCGCGCCGGTGGCGTAGAGCAGTTCGAGCAACGCCTTGTCCCGCAGCCGCACGGGGTCGTCCACACCGGAAGCGCCGTCTGCGGAACCATCCGCAGAGCCGTCCGTCGACACCGCTCCGAGCAGCCGCTCCATGTCCTCCACCGAGATCGCCTTCGGCAGCCGCATCGGGGCCTTCGGCGGCCGGACGGCGGTGCCGGGGTCGAGCGGCAGCCAGCCCTCCCCCGCCGCGAAGGCCGTGAACGAGCGCACCGAGCTGAGCTTCCGGGCGATCGACCTCGGCGCCAGCGGACCGTCCGGCTTCGTCGCCAGGTAGGTCACGAACTCCGACACGTCTGCCCGAGCGAGCCGCCCGACGTCGTCGATCGCAGACGCCCCGCCGGCGCGGTCGGCACCGTCGGACTCGACGACCGGAGCCGTCGCCAACCACGAGGTGAACACCGCCAGGTCACGCCGGTACGCCGACAGCGTGTGCTGTGACAGTCCCCGCTCGATCGCGACGTGCCGCAGGTACGTCTCCGTGGCACGGTCGAGGGGAATCACGACAACAGGCGCACGGTCAGTGCAGTGCCTCGTCGGGGGCCCCGAACCGGTACCCGGTGAACGTCACGGTCAGGCCGGCACGCGTCGGAGCGGCACACAGCAGTCCCGCCGAAACGGCGGCAGCGGGATCGAGGTACGCAACCCGCACCAGCCGGGGTTCCTCGTCGTCGGCCCACGCCCGGACGGTCACGGCATCACCGTCGCGGCTGGCCCGGACGGTCACCACACGTCCCACCCACTCCGGCACGGGCGCCACCGACCAGTCCGAGAAGTCACGGGTCACCACGGCGCCGAGCTGCGGCGTCCCGTCGGAGAACTCGACACCGGCCTTGATCCAGTTCCGCTCGTCGACGCGCAGGAAGATCCCTGCCTGGTCGAACTGCTCCGTGTAGTCGAGGACGAACGATGCCTCGACCGAGAACGACCCGTCGAGGGGCTGCACCAGCGCGTGCTCGGAGTCGTGGACGAACCCGTACGACGTGGTCCGCCAGGCGTCGCTGCCCTCGACCGCGGTCACGCGCAGCACGTCGCCGTCGAACTCCACGGCCTCGGGCTCGTGCGTCCACGTCGCCGCGTCGACCAGTTCTCGCAGGCTCATGCGCGGCCTCGCTCGAGCGCATCCACCGCGAGCACGGCCACGACCAGCCCGGAGTTGTGCAGCCGACCGTCGAGGATCGCCTCCACCAGCTCGGCCCGCGGCACCCACCGCTTCACGATGTCGGCCTCCTCGGCCTCGCGCTCGAACGCCGTCGTCGTGGGCCGCACGCCCCGGGCGCGGTAGACCTGCAGGAATTCGTTGCTCCCGCCGGACGACGTGTTGTACCGGACCAGCGGCTCCCACGTGTCCGCTTCGAGGTCGGCCTCTTCAGCGAGTTCGCGAGCGGCAGCGACCTGGAGGTCCTCGCCCTCGACGTCCAGCAGCCCGGCCGGCAGCTCCCAGTCGCGCACCCGAACCGGGTGTCGGTACTGCTGGATCACGAGGACACGGCCCTCGTCGTCCTCGGCGTAGACCGCGACGGCACCGGTGTGGTCGATGTACTCCCGCACCATCGTCTCGTCGTGGTACGCGATCGCGTCGCGGCGCACGTCCCAGACGGCGCCGTCGTACACGACGGTGGACTCGGTGACCTCGAACGAGGCGGCTTCGTCAGCGATGGGTGCGTCAGTCACGGAACCATCCAAGCACGCGCCCCTCGCGGAACCAGGTTCCGGACACAGCACCGCGTCGTTCCCTGGTTCCGTGTCCGGAACCAGGTTCCTTGGGCGCGACCACAGACGGACGGGAGGCGCGGTGCCAGCTGGCACCGCGCCTCCCGTCATCGACAACGCGCGTTACGCGACCTGCTCCTCGTTCTGCGGGTCGAACAGGCTGGACGCCTCGTGGCGCTCGATCGCGGCCGCGACGAGCCCCGCGAACAGCGGGTGCGCGTTCGTCGGACGCGAGCGCAGCTCCGGGTGCGCCTGCGTCGCGATGTAGAACGGGTGCACGTCACGCGGCAGCTCGACGTACTCGACCAGGCTGCCGTCGGGCGACGTGCCCGAGAACACCAGGCCGGCGTCCGCGATCTGCTGCCGGTACGTGTTGTTGACCTCGTAGCGGTGACGGTGGCGCTCGGACGCCTCGGGCGCACCGTAGAGCGACTCGGCCAACGACCCGGAGCTGAACGTCGCCGGGTACAGGCCGAGGCGCATGGTGCCGCCCAGGTCGCCGCCGGCGATGATGTCCACCTGCTCCGCCATGGTCGCGATGACCGGCGTCGAGGTCTCCGGGTCGAACTCGGTGCTCGACGCGTCGGTCAGGCCGGCCTCGTGGCGGGCGTACTCGATGACCATGCACTGCAGGCCGAGGCACAGGCCGAGCGTCGGGATGCCCTGCTCACGGGCGAAGCGCAGCGCGCCGAGCTTGCCCTCGATGCCGCGCACGCCGAACCCGCCGGGGATGCAGATGCCGTCGACGTCGCCGAGCTGCTTCGCAGCACCCTCGGGCGTGGTGCAGTCGTCGGAGACGACCCACTTCAGCGTCACCTTCGCGTCGTGCGCGAAGCCACCGGCACGGAGCGCCTCGGTGACCGACAGGTAGGCGTCCGGCAGGTCGATGTACTTGCCGACCAGGGCGATCGTGACGTCCTTCTTCGGCTCGTGCACGGCACGGAGCACCGGCGTCCACGCGGTCCAGTCGACCGGGCCGGCCTCGAGCTTGAGCGCGTCGACGATGACCTGGTCGAGGCCCTGGTTGTTCAGCAGCGTCGGCAGGTCGTAGATCGACGGGACGTCAACGGCGTTCACCACGGCGTCCTCGTCGACGTCGCACATCAGGGCGATCTTCTTCTTGTTCGAGTCCGACACCGGGCGGTCCGACCGCAGCACGAGGGCGTCGGGCTGGATGCCGATCGAGCGGAGCGCGGCGACCGAGTGCTGCGTCGGCTTCGTCTTCTGCTCACCCGACGCGTTCATGAACGGCACGAGCGACACGTGCACGAAGAACACGTTGTTGCGGCCGAGTTCGTGGCGCACCTGGCGCGCCGACTCGATGAACGGCTGCGACTCGATGTCGCCGACCGTGCCGCCGACCTCGGTGATGATGACGTCGGGCTGCGGGTCGTTCTCCGCCTGCTCGCGCATCCGACGCTTGATCTCGTCGGTGATGTGCGGGATGACCTGCACGGTGTCACCGAGGTACTCGCCGCGACGCTCCTTGGCGATCACCGTCGAGTACACCTGGCCGGTCGTGACGTTCGCCGACTGCGCCAGGTTGATGTCGAGGAAGCGCTCGTAGTGCCCGATGTCGAGGTCCGTCTCCGCACCGTCGTCGGTCACGAAGACCTCGCCGTGCTGGAACGGGTTCATGGTGCCCGGGTCCACGTTGAGGTACGGGTCGAGCTTCTGCATGACGACCTTGAGGCCGCGAGCCGTCAGGAGATTGCCGAGGCTGGCTGCCGTCAGGCCCTTGCCGAGAGACGAGACGACCCCGCCGGTCACGAAGATCTGCTTCGTCACCTTCGGGGTCGGGGTGTTTGCCTGGGTACCGCTGCTGAGAGTGTCCGCCACGGGATTCCATCGTACGTCAGAACTGCCGGGAGGCGCGACCTCGGTTCGCCGTGGGCGTTGCGCGGGGTGGGTGGCCGGGTCTTCGGGCCGTGCGCGCGTGGGCGCGCGTGCTTGCCTGCGTGCTTGCGTGCGTGCGTGCGTGCTTGCTTGCTTGCCGTGCTTGCCGTGCTTGCGTGCGCGCGTGCTTGCTTGCGGCCGTGTGGCAGGTCAGGCCGTCTGGCCGGCCACGTCGAGCAGTTCGCGGGCGTGTTCCACGCCGCTCGCGCTGTCGCCGAGCCCCGAGAGCAACCGCGCCATCTCCTGCAGGCGGTCCTCGCCCTCGAGCCGTCGCACACTCGACGAGGTCACGGCGCCGCTGGCGTCCTTCACCACGTTGAGGTGGTTGTTCGCGAACGCCGCGACCTGCGCCAGGTGCGTGACGACGATGACCTGTGTGCGCTCGGCCAGCTTCGCCAGCCGACGGCCGATCTCGATCGCCGCGGCACCACCCACGCCGGCGTCGACCTCGTCGAAGACGAACGTCGGCACGGTCGTGCTGCCGGCCATCACGACCTCGATCGCGAGCATCACGCGCGAGAGCTCGCCGCCCGATGCCCCCTTGCCGATCGGTCGGGGGTCGGTGCCGGAGTGCGGCTGCAGCAGGATCGACACCTGGTCGCGTCCATGTCGGCGGTACTCCCCCGCGTCGGTGACCTCGACCACCAGGGTGGCGCCGGCCATCGCGAGTGTCTTCAGCTCGGTCGTGACGCGCTTCGCGAGGTCCGCTGCCGCCTTCGTGCGGGCAGCGGTCAACGCGGCCGCGGCCACCCCGAGTGCCTGTTCGTCCTGTTCGACGGACTGCTGGAGGGCGGCGATGCGGTCGTCGTCGCCGTCCAGCTCGAGCAGGCGGTCGCTCGCCCGCTGCCCGTAGTCGATGACGTCGTCGACGGTCTCGCCGTACTTGCGGGTGAGGCCGGCGAGCAGGGCGCGCCGTTCGTTGATGAGCTCGAGGTCGTGACCGGCCTCGGGCTCGAGCGAGCCGAGGTAGCTGGAGATGCTCGCCGAGGCCTCGGCCGCCTGGATGCCGAGCTCCGTGAGCTGTTCGAGCACGGGCTGCAGGGCGGCGTCGGAGCCGGCGACCCGCTCGACGGCACGTCGGGCGGACTCGACCAGGCCGACGACGTCGGAGACGCCGTCGAGGGACTCGCTGGACAGGGCCTCGTGCGCCAGGGCCGCGGACAGCCGGAGTTCCTCGAGGTTGCCGAGCCGGTCGGCGCGCTCGGCGAGCTCGACGTCCTCGCCGGGCTGCGGGTCGGCCGCTTCGATCTCGTCCGAGGCAGCGCGGATCCGGTCGGCTTCGGCCACCCGCTCGTCGCGGTCGCGCGTCAGTGTCTCGAGTTCGCCCGTGTGCTGCTGCCACGCGTCGAACGCGGCGACGTACCGGTTCAGGGCCTTCTCGAGGGCCGCCCCGCCGAAGCCGTCGAGCGCCGCACGCTGCGCGGTCGACGAGGTCAGTCGGATCTGGTCGGACTGGCCGTGCACCGTCACGAGCTGGTCCGCGAGTTCACCGAGCACCGCGACGGGAGCGCTGCGGCCCCCGACGGTCGCACGGCTGCGCCCCTCGGCCGAGACCGTGCGCGTGAGGATCAGTTCGCCGTCCTCCACCGCGCCGCCGGCGTCCTCGACGCGTTCGGCGACGGCAGCGTGCTCGGGGACGTTCCACCGGCCCTCGACCACGGCGCTCGAGGCACCACGGCGGACCGAACCGGCGTCCGCCCGAGCACCGAGCAACAGCCCGAGGGCCGTGACGATCATGGTCTTGCCGGCACCGGTCTCGCCCGTGACGACGGTGAACCCCGGACCGAGTTCGAGCGTGGTCTCGCCGATGACCCCGAGGTCACGGATCGCGATCTCCTCGATCATCGGTGGTGCTCCTCGCCTCGGCCGGTCACAGGTGGTCCTCGTCCTCGTCGGTCTGCGGCCCGCGCCACCCGGTGACCGGGAGCCGGAACTTCGCGACCAACCGGTCGGTGAACGGAGCGTCCTTGAGGCGCGCGACCCGCACGGGGTCCGGCGACCGTCGGACCTCGACGCGAGCGCCCGGCGGCAGGTCGTGCGTCCGGCGACCGTCGCACCACAGCACCCCGACACCGCTCGTGCGCCGCAGGACCTCGATCGCGAGCGTGCAGTCCGGGCCCACCACGATCGGGCGGGCGAACAGGGCGTGCGCGCTGAGCGGCACCATCAGCAGGGCGTCGACGTCGGGCCAGACGATGGGACCGCCACCGGAGAACGAGTACGCCGTGGACCCGGTGGGGGTCGACACGACGACGCCGTCGCACCCGAACGAGGACAGCGGGCGACCGTCGACCTCGGTCACCACTTCGAGCATGCGCTCGCGCGAGGCCTTCTCGATGGTGGCCTCGTTGAGCGCCCAACTCGAGTAGACGATCTGGTTGCCGACGACCACGTCGACCTGCAGGGTGACGCGCTCCTCGACGTGGTACTCACCCGACAGGGCGCGCTCGACGGTCTCGGCGAGGGCGTCCCGCTCGCTCTCCGCCAGGAAGCCCACGTGCCCGAGGTTCACGCCGACGATCGGCGCCCGCGTCTCGCGCACGAGTTCGGCCGCGCGCAGGATCGTGCCGTCGCCGCCGAGCACGATGACGATCTCGAGCTGGTCCGCCTGGACGTCGACGCCCAGGATGTCGACCTGCCCCACCGAGGCTTCGGCTCGCCGGATGTCGGCGTACTCGTCGAACGGCATCACCGGGATCAGACCGGCGGCGTGCAGGAGGTCGCAGACCTCGACCGCAGCGTCGATCGAGTCACGGCGACCCGTGTGGGAGACGAGCAGGATGTGCCGGTCGTCGCTCATGCGGTCCCCTCTGTGAGTTCGGTTGCCCGGACTCTCCATTCTGTCGGATTGCCACCGACACCACGCTGGAAGCGCGCGAGGTACTCGTGGTTCCCGTGCGTCCCGATGATGGGCGACGCCGCGAGCCCGGTGGTCCCGAAGCCCAGGTCCCATGCGGCCCACAGGACGTTCATCAGGGCGTCGTCGCGGAGTGCCGGATCGTGCACGATGCCCTCGCGCACCCCGCCGCGACCGACCTCGAACTGCGGCTTCACCAACAGGACGAAGTCGTCGGCGGGGACGGCCTCGGCCAGGGCGGGCAGCACGAGCCGGAGCGAGATGAAGGACAGGTCGCCGACCACCAGGGTCGTCTCGGCTGCGGCGCCGTCGAGCGCGAGGTAGTCCGACAGGGTCAGGCTGCGGGCGTTGGTGCCCTCGACCACGGCGACACGTTCGTCGACGGCGATCGTCGGGTGCAGTTGCCCGTGCCCGACGTCGAGCGCGATGACCCGGCGAGCACCACGGGCCAGGAGCACCTGTGTGAAGCCACCCGTGCTCGCACCGACGTCGAGCACCACACGGCCGGACGGGTCGACGCCGAACGCATCGAGCGCTCCGATCAGCTTCTGGGCAGCGCGGGAGACCCACTCGTCGGCCGCGTCGACCACGATGTCGGCAGCCGGCGAGGTCGGGGTGGAGGGCTTCACGACAGGACGACCGTCGACCGTCACCCGGCCGTCCTGGATGAGCTTGGTGGCAGCGGTGCGCGAACGCGCGAGGCCACGTGTCGCGAGCAGGGCGTCGAGGCGGACCGGGGTCGCGTCGGGCACGGCTCCGTCCGGTTCAGGCACTCGCGGTGCCGCCGCTCTCGAGCCGCGTGCGCAGCTCGTCGTGGAGTGCCGAGAACGCGTCTGCACGTTCGACGAGCGGCAGGGTCTCGGCCGCCGAGGTGCGCGCGGCGAACTCGTCCTGCGGTTCCAGGTCGGCGGACGGCTGCTCGGGGTTCGGCACGTCCGACACGCTACTCGCCGCCGTACAGCTGCGGGTCCACGTCGAGGCCGTAGATGGCCAGACCGGACTCCCAGATCAGCGCTGCGCCGGCACGGAGCCGATCGATGTCACTGCCCGCGTCGAGTACCCGCACCACGTGTCCCCGCATCGCCACGGTGGCGCTGCCGACGGTGACGTACCGCGTGCCGTCGTCGTCCTGCCGCCGGACGGTCACCGGGTAGGGCTCGGACAGACCACGGAGGTCCTCGAGCACGAACAGTGGACGCGAGCGCTGATCGGCCGCGAGCACCTGCTTCGCCTGGTCGATGCCCGTGAGGACGAGGACGCTCGGGATCCCGACGTCGTTCGCCCCCTTGATGTCGGTGTCGAGACGGTCACCGATGAACAGTGTCTTCCCGCCGCCGAACCGCTCGACCGCGGCGTCGAAGATCGGGCGCTCCGGCTTGCCGGCGACCACGGGCATCCGCCCCACGGCCTGGTGCACCGCGGACACGAGCGTGCCGTTGCCGGGGGCGATGCCGCGCTCGACCGGGATCGACCAGTCCATGTTCGTGGCGACCCACGGGATCGCCGGGTCGGCCAACGCGAACGACGCCTCGGCCAGTTCCTTCCACCCGAGGTCCGGTGAGAAGCCCTGGATGACCGCGGCCGGGGAGTCCTCGGCACTGGTCGTCACCGTGAAGCCGGCGGCCTCGACGATGCTCGACAGTCCCAGCCCACCGGTGACGAGCACCGTCGCGCCGGCGGGCACCAGCGTCGACAGGAGCTGCACGCCCGCCTGCGACGACGTGACGACGTCGTCCTCGGACACCTCGAGCCCGTAGCGCTCGAGGTGCTCGGCGACGTCGATCGGTCGTCGGGACGCGTTGTTGGTGATGTACCCGACCCGTGCGGTCAGCGAGGCCCGTGTGAGCGCCTCGACCGCGTGCGGGATGGCGTTCCGCCCCCGGTAGACGACGCCGTCGAGGTCCGTGAGCACCACGTCGACGCCGTCCGTCGGCGCGGTCGGGACGTCAGTCGGCTGCGGAGCCGTCGACGTCGCGGGGGTTGTCGTCGTCGAGTTCGCCGGGCTCGTCGGCGTCGCCGGGTTCGCCGACGACGTCGGGCTCGGCGAGGGCTGGCTCGTCGTCGTCGTCGAGGTCGGCGTCGTCGTCGAGCTGGTCGGTGTCGTCGAGCTCGCCGGCGTCTCCGTGTTCTTCGACTTCGAGCGTTTCCTCGACCACATCAACTGTCTCCCAAGCGTTCTCGTCGGCGGCTTCGGCGAGAGCCGCTGCCGCACGGTCGACACGGGCCCACCACTCGTCGGCCTCGTCCTGGCGGCCGAGCTCTTCGAGCGTGGCCGCGTAAGCACTGTAGAGCGCCGGTGACCACGTGTAGGCCGTGGACGGGTCCAGCTGTGGAATCTCCAGCTCGCCCAGGGCAGCTGTGGGGTTCCCGAGGTCGATGCGTGCGCCGGACATCGCGATCGCGAGTTCGACCTGTACGGCGGTGTCGAGCGCGGCACGCTCCACCGAGCGCCCGAGCTCGAGCGCACGCTCGGGGCGGCCGAGGCCGCGTTCGCAGTCCACCATCATCGGGAGCTGGTCGTTGCGGCCGGAGATGCGCCGGTAGGTGCGGAGCTCGCGCAGCGCGGTCGCGAAGTCCCCCAGGCGGTACGCCGTGATCGCAGCGGTCTCGCGGACGACACCGACGCGACCGGCACGGCGAGCGGCGCTCAGAGCGTGCTCGTTCGCCAGAGCGGGGTCCTCGTCGACGAACAGCGCCGCGGCCACGAGGTGCCGGGCGACCCAGTCAGCGTTGTCCTTGCTGAGCGTCTTCAGCTCCATGCGCGCTGCGGGGTCGAGGTCGCGCGCATCGATCTCGTCGGGGATGTCCGGGTCGTCGTGGCGCGGACGGATCGACTTCGTGCCGTACGGGTCGCGGTCTTCCCAGTCGTCGCGGGCTGCCTCGCCGAACCGTGCGCCGGCGTGACGCGTCCCGTCGCCGAAGCGGCGTCGGTCATCGCCACCGTCCTGACGCGGGCGGTCGCCACCGCGGGCCGGACGGTCCGAAGCACCCCGGAAGGACGGTCGGTCGCCGTCACGACGCGGACGGTCGCCATCGCGGGCCGGACGGTCGCCGTCACGCGCCGGACGGTCGGAACCACCGCGGTACGCGGGACGGTCAGAGCCGCCGCGGTACGCGGGACGGTCGCCGTCACGACGCGGACGGTCCGATGAACCTCCACGGTACGACGGACGGTCCCCGTCACGCGCCGGGCGGTCAGAGCCGCTGCGGTACGGGCGGTCTCCATCGCGAGCGGGACTGTCGGAACCACCGCGGTACGCGGGACGGTCGCCATCACGACGCGGACGATCCGAACCACCCTGGTAGGGGCGGTCGCCATCACGACGGGGACGATCCGAACCACCGCGGTGAGCAGGACGATCGCCGTCGCGGGCGGGACGGTCCGAGCCACCGCGGTAGGCGGGGCGGTCACCATCACGACGCGGACGATCCGAACCACCCTGGTACGGGCGGTCACCATCACGACGCGGACGATCCGAACCGCCCTGGTACGGGCGGTCACCATCACGACGCGGACGATCCGAACCACCACGGTAGGCGGGACGGTCACCATCACGCGCGGGGCGGTCCGACCGGAACGGACGGTCCCCGTCGCGGCGCGGACGCTCAGCACCGCGGGGGCCGTCGCCGCGCGGCGGACGGCCGGAGTCGCCGCGATCGCTCCGCCACGACGGACGATCGTCACGGTCTCCGGAGCGGAACGGACGGTCGCCACCGCTCCGCGGCGCACTGTCGCGACGTGCAGCGCCGTCGCGGAACGGACGGTCGGAGCGCTCAGGACGGTCACGACGGTCGCCCTCACGGCGTTCGAAGTCACGTGGACCGGACGACCAACGGCCTCCGCTCGCAGCGTCTCCGCGCGGACCTCCGTCGCGTCGAGGGGCTCGGTCGTCCCGTCGGGGTCGGTCTCCCCGGTCGCCGTCGTTCCGCCGCTCGTCGTCGTTCGCCACCGTTGCTCCTCATCGCGTGCCCGAACCGAAGGCCGGGCGTTCGTCCGCTGTGTCGTTGTGTTGGGTGCCGCGTCGGTCGGACCGACGTTCGGGCTCCAGTCCATCACGAACCGGAGCCGACGTCGAGCGACGAGCGGCAAAACAGAAATGGCCACCGGCCACCACCGTGAACGAGGGTCTCCCCTGCGAATTCACGATGGAGGGCCGATGGCCACATCTTCTTACGTTAAGTCCGGCGGCGTCCTACTCTCCCACAAGGTCCCCCTTGCAGTACCATCGGCGCTGAGAGGCTTAGCTTCCGGGTTCGGAATGTGACCG
>NZ_RKIA01000013.1:0-4756 GCF_003751685.1 Curtobacterium sp. PhB78
AGTGACGGTACCTGCAGAAAAAGCACCGGCTAACTACGTGCCAGCAGCCGCGGTAATACGTAGGGTGCAAGCGTTGTCCGGAATTATTGGGCGTAAAGAGCTCGTAGGCGGTTTGTCGCGTCTGCTGTGAAATCCCGAGGCTCAACCTCGGGCTTGCAGTGGGTACGGGCAGACTAGAGTGCGGTAGGGGAGATTGGAATTCCTGGTGTAGCGGTGGAATGCGCAGATATCAGGAGGAACACCGATGGCGAAGGCAGATCTCTGGGCCGTAACTGACGCTGAGGAGCGAAAGCATGGGGAGCGAACAGGATTAGATACCCTGGTAGTCCATGCCGTAAACGTTGGGCGCTAGATGTAGGGACCTTTCCACGGTTTCTGTGTCGTAGCTAACGCATTAAGCGCCCCGCCTGGGGAGTACGGCCGCAAGGCTAAAACTCAAAGGAATTGACGGGGGCCCGCACAAGCGGCGGAGCATGCGGATTAATTCGATGCAACGCGAAGAACCTTACCAAGGCTTGACATACACCGGAAACGGCCAGAGATGGTCGCCCCCTTGTGGTCGGTGTACAGGTGGTGCATGGTTGTCGTCAGCTCGTGTCGTGAGATGTTGGGTTAAGTCCCGCAACGAGCGCAACCCTCGTTCTATGTTGCCAGCGGGTTATGCCGGGGACTCATAGGAGACTGCCGGGGTCAACTCGGAGGAAGGTGGGGATGACGTCAAATCATCATGCCCCTTATGTCTTGGGCTTCACGCATGCTACAATGGCCGGTACAAAGGGCTGCGATACCGTAAGGTGGAGCGAATCCCAAAAAGCCGGTCTCAGTTCGGATTGAGGTCTGCAACTCGACCTCATGAAGTCGGAGTCGCTAGTAATCGCAGATCAGCAACGCTGCGGTGAATACGTTCCCGGGCCTTGTACACACCGCCCGTCAAGTCATGAAAGTCGGTAACACCCGAAGCCGGTGGCCTAACCCTTGTGGAAGGAGCCGTCGAAGGTGGGATCGGTGATTAGGACTAAGTCGTAACAAGGTAGCCGTACCGGAAGGTGCGGCTGGATCACCTCCTTTCTAAGGAGCATCTGGCCTCGTGTGCCCTTCGGGGTGGGCGTGGTCCAGGCGCCTGATTCGGACCGAACGTGTCCGACGGGTAGCTCATGGGTGGAACATTGACAGTGCAGTTGGGAGTGATGCTTCCGACCTCAGTACGCTCTGCTTGCAGGGTTGGGACGGGTTGGGGTGGAGCTGCCGACTGGTGCACGTTGTTGGGTCCTGAGGGACCAGGCTTCCTGCTGACACGAGAGTGTCTGGCAGGGGTTGGGCCTACGGGTCCTTCGCCGGGCCGCATGAAGCACTGTCACTGGATGGTGGGGAGTGTGGTGCCGATCGTATGTTGAGAACTACACAGTGGACGCGAGCATCTTTGATTCGCGTCATCCAATCGACCGGGCACTTTTGGTGTTCGTGTTGTGGGTGATGACGGATCGCAATTTTAATCTTTGTGGTCAAGTTTCTAAGAGCAAACGGTGGATGCCTTGGCATCTGGAGCCGAAGAAGGACGTAGAAATCTGCGATAAGCCTCGGGGAGCTGATAATCGAGCCCTGATCCGAGGATTTCCGAATGGGGAAACCCCGCTGGGCGCTTTTGTGACCTGGTGACTCCCGCCTGAATATATAGGGCGGGTAGAGGGAACGTGGGGAAGTGAAACATCTCAGTACCCACAGGAAGAGAAAACAACATGTGATTCCGTGAGTAGTGGCGAGCGAAAGCGGATGAGGCTAAACCGATCATGTGTGATAGCCGGCGGGCGTTGCATGGTCGGGGTTGTGGGACACGTCACTCAGTTCTGCCGGACTGGGGCGGTTACAGCGCATCATAGTCGAACCGGTTTGAAAGCCGGGCCGTAGTGGGTGCCAGCCCCGTAGACGAAATGGTGTTATGGCCGGATGTGTATCCCAAGTAGCACGGGGCCCGAGAAATCCCGTGTGAATCTGTCAGGACCACCTGATAAGCCTAAATACTCCCAGATGACCGATAGCGGACAAGTACCGTGAGGGAAAGGTGAAAAGTACCCCGGGAGGGGAGTGAAATAGTACCTGAAACCGTTTGCTTACAAACCGTCGGAGCCTCCTTAGTAGGGGTGACGGCGTGCCTTTTGAAGAATGAGCCTGCGAGTTAGTGATATGTGGCGAGGTTAACCCGTGTGGGGCAGCCGTAGCGAAAGCGAGTCTGAATAGGGCGTTTGAGTCGCATGTTCTAGACCCGAAGCGAAGTGATCTATCCATGGCCAGGTTGAAGCGACGGTAAGACGTCGTGGAGGACCGAACCCACTTCAGTTGAAAATGGAGGGGATGAGCTGTGGATAGGGGTGAAAGGCCAATCAAACTTCGTGATAGCTGGTTCTCTCCGAAATGCATTTAGGTGCAGCGTTGCGTGTTTCTCGCCGGAGGTAGAGCTACTGGATGGCCGATGGGCCTCAACAGGTTACTGACGTCAGCCAAACTCCGAATGCCGGTGAGTGAGAGCGCAGCAGTGAGACGGTGGGGGATAAGCTTCATCGTCGAGAGGGAAACAACCCAGACTACCAACTAAGGTCCCTAAGCGTGTGCTAAGTGGGAAAGGATGTGGAGTTGCATAGACAACCAGGAGGTTGGCTTAGAAGCAGCCACCCTTGAAAGAGTGCGTAATAGCTCACTGGTCAAGTGATTCCGCGCCGACAATGTAACGGGGCTCAAGCACACCACCGAAGTTGTAGATTTCGCACACTAGACAAGCCTTCGTGGTTCAGTCGTGCGGAGTGGTAGGAGAGCGTCGTGTGGCGAGTGAAGCGGCGGAGTGATCCAGCCGTGGACGCTACACGAGTGAGAATGCAGGCATGAGTAGCGAAAGACGGGTGAGAAACCCGTCCTCCGAAAGACCAAGGGTTCCAGGGCCAGGTTAATCCGCCCTGGGTAAGTCGGGACCTAAGGCGAGGCCGACAGGCGTAGTCGATGGACAACGGGTTGATATTCCCGTACCGGCGAACAACCGCCCAAGCTAATCCAGTGGTGCTAAGAGTCCTAACCCGGTTCAACCGGATCCCTTCGGGGTGATGGTGGCCGGTCTAACGCTCGACCCCATGCTGGTGCGGTTAGCGTATGAACAGGTGTGACGCAGGAAGGTAGCTGAGCCAGGCGATGGTATCCGTAAGGTGAACCTGGTGTAAGGATGTAGGGCTGACGATAGGCAAATCCGTCGTCTGTACGCCTGAGATCCGACGCGTACCCGTAAGGGGAAATCAGTGATCCTATGCTGCCGAGAAAAGCATCGACGCGAGGTTGCAGCCGCCCGTACCCGAAACCGACTCAGGTGGTCAGGTAGAGAATACCAAGGAGATCGAGAGAATCGTGGTTAAGGAACTCGGCAAAATGCCCCCGTAACTTCGGGAGAAGGGGGGCCGGACACGTGACCGGATTTACTCCGTGAGCGTTGAAGGCCGCAGAGACCAGTGGGAAGCGACTGTTTACTAAAAACACAGGTCCGTGCGAAGTCGCAAGACGATGTATACGGACTGACGCCTGCCCGGTGCTGGAAGGTTAAGAGGAAGGGTTAGCCTTTGGGCGAAGCTCTGAATTTAAGCCCCAGTAAACGGCGGTGGTAACTATAACCATCCTAAGGTAGCGAAATTCCTTGTCGGGTAAGTTCCGACCTGCACGAATGGCGTAACGACTTCCCAGCTGTCTCAACCGCGAACTCGGCGAAATTGCACTACGAGTAAAGATGCTCGTTACGCGCAGCAGGACGGAAAGACCCCGTGACCTTTACTACAGTTTGGTATTGGTGTTCGGTGTGGCTTGTGTAGGATAGGTGGGAGACTGTGAAGCGGGCACGCTAGTGTTCGTGGAGTCATTGTTGAAATACCACTCTGGTCACTCTGGATGTCTAACGTAGGACCCTGATCGGGTTCATGGACAGTGCCTGATGGGTAGTTTAACTGGGGCGGTTGCCTCCCAAAGAGTAACGGAGGCGCCCAAAGGTTCCCTCAACCTGGTTGGCAATCAGGTGGCGAGTGTAAGTGCACAAGGGAGCTTGACTGTGAGACTGACAGGTCGAGCAGGGACGAAAGTCGGGACTAGTGATCCGGCAGTGGCTTGTGGAAGCGCTGTCGCTCAACGGATAAAAGGTACCTCGGGGATAACAGGCTGATCTTGCCCAAGAGTCCATATCGACGGCATGGTTTGGCACCTCGATGTCGGCTCGTCGCATCCTGGGGCTGGAGTAGGTCCCAAGGGTTGGGCTGTTCGCCCATTAAAGCGGTACGCGAGCTGGGTTTAGAACGTCGTGAGACAGTTCGGTCCCTATCCGCTGCGCGCGTTGGAAATTTGAGAAGATCTATCCCTAGTACGAGAGGACCGGGATGGACGAACCTCTGGTGTGTCAGTTGTTCTGCCAAGGGCACCGCTGATTAGCTACGTTCGGACCGGATAACCGCTGAAAGCATCTAAGCGGGAAGCCGTCTTCGAGATGAGATTTCCATGCACCTTGAGTGTGAGAGGCTCCCAGCAGACTACTGGGTTGATAGGCCGGATGTGGAAGCGGGGACTAACGACCCGTGGAGCTGACCGGTACTAATAAGCCGAAGACTTGATAACACACTGATTTCCGTGCACTTGTTGCACGGGCTCGCGTCCACTTTGTGGTTCCCGACAGACGATCGGGAATCAAACTGAATACACCGCTCTGCCCATTCGTGGGCAGCAGCCGGAACATGTTTGAGAC
>NZ_RKIA01000014.1:0-1489 GCF_003751685.1 Curtobacterium sp. PhB78
ACCTGAACAACCAAAGCTGCCCAGGCACGAGGTCAATCAATAAATTGGCATTGACAATGTGCACGCTGTTGAGTTCTCAAGGACCAGACGCACTCCCCACTCCGCCCGTCGGGCTTCGTCAGAGAGGCATTCGTCTCTCGACACCGTCGAGCACCACGATCGAGACCGTGGAACCTTGGGTGTCGGTTGCCTGAGCGGGACCCCGTCCGGACTGCATCTCCAGGCGTTTCCACTTGGTGACCGTCTCGGCCGTTCCGTTCTCCGCCTCAGCGGCAACGAGTGACAACATTACGGGGAGGTGAACGGGAGCGCCAGCCGGGCCGCTTCCCGGGCGTGTCGCAGGCGGGGACCCACGTGCGTCGACGAGCAGGCCCGAACGGATCGACGTCGTTACCTGCACCGGGACACCGGGACACCGGGACACCGGGACACCGGGACACCGGGACACCGGGACACCGGGACACCGGGACACCGGGACACCGGGACACCGGGACACCGGGACACCGGGACACCGGGACACCGGGACACCGGGACACCGGGACACCGGGACACCGGGACACCGGGACACCGGGACACCGGGACACCGGGACACCGGGACTCCGGGACTCCGGGACTCCGGGACTCCGGGACTCCGGGACTCCGGGACTCCGGGACCAGCATCCTCGCCCGGCAGTCGGATGGCGAACGTCGACGTCGTGTCCATCCCTCCCGTGCAGGCCGAACACCACGACGCGCCCAGCTCAGGCGATCGCGCAGAGGGCAACGGGCAGCCACTCATCACATGAACAACGCCCCTTGGACCAGCGAGCGGCGTCCGTCAGCAGGATCCACATCGCGGTAGGCACCGCCGGCTCGGCAGGCTACCTCGAGCCCGGAGACCGGCTCGAGGCGCGGCCGCAAGCGAGTGGACCACTTCGTCCCGAACCGAGTCGCACACTCGAAGGCGCTCACAGCCGCCGCCCCATGGGCAGTATCCCGCCTGGGCCCGTGCCACCTTCAACCCAAGGTTCGACACTGAGCGCCGCTGGCTCCGAGGCCTGTCCCACCCGACCACCCAGCCACGCACGCACACCGCTTCGTGAGCAGAAATGGTCGGGTGCGCTCGGCATCACTCGACCGTTTCTGCTCACGAAGGGTCAGCGCCACTCGCGGAGGAACGTCGAGCTCGTCATCGCGGGAGGCCGGCGCCAGGCCGCGACTGACCGAGGCAGCGAGGAGTGGCAGGACCACGGAGCCGAACGGGACACTTCGTGAGCAGAAATGGTCGGGTCGCACACGTGTACCCGACCATTTCTGCTCACGAACCGGCGCCGCGAACGGACACCCGCCACGAAGAACCTCCGGAAACGCAGAAAACCCCTGACCAGTGCTGGTCAGGGGTTCCCTGGTGATACTACGTTAAGTCCGGCGGCGTCCTACTCTCCCACAAGGTCCCCCTTGCAGTACCATCGGCGCTGAGAGGCTTAGCTTCCGGGTTCGGAATGTGACC
>NZ_RKIA01000015.1:0-1228 GCF_003751685.1 Curtobacterium sp. PhB78
GGTGGATTCAAGTGGTCGGTGCAACACCGCCTGTCAGTGACGCCGAGAGTAGCTCGTCGAGAGCCTCTCTCGGCGTCATGGCGTCGAGGCGTTTGCGTGGTCGGTTGTTGAGCTTGTCGGCGATGTAGTCGAGGTAGTCCGCGGGGAACACGGACAGGTCCTGTCCCTTCGGGAAGTACTGCCGCAGCAGCCCGTTCGTGTTCTCGTTCGAGCCGCGCTGCCAGGGCGAGTGAGGGTCGCAGAAGTAGATCTCGATCCCGGTCGCGATGCTGATCTGCTTGTGGGACGCCATCTCGATGCCCTGGTCCCAGGTGACCGACTTGCGGAGCATCTCGGGCATCTTCCCGATCGCGGTGATCATCTGATCTCGCACCTCGGCAGCGCCGTGCTTAGTCGGCAGGTGGAGCAGCATCACGAACCCGGTGGTGCGTTCGACCAGGGTGCCGATCGCGGAACCCGAGTCCTTCCCAACGATCAAGTCCCCTTCCCAATGCCCGGGGACCAGACGACCCTCGACCTCGGCGGGTCGATCCGCGATCGAGACCATTTCGAGCATGTCCGCCCGCGACCGACGCTGTTCCCGCCCCCGCGGCCGGCGCAGCGTCCGCCCGGTGCGCAACGCGACCTGGAGTTCGCGTTTCACCCCACCACGGCCCTCGACATACAGGGCCTGGTAGATCGTCTCGTGCGACACCCGCATCTCCGGATCGTGTGGGAAGTCCCGCCGCAGCCGGAGCATGATTTGCTCCGGTGAACGGTCCGCTTCCAACCCAGTCTGCACGTAGTCCCGGAGCCGACCGTTGATGGCGAGCTTGCGTGGTTTTGGTCGGGCCCGCCGCTGATCAACGATCCGTTGCGCCGTTGAGGGCCGATACCCGCCCCGGCCCGCGTTGCGCAGCTCACGAGATACCGTCGATGGTGCCCGACCGAGCCGGGCAGCGATCTGCCGGAGCGAGTGCCCCCGAGACCGACCAAACCAGATCTCTTCACGCTCCTCGAGCGACAACCGGACACCGGACGGAGCAGCGAGCACGGGCGGCATGCCGCCAGCCTGGCTGACCCAGTCCGCGGCCGTCGACCGGTTCACACCAGTCGCGGCCGCGGCCAGGGTCGTGCTCCCAAGCTCCGCCAACGCAGCCCAGAACCGTCGCTTGTCCTCACGCGTGTGCCAACGACCCACACCAACACCTCACCACTCAAGGTGTTGCAACCACCCCTTGAACCCAAG